>NZ_CP114205.1:4460640-5097875 GCF_027497495.1 Streptomyces tubercidicus
CGGATCGAGGGTGCCGGTCATCCAGTACAGCCGGTTGGGCCAGGTCGGGCCGAAGACCGAGCAGAAGTAGTTGTCGCAGAGTGTGAACGTCTCGGCGAGCGCGAACTGGAACGGGATGTCCGCACGGGTGTGATACCCCATCACATACGGCCCGTTGACGCCGTCCGCCTTGCGGTGCGCGGGCAGCCAGCGGTCCATCTTCCCGCCGTTCCACGCCTCGTGCTGCACCGACCAGGCATGGCTGGTGGAGGGGATGGCCTGCGCGCTGGAGGTGTGGGTGTTCAGGCGGAACGGCAGCAGATAGCCGTCCGGATTCTGCGCGTCCGGCTGATGGAAGACCGACCGGCCGTCCGGCAGCGTCAGCGCGTCCGGGTCGGCGAAGCCACGCACGCCGCGCAGGGTGCCGAAGTAGTGGTCGAACGAGCGGTTCTCCTGCATCAGCAGCACGACGTGCTCGATGTCGTGCAGCGAGCCGTGACGTGCGGGTCCGGCGGCGACGGCCTTCTGGACGCTGGGCGGCAGCAGCGACAGCGCGGCGGCGCCACCGACCGCGCCGGCCGCGGAGCCGAGAAGTCTGCGTCGGGTCATGTCAGGCATATGTGCCACTCTCCCTGAGTCGCGGGAGCCCTCCGTGGGCCGACTTGAGGGTGGCGGCGCCCGCGATTCCCGGGCAGGGGTCGGCAGCTGAACGATGCATCAATTGGCCGTGAACCACGCCCAGTTGGCTGGCAACCCCTACGTCCCGTACGCCACACGAAGCAGTCCCCGCCGGACCGCGCAGCGGCCGGATTTACGCGTCTGCGCCACCACGCCAGGACACGCGGCCCAGGCCCGGAGTTCCCTCGGGTGCCGGGTAGGGGTGGTCTTGGGGGAGCGGGGCGGTGGCCGCGGCGGTCTCCCCGGCGCGCACCCGCGCATGGACCTCCCGGGCCAGCGGGGTGACATCGGTGATCGCCACCGTCCACTCATCCGCGTACCGCCGCGACGCCTCACCCGCGGCCCCAGCTGCAGCGAACGGTACGGCAGCGCCCGCAACCACAGATCACGCTCCGGATCCCACTGCACCCGCGCCGGCGCCCCCTTCAACTCCCGCTTCCAGGCGCCGCGGTCGGCGTGCTCGTCCCGGTCGTCATGCGACAGACAGGCATTCCGCAGCGCCCAGTCGAACCCCTCCCGCTCGATCTCGACCGCCAGCACGGTCTCCTGGTCCGCCTTCTCACCCCACCCGCAGCGGTACATCATCCAGAGGAACGACGGCTTGATCCAAGCATTGTTCGTAGTGCTTCTGGATCCGCTGCGCACTGCGAGTGACCTTCCCTCGTTTTATAAGCTCGGCGTCGCCGTCACCCTGTGCACGCTTCTCCAGCCGGGTCTGTGCGGTGAGCAGACCTCCGTACTTCTTCGAGGTTCGCGCCGGGGGGTCCAGGCCCGTATCGGTGCAGGCGCTCGGTCAGTGCTCGGCGCGGCTGGAGTGGCCTTGACCCGTCTTGCGTGTCCACAGCGAGATGTCGCTGCTCGTCGCGACGGCGATGGTCTGCCCGGAGGGCGAGAAGCCGGCTGCCCGGAATTCGGAGTAGTTCGAGTGGAAGATGTGCCACCACCGCTCGCCGTGGGGGCCGGAGTGAGGCAGCCCGCCGTCACGGGAGAGCAACACCCGATCATTCGGCCACGCCGGGGTGACGACCTCCAGATACCAACCGTCTGCGGTGGTGGTGTGGAGTCCTCCGCCGAAGAGCCCCGCTATGTGTACCCGGCTTCCGGTGATCGGCCCCAGGCCGGGGCAGGACATGTCCGGCATGCTGTCGGGAGTCTCGTCCTCGGGGCCGGGTTCGCGGTCCCTGGCGATCTTCTCCCCAGTGACGGCGTCGAAGAGGCCGTGACCGTCGCGTGAGACGACCATCACCAGATCGCGGCGGTCCTCGGGATGCGATGCGAAGCCGATTCCGAGGAGCCCGCCGACGGGGACAAGGGCAACGGATTGCCAGGGTTCGGGTGTGGACACAACGGGGGCTGCGAGGAGCCGTTCCCGCATCGCCTGTTGGTAGGCGGAGAGCTTTGGCTCAAGATCTGGCCTCTCGACCGGGGTTATCTTGTCCGTTGAATTCGTCACGGCCCCATGATCCACGCTTCGCCGCGCTTGCCAACGGAGGTGCTGCGTATCTGCGTTCAGGCAGGCTTCCTTGCAGGCTATGAACGCGGCTTGATGATCCATGTCAAGCATTGTTCGTAGTCCTTTTCTTCGGATCGCATACCGGCAGGTCAGCGCCTCCGGCCGGTGACTGGGGGAGTGTTGCCCCATGAACGGTCGCCCGACATGCCCCGGTCCCGTCTGCCGTCACCGCCCGTGGGTACGGTCGCCTTGATGTCTGTTGCCGGCCGCTGCCTGCCTCGGCGGTCTGCGCTACCGGGTGGGCGGTGTTGAGGGAGTGGATACGGGCATGCCGTCTGATGCTGAGCGGAGCACAGGAGAGGGGTTCACGTCGGGCGCCGCTACACAGGTGCTGGCCGCGGCGTGTCGGCGGGCGGGGCTCGACGGTGACGGAGCGCGCCTGATCCGCTTGGGGGAGAACGCGCTGTTCCGGCTGGCTGCCCACCCTGTGGTGGTGCGGATCGCCCGTTCGACGGAATACCTGGACTCCGCCCGGGGCGGAGTCCAGGTGTCGCGCTGGCTGTCGCGCGAGGGCTTCCCCGTGACGCGCGTGGTTGAGGACCTGGAGCAGCCCATGGTCGTCGACGGCCATCCGGTGACGTTCTGGCACCTGATCGAGGAGGGGGACCGCAAGGCAACCTACGGAGAGTTGGGCGCGGTCCTCCGGGATCTGCACTCGCTCAGCCTGCCGGACACGCTGAATCTGCCTCCGTACCCCGTCCTGGACCGGACCGACCGACGGATCAATGCGGCAGTCGACATACCGGAGGACGACCGCGCGTTCCTGCGGAAGCGCGCGCGTGAGTTGCGGGACCGTGTGGCGGACCTTCGGTTCGAGTCCGAGAAGGGCCCCGTACACGGGGACGCTCACGTGCAGAACCTGATGGTGGACCGGAATGATCAGGTGATCCTGATCGATCTGGAGCGGTTCAGCTTCGACCACCCCGAGTGGGACCTGATGGTCACCGCCACCGAGCATCACAGCCTGGGATGGCAGACCAAGGAACAGTACGGCGCCTTCGTCGGCGCCTACGGGCGGGATCTCCGTACGTGGTCGGGCTTCTCCACCCTCCGTGCAGTGCAGGAATTCAACATGACGACATGGCTCAGGCAGAACGTGTCCGAGAGCGCCGAGACGGCTGCGGAGTACGCCCGTCGGATCTCCTCGCTCCGGAACGAGGACGCACCGCGCGACTGGAACCCGGGGTGACCTCGGCTACTCGTCGCCCAGCCGGTTCATCGCGTCCCGTACCTGCCCGCTGAACTGCTGAACGGCAGGGTGCGTCCCGTATGCGGACACCTCACGTTGGAAGTCACCCACGTACCGCTGGAACCGAGCGGACTCCAGGGCGTCCCCGGCATCGACGGCGAGACCGGCGGTCGTCACAGCAGCGTCAAGGTCGCCGTTCAGCAGCTGGCTCTGGGCGAGCACCATGCGGCAGAAGCCGAGCGTACGGGCGTATTTAGGGTCAGTGAGTTCGACGGCGCGTTCGGCGAAGTGGACGGCTTCGGCACCCTGCCCGAGATCGCGGAAGCAGTGGCAGAACTCCCCGATCAGCTCGGCTTCATCCATGTACGAGAGCCACTCGGGATCGTCTGCGCTGTCGGCACGCTCGAAGAACCTCTCTGCCTCGCTCATCGCGCGGGCAGCAACCTTGTGGTCCTGCGCTGTCGACAGGGCGCGCGCCTCATGGGCGGAGAACAACGCCATTGCACGGGGCGTGGAGGCGGCCTTGCCACCTTCCACCGACGCGCGGGCCAGCGTCAGAGCCCGGGGCACCTGGCCCAGGTAGTTGGCCTGGTGGCTCATATTGGCCAGGATGCGTGCGCCCATCATGCGGTCGCCCGCCACCTGGGTGAGCCGCAGTGTCGAGAGCATGTAGCGGTCGGCAAGGGCGTGGTTTCCACTGTCGTACGCGGTCCAGGCAAGAAGCTGTGACATCTCCGTTGCGGCCTGGAACAGCGCCTCACCCACCTTGGCGCTGTAGCTGGCTCCCAGCAGGGGCAGCACGTCTTCCCGGACGTAGTGCCGAAACGCCTTGTGTGCGTGTCCGCCGCCGAACTGGAAGTCCAGCTGCATGAAGAACCCCGCTGCGGTCCGGATCGCGGCGACGTCACGCAGGCCCACCCGACGGGCGGCGGGAGTATAGGTCGGCACACCTTCAGGGCGGGAGACGAGCCACGAGAGAGCGGCGGAATGCACATCGACGTCCGGGACCTGTGGCTCGTCCGACGGCCCGTCTTCCGGACGCTGGTGCGTAAGGCCCTCCAGAGCGCTCAGGGTCTCGGCCAGCGAGCCGGCGTAGCCCATGCCGACCGCGGGAGTGGGGGCTGGCGCGGCACCGGGAAATCCCAGATCTTGCGGCGTGACCCTCCGCCGTAACTTGTCGCTCAGCGCCTCGGCGACGAACACGGCTGTCTGCCGCTGGATACCGTTCCCGTCCAACCATCGCTGAACGGCAACGTGCGTCGTACCGAGATGTTCGCCGTGCCGCTGCGCGACCTCACGAACCCGTTTGGCCAGTCCCTTGTTCGAGGCTCCGGCCTCCGCCATGACTGCGGCCAACTTGCGGTTCGGTTCATTGCTCACGTTCTACGTACACCCACCCCGGGCGTCACGTCAAGTGTTCATCGTGTCACACCAGATGCGGCCGAGGGGGTTCATCGTGAACCCCTTGAGCGATATAGCGAACGCTTCGTGTGCACGTGAACCCCCGTATGAACACTGCCTCTTGGCCAAAGACGGTCGTTGACTGTCGAGACAGGACCCCGGCGGTGCGTGACGGCACCCCGGGGCATGGCCAACCTGATGGAAGCAGGTCGACATGCGGAACCATATCGGCAGGTTTTTCGAGTTGCTGCTGAAAGTCTTGCCGCCCGCTCCCGGGCACCATCGCGCGGCGGGGACGAGCTCAGCGGTGGGCTGCGTGGACACGCCGACAATGAGCCTCAGCGTGCCGCGGATCGCTGACCCGTACGTCTGGGGTCCGATCTGCGGTGAGGACGTTCAGCTCGTCCGCTCCTACCTCGTTGCCCACGAGCAGCAGATGCAGCGCCAGGCGGACGCTGGCCGCTGTGCCGGCTCGCTGTGCGACTCGCCGTGGATGGCGGTGGCATCGTGAGCGCCAACCTGCGTCTCCTTCCCTGGCCCGGTCCGACCGGACAGCGCTCGTACCTGTCGACCGACGACGGAGACAGCCCTCTCTCGCGGCTCGCCGACGAAATGGAAGAGGTCCAGCTCGAAACGGGAGCCGAGCTGCTCGACCACGCGGCAATGATGCTCGAAAACCAAAAGGTCAACGCCGTGGAACTCCGCTTCCTGATTGCCCGGTTAAAACACTTCGGGACGCGCTGAGGGTCGCTGAGAGCAGAGGCGGACGGCTGCCCGAACCCGAGGATGACGATGCCGACATCTGCCAGCGGGACGAGCGGATGAGTCGGACCGCACGCGAGACACCGGGATGGGAGATCGCACCGGTAGCGAGCAAGTCCGTGAACCGCGGACCGGACGGAGAGATGGCGCTGACGCTCCAGATCCACCGCTATGGGGACCTGGTCGCAACTGCTCCGCTGCGGTTGACCGTAGCTGAGGCGGAGCGGGTCCACGCTGCGCTCTGTCACGCGCTCGATCAAGAGCCCGTGCCCGATGATGCGCCGGAGTGCCGCAAGGCGATCCAGTACCCCGGCGGCCGACAACGCTTCTGACGCCTTCCGGCCTGTGACCGGCAAGAGGCACTACGCGCAACAACCGCAGACATGACGCCGGACCGCCCCTCAAACCCTGGCAGGCGCGGGGTGGTCCGGCAGGGGATCGCTCCCAAACGATCACGAACTCCGGTGCCGATGGTACCGGGGCCCTCGTCGAGTCCTCCTACGGCGTGGCCCGGCACGGACAGTGTTCAGCCAGCTTGCAGGAAAGGGACTTGAAGAATGGACGGCATCGGGGACGACGGATTCGACGGTGAGGACCTGGACCCTGACGCGGTCCAGTGGGTGCGCGGGGTGGACTACCTGGCCGGCTGGCGGGACGCGACACAGGCGGCGGCACAGCTAGGTGACGCGCTGACCGCGGCGGGTGTGGACACGACGGAAACGAAGCTGCGCGCTATCGCGGCCTCGGACGGATCGGGGGGGCGTGCGCCTGGAGCTATCGGCAGCGGCAGCCCGCGACGTTGCTATGCGGGTCCGTGCGATGACCGACCAATGGCGAGAGGTCGGTTGAGGGCCACCTGCTGTTGCGTGCTCCAGTTGGCGTGCTTCTGCGCGACTGTTGGGCACTGAAGTGTGGCGCGGTGGCGCTGGCCCAATCGTGCACTCGCCGCTGATGTGGGTCCTAGCGGTGTCTGCCCATGAGTGACGCGAGCTGAGAGCCGCCTCCGAAAGTTGAATGGTAACGGATCGGTCACTCCAGTCGGCCCGCGTGAGGTCTGCTGGGATGCTCCGGCAATGACCGAGATCTCCCGCCTTCGTGCCCTGTGTCTCGTCGCTAGCGCCCTGTTGCTGACCGGGTGCGGCAAAGAGCCAACACCTACGTCCAAGCTGGCGCAATCACCCACTGCTTCGGCATCCGCAACGTTGAGCCCGGCGGAGAAGTTCAAGGAGTGGGCGGACACAGGCGGTTCCGAGATCGTCAACACGATCGGCAAAGACCTGAGCGCCGTGGACAAGGATTCGCACCCGGCGGATCTAGAGGCGCTCAAAGACAGTTGCGCTCAGCTCACTGCGGATCTTGAGGTCGCCCAGGGTGGGGAGGCTATGCCGGACCGGGCGATGGCCAGCCGATGGGTGTTGGCGTTGAAGCATTTGAAGACGTCGGCGGCCGCATGTACGGACGGCGCGAACGGTGCGGATCAGGCGTCGTTCGACAAGATGGCTGCGGAGATGTCGATCGGTACGAAGCATTTGTCTGCGGTAGTGAAGCGCTTGAGCGAGGTCACGGGCTAGCGCTAACGGACTGGCTCGGCAGGGCCGAGGGCTTTGCGTGTCAGTGGTTGGCGCCGAGCCGATCGGGATTTCGCTGTCGGCACGGTGAGTGGGGGTGGCGGCTCAAGCTCACGGGTGGAGTGGTTGGGCCAGGACTGTAGAGATTTCCACTCGGAGGGCGCCAAGAGGACTTCCCCAGTGAGTTTCCCGAAGAGCAGATCAATCAGCCCAGCCCCTCGTTAGCCTCGACGGAAGATCCGGAATGCGCACTCCAGCCGGCGATGTGCTCGCCTACAGGACATAGAACCTCGTACAGGTCCTCGGCGGTGGCGTGGTTGAGGTGCAGAACAACGTTCATAGCGCATATCGGCTAACTGCTCGACGAAACACCGCACCCTTCTTGCGGAGGGGGAAAAGATCTTGGAGCGGAGCCAGGTGGGCTGACGCAGCTCTACAAGTTCTGACCCGAGTACTTCATGCGCGTAAGAGGCGCGCAAGAGGCGCGGAGCGGGCGCTCGGTGGTGCTGCGTGCGCCCCAACTCGGTACTCCTGAAACGTAGTACAGCAGTAGGCTGCTTGATCCGGGTTAGGGGAAGGAGTGGCGGTGTGAACCTGTCAAAGATCGAGAGGCTGGTGCGGGAGGGCGACCTCAGCCTCGACGCACTGAAGTACCTCATCAACTGCCGCGGTGAGTGCGAGTGGCTGGACTTTAAACAAGTGCTCCACCTAGACAACGACTACGGGATCGCGACTTTCACCAGGGACGCGCTGGCCATGAAGAATACGGGCGGCGGCTACCTGGTGATCGGAGTGCAGGACAAGACCTGGGTGCCGGTTGGCCTGATCGAGCAGCTTCCCTACGATACGAAGCAGCTTCGTGACAAGATCCGCCGAGGCAGTGGCTTGGACCTTCAAGTGGATATGGTCCAGCATGAGCTCCGGTATACAGGTGAGTCACGTTGGTTTGCGCTGGTGTTGGTCCGAGCGGCCCTGAAACGACGTAAGCGTCGCACACCGTCCCTCGTCCGTCATGACTTCCACCCTAAGGAGTCATACGGGCTGAGCCGTGGCGAGATCTACTTCCGCAAGGGCGACTCAACAGTCAAGATCACGAACGAGGATGAGCTCGAAGGCCTGCTGGACGACCTGGAAGACAGAACCGATCGAGAAAGTCTTGAACAGGGGTCAGTAGGCAGCGCCTTCGCCGTCGAACAGGGGACGTACCGCCTGCTGGAGCGGGACTTTGAGGAGTTCGTCGGACGGGAGCAGCTGCGAGAGCAGCTCATGAACGCCGTAGTCGGGGACCCTCGCATCTGGATCGTCAACGTGCATGGACCTGGCGGTGTAGGCAAGTCAGCCCTCGCGACGTGGGTGGCATACGACTGCCTCGACAACGGCCCGTTCGAGGCGATCCTGCAACTCACAGCGAAAGAGACGGTGCTCACAGCAGGAGGAATCACCCGCGCCAGATCCCGTACCTTGCACTCTCTGGAAGACCTACTCGATCAGATTGCCCAGCTCTTCGGGGAGACTCCACCTTCGACACTCGAAGATAAGAAGTCTCTAGTCATCGAATGGCTATCCGCTTTCTCCACCCTCTTGGTTCTGGATAATCTGGAGACAGTGGATGATGGTCGGATCATTGCGTTCATTCAAGAGCTGCCGCCATCGTCCAAGGCTAAGGTGCTGATCACAAGTCGACGCAAGACTGGCGGCTGGGAGAAGCCGGTAACGGTACCTGAGCTCAATGAGGTCGAGACTAAGGAATTCGTCAAGGTCAAGGCAGTCGAGATGGGCATCCAAATCCCGATGACCGGCCAACTGGTATCAGAGATCAATGAGTCATGTGGGGGGCTTCCGCTGGCGATTCAGTGGTTCCTCGGACGGTACAAGCGTTGTGGTGATATCAAGGCCGCACTCAAGGGCGTGCGGCACAAGGATTCTCCGGTTCTAGAATTCAGCTTCCGCAACACCTGGGACTCGCTGTCGCCAGACGCCCGGCGAGTCCTGAGCGTGATGTCGATCTTCGATGTACCGCCCAAGCACTACATGATCTCGCTGGCAGCCGATCTACCTCACGAAAGTGTCGACACGGCTTTGCGGGAGCTTGAAGATGCCACGTTAATCAGCAAGCATGTTGACCAAGCGGATGGCAGGGAAAGCTTCAGTAGCCTGCCGATCACTCTTTCTTTTGCAGCTAACCAGCTTCCGCAGTTTGGATCGCTTGAGAAAGATGCTCGCCAGCGGCTGAATCGCTACAAGCAGCAGCTTGACTTGGAGGGGTACGAAGTACGGCGCTTCATTGGCGAATTTGAACGCTATGGAATTGAGAATGACAATGATAAGCGAGGGGTCATTCTTTGTCGTCAGGGGGAATCGGAGACGTTCTCGGGTAATTACGAGGCGGCTGACGATCTCTTCAAGCAAGCGAGAGAGATTGCCCCAACCAGCTCTTACGTGCTTGCCATGAGCTCAAGTTACGAGCTGGCTCGCGGGCATATTGGACGGGCAAAGGGTTTCGCTGATTCGGCCTGCTCGCGGGCCACTCGTCTGACTGGCGGCCTGGCATACAGCACCAAGGCTCGGGTTTGTGCTGCACAAAGAGACGACAATGGACGCATTAACGCCCTCAAGCGCGCCTTGGAGTACGCCCCGGAGGATGTCGTGCAACGCCACCAGTACGGCGTGGCCCTGAGTCGAAGTGGTCGGCCCCGAGAGGCGATCGATGAGTTTACGAAGATCATCGACCTTGAGGCCCCACGTACCGTGCCCAGGGAAACCCTGGTCATGGCATTGAAGACTCGCGTCATCAATTATCGGCGCTTGGGGGAGCGTCAAATGGCCGCGGAAGACCTGGCCTTCGCTAAGTCCCTTGTGCGCGATCACCCTCACTTGGCAGGTCAGTCACACCACATTGCAGAACTTGAGGAGTGAGGGGCCAGTGGAATGGTCCCGTCAGCTGAAGTCCGAAGCAGATCTTGGGCTCCAGGCCGGGTTGACAAGTGATCTGGCGTTCCAACCCAGACGGTCTTGAAGACTGTCGTGGCGGCAACGTCACCATGGGTTCAAAGCCCACAGCCTCCGCAGGTTGGAGGCCCTCGACCAGGCAAGTCCTGGTCGAGGGCCTTCTCTGTTCCGGATCGCGACTCATCGTTGGCTGACCGTCCTTGCCTGCGGTTTACCGCCCCGTCTGGCACGGATCTGGCGCGTTCAAAGGCCTGACGCACCTCGGTCTGACAGGGCGGGGCTGAGTTCTGTGCGCTAGACAGGGGAGAACCTGCAACCGTCTGATCCGTAGCTTTAGGCAGGGCTGCGCCGCGACGATGCCTGATCGGCCGACTCGTGTTCAGCTGTTCGCCGTTGGCAGCCTATGTAAGTCGTCGTTGCCGTCAGTGTTGCCGTCACCATGACCACAGCGGAATCGGGTCGCGGTTCGGGACCGGCGAAGATCGTTTGCGACGTGGTCCGGGCATGACCGTGGTGTCCCCAGCCAGCGGAACAAATCGCCTGACGCATAGACAGCCCTCATTAGTCAGCACGCCGCAGCCGTTGGCGCCCACCCGGCCGCAACGCGGTTGACGGCCGGTGGCCCATCCGTGCCCCGCCCAATGGCCCGTTTGCGCGGGCAGCCCAGCGGTGGTCCCGTGGATGTTAGGCAACCAGTCTCCGAAGGGAGAACGGCCATGTCCGAACGTGGGTCTGACCCGAAGCTCGATGAGCCAGTGTCGTTCCGGCCGGCGGGTCTGCCGATTGGGGACCGGGAGGTCGCCCAAATCCCGCCAGGGTATGACGGCCGAACAGCGGCAGAGGACGCTGCTCAGCCAGGTGTCGTCACACCGCCAACTCCGACCGAGCCAGCACCCACGGAGGCACTGGTAACCCGTCTCCGTCGCCTGCTCGAAGAAGAGGGGTGACGTCCCGTGTGGTTGCAGTACATCAATCGGCACTCGACGGGCCTGTGGCTCATGGTGGGCTACCCAACTTCAGTGTGCGACAGCGAAGGCGGCGGCTGGGGCTCCCGGGGCTGGTACCGGCTCGAGCCCGGATCCACAGTTATTCCGCTGATGACGTTCAATCCGGCCACCACGTTCTACGCCGAGGCGGACGACGGCGGCACCTGGTCAGGACCCTACGTTGTGACAGTGCCGCTGGAGCCCTTCGACGACTACTGCTGGAAAGTGGCTTCCAGTACGGGGCAGAGGGTGGGGATGCAACTTCTGACGAGCTCCTACTCCATGTTCAACTACATTCGCCCAATCGAGCTCGGCTGACCGCGCCATCACACGTGCTGATGCGGCGGCCGTACGCGGCGACAGCCTGGCCCAGGTTGCGTCCGGCCGGCCGAGAGCCTGCGGCGCCTCTACCAGTGTGTCCGTGATCTCCGCCTGCCGAGAGGAGCGCAACGCGGCCAGCAGCGTGATCCGTACGTCTTCGCTGGAGTCGCGGAAGTGAAGGGGCACTCGTCGATGCTCACACCCGGCTCGCCACCGGCTGCCTGGCGGGCGCGGTGGGCTCGTCGTAACCGTGCCTCGTCCTGCTGGTTCCTGTCGTCCCTCTTCATGGAAAGAGACTATGAACGCGGCTTGATCCACGTCATCCGCTCCCGCTTCCAGGCCGCGGGAAAACGCCCGTCCCGCGGCGCCGGGAGGCCCAGCGCGGGGGAGTACGCCTGATACACCGTCACCGTCTTTTCGGTGTACTGGGCGCGGATCCGGTGGCGGGGTTCGGCGGGGTCGGCGGTGTGCGCACGGGCGGCGGGGGCGTCAGGGTCCTCAGGCGCTTCAGCGGTGGTGCTCATGGGGGCATCTTGAGGGAGGGCGGCGAGCGGGAGCCACCGAAATTGCGTCGGGCGGGCGGAGGGAGTTACTCCGGTTCTGGGTAGATGTTCAGGCGGCCGAGGTGGGGCTGTCCCAGCCATGTCAGCGTGACGGACGCGGCTGCTGAGCGTTCGGCCAGGTGCGCCTTCAGGGAGCGGGTCGCCATCAGGAAAGCCTGGAGGGAGTCGACCCCGAAGGCCGCCAGGACGTTTTCGTCGCCGAGGCCCAGGATCTGGTGGGGGCAGCACCAGTCTTCGCCGGTCCCCAGGGGATCCGGATGTGGTGTGCCGAGCTTGACCACCACCGGCGTGCGTCCGCCGTCCCGGGTGACGGCTTCCAGCTCTCGCTCGGCCATCACTTCGCCGAGCTCGTAGACCATCGCCATGGGTTCCCCGCCTCGTCGGCTCCGGTTCGGTGCCGCACGATAACAAGGGCCGGTGTCTGCCGGTCCAGGGCAGGGGAGCGGCAGGCGTTCGCTCGGTCGATGCCGTCGGTGCCGTCGGTTTCGTCGGTGCGGTCGGTGCCGTCGGTTTCGTCGGTGCCGTTCGCGAATGGCGGGGCGTCCGTGGGGGACGCGGTCCGTGCCCGGTCTTCCTTGCGCCGTCGGGGCGCCCTCGCCCTTGCCGTCGGGCCGCCCTCACCCGTCCCCGATGTCCTCCTGCCACAGTTCCGGTCGCGCCCCGATGAAGTCGCGCATCAGCGACGCGCAGCCGGGGTCGTCCAGCAGCACGATGCGTACGCCGTGGCGGGCCAGCCAGTCATGGCCGCCGTGGAAGGTGCGGGCCTCGCCGATGATGACGCGGGAGATGCCGAACTGGCGGACCAGGCCGCTGCAGTACCAGCAGGGGGAGAGGGTGGTGACCATCGTTGTGCCGCGGTAGCTGCGTCGGCGTCCGGCCGCGCGGAAGGCCGCGGTCTCGGCGTGAAGGGTGGGGTCGCCGTCCTGGACGCGGCGGTTGTGGCCGCGGCCCAGCAGGGTGCCGTCCGGCCCGTAGAGCGCCGCGCCGATCGGGATGCCGCCCTCGGCCAGTCCGGCGCGGGCCTCGGCGACCGCCGTCGCCAGCATGGCGCGGGCCTGTTCCTGCAGATGGTCGGGGTGTCCGGTCGGGTCGCTGTGCCCGTCGACGCTGCCGTGCAGCCGGAACTCGTCGCGGTCCTGGCCCCAGTCCTGGGTACGGTCCATGGATTCACCGTACGCCGTGGGGAGTGGCTCAGCCCGCGGCCGGCGGGGTGTCCTCCGGGCCGTCCGCGGTCCCGTCCCGCTTGCCGTCCTTGCGGCGCAGCTCGTCCTCGCGGCGGCGCAGATCGGCCTCCCAGTCCTTGAGCAGCGCCTCGTCCTTCGTGTTGTCCGGGCGCTGCGGGCTCTCCTGGTTGAGGGAGCGGAGGAACTCGGGGTTGTCGTCCGGCGCGACGAACGTCGTACGGCGGTTGCGGCGCCACTCCGACGGGGCGAAGCCCGTTACCGCCCGCCGCTGCTTGCCCGCCACCAGCCAGGCGACCGGGCCGACCAGCACCTCACCGAAGAGCAGGACGATCAGCACCCAGGCCACCTTGGGCAGGCCGCGCACCTGCGATTCGGGGGTGTTGAGGCAGTCGATGAACGCATAGATCCACAGCGCCAGCACCAGAAGGAACGGCAGATACCTGAGCATGGCGGAACGGGCCCCCTGCGCGTGACGGCGGGCCCTCGCCGGGGCCCGGTGACCCGTCCAGGGTAGTGCGTGCCCGATACTGGAACGCATGGCTTATGACGATCTTCGCTCGTTCCTGCGCGCGCTTGAGCGGGATGGTGACCTCAAGCGCATCAAGGCCGAGGTCGACCCGTATCTGGAAGTCGGGGAGATCGTGGACCGGGTGCAGAAGTCCGGCGGCCCGGCACTGCTCTTCGAGAACGTCAAGGGCTCGGCGATGCCGCTCGCCATGAACGTCTACGGCACCGACCGCCGGCTTCTGAAGGCGCTGGATCTCAAGGCGTACGAGGACATCAGCGGCAAGATCGGCGGACTGCTCAAGCCGGAGCTGCCGCACGGTTTCGTCGGTGTGCGCGAGGCGTTCGGGAAGCTCGCCGGCATGACGCACGTCCCGCCCAAGAAGGTCAAGGAAGCGCCCGTCCAGGAGGTCGTGCTCCAGGGTGACGACGTCGACCTGGAGCGGCTCCCGGCGCTGTTCACCTGGCCCGAGGACGGCGGCTCGTTCTTCAACCTGGGGCTGACGCACACCAAGCACCCGGAGACCGGGGTGCGCAACCTCGGCCTGTATCGCCTGCAGCGCCACGACAAACGCACCATCGGCATGCACTGGCAGATCCACAAGGACAGCCGCAACCACTACCAGGTCGCCGCCAAGCGCGGGGAGAAGCTGCCGGTCGCCATCGCCTTCGGCTGCCCCCCGGCCGTGACGTACGCCTCCACCGCCCCGCTGCCCGGCGACATCGACGAGTACCTCTTCGCCGGCTTCCTCCAGGGCAAGCGGATCGAGATGGTCGACTGCAAGACCGTGCCGCTGCAGGTCCCGGCGCAGGCCGAGGTCGTCATCGAGGGCTGGCTGGAGCCCGGCGAGATGCTGCCCGAGGGCCCGTTCGGCGACCACACCGGTTTCTACACGCCGCAGGAGCCGTTCCCGGCGCTGACCATCGACTGTGTGACGATGCGTAAGCGGCCGCTGCTCCAGTCGATCGTCGTCGGCCGACCGCCGACGGAGGACGGCCCGCTGGGACGCGCCACGGAGCGGTTCTTCCTCCCCCTCCTCAAGATCATCGTCCCGGACATCGTGGACTACCACCTCCCCGAGTCCGGCGGCTTCCACAACTGCGCGATCGTCTCGATCGACAAGAAGTACCCCAAACACGCACAGAAGGTCATGCACGCCATCTGGGGCGCGCACATGATGTCGCTGACCAAGCTGATCGTGGTCGTGGACGCGGACTGCGATGTGCACAACCTCCACGAGGTCTCCTGGCGGGCGCTCGGCAACACCGACTACGCCCGTGACCTCACCGTCGTCGAAGGTCCCGTCGACCATCTCGACCACGCCTCCTACCAGCAGTTCTGGGGCGGCAAGGCGGGGATCGACGCGACGAAGAAGTGGCCCGAGGAGGGCTACACGAGGGACGGGGGCTGGCCCGAGATGGTCGAGTCCGACCCGCGTACGGCGGCGCTGGTCGACCGCCGTTGGAAGGAGTACGGCCTCTCGTGAGCAGCGCATCCGCAGCCGTCCCGCAGCCGGGGCGCACCAAGGCCTTCCTGCGCCTGGTGATGATCGAGCACTCGGTCTTCGCGCTGCCCTTCGCCTACATCGCCTCGCTGACCGCGATGTACGAGTGGGACCGGCACATCCACTGGGGCCGGCTGCTCCTCGTCACCGTCGCCATGGTCGGCCTGCGGACCTTCGCGATGGCCGCGAACCGCATCATCGACCGCGAGATCGACGCCCGTAACCCGCGCACCGCGCAACGCGAACTGGTCACCGGCGCGGTCTCGGTGAAGTCCGCGTGGACGGGCGCCCTGATCGCGCTCGTCATCTTCCTGGGCGCCGCCGCCCTGCTGAACCCGCTGTGCCTGGCGCTCGCGCCCCTCGCGGTGGTGCCGATGGTGGTCTATCCGTACGGCAAGCGGTTCACCAACTTCCCGCAGGCGATCCTGGGCCTCGCCCAGGCGATGGGACCGATCGGCGCCTGGCTCGCGATCAGCGCGGACTGGTCCTGGGAGGCGACGATCCTCGGCCTTGCGGTCGGCATCTGGATCGGCGGCTTCGACCTGATCTACGCCTGCCAGGACGTCGAGACCGACCGCGAGGTCGGCGTGCGCTCGGTACCGGCCCGCTTCGGCATCCCGGCCGCGATCTGGGGAGCGCGCGGCTGCCACCTCGTCACGACGGGGCTGTTCGCCTGGTACGCCGTGGCGACCGGCGCGGGGGTGTTCCTCTGGCTGGGCCTGGTGATCGTGGCAGCGGCGTTCCTGTACGAGCACACGATCGTCAAGCCGCATGACCTGACCCGGCTGAACCGGGCCTTCTTCCAGGTCAACGGCTTCATCGGGATCGCGCTCTTCGTGTGTGCACTGCTGGATCTGACGGTGCGGGGGCTGGCGGTCTGAGGATTGGCGGTCTGGTTGGCGGTCTGTGGGTGTGAGCTGACCCTGCGGGGCCGTGCTGAGGGTGTGAGCAGCCCCTGCGGGGCCGTGCGCGCGCCTCCTTTTATCCGGCAACGATTACGGAGAGTGATCGGTTCCTTCCGGTTTGGTGAGTTCGGTGAGTTCGGGGTGAACCCGCCCCGGGGTGGGGGCGGGCTCGGCGGCTGCCGGAGTGGGTGGAGGGTCAGCCCTTGCTGAGGGGCCAGGCGATCAGGCGTGGGTAGGTCCACAGTTCGCCGCGGGTGGCCTTGACCGTGCCTATGAGTGCGCAGATCACGCCGGAGAGGGCGTAGCTGCCGAAGATGACGATCACGGTCACCAGGGGGACCGCGAGGCCGGAGCCGTTGCGCTGTTCCTCGGTGGCGGCCGCCGCGAAGGTGAAGGCGCTGGCGAAGTACAGCACCGCGCCGAGGGCCGCCATGATGGCCTGGGTGATGCCGTAGTTCACCGCCTGAGTGGCGTGGTGGCGGATGTACGGGTCGTGCTTGTGGCGCTCGTTGCCGCGCAGGGACAGCGGGTAGATCCAGCCGAGGAAGGCGCCCAGGCCGCAGCACATCATCGTGCCCGCCGTGACGGTCAGCAGCGCGCCGAGGTGGGACCACATCGCCGGGCCGGAGGAGGGGGCGGGGGCGGGCGGCTGGTTGCCGTAGCCGTGGACCCCGGGCTGCGGCGGTGTGCCGGGGTAGCCGTAGCCGCCGGGCTGCGGGACGCCAGGACCAGGCTGCGCCCCGCCCGGCCAGCCCTGCTGTGGTGCCCCGCCCGGCCAGCTCTGCTGAGGTTCGCCGTATGGCTGCTGAGGTCCGCCGGACGGCGGTCCGTAGCCGGTGGGCTGGTGGTAATCGGACATGTTGTGCTCCCCCGTAGGTGCTGCGTACGTACTGTGTCTGTCGTGCCCGCGTTGGCGTGTGCCGTGCGCGCGTTGCCGTGTGCGGCGCAGTGCAGTGCAGCGCGGCCGCGCGTTCGCCCCGGGGCGCGCGTCGCCGTGCGCCCACCCCGCATGCTGCCTGGTCCGGCCGCCCCGAGCCCAGCGCCCTACGCGGCCCGGCCCGGCGCCCCGCGCCTCCCGTCCGCCCGAGGCTACGCGACGGGCCGCACCTCGCCCGCGGGCAGTTGGCCCGGAGCCCGCACCCGGAAGGCGAAGGCCGCGAGCACGCCGCCTATGAGGCCGAAGAGATGGCCCTGCCAGCTGATGCCGCTGTCGGTGGGGAGTGCGCCCCAGAGGATGGAACCGTAGAGGACGCCCACGACGAGGCCGATGCCGATGTCGAGGAGTTTGCGTTCGATGAAGCCGCGCACCAGGAGGTAGCCGAAGAGGCCGAAGACGACGCCGGAGGCGCCCGCGGTGTTGCTGCCGGGCGCGGCCGTGAGCCATACGCCCACTCCGCTGGCGAGGATGATCAGCAGGGCGACGGCGACAAAGCGGCGCACCCCGCTGCGCAGCGCGGCGACCAGGCCGAGCAGCAGCAACGGCAGGGTGTTCGCGGCGAGATGGCCGAAGCCGAAGTGCAGGAAGGCGGCGGGCACGACGTCTGCCAGCTCGGCGGGTTCGCGCGGGGTGATCCCGAAGGTGTCCAGGGCGCCGCCGGTGGCGAAGTCGACGCCCTCCAGCAGCCAGAGCAGGGCCACCCAGCCCAGCATCAGGCAGATCGCGGGCTTCGCGCGTGAGGTCATCTCCGGCCGTCCCTTCTCGTCCCCCGGTGGGGCGGCCCCCGGCGGAGCTTCGCGAGGGGCACACAGGAGAGGAACGGCCGTGAGGGGGCCGATGGTTCCGCCGGATAGGCTCGATGCGTGGAGCCGCCGCGTAACGACACCAGTCAGCAGGACCCCGGCCGACGCCGTCCGTGGGTTGTGGGAATCTCCGGCGCGTCCGGGACGCCGTATGCCGCGTCCGTTCTGCGCGGATTGCTCGCCGCCGGGGAGGCGGTGGATCTGATCGTCAGCCGGGCGTCACGGCTGACCCTCCTGGACGAGACGGGCATCGCCTTCCGGGACGCTCATTGGCGCACTGACCTGCGGGAATGGCTGGCGCGCGGAGCCGATGGCAAACCGTCGACGTTTCCGGTGACGGATGAGGACCTGGCGGATGTGCGGTACTGGGCGGCCGGGGATCTGGCGGCCGGGCCCTCGTCGGGCTCGTATCCGGTGAAGGGGATGCTGATCGTTCCGGCGAGCACGGCGTGTGTGGCCGGGGTGGCGCTGGGGCTCTCGAAGGATCTGCTGCAGCGGGTGGCGAGCGTGATGCTCAAGGAGCGGCGGCGGCTGGTGGTCGCGGTGCGCGAGACGCCGTTGAACGGTCCGACGCTGAAGCATCTGGTGACGCTGGACGAGGCGGGCGCCGTGGTGCTGCCCGCCTCACCGGCGTTCTATGCGGGGGCGACGCATATCCAGGATCTGGTGGATTTCGTCGCGGGCCGGGCGCTCGATGCGGCGGAGGTGCCGCACGGGCTGTACCGGCGGTGGGAAGGGGAGCTGGGGGGCGGCTCCAAGGAGGAGGGGGCCCCGGAGGCTCCTTAGCGCTTCTTGGCCGGGGTGCGGCCGAAGAGGCGCCGGGTCCGCGGTGCCGCGGTCCGGTGGGCACGTGAACGATTGGCCTGGTCCTGCAGCTCGCGCATGCGGGCGTAGGCCATCTCGATCGAGTACACGGTGACAGCTCCTGTGAGATCGTCTTTGACCGAAAGATTCGCAGGGTTGAAGCCCTGTATGCCTTAGATTCTACATGCAAAACCCGAAAATGCAGAAAGATTGGAAGGCTTGAGGGCATGGACGCGGTGGATAGGCAGCTCATCCAGGCACTTCGCGAGAACGGGCGTGCCTCGTACGCGGAGCTCGGCCGGCTCGTCGGCCTCTCCGGGCCCAGCGTCACGGACCGGATCAACCGCCTCGAAGCGGCCGGCGTGATCACCGGTTACCGTGCGACCGTCGACGCCGCCTCCCTCGGCCTCGGCGTCACGGCGCTGGTGGGCATCTCGCTGTCGGACGCCACCGACCACGAGGACGTCGCGCAGCGGCTGCGGGACCTCGAAGAGATCGAGGACTGCTGGTTCATCGCGGGCGAGGACTCGTACATGCTCAAGGTGCGGGTGGGTGATGTGGACGGCCTGGAGAGCACCATCCGGCGGCTGTCCGGCACCAAGGGCGTCTCCCGTACGCGCACCACGATCGTGCTCTCCACCAAGTGGGAGAACCGCGTCGGCCAGCTGCCCGAAGAGGCCGAATAGGCCGCCGGGCGCCTACGGGGCACACCGGGGCGGACGGGCGCGCCAGGGGGCTCCGTCCGCCTCCGTTACAGGGGAGTACGCTCAACGAAGCCCGTTTCCGGCTCCGTCAGAGCACCGAAACGGCACCGAATACGGCAGAGACTGGGAGGCGACGGATGGCTGCGTCGATGGATGTGGGCCTCAAGCGCGAGCTGGAGGCGAAGGTCCACGCCGGGGAGCGGCTGACCCGCGAGGACGGTATCGCCCTCTACGAGTCCAACGACCTGGCGTGGCTGGGTGGCCTCGCCCATGAGGTGCGCACGCGCAAGAACGGCGATGTCGTGCACTTCAACGTCAACCGTCACCTCAACATGACGAATGTCTGCACCGCGTCGTGTGCCTACTGCTCCTTCCAGCGCAAGCCGGGCGAGAAGGACGCGTACACGATGCGCATCGAGGAGGCCGTCCGCCTCGCCAAGGCGATGGAGAACGACAACCTCACCGAGCTGCACATCGTCAACGGGCTCCACCCCAACCTGCCGTGGCGCTACTACCCGCGTTCGCTCAGCGAGCTGAAGAAGGCGCTGCCGAATGTCTCGCTGAAGGCGTTCACCGCCACCGAGATCCACCACTTCGAGACCATCTCGGGGCTCTCCGCCTCCGAGATCCTCGATGAGCTGATCGAGGCCGGTCTGGAGTCGCTGACCGGCGGCGGCGCCGAGATCTTCGACTGGGAGGTCCGGCAGCACATCGTCGACCACCGCACCCACTGGGAAGACTGGTCGCGCATCCACCGCCTGGCCCACGAGAAGGGCCTCAAGACCCCCTCGACGATGCTCTACGGGCACATCGAGGAGCCCCGCCACCGCGTCGACCACGTGCTGCGGCTGCGTGAGCTCCAGGACGAGACCGGCGGCTTCCAGGTCTTCATCCCGCTGCGCTACCAGCACGACTTCGTCGACATGCAGGACGGCAAGGTCCGCAACAAGCTCCAGGCCCGCACGACGATGGCGACCGGCGCCGAGGCCCTGAAGACCTTCGCGGTCTCCCGCCTCCTTTTCGACAACGTGCCGCACGTCAAGTGCTTCTGGGTCATGCACGGTCTGCAGACCACCCAGCTCGCCCTGCAGCACGGCGCGGACGACATGGACGGCTCGGTCGTCGAATACAAGATCACGCACGACGCGGACAACTACGGCACGCCCAACAAGCTGACCCGTGAGGACCTGCTGGAGCTGATCCGCGACGCCGGCTTCCGCCCCGTCGAGCGCAACACCCGCTACGAGGCGATCCGCGAGTACCCGGGCCCGGACCCGGACCGCCGGGAATCCCCGCAGGCGATGCGCGTCTGACCTGCCAGGAAACACCGTCGGCGGGGCAGCTAGGGTCCGGGTCATGAACGTGCGTTTCGACCTGGACCCTTCGCTCACCCCTGAACTCCGCGACGGGATATGCGCGTTGTGGGCGGAGGTGTCCAATGCCGGGGGCGCGGTCGGGTTCGTCCCGCCGGTGACCCGCGAGGACGTCCGCCCGGAGCTGCTCAAGCATCTGACGGCCATGGCCGAGGGCCGCCAGCGCCTGGTGGCGGGCCGGGACGCGGACGGCCGGGTCGTGGCCACGGCGTTCCTCACCACCAACACCCACCGCCTGATGAAGCACTGGCTGTGGGTCTACACCGTCATGGTCCACCCGGACCTCCAGGGCCAGGGCACCGGCCGCCGGCTGATGGCGTCGGTCGCCGACGCCGCCCGCTCCGTCAAGGGCATCACCGCCCTCCGCCTCACCTGCCGCGGCGGCTCCGGCGCCCGCCCCTTCTACGAGGCCTGCGGCTACCAGGAGGTCGGCCGGGTGCCGGGCGCGATCCGGCTGGCCGACGACGACTACCGCGACGACATCACCATGTGGCTGGATCTGGGCTGACGGCTGGACTGACGGGATCCGGGCCGACGGGCTGGCCGGGCCGCGCCCCGGAGAGGCCGCGCCCCGGAGAGGCCGCGGCGGGGACGGCCTGCGACGGGGGCCGCGAAGATCGCCCGAAGCGCTGTGCTTGACTGGATGCAGACCCTTTAGGTTGCCGTTGAGGAGAAGGTCCCATCCGTGAGTAGCCACAACTTCGCCACGCTCCGCTACACCGCCCTTCGCATCGGCCTCTTCGTCGCCTCGTTCGCCGTGGTGTGGGTGCTGGCGTACATCCATGTCATCCCGCTCGCCGTCGGCGCCTCCAACACCGTGTGGATGCTGCTGCTCGCCATCGTGATCTCCGCGCCGCTCAGCTTTGTGCTGCTGCGCAAGCAGCGGGACGCGATGTCCGAGCAGATCGCCGTCAAGGTCGACCGCCAGCGCGAGCGCTTCGCGGCCAACGCGGGCCAGGAGGACAGCCTGCGGTAGGGCCTGCCCCCTTGGTGTAAGTGCCCCTTGGTGTAAGACGCCTCACAGCCGCTTCTTCGCGACCGGCGCCCGGCGCCGTGGACTTCGCTCCACGGCCGGGCGCCGGTCGCGTTGTTGACGGCGGGTCGGGCGCGTGGGCCACACAGGAACCCAAAGATTTTCTTTGGGTTCCTCAAAGTTCAAGTGTTAACGTTCGTCTCATGAAGACAGCAGCCGCGCCCCCGTCCCCCATGAGCACTCCGCTCGTGGCGCGCCTGCATGTCGATCTCTGCCGCTGTATGTCCGCGGCCTGTTGCCGCCGCTGACTCTCTCCTCCAGCGGCCGGAGATCCCTCCCCACCCCTCCGGGCGGGAGAGGCCCACAGCGCAGCTGCTCCGCTGCCGCTTCACGTCCTGGCGCTTCTTTTCGCCGTCCCTGACGCCTTACCTGTCCCCGGAGTGTGTCCCTTGTCCCCGTCTGCCGAGACCACCGAGTCCGCACCGGCCCCGCAGCGCCCCCTGTCCTCCCGTATACCCAAGGTCCCGTTCTGGGTGCAGATCCTGGCCGGCCTCGCCCTGGGCGTGCTGCTCGGCTGGGTCGCCAAGAGCGGTGACGTCGGCTGGCTCACCGCCACGCTCCAGCACATCGGCGATCTCTTCGTCCAGCTGCTGAAGCTGGCCGTGGCGCCGCTGGTCTTCTTCGCGATCCTGGTGTCGATCACCAATCTGCGGCAGGTCAACAACGCCGCCCGGCTCGCCTCCCGCACCCTGCTGTGGTTCATGGTCACCTCGCTGATCGCCGTGGCGATCGGTCTGGCGATCGGCCTGCTCAGCAACCCCGGCGCGGGTACCGGCCTGACCCCCAAGGACGGCAAGGCCCCCGAAGAGGCCGGTTCCTGGATCGACTTCCTGACCGGCATCGTCCCCACCGACATCATCACGCCGTTCACCGAGCTGAACGTCCTGCAGATCGTCTTCATGGCCGCCGTCGCCGGTATCGCGGCCCTCCAGCTCGGCGAGAAGGCCGAACCGGTCCTCACGATCAGCCGCTCGGTCCTCGAACTGCTCCAGAAGGCCCTGTGGTGGGTCATCCGCCTCGCCCCGCTCGGCACCGTCGGCCTCATCGGCAACGCCATCGCGACGTACGGCTGGAACCTGATCGGCAAGTACGCGACCTTCACCGTCGACATCTACGTCGGCTGCGCGCTGGTCCTCTTCGGTGTCTACCCGCTGCTGCTGTCGACCGTCGCCAAGGTCAACCCGCTGCAGTTCTTCCGCGGCGCCTGGCCCGCCATCCAGCTGGCCTTCGTCTCCCGCTCGTCGGTCGGCACCATGCCGGTCACCCAGCAGGTCACCGAGCGCCTCGGTGTGCCGCGGGAGTACGCCTCCTTCGCGGTGCCGTTCGGCTCGACGACCAAGATGGACGGCTGCGCCTCGATCTACCCCGCGATCGCCGCGATCTTCATCGCCCAGATCTTCGACGTCCAGCTGGGCATCGGCGACTACGTCCTGATCGCCTTCGTCTCCGTCATCGGCTCCGCCGCCACCGCCGGTCTGACCGGCGCGACGATCATGCTGACGCTGACCCTGTCCACGCTGGGCCTGCCCCTGGAGGGCGTCGGCCTGCTGATGGCCATCGACCCGATCCTGGACATGATGCGTACGGCCACCAATGTGGCAGGCCAGGCGGTCATCCCGGTCCTGGTCTCCGCCCGGGAGAAGATCCTCGACCGCGACGCCTACAACGCCGCCCGGAGCATCGGCTCGGCGACATCCGCTGTCGAGGGCGCGGACGAGAAGGTGTCCGTGCCGGTGGCGACCGCCGCGTAGTTCCCGGCTCCCAGTAGAGGAGGCGCCCCGGTCCTTGGCTCCAAGGACCGGGGCGCCTCCTCTACGCACGCTCGCGCAAGCCTGCCGGACACGCCTACGGCCGCCCCGCCTCCACTCGCGGAAAGCACTCCGCGAAGTACACGGCGTGCTGGCTCGGCAGCTCCACCCGGACCCAGGAGCCGTCCGTGAAGCCGAATTCGAAGGTGTCGGCGTCGATATCGGTACGGTGCCGGACCCAGGCCACCTGCTCCGCCGCCACGCTCCAGCCCGGCTCGACGGCGCCCAGCTCGCCGCGGCGGCGGCCCTGCTGGACATAGCTGACGTGCAGTCGGCGGTCGGTGCGCTGGAGAACCGGCAGCGCGTCCGTGGTCGGGACGCGTGGCCACAGGGCGGTGGCCAGCCCGCCCGCCAAGCTTCCCCAGCCGCCCTTGAGCGGCTTTCCCCTCCGCCGCCTCCCGAAAAGATCAGGAATCGGCTCCAGGACCGCCTCGATGCCCCAATAGACCGACCAGACGGCCCGCTTGGCACCTTCCCAGCGGTCGCCCGGCAGCCGGCGACCGACCAGCACACGGGGCCGCCTCCACCGCCACGGCTTGGCCAACTTCCACCCGGGCAGCGCGACTTCGCTCTGCACAAGCCGCTCCCCGGCGGGCACGGCCTGCACCGCCCGCTCCCTCGCCTCCTTGTAGGGCACCTTGCCCCAGGCGACCCGCAGGCTCATCCGAAGACCTCCCGCAGAGCCGCACTCTCGACGTCGTACCCCGTGCCGCCCATCCGGCCTGTCCTTCCCGTGGCCGTGGTGGCCCTGCCGCGTCCCCGCCTTGTGTCCGCGCCATCTACAAGTCTGCGCGGAATCAGGGGGATTACTTGGCCCGCACTGTACCCAAGGGGTCCCATGGGGCAGCCGAGTGATGCGGCGGCGGGGGAGCCGGTCTCAGGTCGTCACCGCTCCCGTGCGGGCCAGGATCGCCGTGGCCAGCGGCGCGTGTACGGCGGGCGGCAGCGCATGACCCATGCCCGGGATCTCGACGAGTTCCGCGCCCCGGACGCACTGGGCCAGGTGCTGGGGGTGCGGCGGCGGGAAGACCGGCTCGGCGGGCGCGCTGACCACCAGGGCCGGCACCTCGTTCTTGGCGAGCTGGTCGGTACGGAGCATGCCGTCGCTGTCCGCCCGGCCGTGTGCGGTGCCCGCCCGGTGATGTCCGGTGTGTGCGATGACCTGCTGCTCGAAGGCGCGGAAGTAGCCCTCGTCGAAGGGGAGCTGATCACCGGCTAGTACACGCCAGTGTTCGATCCGTCGCTCCACTTCAGCCGCCGGACCGTGATCCTCGACGGGGCGGGCCCACAGCTCCAGGACCTCGGGCGCGATGCCCGGCAGTGCGTCGGTGGGGACCGTGCTGCCGTCGGGGCGGGTGTAGGGGGTGGTGCTGAGGGCCATGGTGCTGATGAGAGTGGCGCTGAGCAGTCGGTCGGGGTGGTCGGCGAGCAGCATCTGGGCGAGCATGCCGCCCAATGACATGCCGACGATATGTGCCCGGTCGATGCCCAGTCCGTCCAGGACCGCGATCACGTCCTCGGCGAGATCGGCGATCCGGTAGGGCCGTTCCTCGAAGGACCAGGTGGAGCGGCCGGTGTCGCGGTGGTCGTAGCGGATGACCCGGTGGTGCGCGGCCAGCGCGTCGACCAACGGGTCCGGCCAGCCGACGCCGCTCGCCTGGGCTCCCATGATCAGCAGCAGCGGGGCCGCGTCGGCGGCGCCGCGCTGCTCGGTCCACAGGCGGATGCCGGGGGCGGCGTCGATGAATTGCTGCATGGGGCGGTCCTCCGGGTGATGCGGACGAGGGTGTCGGCGCGTCCGCGAGTGGTGCGACGAGACGTATCGTCTCGCTATGGCGCGAACGCGTCAAGAGGCGAGGGAGGGAAAGCGAAGATCGTAAACTTACTTTGCAGTAAACAGGCGGGATGGAGGGACATTCGGGGTGGGAGCTGTGAAGAGCAAGCGGGTGCCGCGCGCCGTCCGGGAGCAGCAGATGCTGGACGCGGCGGTGCTGACCTTCGCACGGCGCGGATACCGGGCGGCCTCGATGGACGAGATCGCCGAACTGGCCGGAGTCTCCAAGCCGCTGGTCTATCTCTACCTGAATTCGAAGGAAGACCTGTTCAACACGGTGATCCGGCGGGAGTCGGAGGCGCTGCTGGCGGCCGTGACGGCGGCCGTCGAGCCGGGGGCGGCGGCCGACCGGCAGCTGTGCAGCGGCCTGCAGGGCTTCTTCGCGCACACCGCCGAGCGTCCGTACGGCTGGGCCGTACTCCACCAGCAGGCGCGGACGCACGGTGAGCCGTTCGCGCGCCAAGTGGCCGCGCTGCGGGCGGAGATCGTCGAGTTCGTCACGGAATTGCTCGGTGCGGCCGCAAAGGAAGCGGGCTGCGTCGGCGAACTGGCCGAACGGGAGGTCGCCGGGCTCGCGCACGCGGTGATCGGCGCGGCCGAGTCGCTCGCCGAGTGGGCCAATGTCCGTACGGACGAGGGCGCTTCGGGCGCACCGGAGCATCCGGCGGCCAGGGACACCGCGGCCACGATGATGAACCTCGCCTGGGTGGGGCTCGGCCGGCTGATGGGCCGGGAGCGGTGGGAGCCGGGCGGGGCCCTTGAGCGCGAGGGCCCGTCCTGCGCCGGGCGTTGACGCGGGCCGCTCGTGTTCCGCCGCCCTCCGCCTTCTGGCTTCCCGCCCCGGTCCCGGTTCTCCGGGGCCGGGGCGGCTCCGTCATCGGCGGGACGAAGGTGGCGCACGGGTATTGGCCAACTCGCGATCCTGGCCTAAGTTTACGTCAAAGTAACGTTACTGACGGGTCAGGAGCTGGGGCGGCGATGCGTGTGTCCGCGGGTGCGTTGTGGCTGGTCGCGCGGTTCTCCGCGCCTCTGGGCCCGGTCGTCAACGGACTTCAGGTAGGCCGGTAGGGGCCGGCGCCCACCGGCACCACCGCACTGCACAGGAAAACGAGGAGCCACTCGTGTCCCACCAGGAAAGTGCACCCACCGCATCACGCACCGCACCCGCACCCACCCTCGCCGAGGCGCAGAAAACCCTGGTGGACGGCGCGGTCCGGCAGGTTTACGTCCCCCCGCTGGCCCCGCCCGTACACAGTGGCTCGCTCGGGGACCTGCCCTTCGTCAACGCCCACGAGGCGCCCGGCGCCATCGTGCTCGCCCGTAAGCAGCCCAGCGGCATCTGGCGCGACATCACCGCGGCGGAGTTCGCCGCCGAGGTGCGCGCCGTCGCCAAGGGCCTGATCGCCTCCGGCCTCCGGCCCGGCGACCGGCTCGCGATCATGGCCCGTACGACCTACGAGTGGACGCTCGTCGACTTCGCCGCCTGGGCGGCCGGCCTGGTCACCGTCCCCCTCTACCCCACGTCCTCCGCGCACCAGGCGCAGTGGATCCTGCACGACTCCGGCGCCCGCGCCTGCGTCGTGGAAGGCGTCGAGGAGACCCGTCTGATCAGCGGCCTCCGGGCCGAACTCCCCGGCCTCGACCACCTCTGGCAGTTCGACACCGGCGCCGTCTCCCACCTCGTGGCGGCGGGCCACGCGGTGCCGGACGAGGCGGTCGACCAGTGCCGCGCCGCCACCGGCCCGTACGCCCTCGCCACCCTCATCTACACCTCCGGCACCACCGGCCGCCCCAAGGGCTGCGCCCTCACCCACGCCAACTTCTTCGCCGAGGTCGACAACGCCGTCGAGCTGCTGCACCCGGTCTTCACGTCGGTCAGCGAGGAACCCGCCGCCACCCTGCTCTTCCTCCCGCTGTCCCACGTCTTCGGCCGTATGGTCGCGGTCGGCTGCCTGCGCGCCCGCGTCCGCCTCGGGCACGCCCCCAGCATCCGGACCGACGATCTGCTCGCCGACCTGGCCGGTTTCCGGCCGACGTTCCTGCTGGCCATCCCGTATGTGCTGGAGAAGGTCTTCAACACCGGACGTGCCATGGCGGAGAAGATGGGCCGCGCCGCCTCATTCGACCGCGCGGTCCGCGTCGCCCGCTCCTACGGCGAGGCCGTCGAGGCCAGGGAGCACGGGACGGGGCCGGGCCCCGGCGTCGCCCTCAAGGGCGCCCGCAAGCTCTACGACCCCCTCGTCTACCGCCGTATCCGGGCCGCCCTCGGCGGCAAGGTCCGCCACGTCCTCTGCGGCGGCTCCCCCCTGGGCCACCGCCTCGCCGCCTTCTACACCGGCGCCGGCATCGAGATCTTCGAGGGCTACGGCCTGACGGAGACCACCGCCGCCACGACCGTCACCCCGCCGCTCCGGCCCCGCATCGGCACGGTCGGCTGGCCGCTCCCCGGCACCGCCGTACGCATCGCCGACGACGGCGAGATCCTGGTCCACGGCGGCCATGTCTTCTCCGGCTACTGGGACGCGGCCCTCGGCGCGGCCCGCCCGGTCACCGACCAGGGCTGGTTCGCGACCGGCGACCTCGGAGCCCTCGACGCGGACGGCTACCTCACCATCACCGGCCGCAAGAAGGAGCTCATCGTGACGACGGGCGGCAAGAACGTCGCCCCGGCCCCTCTGGAGGACCGCCTCCGCTCGCACCCGCTCGTCGGCCAGTGCATGGTCATCGGTGACAACCGCCCCTACATCACCGCTCTGATCACCCTGGAGCCGGACGGGCTCGCGCACTGGCGTCAGATGAACAAGAAACAGGACCTGCCGCCCGAGCACCTGGTCCGCGACGAGCGCCTGCTGGCCGATATCCAGCGCGCCGTCGACGACGCCAACGAACTGGTCTCCCGCGCCGAATCCATCCGCCGCTTCGCGGTCCTCCCGGTGGACTTCAGTGAGGAGACCGGGCACCTGACCCCGTCCCTGAAGCTCCGCCGTGCCGCGGTGGCCCGCGATTTCGCCAACGACATAGCCGTCCTTTACGAAAGTCGATGACCCCCGGTCTGGAGCAAAAGCCGTCGGCGCGTCAAACTGGAACCCCGTGTCACCTCTGTGGGGGAGGTGGCACGGGGTCTGACGTGCGATGCCGCACCACCACATCTGGCTGACTTCCGACGGAACGGCCTGGTGGCGGTCGGCTCGCCACGTCCCCGGCCCCGCCGCGCCCCCCGGCCCGCGGGTCTTCTCACCGCGGCGGCAGCGCCACCGCCGTCTGCATATCGCAGGCGTTGCACCAGAACGCCCAGCCGTTGGCGTCAACGGACCGGGATCCACAGGCCAGACACGGATCCCCGACAAAACTCGCGGCCACCCAGGACCCGGCCGTAGCCGCCCGCCGCCCGGCCACCGCGCACTCCTCCGCATAGCAGGGAATACATAACCCGCCCTGCTGACCTGGCAGTTTCATCGACCGTATGCCACAGGTCGAGCACGGCAGCCTGCCGACGAACTGCTCGTCGAGGCCGACCGGCCTACCGCTCCCATGAGAGGCCGCCATGTCGCCTCTGCCTCCTCTATGCCAGGACGGTTCCGGTGCCGCCACAACCGGAGCACTGCGTGGTGACGCGGTCGCCGGTCGGCGTCTCCCAGTCCACGGTGCCTCTGCCGGCGCAGTCGGGGCAGGGCTTCTGCGGGGGCAACTGCTCGCTCATTCTGCCCACGGTATGCCGGGTCATGTTCCGATGTGACCACTTTCCGTGATCGCTTCGGTACGGAGTTGCCTCGGTGGCAGAGGCGCCCCCTCCCGTGTGGGCGGGAGGTGGCGGGCGTTCGTGGACGGGACGGTCCGGTCGTCGCCGAGTGGCCTTTCGGCGGCGAGGCCGGCGGGCATTCGCCGGGGAATTCCCTATTGCCTGCGGCATTCGGGTGTGTCACGCGCCGGACGGCGGGAATTCATGTGTCCGCCATTCGTGTCTGCGCGTGTCGGCAAACAAAAGGCAGGAGCCCCGCTCGCCACCGAAATGGCGGAGCGGGGCTCCTTAGGTACTGCTTAGGGGCGACCTGGAAGAAATTCCGGGCCGGGCAACTTAGACCGGCGTGACGTTCTCCGCCTGCGGACCCTTCGGGCCCTGCGTGACGTCGAAGTTCACCTGCTGGTTCTCCTCCAGGGAGCGGAAGCCAGAGGCGTTGATCGCCGAGTAGTGGACGAAGACATCCGGGCCGCCGCCGTCCTGGGCGATGAAGCCGAAGCCCTTTTCAGCGTTGAACCACTTGACGGTTCCGGTAGCCATAAGCCCTCCTTGGGCCAAAGGGTTGCCCTGCTCCAGAACCTGCAAAGAAGTCTGAAACTACGAGAGCCTGCGGGGTCACATGCTCCGCAGGCTCTGTACTGCAAGGGAAACCAAACTGCAACTTGCGCTGAGCGTAGCATGTGCTGCTCCTGAGGCGGAAGAGCCAAAGATCACGTTTAACCGACCGCACTAACGTCCATACCGTGACCCGCTGCGCTGCCCCAAGGTAGACAGGTCTAGCCTCCGCATGTGGACAATTCAACCTTCGGAGACGCACCCGCGGGAGCCGACGCCGGCCGCCGTCGCAGCCGGCCGCGAGTGGGCCACATCCAGTTCCTGAACTGCCTGCCCCTTTACTGGGGCCTGGCCCGTACGGGCACCCTGCTCGATCTGGAGCTCACCAAGGACACGCCGGAGAAGCTCAGCGAGCAGCTGGTCCGCGGGGAGCTCGACATCGCGCCGATCACGCTCGTCGAATTCCTGCGCGCCGCCGATGACCTCGTCGCCTTCCCCGACCTCGCCGTCGGCTGCGACGGCCCGGTCATGTCCTGCGTGATCGTCTCGCAGAAGCCGCTGGACCAGTTGGACGGTGCCCGGGTCGCGCTCGGCTCGACCTCGCGGACGTCCGTACGGCTGGCCCAGCTGCTGCTGGCGGAGAAGATCGGGGTGCGGCCCGACTACTACAGGTGCCCGCCGGACCTCGGGCTGATGATGCAGGAGGCCGACGCGGCGGTGCTGATCGGCGATGCCGCGCTGCGCGCCAATCTGCACGACGGGCCCCGGCTGGGCCTGGAGGTGCACGACCTCGGCCAGATGTGGAAGGACTGGACGGGGCTGCCGTTCGTCTTCGCCGTCTGGGCGGCCCGGCGCGATTACCTGGAGCGCGAGCCGGCCGTGGTGCAGAAGGTGCACGAGGCGTTTCTCGCCTCGCGTGATCTGTCGCTGGAGGAGGTCGCCAAGGTCGCCGAGCAGGCGGCCCGCTGGGAGACCTTCGACGAGCCGGTGCTGGAGCGCTACTTCACCACGCTGGACTTCCGTTTCGGGCCCGCGCAGCTTCAGGGCGTCGCGGAATTCGCCCGGCGGGTCGGGCCGACGACCGGGTTCCCGGCGGAGGTGAAGGTCGAGCTGCTGGAGTCGGCGGCCGTTCGCTAGCGCGGGGCGGCCGTTCGGCAGGGAGCGGTGGCGGTCTTCCGGCGGTGCGGCGGCCGCCGCCGGGAGCGGGTGCGGCCGGGCGGTGGGGGTGTCGTACCCCTGACGTACGCTGGTTCAGTTCGTGATGCCCGCCTGCGAAAGGGACGCCCCGGTGACCGAGAACGCCGACCTCCAGTCCGTACTCGACCGCGCCGCGCAGGGCGGCCGCATCACGCCGGAGGAAGCGCTCGACCTGTACCGCTCCGCTCCGCTGCACGCGCTGGGCAGGGCCGCCGACGCCGTCCGCCGCCGCCGTTACGCCGGTACCGAGCACATCGCGACGTACATCATCGAGCGCAACATCAACTACACCAATGTGTGTGTGACGGCCTGCAAGTTCTGTGCCTTCTACGCCGCGCCGAAGGACACCGCCAAGGGCTGGACCCGCGACCTCGATGACATCCTGCGCCGCTGCGCGGAGACCGTCGAGCTGGGCGGCACCCAGATCATGTTCCAGGGCGGGCATCACCCGGACTACGGCGTGGAGTACTACGAGGAGCACTTCTCGGCGATCAAGAAGGCTTATCCGCAGCTGGTCATCCACTCCCTCGGTGCCTCCGAGGTCGAGCACATGGCCCGGATCTCCAAGGTGTCTGTGGAGGAGGCGATCCAGCGCATCCACGCCGCCGGGCTCGACTCCTTCGCCGGTGCCGGTGCCGAGCTGCTGCCGGCCCGCCCCCGCAAGGCCATCGCGCCGCTGAAGGAGTCCGGCGAGCGCTGGCTGGAGATCATGGAGGCGGCGCACGGGCTGGGCGTCGAGTCGACCTCCACGATGCTGATGGGCACGGGCGAGACCAACGCCGAGCGGATCGAGCATCTGCGGATGATCCGCGACGTCCAGGACCGTACGGGCGGCTTCCGCGCCTTCATCCCGTACACCTACCAGCCGGAGAACAACCACCTGAAGGGCCGGACGCAGGCCACCCTCTTCGAGTACCTGCGCATGATCGCCCTCGCCCGGCTCTTCTTCGACAATGTCGCGCACATCCAGGGCTCGTGGCTGACCACCGGCAAGGAGATCGGCCAGCTCTCGCTGCACTACGGAGCGGACGACCTCGGCTCGATCATGCTGGAGGAGAACGTGGTCTCCTCGGCCGGCGCCAAGCACCGCTCCAACCGTATGGAGATCATCGACCTGATCCGCAAGGCGGGCCGGGTCCCGGCGCAGCGCGCGACCACCTACGAGCACCTGCTCGTCCACGACGATCCGGCCAACGACCCGGTCGACGACAAGGTCGTCTCGCATCTGTCGTCGACCGCGATCGAGGGCGGCACCGCGCATCCGGAACTGAAGCTGGTCGACGCCAACTGAGGCGCGGATGCTGACACTTCACCACGTACGGGGCGTCCGGCCCGGCCATGCCGGGGAGCCGCTCGCCGGGTACGCGGTCGTCGTCGACGGCGCCCGTATCGCCGCCATCGGCCCGTACGAGGAACTGCGGGCGGCCCACGGAGACCGGGCGCGGGTGCGGGAGTGGGACGGGGTGCTGACGCCCGGCCGGTACGAACCGGAGGGCGCGGCCCTGTTGGAGGCCGCCTACCACCCCGATCCGCGGGAGGCCGGGGAGCTCGGCAGTGAGCCGATCACCGGCGAGGCGCTCGCCGCCCTCGGCATGACCGAGACCCGCTGGGGCGCCAGTGCCCGGCGTGGTGTGCAGCGCCTGCTGGCGGCCGGGACGACGGCGCTGAGCGGGCCGTTCACCCGGCCCGCGGTCCGTACGGCCGTCCAGCGCTCCGGGCTCGCGGAGCCGCCCGGTGGCCGCCCCCGTGCGCTGACCGTCGGCGGCGCGGCCGATTTCGCGGTCTTCGCCGAGGACGGCAGCTGCCTGGCCACCGTCCTCGCCGGCCGTCTGGTCTACCGCCGCCGCTGACGGCGGGCGTGCCGGGCCGTGCCCGGTGCGTCCCCGGGCCCCGGCACGGTGGACAATGGCCGGGTGACCCGAGCATCCCTGGACAAGCAGCCGCACGAAGTCGCCGCGATGTTCGACGACGTGGCGGCGCGGTACGACCTCACCAACGATGTGCTCTCCCTGGGGCAGGCGCGGCTGTGGCGCAAGGAGGTGGAGCGTGCGGTGGCCGCACGGCCCGCCGAGCGGGTGCTCGACCTCGCGGCCGGGACCGGCACCTCCTCTCTGCCGTTCGCCCGGAGCGGGGCGTACGTGGTGCCGTGCGACTTCTCCGTCGGCATGCTGGGGGAGGGCAAGAAGCGGCACCCGTGGCTGCCGTTCACGGCCGGTGACGGTACCCGGCTGCCGTTCGCGGACGCGGTGTTCGACGCCGTCACCATCTCCTTCGGGCTGCGCAACATCCAGGACACCGATGCCGCGCTGGCGGAGCTGTACCGGGTGACCAAGCCGGGTGGCCGGGTGGTGATCTGTGAGTTCAGCGAGCCGACCTGGGCGCCGTTCCGGACCGTCTACACCGAGTACCTGATGCGGGCGCTGCCGCCGGTCGCCCGTGCGGTCAGCAGCAACCCGGACGCCTATGTCTATCTCGCGGAGTCCATCCGCACCTGGCCCAACCAGCCCGAACTCGCCGCCCGGCTCCAGGGCGTGGGGTGGACCGGGGTGGCCTGGCGCAATCTGACCGGCGGCGTGGTGGCGCTGCACCGGGGGACCAAGCCCGCCGGGAACTGACCGCGGGGTGAACGGCGGGGCCGCCGACGACGGTTGCCCTTCGGCGTCCGGCGCGGCCGGGACCGGCGGTGGGCGGGCGGAGCGTGCCCGGCGGCCGCAACCCTTCAGGTTCCGCTGACCGGGGCCCCATAGACTGCACGTGGCCGGTGCCGGTCGGCACCCAGAGAGCCAGATATCGACTTCCGGGAGACAGCGCCGTGACCGAATCCGCGTCCGTGACCGATTCCGTGACCCCCGCCCGATCGGAGCACAGCGCGGATGTGATCGTCGTCGGTGCCGGGCCGGCCGGTTCGGCCACCGCCTATCACCTCGCCAAGTCCGGTCTGGACGTGCTCCTCCTGGAGAAGACGGCGTTCCCGCGCGAGAAGGTCTGCGGCGACGGGCTGACCCCGCGCGCCACGAAGCAGCTGGTCGCGATGGGCATCGACATCTCCGAGGAGGCGGGCTGGCTGCGCAACAAGGGCCTGCGGATCATCGGCGGCGGCTCCCGGCTCCAGCTCGACTGGCCGGAGCTGGCCTCGTACCCGGACTACGGCCTGGTCCGTAAGCGCGACGACTTCGACGAGCAGCTGGCCCGGCAGGCGCAGAAGGCCGGGGCGCGGCTGTACGAGCGCTGCAACGTGGGCGCGCCGATCGTCCACGAGCTGACCGGCCACATCACCGGTGTGCACGCCAAGCTCGGCGAAGAGAAGACCCCGGTCACCTTCCACGCCCCGCTGGTCGTCGCCGCCGACGGCAACTCCACCCGGCTCTCGCTGGCCATGGGCCTGCACCGGCGCGAGGACCGCCCCATGGGTGTCGCGGTCCGTACGTACTTCACCTCGCCCCGCCATGACGACGACTACCTGGAGTCCTGGCTGGAGCTGTGGGACCGCCGCGGCGCCGAGGACCGGCTGCTGCCCGGCTACGGCTGGATCTTCGGCATGGGTGACGGGACGAGCAACGTCGGCCTGGGCATCCTCAACTCCAGCTCCGCCTTCAAGGAGCTGGACTGGCGGGAGATCCTCAAGGCGTGGTGCGCCTCGATGCCCGCCGACTGGGGCTACACCCCGGAGAACATGACCGGCCCGATCCGCGGCGCCGCGCTCCCGATGGCCTTCAACCGCCAGCCGCACTACACCAAGGGCCTGCTGCTGGTCGGGGACGCGGGTGGGCTGGTCAACCCGTTCAACGGCGAGGGCATCGCCTACGCCATGGAGTCCGGTGCGATCGCCGCCGAGGTCATCGTGCAGGCGCACGCCCGCGCCACGTACGCGCAGCGCGAACTGGCCCTGCAGCGTTACCCGAAGATCCTCAAGGACACCTACGGCGGCTACTACTCCCTGGGCCGCGCCTTTGTGAAGCTGATCGGCAACCCCAAGGTCATGAAGATCGCCACCCAGCGCGGTCTGACCCATCCGCTGCTGATGCGTTTCACCCTGAAGATGCTCGCCAACCTGACCGACCCCACGGGCGGGGACGCGATGGACCGCATCATCAACGGGCTGAGCAAGGTCGCCCCGAAGGCGTGACACCGGGGGGCCTGCCCCCTGGACACCGCACACGAAAAGGACCGTCCCTCCCGAGCGGCGAGAGGGGCGGTCCTTTTGTGGTGTCGCGTGCGCGGCGGTCCTGGCGGGGTCCTAGAGGACGCGCACCGCGCCGGTCGGCATGTCGTAGTCGAGCGGGCGCTCGACGATGCCGGTGCTGGAGTTCTGGGCGCCGATGAACTTGCCGCCACCGACGTAGACGCCGACGTGGTAAGCGCTGCCCGCGCTGCCCCAGTAGAGGATGTCGCCGACCTGGAGGTTGTCCAGACCGACCTGGGTGCCCTGGGTGGACTGGTCCTGCGAGACCCGCGGCAGGTCGATGCCGATCTGGTTGAAGGCGGCCTGCGTCAGACCGGAGCAGTCGTACGAGGAGGGGCCGGTGGAGCCCAGCACGTACGCCTTGCCGAGCTGTGCCTTCAGGAAGGAGACGAGCGTGGCGGTGCTGCCGGTGGCGTTGGACGAGGAGGCCGGGGCGGACAGGGTCGAACGGTCGGAGGAGCGCGAGGCACGGGCCTCAGCGGCCTCCTTGGCCTTACGGGCTTCCTCGGCCTTCTTCTTCGCCGCTGCCTTGGCCTTCTTCACGGCCTCGGCCTTGTCCTTCTCCGCGGCCTTGGCGGCCTGCGAGAAGGCGCTGTCCTGGAGCGCCTGACGCTCGTAGTTGAACGCGACCTGCTCGGCCGTGTCGGCGCTCCTGGCGGCGCTGGTGGCCAGCGCCGTCGTGATCGTCGGCATCTCCTGGGTTTCGGAGACGGGCTTCTCGGCGGCGTTGGCCGGCACGGTGGCGCCGGTGACCGCGAGGGTGAGGAAGCCACCGGTCACGCCCGCGCGCAGCGCCCGCGAGGAGGCGGAAGGACGGCGGGGCTTCCGGTGGCTGGGTATGAGTGCGTTCGGGGACATGGCAACAACGGCTATCAGGAGCCGCTGGTTGCTGCCAAGAAAGGTGCAGTGCGCCACACTTGACGTGTACGCGGCGAACAAAACGGACTTTTGGTCGCCCGCGGCGTCGGCGGCGGGATGTCCGAATTTCTCGATCATGTTCCTACGCATGGCATTTGCTGCTCCGCGCAGGCTCGGCGGGCGCCTACCACTTCCGCATCCGCCACGCCAAGGCTTCCCGGGCGTCAAGCACCTAGTGCTGGAAATAGCGTGGGATAGGTCACTCTTGAGTGTCCGTTATGTTCCCGTGATCTGACGTCGGCCCTCCGCTCGTGAACGAAAGCACGTACCGGCGATCACGACCGGGTCACGAACGGGGTGTGCCGACGAGCCCGCCGCGTATACCAGTTGACCGAGTCCGGCACCAATTTGCCTGTAGCGGTCACCACTTGATAGTGACAACCCCGCACTGACCAGCGGTAACACCAGTGAATGTCACCTCTCGTGATCACTCGCGCGCTTCGCGTATGAAGATCACCGCTCATCCGACTTCATGATCCTTCGCCGGGTGGTGGAGATCACAAAGGCGTTGTTCATCCCCGTGTCGCAGATCACAGACCGACGGGCATAAGATGCAGGCGGCTCGGGCTTGTGAACTGCCTCACATGAGCACGATCTCCATGGGGCAGCCGGAGGGCCCGAGCGGACCGCCATCCAGTCATCGTCGACTGAAGGGAGCGAGGACGGTGAACGCTTACGCGCCCATCCTCGTACTGGGAGCGCTCGGGGCAGGCTTTGCGATCTTCTCCGTCGTGATGGCCACGCTCATCGGGCCCAGGCGATACAACCGGGCCAAGCTTGAGGCGTACGAGTGCGGAATCGAGCCGACGCCACAGCCGTCCGGTGGTGGTCGCTTCCCGATCAAGTACTACCTGACGGCGATGCTCTTCATCGTCTTCGATATCGAGATCGTCTTCCTCTATCCCTGGGCCGTCACCTTCGACGCCCTGGGGCTCTTCGGGCTCGTCGAGATGCTGCTCTTCGCGCTCACCGTCTTCGTCGCCTACGCCTATGTCTGGCGTCGTGGCGGCCTGGAATGGGACTAGGGGTCACCCATGGGACTTGAAGAGAAGCTGCCGAGCGGCTTTCTGCTGACCACTGTCGAACAGGCCGCGGGCTGGGTGCGCAAATCCTCGGTCTTCCCCGCGACCTTCGGACTGGCCTGCTGTGCCATCGAGATGATGACCACCGGCGCCGGGCGCTATGACCTCGCCCGCTTCGGTATGGAGGTCTTCCGTGGCTCGCCGCGACAGGCGGATCTGATGATCGTGGCCGGCCGGGTGAGCCAGAAGATGGCGCCCGTGCTGCGGCAGGTCTATGACCAGATGCCGAACCCGAAGTGGGTGATCTCCATGGGGGTTTGCGCCTCGTCGGGCGGAATGTTCAATAACTATGCGATTGTCCAGGGCGTCGACCACATCGTGCCCGTTGACATCTATTTGCCGGGCTGCCCGCCGCGTCCCGAGATGCTGATGGACGCCATTCTCAAGCTCCACCAGAAGATCCAGGACACCAAGCTCGGGGTCCATCAGGAGCAGGCCGCCCGTGAGGCGGAGGAAGCGGCACTCAAGGCGCTGCCGCTGATTGAGATGCCCCTCTCGTCCGGGAAGAAAGGGCTGCTGCGGTGAGTGAGCAGAAGAACCCCGAGCCGAACGGCGAGGACGAGGCCGTGCCCGCGCAGCGCGAGGACACCGGCGAGGCGATCGCCACCCGCCGCGGGATGTTCGGCGCCAACAACGGCGGTGACACCAGCGGCTACGGCGGCCTGGTCCGCACCGTCCGCCTGCCCGGCGCGTCCCAGCGGCCGTACGGCGGACCGCGCGGCACGGGTGGGGGCACCTCCCGGTCGAGCGGAGCCGAGAGTGGGGGAGGCTACGGGGAGTTCGACGAGATCGCCGACGAGCTGGAAGGCGCCCTCGACGAACAGGGCCTGGTCCCCGAGAACGTCATCGAGAAGACCGTCGTGGACCGCGACGAGCTGACCTTCCACATCGAGCGCGGCCATCTGCCGGCCGTCGCCAGGATCCTGCGCGACGACCCGGCGCTGCGCTTCGAGCTGTGCACGGGGGTGAGCGGAGTGCACTTCCCCGGCGACAAGGGCCGCGAGCTGCACGCCGTCTACCACCTGCGCTCGATCACCCATAACCGGCTGATCCGGCTGGAGGTCTCCGCCCCGGACGCCGACCCGCATGTGCCCTCGCTGGTGGAGGTCTATCCGACCAACGACTGGCACGAGCGGGAGACCTACGACTTCTTCGGAATCGTCTTCGACGGCCACCCGGCGCTGACCCGGATCATGATGCCGGACGACTGGCAGGGCTTCCCGCAGCGCAAGGACTACCCGCTCGGCGGCATCCCCGTCGAGTACAAGGGCGCCCAGATTCCGGCTCCCGACCAGCGGAGGTCGTACAGCTGATGACTACTGCACCGCACTCCCACTCCTCGTCCGGTCACCGCACCGCGAGCGACTTCGACACCCAGGAGTCGCTGGCCCGGGAGACCACCGAGGGCACCGTCTACAACGTGTCCGGCGGCGACTGGGACGAGATCGCCGCGGCCGCGGTGAAGGCCGACGACGAGCGGATCATCGTCAACATGGGGCCGCAGCACCCGTCCACCCACGGGGTGCTCCGGCTGATCCTGGAGATCGACGGGGAGACCGTCACCGAGGCCCGCTGCGGGATCGGCTATCTGCACACCGGCATCGAGAAGAACCTCGAATTCCGGACCTGGACGCAGGGCACCACCTTCGTGACGCGGATGGATTACCTGACGCCCTTCTTCAACGAGACGGCCTACTGCCTGGCCGTGGAGAAGCTGCTCGGCATCACCGACCAGATCCCCGACCGGGCCTCGGTCATCCGCGTGCTGCTGATGGAGCTCAACCGGATGTCCTCCCACCTCGTGGCCATCGCCACCGGCGGGATGGAGCTGGGCGCCACCACGATCATGATCTACGGCTTCCGCGACCGTGAGTTCATCCTCGACCTCTACGAGCTGATCACCGGCCTGCGGATGAACCACGCCTACATCCGGCCCGGCGGCCTCGCCCAGGATCTGCCGCCGGGCGCGGTCGACCAGGTGCGTGAGTTCGTCAAGAAGATGCGCAAGAACATCGGCGAGTACGACAAGCTCGCCACCGGCAACCCGGTCTTCAAGGGCCGGATGGAGGGCATCGGCTATCTCGACCTGGCCGGCTGTATGGCCACCGGTGCCACCGGGCCCATCGTGCGCTCCGCCGGACTGCCGCACGATCTGCGCAAGACCCGGCCGTACTGCGGCTACGAGGACTACGACTTCGAGGTGCCGACCGCCGACACCTGTGACGCCTACGGCCGGTTCCTGATCCGGCTGGAGGAGATGCGCCAGTCGCTGCGGATCGTCGAGCAGTGTCTGGACCGGCTGGCGCCCGGCCCGGTGATGGTCGCGGACAAGAAGATCGCCTGGCCCGCCCAACTGGCCCTCGGCCCGGACGGTCTCGGCAACTCCCTCGACCACATCAAGAAGATCATGGGCACCTCGATGGAGGCCCTGATCCACCACTTCAAGCTGGTGACCGAGGGTTTCCGGGTCCCGCCCGGACAGACGTACGCGGCCGTCGAGTCGCCCAAGGGCGAGCTGGGGGTGCATGCGGTCAGCGACGGCGGCACCCGGCCCTACCGGGTGCACTTCCGCGACCCGTCCTTCACCAATCTGCAGGCCATGGCGGCGATGTGCGAGGGCGGCCAGGTCGCCGATGTCATCGTCGCCGTCGCGTCCATCGACCCCGTGATGGGAGGCGTCGACCGGTGAACGCCACTCCGGCAAACCAGGACGTGCAGCTGGGGATGCCCGCACTCCCCGCCCCCGATTTCCCGGCGGACGTACGGGCCCGGCTGGAAGCGGACGCCAAGGAGGTGATCGCCCGCTACCCCGGCGCGCGCTCGGCGCTGCTGCCGCTGCTGCATCTCGTACAGGCCGAGGAGGGGCATGTCACCCGTACCGGCATCCGCTTCTGCGCCGAGATGCTCGACCTCACCACCGCCGAGGTCACCGCCGTCTCGACCTTCTACTCCATGTACCGCCGCAAGCGCAGCGGGGACTACCAGGTCGGGGTCTGCACCAACACGCTGTGCGCGGTGATGGGCGGTGACGCGATCTTCGAGGAGCTCAAGGAGCACCTCGGCGTCGGCAACGGCGAGACCACCGAGGACGGCGCGGTCACCCTCGAACACATCGAGTGCAACGCGGCCTGCGACTTCGCCCCGGTCGTGATGGTCAACTGGGAGTTCTTCGACAACCAGACGCCGGAGACCGCCCGGCAGCTGGTCGACGACCTGCGGGCCGGCCGGACCGTCGAGCCCACCCGGGGTGCGCCGCTGTGCGCCTTCAAGGACACCGCCCGGATGCTGGCCGGCTTCCCGGACGAGCGGCCGGGCGCCGTCGAGGCCACCGGCGGCGCCGGTGCCGCCTCGCTGATCGGGCTGCGGCTGGCCAGGGGCGAGGCGGTGCCCGGACGCGGCGCCGACCATGTCGTCTCCCCGCGGACCACGGCCGACGGCCCGGCCACTGACGAGCCCCCGAGCGGGCATCCCGCCGAGGAGGCGCCCCCGGGCCACCCCAGCTCCCACGACGCACCGCAGCAGACGTCGGCCTCCGACAGGGAGCACCCGGCCGGCCCCACAGCAGAGGAGGGGGAGTGATGACAGTGGCAGCCGAACACGGAGGTGCCTCCCGGCCCGAGGCCGGCGGGGATTCCCACCCCGAGAAGCTTCTGACGCCCGTCCTGTCCGCCTTCTGGGATCAGCCCGCGTCCTGGACGCTGGAGACCTACCGTCGGCACGAGGGCTACGAGGGGCTGCGCAAGGCGCTCGCGATGCCCCCGGACGATGTCATCGCCTACATCAAGGACTCCGGGCTGCGCGGCCGCGGCGGTGCGGGCTTCCCGACCGGGATGAAGTGGCAGTTCATCCCGCAGGGCGACGGCAAACCGCACTACCTGGTCGTCAACGCCGATGAGTCCGAGCCCGGGACCTGCAAGGACATCCCGCTGCTCTTCGCGAACCCGCACTCCCTCATCGAGGGCATCGTGATCGCCTGCCATGCGATCCGCTCGCAGCACGCCTTCATCTATCTGCGCGGCGAGGTCGTGCCCGTCCTGCGGCGGCTGCACGAGGCCGTGCGCGAGGCCTATGCGGCGGGCTTCCTCGGGAAGAACATCCTGGGCTCGGGGCTCGACCTGGATGTGATCGTGCACGCGGGCGCTGGCGCGTACATCTGCGGTGAGGAGACCGCGCTGCTGGACTCCCTGGAGGGCCGTCGCGGACAGCCCCGGCTGCGTCCTCCCTTCCCGGCGGTGGCGGGCCTGTACGCCTGCCCCACTGTCGTGAACAACGTCGAGTCCATCGCGTCAGTTCCCGCGATCATGAACCGGGGCAAGGACTGGTTCCGGTCCATGGGCAGCGAGAAGTCCCCGGGCTTCACCCTCTACTCGCTCAGCGGGCATGTCGCCAACCCCGGCCAGTACGAGGCCCCGTTGGGCATCACCCTGCGGCAGCTGCTGGACATGAGCGGCGGGATGCGCCGCGGCCACCGGCTGAAGTTCTGGACGCCGGGCGGCTCCTCGACGCCGATGTTCACCGACGAGCACCTCGATGTGCCCCTCGACTACGAGGGCGTCGGCGCGGCCGGTTCGATGCTCGGCACCAAGGCGCTCCAGTGCTTCGACGAGACCACCTGTGTGGTCCGGGCGGTCACCCGCTGGACCGAGTTCTACGCCCATGAGTCCTGCGGCAAGTGCACACCCTGCCGTGAAGGGACGTACTGGCTGGTGCAGTTGCTGCGCGACATCGAGGCCGGCAAGGGGCAGCCCGCCGACCTCGACAAGATCGACGACATCGCCGACAACATCAACGGCAAGTCCTTCTGCGCCCTCGGCGACGGCGCCGCCTCGCCGATCTTCTCCTCGCTCAAGTACTTCCGCGAGGAGTACGAGCAGCACATCACCGGCAAGGGCTGTCCCTTCGACCCGGCCAGGTCGACCCTCTGGGCCGACAACGACGCTCACCTGGGGGTGAAGGCATGACCGTCACGACCACGGGGTCGGACAGCGGCTCCGCCGCGCGTCCCTCGGGGGGCGGCGAGGCAGCGATCCCGCCGGAGGACCTCGTCACCCTGACGATCGACGGCATCGAGATCTCCGTCCCCAAGGGGACGCTGGTCATCCGCGCCGCCGAACTCCTCGGCATCGAGATCCCGCGCTTCTGCGACCATCCGCTGCTGGACCCGGCGGGCGCCTGCCGCCAGTGCATCGTGGAGGTCGAGGGCCAGCGCAAGCCGATGGCCTCCTGCACCATCACCTGCACCGACGGCATGGTCGTCAAGTCGCAGCTGACCTCCCCGGTGGCCGAGAAGGCCCAGCGCGGGGTCATGGAGCTGCTGCTGATCAACCACCCGTTGGACTGCCCGGTCTGCGACAAGGGCGGCGAGTGCCCGCTGCAGAACCAGGCGATGCAGGTCGGCGACCCGGAGTCGCGCTTCGAAGGCAGGAAGCGCACGTTCGAGAAGCCGGTGCCGATCTCCACCCAGGTGCTGCTGGACCGCGAGCGCTGTGTGCTGTGTGCGCGCTGCACCCGCTTCAGCAACCAGATCGCCGGCGACCCGATGATCGAGCTCGTCGAGCGCGGCGCCCTCCAGCAGGTCGGCACCGGCGAGGGCGACCCCTTCCAGTCGTACTTCTCCGGCAACACCATTCAGATCTGCCCGGTCGGCGCGCTCACCTCCGCCGCGTACCGCTTCCGCTCCCGCCCGTTCGACCTGGTCTCCTCGCCGTCGGTGTGCGAGCACTGCGCGGGCGGCTGCGCGACCCGTACGGACCACCGGCGCGGCAAGGTGATGCGGCGGCTGGCGGCAGACGACCCCGAGGTCAACGAGGAGTGGATCTGCGACAAGGGCCGGTTCGCCTTCCGGTACGCGCAGCAGCGCGACCGGCTGGAGCACCCCCTGGTGCGCAATCCGGAGTCCGGTGAACTGGAGCCGACGAGCTGGCCGGCGGCCCTGGAGGCGGCGGCCCGCGGGCTGGCCGCCGCCAAGGGGCGCACCGGCGTGCTGACCGGCGGCCGGCTGACCGTCGAGGACGCCTACGCCTACGCCAAGTTCGCCCGGATCGCGCTGGGCACCAACGACATCGACTTCCGGGCCAGGGTGCACAGCGCCGAGGAGGCCGACTTCCTGGCGTCCCGGGTCGCCGGGCGCGGCCGTGATCTGGACGGCGGGGGTGTCACGTACACCGCGCTGGAGAAGGCACCGGCCGTACTGCTGGCCGGAATCGAGGCCGAGGAGGAGGCCCCGGGCGTCTTCCTGCGGCTGCGCAAGGCGCACCGCAGGAGCGGACAGCGCACCTACGGGCTGGCCGCTTACGCCTCGCGCGGGCTGATCAAGGCCGGTGGCACGCTGCTGCCGTCCGCTCCCGGTACGGAGACCGAATGGCTGGACGCGCTCGCGGGCGGGGCCGGCCTGGAGGGTGAGGGCCGTACCGCGGCCGAGGCGCTGCGGGCCGACGGTTCGGTGATCGTCGTCGGGGAGCGGCTGGCGGCGGTGCCCGGCGCGCTGACCGCCGCGCTGCGTCTGGCGTCGGCCACCGGGGCCCGCCTGGTGTGGATCCCGCGGCGGGCGGGGGAGCGCGGCGCCGTCGAGGCGGGCGCGCTGCCGGGTCTGCTGCCGGGCGGGCGGCCGGCCACCGATCCGCGGGCGCGCGACGAGGTCGCCGCCGCCTGGGGTGTGGCCGCGCTGCCGCACCGGCACGGCCGGGACACCGGCCAGATCATCGAGGCCGCGGCGACCGGTGAGCTCAGTGCGCTCCTGGTGGCGGGCGTCGAGGTCGCCGATCTGCCGGACCCGGCCCGCGCATTGGCCGCGCTGGACCAGGTCGGCTTCCTGGTCAGCCTGGAGCTGCGGCCCTCGCAGGTCACCGAGCGGGCGGATGTGGTCTTCCCGGTGGCGGCCGTGGTGGAGAAGGACGGGACCTTCCTCAACTGGGAGGGCCGGGCGCGGCTGTTCGAGGCCGCGCTCAAACCGGACCAGATGACCCGGCGGCATCTGCTGCCGGACTCGCGGGTGCTGCACATGCTCGCCGACGCCCTTGATGTCCATCTGGCGCTGCCGGACATCCGCGCCGTACGCCGTGAACTGGACCGGCTGGGCGGCTGGGACGGTCCGTACGCGGGCGAGCCCGTGGAGACCGGGCGTGCGCTGCCCCGCCCCGACAGCGGGGAGGCCGTGCTGGCCGGTCACCGGCTGCTGCTGGACCAGGGGCGGCTCCAGGAAGGCGACAAGGCGCTGGCCGGTACTAGGCACGCCGCGGTCGCCCGCCTGTCGGAGATCACGGCGCAGGAGACCGGGGTCAAGGACGGGGATCTGCTGGCGGTCACCGGTCCGGCCGGCTCGGTCCGGCTGCCGCTCCAGGTCACGCCGATGCCCGACCGGGTGGTGTGGCTGCCACTCAACTCGACGGGCGGTGGCATCGCCGCCGATACCGGGGCCCGCCCCGGTGACCTGGTGACGATCTCCGCCGCCCCGGGCACCCCGGAGCCGGCCGAGGAGGTGGACGCATGATGCAGCTCGATCAACTCGCCGCCGCCGGGAGCGCGCTGGCCCAGGAAGACCTGTCGATGTTCGGCCGCGACCCGTGGTGGCTCGTCGTCATCAAGGCGGTCTTCTGCTTCGCGTTCCTGATGCTGACGGTGCTGTTCTCGATCGTCTGGGAACGCAAGGTCGTCGCATGGATGCAGCTGCGCATCGGCCCCAACCGGCACGGCCCCTGGGGGATGCTGCAGTCCCTCGCCGACGGCATCAAGCTGATGCTGAAGGAGGACCTGGTCGTCAAGCGGGCCGACAAGCTGGTCTACCTCCTGGCGCCGGTGGTGGCGGCCATTCCGGCCTTCATGGCGATCGCGGTGATCCCCTTCGGGCCCGCGGGCAACGAGATCTCCATCTTCGGTGTCCGTACCCCGATGCAGCTCACGGACCTGCCGATCGGCATCCTCTACATCCTGGCCACGGCCTCGGTCGGCATCTACGGGATCGTGCTGGCGGGCTGGTCCTCCGGCTCGACCTATCCGCTGCTCGGCGGGCTGCGCTCGTGCGCGCAGATGATCTCGTACGAGATCGCGATGGGGATGTCGTTCGCGGCGGTGTTCCTCTACTCCGGGTCGATGTCGACGTCGACCATCGTGGAGTCGCAGCAGAACCGGTGGTACATCCTGCTGCTGCCGGTGTCGTTCATCATCTACATCGTCGCGATGGTGGGTGAGACCAACCGCGCGCCGTTCGACATGCCGGAGTCCGAGGGCGACCTCGTCGGCGGCTTCAACACCGAGTACTCGTCCATCAAGTTCGCGATGTTCATGCTCGCCGAGTACATCAACATGGTGACCGTCTCGGCCGTCGCGATCACCCTCTTCCTGGGCGGCTGGCGGGCCCCCTGGCCGATCTCCACCTTCTGGGAAGGCGCGAACCACGGCTGGTGGCCGCTGCTCTGGTTCACGCTCAAGGTGCAGCTGCTGCTGTTCTTCTTCATCTGGCTGCGCGGCACCCTTCCCCGGGTGCGCTACGACCAGTTCATGAAGCTGGGCTGGAAGGTCCTCATCCCGGTCTCGCTGGTCTGGCTGATGCTGGTCGCCACCGTCCGGGCGCTGAAGAACGAGGGCTACAACTTCTCCCAGATCGTGCTGTACGTCGCGGGCAGCGCCGTCGTGCTGCTGCTGATCTCCCTCCTCGTGGACTTCTTCCGGCGTGCCGAGAAGGAGGAGGAGACGGACGGCGACGGGGCCTTCGACCCGATGGCCGGCGGCTTCCCCGTGCCGCCGCTGCCCGGACAGAGCCTTCCGCCGGTGCCGCGCCGCAGGCCGCGCCGGGAGCGGGAGTTGATTGTCAGTGGCGGGGTGGACACTGTCAGTGACGGAATCGGAAACGACGGAAAGGGGGGCGACGGTGCCTGAGTTCCAGAACCCCGTGGCCGGCTTCGGCGTGACCTTCAAGGCCATGTTCAAGAAGCGGCTGACCGAGCAGTATCCGGAGGAGAAGAAGCCGACGGCGCCGCGTTTCCACGGCCGCCACCAGCTCAACCGGCATCCGGACGGGCTGGAGAAGTGCATCGGCTGCGAGCTGTGCGCCTGGGCCTGCCCGGCGGACGCGATCTATGTCGAGGGCGCGGACAACACCGACGAGGAGCGCTACTCCCCGGGCGAGCGCTACGGCCGCGTCTACCAGATCAACTATCTGCGCTGCATCCTGTGCGGTCTGTGCGTCGAGGCCTGCCCGACCCGCGCGCTGACCATGACCAATGAGTACGAACTCGCCGACCGGTCCCGTGAATCGCTCATCTACACCAAGGAAGAGCTGCTCGCGGGCCTGGAGGAGACCATGGTCGACAGCCCGCATGCGATCTACCCCGGCATGACGGAGAAGGACTACTACAAGGGCCTGGTGACCGAGGCCGCGCCGGGGACGGTCCGTCAGACCGCCACCTCCAAGGGCGAGAAGGCCGACGGGAACTCTCAGGAGAAGGGGGCGCGCGCATGACCGGCCTCGCCGCCGCGGCCTCCATGACGTCCACGGGGGAGGCCGTGCAGTTCTGGATCCTGGGCAGCGTCGCCGTCATCGGCGCGCTGTGCACGATCCTGATGAGGCGCGCGGTGCACAGCGCGCTCTCGCTCGCCGGGACCATGATCGTCCTGGCGGTCTTCTACCTCGCCAACGGCGCCTACTTCCTCGGCGTCGTCCAGATCGTCGTCTACACCGGCGCGATCATGATGCTGTTCCTGTTCGTCGTCATGCTGGTCGGTGTCACCGCGGCGGACTCCCTCAAGGAGACGCTCAAGGGCCAGCGCTGGCTCGCCGCCGGTGCGGGCCTCGGCTTCGGCATCCTGCTGATCGCCGGTATCGGCAACGCCTCGCTCAAGGAGTTCAACGGCCTGGGCGAGGCCAACGCCGGCGGCAATGTGCAGGGCCTGGCGGCGCTGATCTTCACCAAGTACGTCTTCGCCTTCGAAGTCACCGGCGTGCTGCTGATCACGGCGGCGGTCGGCGCGATGGTGCTCACCCACCGGGAGCGCACGGAGCGCGCGAAGACCCAGCGGGAGCAGTCCGAGGCGCGTATCCGCGAGGGCAAGCAGGTGCCGCCGCTGCCCGCACCGGGGGTCTACGCCCGGCACAACGCCGTGGACATCCCGGGCCTGTTGCCCGACGGCACGGTGTCCGAGCTCAGCGTCAATCCGACGCTGCGGGGGCGCGGCCAGATCCGGGATGTCTCCGTGGCGTCGCTCGCCGAGCTGAAGGCGCTGGAGCGGCGCTCCGAGGACTGGCTGGGCCGTGGCTCCGAGGACGAGCCCGGCCCGTCGTCGTCCGGTGGCCCGGCGTCGAAGGAGCACAAGGAGGGGGCCAAGAAATGAGCCCGGTCTACTACCTCTATCTCGCCGCCCTGTTGTTCACCATCGGCGCGGCCGGGGTGCTGATCAGGCGGAACGCCATCGTGGTGTTCATGTGCATCGAGCTGATGCTCAACGCCTGCAATCTCGCCTTCGTCACCTTCTCGCGGATGCACGGGAATCTGGACGGCCAGATCATCGCCTTCTTCACGATGGTCGTCGCCGCGGCCGAGGTCGTGGTCGGTCTGGCGATCATCGTGTCGATCTTCCGCACCCGTCATACGGCCTCGGTCGACGACGCCAGCCTGATGAAGCTGTAAGGGGTCGCACAAAGTGGAGAACTTGATCGCGCTGCTTGTCGCGGCACCGCTGGTCGGTGCGGCACTGCTGCTGTGCGGTGGCAATCGACTCGACCGCACCGGCCACTTGATCGGCACATTCTTCTCGGTGGCGTCGTTCGCCGTCGGGGTGGTGCTCTTCGCCGATATGCTCGGGCGGGGCGCCGAGGACCGTGCCCTGCATCAGCATCTGTTCAGCTGGATCCCGGTCGGCGGCTTCCAGGCCGACGTCGCCTTCCAGCTCGACCAGCTGTCCATGACGTTCGTCCTGCTGATCACCGGTGTCGGCTCGCTGATCCACATCTATTCGATCGGCTATATGGAGCACGACGAGCGGCGCCGCCGCTTCTTCGGCTACCTCAATCTCTTCCTCGCGGCGATGCTGCTGCTCGTCCTCGCCGACAACTACCTTCTGCTGTACGTCGGCTGGGAGGGCGTCGGCCTCGCCTCGTACCTGCTCATCGGCTTCTGGCAGCACAAGCCGAGCGCGGCCACCGCCGCCAAGAAGGCGTTCCTGGTCAACCGCGTCGGCGATATGGGCCTGTCCATCGCGATCATGCTGATGTTCACGACGTTCGGGACCTTCGCCTTCGGCCCGGTCCTCGCCGCCACCGGCACGATGACATCAGGCGCTGCCGCGCCGGGCTCCGAGGGCAAGCTGACCGCCCTCGGGCTGCTGCTGCTGCTGGCCGCCTGCGGCAAGTCGGCGCAGGTACCGCTCCAGTCCTGGCTCGGGGACGCGATGGAGGGCCCGACCCCGGTCTCGGCCCTGATCCACGCCGCCACGATGGTCACCGCCGGGGTGTATCTGATCACCCGCTCCGGGGCGATCTTCAATGCCGCCCCGACCGCCCAGCTGGCGGTCGTCGTGGTCGGTGCGGTCACGCTCCTCTTCGGTGCGATCGTCGGTTGCGCCAAGGACGACATCAAGAAGGCGCTGGCCGGTTCGACGATGTCGCAGATCGGCTACATGATCCTGGCCGCCGGCCTCGGTCCGATCGGCTACGCCTTCGCGATCATGCACCTGGTCACCCACGGCTTCTTCAAGGCGGGCCTCTTCCTCGGCGCCGGTTCCGTGATGCACGGGATGAACGACGAGGTGGACATGCGCCGTTACGGCGGCCTGCGGAAGTACATGCCGGTCACGTTCGTCACCTTCGGCCTCGGCTATTTGGCGATCATCGGCTTCCCGGGGCTGTCCGGCTTCTTCTCCAAGGACAAGATCATCGAGGCGGCGTTCGCCAAGGGCGGCACCGAGGGCTGGATCCTCGGCGGCGCGGCCCTGCTGGGCGCCGCGATCACCGCGTTCTACATGACACGGGTGATGCTGATGACCTTCTTCGGCGAGAAGCGCTGGGACCCCAGCGAGGTGCATCCGCACGAGTCGCCGAAGGTCATGACGCTCCCGATGATCGTGCTGGCCCTCGGATCGGTCTTCGCGGGCGGGCTGTTCAGCGTCAACGAGGCCTTTGTGAAGTGGCTGGAGCCGGTCACCTCGTTCGCCCACGGCCACCCGCCGGTCAGTGCCACCACGGTCACCGCCGCGACGATCGTGGTGCTGCTCATCGGGGTCGGCATCGCCTGGGGGATGTACGGCCGCAAGCCCGTGCCGGCCCTGGCCCCGCGCGGCTCGCTGCTGACCCGGGCCGCCCGCCGCGATCTGCTCCAGGACGACTTCAACGACCTCGTGTTCGTGCGCGGCGGCCAGGAGCTCACCGGCACCCTCGTCCAGCTCGACCGCACCCTCGTGGACGGCGCGGTCAACGGCACGGCGGCGTCGATGGGCGGACTCTCCGGCCTGCTGCGCCGGTTGCAGACCGGATTCGTCCGTTCGTACGCGGTCCAGATGCTGGGCGGGGCCGCCGTTCTCGTCGCCGCGACCCTGCTGATGAGGGGAGTCTGAGCCATGTCGTTCCCCCTGCTGACGGCGGTGGCCGTGGTACCGGCGGTCGGTGCGATCGCCACCGCCGCGCTGCCCGCCGCCAAGCGCACCGCGGCCAAATGGCTCGCGCTGCTGTTCTCGCTGGCCACCTTCGCGCTGGCCCTGGTCGTCGCGTTCCGCTTCGACCCGGGCGCGAAGGGCCCCTTCCAGCTCACCGAATCCCATGCCTGGATCAGCGACTTCGGCGTCCGCTACGAACTCGGCGTGGACGGCATCGCGGTCGCCCTGATCGCGCTGACCACCCTGCTGATCCCCTTCGTCATCCTGGCGGGCTGGCATGACGCCGACCCCCTGGAAGAGGCCGAGCCCAACCGGCGCTGGCGGCCCACCCAGGGCTTCTTCGCGCTGATCCTGGCGGTCGAGGCGATGGTGGTGCTCTCCTTCGAGGCCACCGATGTCTTCCTCTTCTACATCTTCTTCGAAGCCATGCTGATCCCGATGTACTTCCTCATCGGCGGCTTCGGGGACCGTGCGGGCGGGGACGGCGAGGAGCAGGAAGCGGGCCGGCGGTCGTACGCCGCGGTCAAGTTCCTGCTCTACAACCTGGCCGGCGGACTGATCATGCTGGCCGCCGTGATCGGGCTGTACGCCGTCACCGCCGACCAGCTCGGCAGCGGCACCTTCTCGCTCCAGCAGATCGTCGAGGCACGGGCGGCCGGAAAGCTGGACATCGGCACCGGCACGGAGCGGCTGCTCTTCCTCGGCTTCTTCTTCGCCTTCGCGGTGAAGGCGCCGCTGTGGCCGCTGCACACCTGGCTGCCGGGCGCCATGGGCGAGTCGACGGCGCCGGTCGCGGTGCTGATCACCGCGGTGGTCGACAAGGTCGGCACGTTCGCGATGCTCCGCTTCTGCCTCCAGCTGTTCCCGGAGGCCAGCAGCTGGGCGACGCCCGTCATCCTGGTGCTCGCGCTGATCAGCGTGCTCTACGGGGCGCTGCTGGCGGTCGCCCAGCGGGACATCAAGCGGCTGATCGCCTATGCCTCGATCTCCCACTTCGGCTTCATCATCCTGGGCATCTTCGCGATGACCACCCAGGGCCAGAGCGGCGCGACGCTCTACATGGTCAACCACGGCATCTCGACCGCCGCCCTGATGCTGGTGGCCGGGTTCCTGATCAGCCGCCGCGGCTCGCGCCTGATCGGGGACTTCGGCGGTGTCCAGAAGGTCGCCCCGGTCCTCGCCGGGACGTTCCTGATCGGCGGTCTCGCGACCCTGTCGCTGCCCGGTCTGGCGCCGTTCGTCAGCGAATTCCTGGTCCTGGTCGGCACGTTCAGCCGCTATCCGGTGATCGGGATCATCGCGACCCTGGGCATCGTCCTCGCCGCGCTGTACGTCCTCGTGCTCTACCAGCGGACGATGACCGGGCCGGTGAAGACCGAGGTGAAGAGCATGCCGGACCTCCGGGTGCGGGAGCTGGTGGTGGTGGCGCCGCTGATCGCGCTGCTGCTCTTCCTCGGGGTGTATCCCAAGCCGCTCACCGACCTCATCGATCCGGCGGTCGGCCACACCCTGTCCGTCGTGGACAAGAAGGACCCCAAGCCCACCGTGCAGGTGGACGCCGTGCCCGGTCAGGGCCGGCCCGGCCATACCGTGCATGATCAAGATGTGGAGGCCGCGAAGTGAGTTCCGTGGCAAGTGTCCACAGCCTGTGGACAGCGGCGGCCGGTGCACCGGGCAAGATCCCCGCGCCGCATATCGAGTACACCCAGCTGGCGCCGACGCTGATCGTCCTGGGCGCGGCGGTGCTCGGCATCGTCATCGAGGCGTTCGTGCCGCGCCGCCACCGCTACTACTCCCAGCTGCTGCTGGCCCTGGTCGCGCTGGCGGCCGGGTTCGCCGCGGTGATCGGGCTGGCGGCCGGCGGCTTCGGCTCGTCCAAGGCGCATATCGCCGCCATGGGCGCCCTCGCCGTCGACGGGCCCGCGCTGTTCCTGCAGGGCACCATCCTGCTGGTGTCCCTGGTCGCGGTCTTCACCTTCGCCGAGCGCCGGCTCGACCCGGCGGCGCACGGCAACCGCGTGGACTCCTTCGCGGCGCAGCCCGCGGCCGTCCCCGGCGGCGCCGCCGAACAGGCCGCGGTCAAGGCGGGGTTCACCACCACCGAGGTCTTCCCGATCCTGCTGTTCGCGGTCGGCGGCATGCTGGTCTTCCCGGCGGCCAACGACCTGCTGACCCTCTTCATCGCGCTGGAGGTCTTCTCCCTCCCGCTGTACATCCTGTGTGCGCTGGCCCGCCGCCAGCGGCTGCTGTCGCAGGAGGCCGCGGTGAAGTACTTCCTCCTCGGCGCCTTCTCCTCCGCCTTCCTGCTGTTCGGCGTGGCCCTGCTGTACGGCTACGCGGGCACGGTCACCTACGCCGGGATCGCCGAGGTGATCTCCGACGGTGCCAAGCAGATCGATCCGGCGCTGGCCGGCACGATGGGCAATGACGCGCTGCTGCTGATCGGGGCGGCGCTGGTGCTGATGGGGCTGCTGTTCAAGGTCGGCGCGGTCCCGTTCCATATGTGGACGCCGGACGTCTACCAGGGCGCACCGACCCCGGTCACCGGCTTCATGGCGGCCGCCACCAAGGTCGCGGCCTTTGGCGCGCTGCTGCGTCTGCTGTATGTCGTCCTGCCGGGGATGCGCTGGGACTGGCAGCCGGTGATGTGGGGCGTCGCGATCCTCACGATGCTGGGCGGGGCGATCGTCGCCATCACCCAGACCGATATCAAGCGGCTGCTGGCCTACTCCTCCATCGCGCACGCCGGCTTCCTCCTGGCCGGTGTCCTCGCCACCAGCGAGGAGGGCATCTCCTCGGTGCTCTTCTACCTCGGCGCCTACTCCTTCGTGACCCTCGGCGCGTTCGCCGTGGTCACCCTGGTGCGGGATGCCGGCGGTGAGGCCACCGCGCTGTCCAAGTGGGCCGGGCTCGGCCGCCGTTCACCGCTGGTGGCCGCGGTCTTCGCGGTCTTCCTGCTGGCCTTCGCGGGCATCCCGCTGACCTCCGGGTTCGCCGGTAAGTTCGCGGTCTTCAAGGCGGCGGCGCAGGGCGGCGCGGGCTGGCTGGTGGTGGTCGGTGTGCTCTCGTCGGCCATCGCCGCGTTCTTCTACATCCGCGTCATCGTGCTGATGTTCTTCAACGAGCCCAAGGCGGACGGCCCGACCGTCGCGGTGCCCAGCCCGCTGACGACCACGGCCATCGCCATCGGTGTCGCGGTCACCCTGGTGCTCGGCCTGGCGCCGCAGTACTTCCTCGATCTGGCCGGTCAGGCCGGGGTCTTCGTGCGCTGAGCAGCGGCGGCGCGGTACGGCAACGGCCGCCGCCCGGAGCCCTCGGGGGGTTCCGGGCGGCGGCCGTGTACGTGGCGCGGCGGTCAGCTCTTGGGCATGCCCGGCATCTGCGGCATGTCCGGGATCTTCACGCTGCCGTCGCTGGACTTGGTGTACTTCTCGGTGGGGCCGTTCTTCCAGTCGACGGTCAGGGTCTTGCCGTCCGCGCCGGGCTTGAGGGTGCCCATGGTGCGGGTGGTGTCCCCGTCGGTGCACTTGACCGCGGCCATCGTCATCCCGGCCATCTCCTGGACCTTGCCCAGACAGGCGGCCTTGTGGCCGTTGCTGAACGCGACGGTGCCCTTCTGGATCACGAGGATCAGCGGGCTCTTCTCGGTGCCCGCCTTCCAGGCGCCCTCGAACGCGGCGGCGTCCGCGGGCTTGTCCGGAGTCGACGGCGGCTGCTCCGGCGACTTGCTCGGCTTGCTGTCGTTGCCGTTGTCGTTGCCGCCGCTGCTTCCGCAACCGCTGAGCAGCATCGCGGCGATGGCTGCCGCCCCGGCGATCTGCGCTGCCTTGCGCACGTACGTCTCCTCCGTTGGGGGTCAGGAGACGTGAGGCTAGCAGCGGCTCCGGTGGCGTCCGCGCCGTCGCCCGGGATTGCGGCGGCGCCGGTACGGAGTTGGTGTGGGGCTGTGACGTGGCGGCGCCCCGCGGCGGCCGGACGGGAGGTCCGCGGCCGGCCGCCGCGGTTCAGCCGGAGCCGCCCTCCGCCGCCGCCTTGTCCTGGCGCACCGCACGCTGCACCGCCCGCGCCATCCACAGCTCCCGCGCCAACCGCTTCATCTCCCGGCGTACGGGACGGTGGTCGCGGCCGAGCGGGAGGCGGCGGTCCAGATCGGTCACCGAGGCCAGCGCGGCGATCACCCGGCTCCGGCGGTCCGGGAACCCGGCGTCGCGCGCCCCGGCGAACCGGTCCCGGGCCGGTCCGGCGAGATCCACCGCCCCGGACGGGAAGCGTTCGTACGGGAACAGGCCCAGGGCGCGCCGGGTCTCCCTGCGCAGGGCGCCGCGCTCCTCCAGCCGGCGCACACACAGCTCCTGGACCGGCCGGCCGGCCCGGCGCACCCAGCGCTCCGCCTTGACGCCTCGGCCCCGCTTGTCCGGACGGGGCAGCGCCGCCAGCACGCCGTCCAGCACCGGATCATCCAGCGGCAGCGGCTGGATCACCGTGATCCGGTCGCCGCTCCCGACGGTGATCCGCCCGGCCTGCTCCAGATCGGCCAGCGCCGCGCCCGCCAGCCCGTACCGCAGGTACCGGGGGTTGCCCTGGAACCGGCCGCGGACCGGTTCCAGGGCGAGCAGCAGCAGCTCCTCCGGCAGGGTGAGCGGGGCGCCGGTCATACCGCGGGCAGGATGCGGCCGGTGACCTCGCCCAGGCCGATCCGGGCGCCGCCGGGTCCGGGCGCCCAGGCGGTGAGGGTGACCTCGTCGCCGTCCTGGAGGTAGGGGCCCTTGCCCTGGGTGAGCTCCAGCAGGCAGCCGAGCTGGTCGGGGTCGGGCCCGGAGACGGTGCCGGAGGCGAACAGATCGCCGGTGCGCAGCGAGGCGCCGTTGACGGTCATATGGGCGAGCTGCTGGGCGGCCGTCCAGTACATGGTGGAGAACGGCGGCCGGGAGACCGTCTCACCGTTGATACGCACCTCGATACGGATGTCGATCCCGCCCGGCTCCGCCTGCGCGTCGTCGAGGTAGGGCAGCAGCGGGAAGTCCCGGGCGGGCGGCGGCGTGCGGGCCTCGTCGAGGGCGTCGAGCGGGGTGACCCAGGCGGAGACGGAGGTGGCGAAGGACTTGCCGAGGAACGGGCCGAGCGGCACGTACTCCCAGGCCTGGATGTCGCGCGCCGACCAGTCGTTGAGGAGGCAGACGCCGAAGACATGGTCGCGGAAGGCGCCCAGGGCGACCGGCTCATGGAGCGTGGAGGGCGCCCCGACGACGAAGCCGACCTCGGCCTCGATGTCGAGACGGACGGACGGGCCGAAGCCGGGCGCCTCGTCCGCGGGGGCCTTGCGCTGGCCGGAGGGCCGTACGACCGGGGTGCCGGTGACGACCACGGTGCCGGCCCGGCCGTGGTAACCGATCGGCAGATGCTTCCAGTTGGGGGTCAGCGCCGCGTCGTTGGGGCGGAAGATCCGGCCGACGTTGGTGGCGTGGTGTTCGCTGGCGTAGAAGTCGACATAGTCCGCGACCTCGAAGGGGAGGTGCAGCGTGACCCCGTCCAGCGGATGGAACAGCGGCGCCACTTCGCCGCGGTGCGCGGGATCGGTCACCGCGCTGTGGACGGCCGCGCGGATCTGCTCCCATACGGGACGGCCCGCGGCCAGCAGCGGGTTGAGGGCCGGTGCCGCGAGCAGTTCAGCGTGCGGGTGGATGGCGGCGGGCAGCGCGCTCGGCAGGGCGCTCAGATCGAGGACGTGCCGGCCGTAGCGGACGCCGAGGCGGCGCCGGCCGGGCGCGTCGGCGGTGCTGAAGACGCCGTACGGCAGGTTGTGCGGGCCGAAGGGATCGCCTTCCGCCAGGTCGAACGGGCTCTGCTCGGGCATGGACAGCTCCTCGCGTGCGTCGTCGCCGGTGGGCGGCCGGGGCCGGGTGGCCGCGGGCCGTGGGGCCGTTGATCAGCGTACGGCCGGGCGGTGATCAGTGGGGCGGTCCCGGGGCGCGATGGCGCGGATGCGTACGCAGACGGTGGGCGATGGCGCGGAGTGCCGCGCCCCTCGCATCGGCCATGTCCGGAAAAGCCTTGCCGCACTGCGCAATTCGGGCCTAACTTCCTTCTCTGGCCGGCGGCGACCGCCGTCCTCCATACAAGGGAGGAACCGAAGTGAGCACTCCGGTAGCGGTCATCGGGGCCGGTCCGTATGGCCTGTCAGCGGCCGCGCATCTCCAGGAGCACGGCCTGCCGGTGCGGGTCTTCGGGCAGCCGATGGTGAGCTGGCGGACCGGTATGCCCGCAGGCATGCTGCTCGCCTCGCCGCCCGCGGCATCGAGTATCGGCGTTCCCCGGCCCGGCCACACCCTCGGCGACTTCTGTGCGGCGACGGGGGAGGGGCCCTGTGCCGCGGACCGGGACCTCGTCCCCGTGGAGACCTTCGTCCGGTACGGGCAGTGGGTGCAGCGGCGGCTGGTCCCCGGGCTGGAGCAGGTCCGGGTGGTCTCGGTCGACCGGCGGGGCGACGGCTTCGAGCTGAAGCTGGACAGCGGGGAGCAGGTCGGCGCGCGGGCGGTGGTCGTCGCCACCGGCCTGACCGGGCTGGCACAGCTGCCGCCGGAACTGGCCGCCGCGATCCCGGACGGCCCGTCCGCCACCGGGCCGGTCTCGCACAGCTCGCAGCACCGCGACCTGTCCGCACTGGCCGGGCGGGACGTGGTCGTGATCGGCGCCGGGCAGTCGGCGCTGGAGAGCGCGGTGCTGCTCACCGAGGCGGGCGCGGCGGCCGTACGGGTGGTGGCGCGCGGCCCCGCCGCGGTGGGCTTCGGCGCGCCGCCGGACCGCCGTCCGCGGCCGCCGTTCGGCCATGCCCGGTCGCGGTATGCGCCGGCGTACCGCGCCGGGGCCTTCCGTTGGCTGCCGGTGTCCGCCCGGCGGTATCTGGGGCGCCGGGTGCCCGTCCCGCTGGGGGCGTGGTGGCTGCGGGAGCGCTTCACCGACCGGGTGCGGGTAACGCAGGGGCGGCGGATCGTACGGGCCACGGTCCGTGACGGCCGCCCCGTACTGGCGCTGCGCGGCGCCGACGGGCAGGGCGGGGAGGTCGTCGCCGACCATGTGCTGGCCGCGACCGGCTACCGGATGGATCTGGCGGCGCTGGACTTCCTGGGGCAGGGGCTGCGCACCGGGATCGTGGCGCGGGCCGGCGGTCCGCTGCTGGACGCCGGTTTCGGCTCGTCCGTGCCGGGGCTGTATTTCACGGGGCTGCCGGCGGCCGCCTCCTTCGGGCCGCTGATGCGCTTTGTGTGCGGTACGGACTTCGCCTCGCCCCGGCTGGCCAGGGCGGTGGCGCGGGCGTACGGGTGAGGCGGGGCGTCCGCAGCGGACACGGAGGGGGACACGGAAAGGGATGCGGAAGTCGTCCTGCGCCGTGGTGATTTCGCTCGGGGCGGTGACCGGGAGGTCCGCTCGGGAGGCGGCGCGGTGAACGGGGCAGGGCTTTCCGGCCATGGCCGGTCCGCGGGCCCTTGCCGGAGCGGAAGCGGACCGGGGATGCTTGCCGTGGCCGGTCCGCTCTTCCGTGTGCGCCGTCCCGCCCTTCCGCCTCGCATCCGCGTCAACAGCCGTTTCGGAACATCCCGGCCGGGGGGTCGCCGTGCTTCCCGGGCGGTTCGGGGGGCGGGCGCTCACGGTGATCGAACTGCGACCGGATACGCTGGCCAGTGGTGGAGACAGCGACAGATCGACATTCAGTTTGATCGTCAGCAGACAGGAGTACCCCTCGTGACCGTCGTCGGGCCCTTCGGGCTGAGCGTGCGGGACCAGGCTCTTGAGGCCGATGTCCAGGCCGGGTTGGCGGCTGTCGAGGAGGGCCTGCTGGAGGCCACCAAAAGCGACGTGCCGTTCATCACCGAATCCGCGCAGCATCTCGTGCGCGCGGGCGGCAAGCGGTTCCGGCCGCTGCTGGTGATGCTGGCCGCCCAGTTCGGTGACCCCTACAGCCCGGGTGTGGTGCCCTCCGCGGTCGTCGTGGAGCTCACGCATCTGGCGACGCTGTACCACGACGATGTGATGGACGAGGCCGATGTGCGCCGCGGGGTGGCCAGCGCCAACGCCCGCTGGGGCAACTCCGTCGCGGTGCTGACCGGCGACTTCCTGTTCGCCCGCGCCTCCCACATCCTCGCCGACCTCGGGCCCGAGGCGGTCCGGATCCAGGCCGAGGCGTTCGAGCGCCTGGTGACCGGCCAGATCCTGGAGACCGCGGGCCCGCGCGACGGCCGTGACCCCATCGACCACTACCTGGACGTCCTGGCGGGCAAGACCGGTTCGCTGGTCGCCGTCGCGTGCCGCTTCGGCGCGATGATGTCGGGCGCCGAGGAGTCGACGGTCAACATCCTCACCCAGTACGGCGAGCGGCTCGGCACGGCCTTCCAGCTGGCCGACGATGTGCTCGACATCGCCAGCGACTCGCACGAGTCGGGCAAGACGCCCGGTACGGACCTGCGCGAGGGCATTCCGACGCTGCCGGTGCTGCGGCTGCGGGCGCGGGCCGAGGGCGCCGACGGCACCCCCGAGGACCGCGCGCTGTGCGAGCTGCTGGCCGGCGACCTCACCGACGACGGCCGGCACGCCGAGGCGCTGGCCGGTCTGCGCGCCCATCCGGCGCTCGAAGAGGCCCGCCGCGACACCGTGCGTTATGCGCAGGAGGCCCGCGCGATGCTGGCGCCGCTGCGCTCCTGCATGGCCAGGCAGGCTCTGGAGGGCCTGTGCGACGCGGTGGTGCACCGGGCGGGCTGACGCCCCCGCAGCTGCCGTCCCCTACGGCCTGACCTGACATCCCCTAGGGATCGCTCCGCCTCCTGTCGTACGGGTTCCACCGTGGGATGAGCATGTGTCATACCTCAGCAGTACGACGAGTTGCTCCCGCGGTCTGACGCTTTGCGCCGGGCGATTTGGTGAGATGGAACCACCTGAGCGCGGCGGGCAGGTCACCATGAGCCCAGGGGGGCACGCGTGGCGAGCAACACGCATGGACAGCACAGCAGCCGCCGCACACGACGGAGGTAGGGCAGATGCCACGGAACGAACCGACCGAGGTCAGCGACGGATGGGGCGGGGAGCGCTCGCCGAGGCGGCGTAAGGCGGTGCGGTACGGCGTCCCGGTCGCGGTGGCCGGCGCGGCGGCGGTCACGATCGGGCTGGTCCCGGCGTTCGCAGGCTCCTCTCCGGATCTGCCGAAGATCTCGGCGCAGGACCTGATAGCCAAGGTCGCCAAGTCGGACGTCCAGCAGCTCTCCGGCACGGTCCGGGTCACCACGGACCTCGGTCTGCCGTCCCTGCCGGGCGGAGCGGGCGGCTTCGACGGCGCCCCGGGCGGCGGGGCGAAGGGCGGGGACGGCGCCTCCGCGTCGCCCGAGAACAAGCTGATGGAGCTGGCGTCCGGTTCGCACACGCTGCGCGTCGCGGCCGACGGCCCCGAGAAGCAGCGGGTGTCCATCGTCGACAAGGCCGCCGAATACAGCCTGGTCCACAACGGCAACGAGGTCTGGGCGTACGACAGCGGCAGCAACACCGCCCTGCACAGCACCGCGCCCGGCAGCCGGGGCGGCAAGGAGCACCGGGCCCCCGGGGGCCTGCCGAAGGACCTGAAGACCGCGACGCCGCAGGACCTCGCGAAGGAGGCGCTGAAGGCGGCCGGTGACACGACCTCGGTCACCGTCGACGGCACCGCCAAGGTCGCCGGGCGGGACGCCTACCAGCTGCTGATCAAGCCCAAGCAGGCCGGTTCCACGGTCGGCTCGATCCGGGTCGCGGTGGACGCCGACAACGGTGTGCCGCTGAAGTTCACCCTGACCCCCAAGAGCGGTGGCGCGGCCGCCGTCGACGTCGGTTTCACCAATGTCGACTTCGCCAAGCCCGCCGCGAGCACCTTCGCCTTCACCCCGCCCAAGGGCGCCAAGGTCGTCGACGGCGACAAGGAGCGCGCGACGGCGGAGCGCGAGCACGGCAAGGCCGCCCCGTTCGAGAAGCTCGCCGAGGCCAAGGCCAAGGGCAAGGGTGAGGACAAGGGCGGGCCGAACATCATCGGCAAGGGCTGGACCTCCATCGCCACGATCAAGGGTGACGGCTCCGGTCTTCCCTCCGGCAAGGACATGGACAAGGCCAAGAGCAAGGGCGCGGGCGGCGATGTCGGCGCGTTCCTGGACAGCATCGGCGACAAGGTCAACGGCTCGTTCGGCTCCGGCCGGGTCGTCAGCACGCGCCTCGTCAATGCCCTGGTCACGGACAACGGCACGGTCTACGTCGGCGCCGTCGACAAGCAGACCCTGATCAACGCGGCCAACGCCGCCAAGTAGCGCACCACCACGGCACCGCGAGACCGCCGCGCCACCCCTTCGCGGGTGGCGCGGCGCAGCCCGTGGGCCATCCGTACGACGGGGGGGAACGGATGTCGGCAGCGCAGCTCGCCCCGGGGGCCGATGCCCTGCGGCCGCCCACGGACGGGCCGCCCACCGACGGGCCGGGGGTCGACAGGTTGGGCGCCGACGGGCCGGGCGCCGGGTCGCCGTCCGCCGGGGAGGGCTGGGCGATCGAGACCCAGGGGCTGACCAAGGCGTACCGCGGCGGGCGGCTCGCCGTCGACGGCCTCGATCTGGCCGTACCGCGCGGCAGCGTCTTCGGCTTCCTCGGCCCCAACGGCTGCGGCAAGACCACCACCATCCGCATGCTGCTGGGCCTGATCGAGGCGACCTCCGGCCATGCACGGGTGCTCGGGCAGCCGATGCCCGCCGCGGGCCGCCGGGTGCTGCCCCGGGTCGGCGCGCTCATCGAGGGCCCGGCGCTCTACGGCTTCCTCAGCGGGCGGGACAACCTCCGCCGGTTCGACGCCGCCGACCCGGCCGCCGATCCCCGTACCCGCGCGGCGCGGGTCGGCCAGGCGCTGGAGCGGGTCGGGCTGGCCTCGGCGGCGGGCAAGAAGGCGCGCGCCTACTCCCTCGGCATGAAACAGCGCCTCGGCCTTGCCGCGGCCCTGCTCCGGCCCCGTGAGCTGCTGGTGCTCGACGAGCCCACCAACGGCCTGGACCCGCAGGGCATGCGGGAGATCCGTGCCCTGATCCGTGAGCTGGCGGCGGACGGCACCACCGTCTTCCTCTCCTCCCATCTCCTCGACGAGATCGAGCAGGTCTGCACTCATGCCGCGGTGATGGCCCGCGGCCGACTGCTCGCCCAGGGCCCGGTCGCCGACCTCGCCGCCGGGGGCCTGGACCCGCGCGGCCACGTCAGGCTCACGGTCACCACGCCCGACACGGCGGACGCGGCGCGGGTGCTGACGGAGCTGGGGGTGACCGGGGTCGAGGTCACCGATGACCGGGTGACGGGTCAACTCCCGGAGCCGGAGGCCGCGATGGGCGGTGGGCCGGACGGCGGACTGGACGGCGGACCGGGCGGCGGGGCGCCGCGTGACGTCGCGGAGCTCAATGCCGCGCTGGTGCATGCCGGGGTGCGGGTCCGTGGCTTCGGCACGGCGCGCGCCTCGCTGGAGGAGGTCTTTGTGCGGCTGACCGGGGAGGGCTTCGATGTCGCAGGCTGAGGTGGTGCGGCAAACGCCCCGGCCGCTGTGGTCGCTGGGGCTGCTGCGCAGCGAGATCGCCATGACGTTCCGGCGCTGGCGCACCCTCGCGCTGCTGGCGGTGCTCGCGGGCGTACCGGTCCTGGTCGGCATCGCCGTACGGATCGAGACCGGTGACGGTGGGCCGGGCGGCGGTGGCGGGGGCGGCGAGGGCGGCCCGGCTTTCCTCTCCCAGGTCACCCACAACGGCCTCTTCCTGGTCTTCACCTCGCTCGCGGTGACCCTGCCGTTCTTCCTGCCGATGTCCGTCGGCGTGATCGCGGGCGACTCGCTCGCCGGGGAGGCGCACGGCGGGACGTTGCGCTATCTCCTGGTCGCCCCCGCGGGCCGCACTCGTCTGCTGCTGGTCAAATACGCCACGACCCTGACGTTCTGCCTGGTCGGCGCCCTGGTCGTGGCGCTGTCCGCACTGGCGACGGGCGCGCTGCTCTTCCCTCTGGGGGAGGTCACCCTGCTCTCCGGCACCTCCGTGTCCCTGGGCGAGGGGCTGCTGCGGGCGCTGGCCATCGCGGTCGCGGTGGCGCTGTCCCTGACCGGGGTGGCGGCCGTCGGCCTGTTCGTCTCGACGCTCACCACCAGCGGCATAGCGGCCATGGCGACCACGGTCGGCCTGCTGATCACGGTGCAGATCCTGGACACCCTCCCGCAGCTGCACGCGATCCAGCCGTACCTCTTCCCGCACTACTGGCTGTCCTTCGCGGATCTGCTCCGTGACCCCGTCTACTGGGACCAGCTGCAGAAGAACCTCGGCCTGCAGGCGCTGTACGCCCTGGTCTTCGGCTCGGCGGCCTGGGCGCGCTTCACCACCCGGGACGTCACTGCGTGAGGCCGGGGGGCCGGGGCGGGGCCGGCTGCTCGGTGGTGTGCGGTGCCGGGGCTGCCGGGGCCGTTGCCGAGGGCGTCGCCGTCCCGGCCGGGGCCGGTGCCGTCTCGGCCGCGCCCGTCTCGCCCGCGCGGGCCGCTGCCTCGGCCAGTGCCGTCCGCCCCCGCTGCGCCGTCCGCAGCGCGTCCCAGGTCAGCACCGCCAGGGCCAGCCACACCAGCGCGAACCCGGCCCAGCGCTCCGGCGGCATCGTCTCGTGGAAGACCGTGAGCCCCAGCAGGAACTGGAAGCTCGGCGCCAGATACTGCAGCATCCCGATCGTGCTCAGCGGCAGCCGCACGGCCGCCGCGCCGAAGCAGATCAGCGGCACCGCCGTCGCCAGACCGCAGGCCGACAGCAGCAGCGCCTGGCCCACCCCGCCGGTGGTAAAACTGGACTCGCCGCGCAGGCCGAGGAAGACCAGAAAGCCCAGCGCGGGCAGCAGCTGCAGTGCCGTCTCGGCGCTGAAGCCCTCGATCCCGTCGAGCTTGATGCCCTTCTTGACCAGCCCATATGTCGCGAACGAGAAGGCCAGCGCGAGCGCGATCCAGGGCATCCGGCCGTAGGCGGCGGTCATCACGAGGACGGCCAGGGCGCCGGTCCCCACCGCGGTCCACTGGAGCGGACGCAGCCGTTCGCGCAGCACCAGGACACCGAAGGCGATGCTGACCAGCGGATTGATGAAGTAGCCCAGCGACGCCTCCAGCACATGCCCGGAGTTGACCGCCCAGATGTAGAGGAACCAGTTCGCCGAGATCACCAGGGTGGCGACCAGGATCAGCCCGAGCCGCCGGGGCTGCCGCAGCAGCGGGCGCAGCCAGGACCAGCGGCGGAGCACGGCCAGCAGGGTGACGGCGACCGGCAGCGACCACACCATGCGATGGGCCAGGATCTCGGACGGCGAGGCGTCGTCCAGCAGATGCCAGTAGAGCGGCAGCAGGCCCCACATGGTGTAGGCGGCGATGCCGTAGGCGAGTCCGGTGCGCTGGTCGGTGCGAGGCTGCATGGGGACCCTCCTGGTGGTGGGCGGCGCTCCGGTGAAGGTAGCGCCGCGCGGAGCGCCTGTCATGCGCGTCTTGGCATACGGTCATGACCGGGCGTACGGGAGGTACGGGCCGCACGGGGGTACGGGGGGGTACGGGCGGCGATCCGCCGGGGCCGCCGCCTCAGCTTCAGCCGGGCCGCCCCTCCATCCCCTCCAGCCCCTTCAGCGCCTCCGCAATCGCCTCGGCGATCGGTGTCGTCGGACGGCCGATGAGCCGGGACAGCTCGCCGGGCGTCGCGGACAGCTCGCCGCGGGCGATCCCGGCGTCCGCGTCGGCGACCAGCTGTGCGCCCAGCGCCGGGACGCCCGCCTCCACCAGCAGCGCCACATACTGCTCCGGCGGCAGATCGCGGTACCGGATGCGCCGGCCGGTCTGGCGCGAGACCTCCGCCGCGTACTCGGCCATCGTCCAGGCGGTGTCGCCGCTCAGCTCGTAGACGGTGTTCTCCTGGCCGCTGCCGGTGAGGACGGCGGCGGCCGCTTCCGCGTAGTCCCGGCGCGCGGCGGTGGCCACCCGGCCCTCGCCCGCGCTGCCGACGACGGTGCCGGTCGTGAGGGTGGTGGCGAGCGCGCCGGTGTAGTTCTCGTGGTACCAGCCGTTGCGCAGCAGGCAGTACGGCACCCCGGAGGCGAGCAGCGCCTGCTCGGTGGCGAGGTGCTCCTCGGCGATCGAGAAGGTGGCGGTCGGCCCGCCCAGCACGCTGGTGTACGCCAGCAGCCCGACGCCCGCCTCCCGCGCGGCGTCGATGACGGTGCGGTGCTGGGTGACGCGCTGCCCCGCCTCGTTCCCGGAGATGAACAGCACCCGGTCACCGGCCGCGAAGGCACCCTGGAGGCTGTCCGGCCGGCTGTAGTCCGCGGTCCTGATCTCCACCCCGTGGGCGGCGAGGCCGGCGGCCTTGGCCCGGTCGCGGACCAGCGCGACGATCTCGCCCGGTGCGGTGCGCCGGAGCAGTTCCTCGATGACGAGCCGGCCGAGTGCCCCGGTGGCGCCGGTGACGACGAAGCTCATGAGTTACCCCCTGTGGGCGTCGCTGCCTGAGGACCCGACCGTACGCCTGCCCTAAACGATCGTCTATGACGGGTGTACGGATAACTGGTGCGTGCGGGATCACCCTTCAGCATCGCCCGCCGGAGCGGCACCGGCACGGCGCGGGGAAGGGGCGGCGCCCGTCGCGGGGGCGGGACCGGCCGTCACCGGGCGGGGCGGGACCGGCCGCCATGGGCCGGGCACACGACAAACGGGTGCCTCCGGAAGCGCCATAAGACGCCCCCGGAGGCACCCGCGAAGCCACGAAGCCCGGTGGCCGGTACTCCGGTAGCCCGGTACTCCGGCAGGTCGGTCAGCCGACGACCGTCCAGGTGTCGTTGCCGGCCAGCAGTGCGGCCAGGTCGCCCTTGCCCTTCTGCTCGATGGCGGCGTCGAGCTGGTCGGACATCAGGGTGTCGTAGACCGGCCGGTCGACACTGCGCAGCACACCGATCGGGGTGTGGTGGAGGGTGTCGGCGTCGGCGAGCCGGGAGAGTGCGAAGGCCGTGGTGGGCGAGGGGTTGTGGGCGTCGTGCACCAGCACACCGCCGGTGCCCTCTTCCCGGACGTCGATGACCTTGAGGTCGCCGGTGGCCGGGTCGCGGACCACGCCCTTGGAGCCGAAGCCGTCGGGGGCGAGTGCGCCGAAGCGGATCGGCTGGCCGTGCTCCAGGCGGATCACGGCCTCCTCGGCCTGCTCCTTGTCCTTGAGGACCTCGAAGGCGCCGTCGTTGAAGATGTTGCAGTTCTGGTAGATCTCCACCAGTGCCGTGCCGGGGTGGGCGGCGGCCTCGCGCAGCACCGAGGTGAGGTGCTTGCGGTCGGAGTCGACGGTGCGGGCGACGAAGGAGGCTTCGGCGCCGAGGGCGAGCGAGACCGGGTTGAAGGGCGCGTCCAGCGAGCCCATCGGCGTCGACTTGGTGATCTTGCCGACCTCGGAGGTGGGGCTGTACTGGCCCTTGGTCAGACCGTAGATCCGGTTGTTGAACAGCAGGATCTTGAGGTTGACGTTGCGGCGGAGCGCGTGGATGAGGTGGTTGCCGCCGATGGACAGCGCGTCGCCATCACCGGTGACGACCCATACGGACAGATCGCGCCGGGAGGAGGCCAGGCCGGTGGCGATGGCCGGGGCGCGGCCGTGGATCGAGTGCATCCCGTAGGTGTTCATGTAGTACGGGAAGCGGGAGGAGCAGCCGATGCCGGAGACGAAGACGATGTTCTCCTTCGCCAGGCCGAGTTCGGGCATGAAGCCCTGTACGGCGGCGAGGACGGCGTAGTCACCACAGCCGGGGCACCAGCGCACTTCCTGATCGGACTTGAAGTCCTTCATGGACTGCTTGGCGTCGGCCTTGGGCACCAGGGAGAGCGCCTCGATCTGCGCGGGCCTCTCCGAGATCGCCTCAGTCATTGATGGCCTCCTTAAAGACCTCCGCGAGCTGCTCGGCCTTGAACGGCATTCCGCTGACCTGGGTGTGCGAGTGCGCGTCGACGAGGTACTTGGCACGCAGCAGGGTGGCGAGCTGTCCGAGGTTCATCTCCGGCACGATCACCTTGTCGTAACGCGCCAGCACCTCGCCGAGATTCCGCGGGAAGGGGTTGAGATGGCGCAGATGGGCCTGCGCGATCTGTTCGCCCGCGCGCCGGACGCGCCGGACCGCCGCGGTGATCGGTCCGTAGGTCGACCCCCAGCCCAGGGCGAGGGTCCGGGCGCCCCGGCCGCTGTCGTCGGCGGGGTCGTCGACCTCCAGGTCGGGGACCTCGATGCCGTCCACCTTCGCCTGGCGGGTGCGCACCATGAAGTCGTGGTTGGCCGGGTCGTAGGAGATGTTGCCGGTGCCGTCCTGCTTCTCGATGCCGCCGATGCGGTGCTCCAGACCCGGGGTGCCGGGCACGGCCCAGGGGCGGGCGAGCGTCTGCTCGTCGCGCTTGTAGGGCCAGAACACCTCGGTGCCGTCCGCCAGCTGGTGGTTGGTGCCGGAGGCGAACTGGACCCGCAGATCGGGCAGTTCCTCGACGTCGGGGATCCGCCACGGCTCCGAGCCGTTGGCCAGATAGCCGTCGGAGAGCAGGAAGACGGGGGTGCGGTAGGTCAGTGCGATACGGGCCGCGTCCAGCGCCGCGTCGAAGCAGTCGGCGGGCGTGCGGGGGGCCACAATCGGCACCGGGGCCTCGCCGTTGCGCCCGTACATCGCCTGCAGCAGGTCGGCCTGCTCGGTCTTCGTCGGCAGGCCCGTCGAGGGGCCGCCGCGCTGGATGTCCACGACCAGCAGCGGCAGTTCGAGACTGACCGCGAGACCGATGGTCTCCGACTTCAGCGCCACCCCGGGGCCCGAGGTGGTCGTCACCGCCAGCGCGCCGCCGAAGGCCGCGCCCAGCGCAGCGCCGATACCGGCGATCTCGTCCTCCGCCTGGAACGTCCGCACACCGAAGTTCTTGTGCTTGGACAGCTCATGCAGGATGTCCGAGGCCGGGGTGATCGGGTACGAGCCCAGATACAGTGGCAGGTCCGACTGCCGGCCCGCCGCGATCAGCCCGTAGGACAGCGCGAGATTCCCGGAGATGTTCCGGTAGGTGCCGGTGGGGAAGTCCTTCGTCGCCGGGGCGACCTCGTAGGAGACGGCGAAGTCCTCGGTCGTCTCGCCGAAGTTCCAGCCCGCCCGGAACGCGGTGACATTCGCCTCCGCGATATCCGGCTTCTTGGCGAACTTCGCCCGCAGGAACTTCTCGGTGCCCTCGGTCGGCCGGTGGTACATCCACGACAGCAGACCCAGCGCGAACATGTTCTTGCTGCGCTCGGCCTCCTTGCGGGAGAGCCCGAATTCCTTGAGCGCCTCGATCGTCAGCGTGGTCAGCGGCACCGGGTGGACGTTGTAGGCCTCCAGCGAGCCGTCCTCCAGCGGGCTGGTGGCGTAGCCGACCTTCGCCATCGGGCGCTTGGTGAACTCATCGGTGTTGACGATGATGTCCGCGCCCCGCGGGACGTCGGCGAGGTTCGCCTTCAGCGCGGCGGGGTTCATCGCGACCAGCACATTCGGTGCGTCACCGGGCGTGAGGATGTCGTGGTCGGCGAAGTGCAGCTGGAAGCTGGAGACGCCCGGCAGGGTCCCGGCAGGGGCCCGGATCTCGGCGGGGAAGTTGGGCAGCGTCGACAGGTCGTTGCCGAATGATGCCGTCTCGGACGTGAACCGGTCGCCGGTGAGCTGCATACCGTCACCGGAGTCACCGGCGAACCGGATGATCACCCGGTCCAGACGCCGGACTTCTTTGGCTTCGCCGCCGTTACCGGACGCGCGTTGTTCCCCGACAAGCGCTGCGTCGGTCTGCTCGGCTGGGCTACTGACCTGGCTGGTCACTGCTTCGGACCTCCCTCGAGGGGTGCGGCGTCCCCGCCGGAGGCAGGGCTCGGGACGTGTCGTACCGACCGGTTGTCCCATAACCATCGTACGTGGGTAAGGGTGGCCTTCCTTGGGTCGATCGCATGGTGGACGTCAGCATGAGACAGCGATCTGGTGCGTATTGTCATGAAATCACCGCCCCCGTGACCCCGTTGTCCATGACGCTCCGGACTCCTCCATTGGTTCTACGCCCAAAGTCCTGGACCTGGGTGGAAAACGCCTCGAACAGCCCATCTGACAGGGTGTCAGATCCTCAGGAATTGAGATAGGTGAGCACCGCAAGCACTCTGCGGTGATCCCCGTCACTCTGCGCCAGGCCCAGTTTCAGAAAGATATTGCTGACGTGCTTCTCCACGGCGCCGTCGCTGACCACCAGCTGCCGGGCGATCGCGGAGTTCGTCCGGCCTTCGGCCATCAGCCCCAGCACCTCCCGCTCCCGGGGTGTCAGACGTTCCAGTACGTCCTGCTTACGGCTGCGGCCCAGCAGCTGGGCCACCACCTCCGGGTCCAGCGCGGTGCCGCCCCCGGCGACCCGGACCACCGCGTCGACGAATTCCCGCACCTCGGCCACCCGGTCCTTGAGCAGATAGCCGATGCCCCGGCTCGAACCGGCCAGCAGCTCCGTCGCGTACTGCTCCTCGACGTACTGCGAGAGGACCAGCACGCCCAGGCCGGGATGGTCCCGGCGCAGCCGGATCGAGGCCCGCACCCCTTCGTCGGTGTGCGTCGGCGGCATCCGCACATCCGCCACCACCACATCCGGCAGCGCCTGCTCGTCCGCCAGCTCCCCGATCACCTTGATCAGCGCCTCGCCGTCCCCCACACCGGCCACGACCTCATGCCCCCGGTCGGTGAGCAGCCTGGTCAGGCCCTCCCGGAGCAGCACCGAATCCTCGGCGATGACCACCCGCACCTTGTCCTCCACGGCTCAGATCCCCCCCCATGTGTCATCCGTCCCGTCCCTGCCGGACCCCAGCATCCCAGCATCCGGACGGAAGCGAGGCGGGTGAGGGGGAGCAGGGGTGGGGACAGGGGGCCGGGTGCCGGGCCGGGGAGACGGGTGCCGGGCCGGGGCCGGGCCATGGGGGTGCCGGCCCGATCGCCCGTTGCCCGTCTCGCCCGGTGGCCCGTCTTGGCGCGGTGCCCCGTCTCAGCGCCGCGGCCGTCTCAGTGCGGTCCGGTGGTCGTGGTCCGGTCGTCATCCGCGCCACGGCAGCTCGGCGGTGACGCAGGTCGGACCGCCGATCGGGGAGTCGACTATCAGCAGGCCGTCGACGGCCTCCAGCCGTTCGGCGAGGCCCGCCAGGCCCGTGCCGCTGTCGGTGTGCGCGCCGCCCCGGCCGTTGTCCGCGACCAGCACCATCAGCCGGTCCGCGGTGCGCCAGACGTCGAGCGTGGCGCTGGTGGCCTGGGCGTGCTTGGAGACGTTCTGTATCAGCTCGGAGGCGGTGAAGTACGCGATGCCCTCTATCGCCGCGGCCGGCCGGTGGTCCAGATCCACGGTCACCGTCACCGGAACCGTGCACCGCGCGGACAGCGCCGACAGCGCCGGGTCGAGACCCCGGTCGGTGAGGATCGCCGGATGGATGCCGCGGGCCAGGTCACGCAGCTCCTGGAGCGCGATCTTCACCTCGCCGTGCGCCTCGTCCACCATCCTGGCCGCGGCCTGCGGGTCCTCCGCCAGCTTCTCCCTGGCCAGGCCCAGGTCCATGGCGAGCGCCACCAGCCGCGCCTGTGCGCCGTCGTGCAGATCGCGCTCGATGCGCCGCAGGTCGGCCGCCGCGGTGTCCACCACCACCCCACGGTCCGACTCCAGCTGCGACACCCGGGTGGCGAGGGAGGAGGGCCCCAGCAGGCCGTGGACCATGATCCGGTCCACCTGCGTCAGCCCATGGATCACCCATGGCCCGGCCAGGACCAGCAGCAGTCCGAACCCGCTGGTGAAGCCGATCTCCGTCGGGGCGTCGAGATAGACGCCGTGGCCATTTCCGTCGTCCCACATCAGGGCGCCCGGCTGGTCGAGATACGCGGGGAACGTCCAGCGCCACAGCGGATAGGACAGCAGCATCCAGCCGATGGACCAGAACGTCACCGAGAAGACGAAGGAGAAGATCGCCCACGGGAAGTGCAGCAGGGAGTAGATGAGGTGCCGCCAGGACACCCCGCTCTTCAGCACGGCCCCGACCCACCCCAGCAGGCCCGGCTTGGCGGCCCGGACCGGTTCCGGATCGGCCACCTTCAGCCCCAGCAGGGTGCGGGCCCGCGCCCGCTCCAGACCGCCCAGGGCACGGCTGCCCGCCAGACCGCCCGCCAGCACCGGGATCCCCAGGAACGTCACCAGCAGGCCGGCGCCCAGCGAGATCACCGTTATCGCGTACACGAACATCAGGACGGCCAGAGGGAGGCTGAGGAAGAGGTAGAGGAACTCCCGCCAGGTGCGCCCGGAGAACGGGGCGCGCAGCCCCACGGGCACACGGGAGCCGCGGGGGCTCGGTGCGTATGCGGTATCCATCGTCTCGTCGTCCGTTCTGCCGGGCGCGGCCATGCCCCTGTCGGCGCCGCTGTCTGCTCCGCCGCTCCGCGCGGCTTTTTCCGCCAAGACCAGCGTCCGCGACCGGCGGCCCCCGCACCATGAGGCTTCTCGCAGTCTTCGCCTGGGGTTATCCCCACCCCCGGCCCTGAGGCCGACCGCCAACCGCCGTGTCGGCCCCGGCCCCCGCCCCCGCCTCCGTCCGCACCCGCCACGGCAGTTCCGCCGTCACCCGCGTGGGCCCGCCCGCCGGCGAATCCAGCACGAACAGCCCGTCCACCGCCCCCAGCCGCTCGGCGAGCCCCGCCATTCCGCTGCCGCCGTCCAGCCGCGCCCCGCCCCGCCCGTCGTCCGACACCTGGATCAGCAGCCGGTTCTTCGTCCGCCACACCTCCACCGACGCCTGCCGCGCCGCACTGTGCTTGGAGACGTTCTGCAGCAGCTCGGAGACGGTGAAATAAGCGATGCCCTCGATGGCGGGCGCGGGCCGCTCGGACAGGTCCACGGCCGTCGTGACCGGCACCGTGCAGCGCCCCGCCAGTGAGGTCAGCGCGGGCCCCAGCCCACGGTCGGTGAGGATCGCCGGATGGATGCCCCGGGCCAGATCCCGCAGCTCCTGGAGCGCCAGCTTCACCTCGCCGTGCGCCTCGTCCACCATCGCCGCCACGCTCTCGTCGGCCCGGCCCTCCAGCAGCTTCTCCTTCGCCAGGCCGAGCCCCATGGCGAGCGCCACCAGCCGGGCCTGCGCGCCGTCGTGCAGATCCCGTTCGATGCGCCGCAGATCGGCGGCCGCGGTGTCGGTGACCGTCACCCGGTCCGACTCCAGCTCGGCGATCCGCCGCTCCAGCTCGTCCGACGGCGAGAGCAGCCCGCGCACCATCGCCCGGTCCACGTTGGTCAGCCAGCGCGCCACCCACGGCAGCGCCGGCCACCCCAGGAAGAACAGGATGAAGACCACCGCGAAAGTGACGATGGCCCACGGCAGCCGGATGAACGCGAACAGCGCATGCCGCCAGGCGACCGGGTCCCTCAATGCCGCCCACAACCACGGCAGGACCCCCGGGTGCCGCGCCCGCAGCGGGCTCGGCTCCTCGACCCGCACCCCGAGCAACACCCGCGCCCGGCCCCGCTCCAGCCTCCCGTACAGCCGGCACACCCGCAGCCCGGTGGCCAGCAGCGGCAGCGTGATCACGATGACGGACAGCCCGACCCCCGCCCCGACCCACACCATGAGCACCGCGAACGCCACGACACCCAAAGGGAAGTTGGCCAGCAGATAGGCGATCTCCCGCCACGTCGTGCCGCTGAGCGGCCCTCTGGGCGGCGGTGGTGAGGCGCCGTCAAGGGCGTCCGCGGCAGCACTGGGTCGGGAACTCTCCGTCATGCGCCCAGACTGCCCGGCCGCCGCCCCCGGTGCCATGGGGTAGCTCGGGGGATCGTGGTGGGGTTTGCCCCATTCCCCTCCCCGTCCGCGTGTCCCGGTGCAGGTCAGGGCACCTGCGGCGGGACGGGGCCGGCGCGCGGCACAGTGCCTGTCCCGTTACCGGAGCGGTGGACACGGCGCGTCGACGGGACCGTAAGGTGTGGCGATGCACAACGGGAGGGGCGAGGGGCGATGGCGCGGGGTTACAACGGCCAGTTGCTGAAGCCGGATGACGCCGCAGGCCGGCCGGATGACGCCGCGGCCCGGCCGGATTCCGCCACGCGGGACCTCACCGACGCGGTGGCCGCCCCACTCGACGTCCGCGGCTGGGGCTGGGGCGAGCGGAGCCGGGTCTGGACGGCGGTGACGGCGAGTGTGCTGCTCGCGGCGGTCACCGGGGTGTGCGCGGGCAGTTGGTACGCGAACGGGGGCATCGCCCTCTGGCTCGGCATCGCCGCGGTCCTCGCCACCGCCGCCGGTGCGGCCACCGGCGCGCTCGCCGCGCGGCACGGGCAGTCCGCCCCGGCAGCGGCCCTGTTGCTGCTCGGCGGGGCGCTCGGCGTGGCCGCGGCCTGGCAGGCGGCCCCGGGCGGCGCTGCCAAGCTCGCCGCCGTCGGACTGACCGTGGCGGCCGTGCTCGCGCTCCTCGGACTCTGTACGGGCCTGGGGCGCGGCGGCCTGACCGGCGCCGCCTCGCTCGCGCTCGCGGTGGGCGCCTGGGAACTGGGCCTGGCGCTGACCACCCCCGCACGTACGGGAGTTGTGCTCGGCTTCGTCTCCGTCCTCGTCCTCGGCCAGCTGCCGCGGCTCGCGCTGCGGGGCGCCGGGCTGACCCGGCTCGACGATCTGCGCGCCGGCGGTACACCGGTCAGCCGGTACCAGGTAGCGGGCGCGCTGGGCGCCACCCACCGGGAGCTGGCCCCGGCCACGACGGTCGCGGCGGCCTCGGCCGGAGCCGCGGGGGTGCTCGCGGTGCAGACCCCCGGCCTCTGGACCGTGCTCGCCGCGCTGCTGCTGTGCGGTGTGCTGTGCTCACGGGCACGGGCGTATCCGCTGGCCGTGGAGGTCGTCGCCCTGCTGGCGGCCGGTCTGGCGGTCTGCGTACGGCTGGTGCTGCTCTGGGCCACCGACGGCGGGGCGCCGGCGCCCGCGCTGGCCGTACTGGGGCTGCTGGCGGTACTGCCGGTCGCACTGCTCGCGGTGCGGGTGCCGGAGCCCGCGCTCGCCCGGCTGCGACGGGGGCTGGACCGTGCCGAGTCGGTGAGCGTGGTGGCGCTGATCCCGGTCCCCCTCGGGGCTTTCGGCCTCTATGACCTGCTGTTCGGCGCATCCTGACCCGGAGAGGCGGTGGAGGGGCCATGTCATCGACGGAGAGCACCCCGGAGCAAGCGGGACCAGGACCAGGACCAGGAGCGGGAGTGGGAGGGGCCGGGGGAGGGGGTGTGGACGCGGTGCGTTTGATGAAGGGGACTCCCGGGCCTTATACGGCAGGGGAGTTGAGCACGGCGGGAAATACGGGCGAGAGCGGCGAGTGGGGTATGACGGGCGAGGCGGGAGCGATGAGCGAGTCGGGCGGCGGTTCGGCGGGGCGCGGGCCTGAGCCGCGGGGTCCGGGGGCGTCGGTTCCCTCGGCGGGGCCGATGCCCGTGGCTGGGGGCGGTCCGGTGGCTGCTGCTGGGGGGATGCCTTCAGCTGCGGCGATGCCTTACGGCGAGCCGGTGGCTCAGTCTGCCGGTGCACCGTCCGCGCCGGTCCAGCCGTCCGTACCCGCTCAGCCATCGGTACCCGCTCAGCGTTCCGTGCCGGTTCAGCCCTCCGCACCTGTTCAGACGCCCGGTCCCGCCCCGTCCTCACCTGCCGCGTCGACGTCTGCGCCGTCCGCTCCTGGACCTGCCGCTCCTGGACCCGCCGCTCCTGGGCCCGCCGCTCCCGGGCCCGCCGCTCCCGGACCCTCCGCGTCCGCCCCCGCGCCGGCTCCCGGTCGCTACGGCAGGCCAGGGCTGCCTGCCCGGACGCCCCTCTCGGTGCCCCTACTGCCGCCGGAACTTGCCGACGGCCAGCCCAGGCCGCGTCGCGGCGACCCCGTGGCCCGGCGGGCGGGCCGTGCGCTGCGCCGGGTCTTCGCCTCGTCGCCTGCCGCCGAAACGGCCGCGGTCACCCAGGCGGCGCACGCCATTCAGCAGCCCGTGGCCACGGGGCGGCAGATCGCCGTGTCCAGCATCCGGGGCGGCGCCGGCAAGTCCACCGTCGCCGCTCTGCTCGCGCTCACCTACGCGCACTACCGCTCCGACCCGGTCCTCGCCGTCGAGGCCGATCCCGCGCTGGGCACACTGCCGCACCGGCTCGGCGCACGCGAGGTGCGGTGGTCGGGCAGCGATCTGGCGCAGATCGTCGATCCGGCGATGCTGATCACGGATCTGACCGGCTATCTCCTCCCGTTCGCTGGTGGCGGCTGGCTGCTGCCCGGCAGCCAGGGCGCCATCGGCACCCGGCTGGACCTCGACACCTACCGCATCGTGATGACCTCGCTGCGCCGCCATTTCGCGGCCACCGTCGTGGACTGCGAGACGCTGCCCGCCGAAGTGGCGCGCACCGCGCTGGTGACCACCCAGGCGCGAGTGGTGGCCACCCCGGCGACCCCGGAGGGCGTGGCGGCCACCCGTGCCGTACTGGACTGGGTCGGCGGGCTGCACTCCGGTCTGCTGCCCACCACCGTCGTCGTGCTCACCCACACCTCACCCGACAGCGCTCTCGACGTCCGCCGGGCCGCCGAACACCTCGGGGCAGGAGGCGCGGCGGTGCTGCCGCTGCCCTACGACAGGCATCTGGCGGCCGGCGGAGCCATCCGTACGGAGCTGCTCGGCGAACGGACGAGGGAGGCGGCGGCGCGGATCGCCGCTGAGGTGATGGACCGTGCGGTCTCGCGGGAACCTGGGCGGCAGCAGCAGCAACGGCAGACGACGGTGCATCCGCCAGGGCAGCCGCCGGTGTACGTCCCGGGGCAGGCGACCGTCTCGCCGCCGCCCCAGGACCCGCAACGGGCCCCGGCCCCGGCCGGCCCCCAGGCTCACGCCCAGCAGCAGCAGCCCCAGCCCCAGCCCCAGCCGGCGCCCGGCTACCACCCGCCGCAGGCCGCGCCCCCGGCGCCCGCACCGCCCCAGGGCCCGGCACCCCAGGGCACGCCGCCTCAGGGCCCGCCGCCCCAGGGCCCGGCGACGCAGCCGATGCCGACGATGCCGGTGGCGCCCCCGCAAGCCGCCGGGACCCCGCAAGCCGCCGGGCCCCCGGAAGGCCCCGGCGCCCCCACCGCCCCCGACCAGCGGAGCCCGTTCGACGGAGGGCCGGTCCCCTGACCCCGAGCCACCCCTGACCCCGAGCCACCCCTGACCCCGAGCCGCCCCGGCCGACGTCCACCCCACCGCCCGTCCGCTCCGTGAGACAGGTCCTGAGACAACCGGGCGCTCCCTTTACGCTGCCGGCCACCCAGGTAGGGCGAAGTCTGGACAACCCCGTAGTCCGGGACGATGCGGCTGGTCATCGCTGCGGGGGCAGGGCCTAGACTCCGGTCCGTACAGATCGTCGAAGTCGTTGAACAATCACAGTCAGGGAGCGAGGGGCGGACGTGCCGGACGCGACCGTACGCAGCACCGTCGCCGCGGACTACTTCCAGGGCTACTCGGTCGTCGGCCTCATCGCCGTGATCGGTGTGCTCTTCGTTGCCGTGGCTTTCGGTGCCGGGCGGCTGCTGCGGCCCGTGGTGCCTACGCCGGAGAAGCTGCTGACGTATGAGTGCGGTGTGGACCCGGTGGGTGAGGGCTGGGCGCACACCCAGGTCCGCTACTACGTCTACGCCTTCCTCTACGTCATCTTCGCGGTTGACTCGATCTTCCTGTTCCCATGGGCAACGATCTTCGCCGCCCCCGGTTTCGGCGGCGTGACGCTGGCGGAGATGTTCATCTTCCTCGGCTTCCTCACCGTCGGCCTGCTCTACGCATGGAAGAAGGGCGTCCTGGAATGGACGTGACCCCCGCCTCCAACAGCTCCCCGGCTGCGGGCGCCGCCCCCGAGTTCCTGCCGGAGCCGCGGCGCCTGGGCACCCTCGCCCGGCTCGCGCCCGAACCGATGAAGGTGGTCCTCAACTGGGGCCGCCGCTACAGCCTCTGGGTCTTCAACTTCGGCCTGGCCTGTTGTGCCATCGAGTTCATCGCCGCGTCCATGGCGCGGCACGACTTCATCCGGCTCGGCGTGATCCCGTTCGCGCCCGGCCCCCGCCAGGCCGACCTGATGGTCGTCTCCGGCACCGTCACCGACAAGATGGCGCCCGCGGTCAAGCGGCTCTACGAGCAGATGCCGGAGCCCAAGTACGTCATCTCCTTCGGGGCCTGCTCCAACTGCGGCGGCCCCTACTGGGACTCGTACTCCGTCACCAAGGGCGTCGACCAGATCATTCCGGTGGATGTGTACGTCCCGGGCTGCCCGCCGCGTCCGGAGGCGCTGCTGCAGGGCATCCTCAAGCTCCAGGAGAAGATCGCGCGCGAATCGCTGGGGGAGCGGTACGCGAAGGGCGGCACCGCCCGGCCCTCGGCGGCCGCACTGCGCAGCGGGCTCGTCACCCCGCCCGCGCCGCAGTCGGCGGACGCGCCGGAGCGGACGGACGCTCCGAAGGCGGCGGACGCTCCGAAGCCGGCGGGGGAGGAGCCCCGATGAGCGAGCAGCCCGAGAAGCAGACGAGGACCCCCGAGCAGCCGGAGACCCCCGAGAAGGCGCCCGAGACCCCCGAGCAGTCGGTGGCCCCGGACCCGGGCGAGCAGCCCGAGCAGTCCGAGCAGCCCGAGCAGTCCGAGCAGCCCCCCGCCGAGCCGGTCGTCGGCTGGCTGCCGCGCCCGGCGAGCGAGATCTTCGGTCCCGGAGCCACCGCGGACCTCGCGTACGACCTGCTGACCGTCGACGTCCCCGTGGACGGCTGGCTCACCGCGCTGACCGCCGCCCGCGACGACCTGGGCTGCAGCTACTTCGACTGGCTGAGCGCCGTCGACGAGCCCGGCACCGGCTTCCGGATCTGTGCCCACCTCGCGGATGTGGCGCGCCCCGGGACCGTCCACCGGCTGATCGTGCGGACGACCGTGCCGCACGACGCGGCCGAGCTGCCCAGCGCCGTCGGTGTGTACGCGGGCGCGGGCTGGCACGAGCGGGAGACCCACGAGATGTTCGGGGTCGGCTTCACCGGCCACCCGCACCTCGTACCGCTGCTGCTCCCGGAGAACTTCGAAGGGCACCCGCTGCGCAAGGACTTCGTACTGGCGGCGCGGGTCGCCAAGGCGTGGCCGGGCGCCAAGGAGCCGGGCGAGTCCGAGCACGGCGGGCCCAAGCGGCGCCAGATGCTGCCCCCGGGCGTCCCGGACCCGAACGAGTGGGGCCCGCTGAAGGGCCAGCTGCCGCCCGCGCCCGCACGTCCTGCGCGGGGTGCGCGGGCGGCCGGCGGCGCCGCGGGCGAGCGTCCGGCCCGGCGCACCCGTACGGCGGGCGCGGGGTCGGCCGGCCAGCAGGCGACGGGGGAGGCGGCCGAAACTGCGGCGACCCCGGCGCGTGCCGAGCGCCCGGAGCGCCCGGCACGTCGTACCCGTTCGGTGAGCGAGGGTTCCGCGAGCCAGCAGCGCACGGCGACGGACGCGGCGGAGACCACGGAGAGCACGAAGGCCGCCACGACCCAGACCCCGGCGACGGAGACCCCAGCGACGGAGGACCCGCCAAAGGCCACCCCGTCAAAGGACACCCCGACACCCCCGCCCGCCTCCGACGCCCCCTGGCATCACGCCCGCCCGGCCTTCGACGCGCCGGAGCGGACGGCCGGGCCCGGTAAGAAGACCGACCCGGAGACGCCGGCCGAGAACGACCAGAAGCCGCACCCCGAACCGGCGTCAACTACGGAGGCCGAACCGGCGTCCACTACGGAGGCCGAACCGGCGTCCCCCCAGCCCCCCACCCCCGAGCCCCCGGCAGGAGGCGACACCCCATGAGCGACGCTCTCGACATCGCGCTGCGCCTCCTCGCCGTCTTCGCCGTCTTCCTGGTCTTCCCCCTGGTCATCGGGCAGACCGAGCACAAGGTCATGGCCCATATGCAGGGCCGCCTCGGGCCGATGTACGCGGGCGGGTTCCACGGCTGGGCGCAGCTCGTCGCCGACGGTGTGAAGTTCGCGCAGAAGGAAGACATCGTGCCGGCCGGTGCCGACCGGCGGATCTTCCAGCTCGCGCCCGCCGTCGCGCTGCTGCCGTACCTCCTGGTCCTGGTCGCCATCCCGATAGGCCCGCACAACGCCGTGGGCCAGGAACTGGACGCGGGGATCTTCTTCGTCCTCGCCGTCATGGGCGTCGGGGTGCTCGGCTCGCTGATGGCGGGCTGGGCCTCGGCGAACAAGTTCTCGCTGCTCGGCGGTCTGCGGACGGCCGCACAGCTGCTGGCGTACGAGCTGCCGATGCTGCTCGCCGCGGCCTCCGTCGCGATGGCGGCCGGCACGCTCTCACTGCCCGGCATCATCGAGGCGTTCCACTGGTGGTGGGTGCCCTGGCAGATCGTCGGCGGCGTGGTCTTCTTCACCGCGGGGCTCGCCGAGCTCCAGCGGCCGCCGTTCGATATGCCGGTCGCCGACTCGGAGATCATCTTCGGTGCGTACACCGAGTACACCGGACTGCGCTTCGCCCTCTTCCTGCTCGCCGAGTACGCGGGCATCGTCGTCCTCTGCGCGCTGACCTCCGTCCTCTTCCTGGGCGGCTGGCACGGTCCGTTCGGCGCCGACGGTCTGGGCTGGCTGTGGACGCTGCTGAAGACCGTGATCCTCGCCTTCGGTGTCATCTGGCTGCGGGTGACCTATCCGCGGCTGCGCGAGGACCAGCTGCAGAAGCTCGCCTGGACGGTCCTCATCCCGCTCGCCCTCGCCCAGATCGCCCTCACCGGCGTCGTCAAGGTGGTGATCTCGTCATGAGCTTCCCCGGTTCCGGCCTCGCCAAGGGGCTGGCCGTCACCCTCCGGACGATGACGAAACGATCGGTCACCGCCCAGTACCCGGACGTCCAGCCCGACCTCCCGCCCCGCACCCGTGGCGTCATCGGGCTGTTCGAGGAGAACTGCACGGTCTGCATGCTGTGCGCCAGGGAGTGCCCGGACTGGTGCATCTACATCGACTCCCACAAGGAGACGGTGCCGCCGGCGGCCCCCGGGGGCCGCGAGCGCAGCCGCAATGTGCTGGACCGCTTCGCGATCGACTTCGCGCTGTGCATGTACTGCGGTATCTGCATCGAGGTCTGCCCCTTCGACGCGCTGTTCTGGTCACCGGAGTTCGAGTACGCCGAGACGGACATCCGCGAGCTGACCCATGAGCGGGACAAGCTCCGCGAGTGGATGTGGACGGTGCCCGAGCCCCCGGCGCTCGACCCGGCGGCCGAGGAGCCCAAGGAACTCGCCGCCGCCCACAAGGCCGCGGACAAACTCGCCGCCCAGCAGGCCGCGGAGGCCGAGGCGCAGGCCGCGGCCACGGAGCAGGACCAGGACCGACCTGATACCCCCGGGGAGGGAACGTGACGCTCGCCGCCGCCGCAGCCGGCCCCGGCTTCCTCTCGCCCACCGGCGTCGAGATCGCCTTTGTCCTCGTCGGCATCGCCACCCTCGGCGCGGCCGTCCTCACCGTCACCACCCGGCAGCTGGTGCACGCCGCCCTCTGGCTGGTCGTCGCCCTCGGCGGGATCGCCGTCGAATACCTCCTCCTCACGGCCGAGTTCATCGCCTGGGTGCAGGTGCTGATCTACGTCGGTTCGGTCGTGGTGCTGCTGCTCTTCGGGCTGATGCTCACCAAGGCGCCCATCGGCCGCTCCCCGGACGCCGATTCGGGCAACCGCTGGGCCGCGCTCACCGTGGCGCTCGCCTCGGCCGCCGCCTTGGTCTGGGTCGTCGTGGACGCCTTCCGCGCCACCTGGATCAGCTTCGACGGCGCCGCCCAGGGCTCCACCGAAGCCTCCGGGCGCAGCCTCTTCCAGTACTGGGTGCTGCCCTTCGAGGCGCTGTCGGTGCTGCTGCTGGCCGCGCTCGTCGGGGCGATCGTGCTGTCCCGCAGGACGGGGGAGGGCAAGGCCGCCGCGGCGGACCTCACGAACCGTGCCCCCCGCACCCCCGCCCCACGAGAGGAGCAGCGCTGATGCATCTCGCCTACCCGGCCGTCCTCGCCGTCCTCCTCTTCTGCACCGGTCTGTACGGCGTGCTCGCCCGCCGCAACGCGATCCTGGTGCTGATGTCCGTCGAGCTGATGCTCAACGCCGTCAACCTCAACCTCGTCGCCTTCGACGTCTGGCTGCGCGACACCCTGCACACCGGCCAGGCGCTCACCCTCTTCACCATCGCCATCGCCGCCGCCGAGATCGGCATCGGGCTGGCGATCGTGCTGCTCGTCTACCGCAACCGCGGCAGCTCCGACATCGACCGGCTCCGTGACCTCGCCGAGCAGGCGAGCGCCGGGGACGGGGACCCGCAGCCGGACACCACGGCGGAGGCCGCCGCGTGACCCTCACCACCACTGCCGTTCTCGTTCCCCTCCTGCCTTTCCTGGGGGCCGCCGCCGGTCTCCTGCTGGGCGGCCGGGCACCCGGATTCGTCCGGCCGCTGGCCGTGCTGCCGACGCTGGCCGCGGCCGGGCTCGCGGTGACCGTCGCGATCGGACAGGGCGCCGGCCCGGCCACCGACATCGCCACGCAGCTCACCCCGACCGGTTCGATCCCGATCGACCTGGCCCTGCACATCGACGGCTTCGCCGCGCTGCTCGCCGTCCTGGTCGGGGTCGTGGCGTCCTGTGTGCAGCTCTACTCCACCGCCTATCTGCGCGACGATCCGCGCTACCCCTCCTACGCCGCGCTGGTCTCGCTCTTCACCTCCGCGATGCTGCTGGTCGTCTACACCGGCGACCTGATGCTGCTGCTGGTCGGCTGGGAAGTCATGGGCATCTGCTCCTACTTCCTCGTCGGCCACTACTGGGAGACCGAGGCCGCCCGCGCCGCCTCCCTCAAGGCCTTCCTCGTCACCAAGCTCGGCGATGTCCCCTTCCTCTTCGGCATCTTCGCGCTGGCCGCCGACGCCGGAACCTTCCGTATCACCGGCATCCTCGGCACCGTCGCCAACGGCGGCCTGGACCATCCGACGCTGATCGCGCTGCTGCTGCTCGCCGGTGTCGCGGGCAAGTCGGCGCAGTTCCCGCTGCACACCTGGCTCCCGGACGCGATGGCCGGCCCGACGCCCGTCTCGGCGCTGATCCACGCCGCGACGATGGTGGCGGCCGGTATCTATGTCGTGGCCCGTCTCCTTCCCGTCTTCGCCGCCTCCGCGGCCGCGCTGGTGGTGATGGGCGTCATGGCCGCCATCACCATGGTCGGTTCCGGTCTGGCCGCGCTGGCCCAGGACGACATCAAGCGGGTCCTGGCCTATTCGACGGTCGGCCAGCTCGGCTACATGCTCGGCGCACTGGCCGTCGGCGACCGCGGCGCCGCCGTCTTCCACCTCATCTCGCACGGTGCCTTCAAGGCCCTCCTCTTCCTCGGCGCGGGCGTGATCATCCACGCCGCGGGCACCAACTCACTGGCCGCCATGTCCCGGATGAGCGGCCTGGCCCGGCGCATCCCGGACGCCTACTGGACCGTCACCGTCGCGCTGCTCGCGCTCGCCGCGATCCCGCCGTTCGCCGGCTTCTTCTCCAAGGAAGCCGTCCTGGGCGCCGCCGAGCACGCCGCCACCGGTGCGGCGCATGGCATCCCCGGCGCGGCCGGCTGGACCGTCCTGGTCTCCGGACTGCTCACCGCCCTCCTCACCGCGGCCTATGCCACCCGGCTGTGGCTGCTGGCCTTCAAGGGCACGGGCGTCGAAGTCCCCGACCACGGCCCGCAGCCGGCCGTCATGAACGCCGTGCTGTGGGTGCTCTTCCTCCCGACCCTCGCGCTCGGCCTCGCCTCCCCTCTGCTGCCCGACTGGTTCGACGGGCGTTCGCTCGCGCCGACCCTGACCACCTCCGTCCTGGGCACCGGAATCGCCCTCGTCGGCGGCCTGGTCACCTATGCGGCCTGGCGCCACACCACCGCCCTGGCCGCCCGCACCCCGATCGGCGCGGTCGTCACCGACCCGGACGCCCCGCCCGGCCTCGCCGAGGAGACGGCCATCGCCACCCACGCCCCGGTCTACGGAAGCGTCGCCGGCGCCCCGGACCCGGCCGACCCCGGCCGCCTCCTCCTCGGACCGCTGCAGCCGCACGCCGCCGTCGGCTTCCACCTCGACGCCGTCTACTCCGCGCTGTTCGTCCGGCCCGTACGCGCCGCCGCCACGCTCGTCCGCTTCCTGGACCGCGAGGTCGTCGACACCTACGTCCGCGGTGCCGGCGCCGCGCCCCGCTGGCTGGGTGCCGCCGTCCGCCGCGCCCAGACCGGGAACGTGCAGACCTACCTCGGCGCACTGCTCGCCGGCTCGCTCGTCCTGGCCGTCGCCGCCGTCCTCGTCGCCACGGGCACGGGGGCCTGACCGTGCTGCCAACCCCCGGGGGCCGACCCCCGTACCCCCAGCCGACAGCCTTCGTGGCCTGCCTCGCCGGAGCCGAACCCTTGAGGAGGGCCTGACCCGTGAATCACACCGCTATGCAGCTTCTCCTCGCGGCCGTCGTCGTTCTCCCCCTCGTCGGCGCGCTCGCCGCGCTGCTCCCGGCACCGCTCGGCCTGAAGGGCAAGAACCCCGACCAGGCCGTGCTGCGCCACGGCGTGACCGTCACCGGCGCCGTGCTCGCCGCCGCGATCGCGCTGGCCGCCGGCTTCGACCACGACCACCCGGCCCGTATGCAGGCCACCACCGACATCAGCTGGATCCCGGCGCTCGACATCCGCATCCATCTCGGTGTCGACGGCATCTCGCTCCCCCTTGTCGTCCTGACCGCGCTGCTGACCTTCCTCTGCGCGCTCTACTCCTACTTCCACATGCCAACGGGCCCGTCTCCCAAGGCATTTGTGGCCCTACTGCTCACTCTTGAGGCCGGCACCCTCGCCACCTTCGCCGTCCTCGACCTGATGCTCTTCTTCCTCGCCTTCGAGATGGTTCTCATCCCGATGTACTTCCTCATCGCCCGCTGGGGCGGGCGCGGAAAGCAGGCGGCGGCCTGGAAGTTCATCCTCTACACGCTGCTCGGCTCCGTCGTGATGCTGCTCGGCCTCCTCCTCATCGGCGTGAAATCCGGCACCTTCGACATGGTGGCACTCGCCACTGACAACGGACCGAAAGCCCAGCTCAGCCACACAGTTCAGGTGCTCGCGGTGCTCGCGGTCGGCATCGGACTGGCCGTCAAGTCGCCGCTGTGGCCGCTGCACAGCTGGCTGCCCGACGCCCACACCGCCGCCCCCACCGTCGGCTCGGTGCTGCTGGCCGGTGTGCTGCTGAAGATGGGCACCTACGGCTTCGTACGGATCGCCCTGCCCATCACACCCGAGGGCATGCAGACCTTCGCGCCGTACCTCGCCGCGCTGGCCGCCGTCGGCATCATCTACGGCTCGCTCGCCTGCCTCGCCCTCGTCCGCAAGGGCGCCAAGGGCGACCTCAAACGCCTGATCGCCTACAGCTCCGTCGGCCACATGGGCTTCGTCCTGCTCGGCATCGCCAGCATGACCCCCACCGGCGTCAACGGCGCGCTGTTCGCCAACATCGCGCACGGCCTGATCACCGGCCTGCTCTTCTTCCTCGTCGGCGCGCTCAAGGACCGCTACGGCAGCACCGACCTGGACACCCTGGCGGGCAGCACCGGCGCCGCCCTCTACGGCCGGGCGCCGCGCTTCGGCGGTCTGCTCGCCTTCGCCGCCGTCGCCTCCCTGGGCATCCCCGGACTGGCCGGGTTCTGGGGGGAGATGCTGGCGATGTTCGGCGCCTTCCAGCCGGCCCCCGGCCTCAGCCGCCCCGCCTTCCTGACGTTCATGGTGCTGGCCGGTCTCGGCACCCTGCTGACCGCCGCCTACCTGCTGCTCGTCGTCCGCCGCGTCTGCATGGGCGGCACCCCGCACCTCGCCCCGACCGCCCCGCTCGGCACCGCCGACCCGGCCGCCGAGGATCCGTCCGGACAGTCCGCACCGGCCCCCGCGATCCCCGACATCGCGCGCTACGAATACGCGGCCTGGACCCCCCTCGCCGTCCTCACCGTCCTTGCCGGACTGTGGCCCGCGGCCCTCCTCGGCCTCACCGACCCGGCCGTCCAGCAGCTCCTCGGAGGCGGTAAGTGATGAGCTCGATCACCCCCCTGGTCCAGTCCGTCGACTGGGTCGCCCTCGCGCCGCCCACCCTCACCGCGGCCGTCGCCCTGGTGGTGCTCGTCGCCGACCTCTTCCTCCCGGCGGCCCGTAAGCCGCTGCTGGGCTGGATCTCCACCGCGGGGCTGGCGGTCTCCGCGCTCCTCCTGCTGCCCCTCCTGGGCGGCGACCGCCGCACCTTCTGCCTGCCCGCCCACCCCGAGGTGTGCAGCTATGTGGCCGACCCGTTCGCCCTGGTCATCCAGTTCCTGGTGCTCGGCGGGGCGCTGCTGACCGCGCTGCTGTCCATCGACACCGTCAAGGACCAGGGCCTGCCCGCCGGGGAGTACTGGTTCCTGCTGCTCTCCTCGGCTGCCGGCGCCGCCCTGCTGCCAGCCTCCCGGGACCTCGCCACCCTCGTCATCGCCCTCGAAGTGGCCTCGCTGCCCGCCTTCGCCCTCGTGGGGCTGCGGCGCGGCGACCGGCTCTCCTCCGAGGCGGCGCTGAAGTTCTTCCTCTCCTCGGTGGCCGCCACCGCCGTGATGCTGCTCGGCGTGAGCTTCCTGTACGCCGCCACCGGCAGCCTGCACCTCTCCCGGGTGGCGCACGCCCTCACGGCTCTCCCGGACCCGCGGCTGGCCACTCTGGCGAGCGCCGGCGTCGCCCTCACCCTGGTCGGCTTCGCCTTCAAGACGGCCGCCGCCCCGTTCCACTTCTGGGTGCCGGACACCTACGTCGGCGCGCCGCTCCCCATTGCCGGGTACCTCTCCGTGGTCGGCAAGGCGGTCGGTTTCTCCGGCCTGATCCTCGTCACCGTCCAGGGCTTCCCGTCGTACGCGGACGTCTGGGGCCCGGCGCTGGCCGTCCTCGCCGCCCTCACCATGACCGTCGGCAATGTCGCCGCCCTCCGTCAGGACCCCCGCCGCGCGCACAGCGCCGTACGGCTGCTCGCCTGGTCGTCGGTCGGCCAGGCCGGCTACCTCCTGGTGCCGATCGCGGCGGCCGGCTACACCAAGGACCCGGCGCACGCCATCGGCTCCACCGTCGCCTACGCCCTGATGTACGCGGCCGTGAACCTCGGCGCCTTCGCCGTCGCCGCCCTGGTGGCCCGTACGCGCCCCGCCAACCGCATCGCCGACTACCGGGGCTTGTACGCCCGCCGCCCGCTGGCAGCGCTCGCCCTGGGCTTCTTCCTGCTGTGCCTGGCCGGGCTGCCGCCGGGCATCATCGGCCTGTTCGCCAAGGTCACGGTCTTCTCCGTGGCCGTCGACGCGGGCCTGGCCTGGCTTGCGGTGATCATGGCGGTCAATGTCGTGATCGCGCTCTACTACTACCTGCAGTGGACCACGGTCCTCTTCCGGGGAGCCGGAGCCGGAGCCGGAGCCGAGGCCGACGAGACGGCGCCCGAGGCCGCCCCGGTGGCGGCGCAGCAGCCGCCCCACCACCGGATCCCGGCACCCCTCGCCACCGCCATCGGGCTCGCCACCGTCCTCGGCATCGCCCTCTCCGGCGCCCCGCAGCTCGTCCTGCGCTTCGCCTCCGGCGTGCTGCTCTAACCCCGGGCCGGGGGCGGCCCCGCACCCTCCAGGGGCCCACAGCGGCCCCCGGCCCACCCGTACGGCGGCAGCCCCCACCGGGCGCGGTCGGATGCCGCGCCCGGCCCCGCCGCGCGCGCACCGGGGAACCAGGCTCGTTCATCTCGCGTTGACCAGTGAGTAAGGGTCCACTGGTGAGTGGAGCAACGCAGCACAGGGTTCCCCTGCCGCACCGCTTGGAGGGCGTACCGTGCACCGCCGGCACAACGGGCTCAGGACCGCCGTACTCCTCGGGGGACTGTCCGCCCTCATCATCGTCATCGGCAGCCTGTTCGGCCGTACGGGCCTGATCATCGCCGTCGTCGTCGCCCTGGGCACCAACGCCTACGCGTACTGGAACAGCGACAAGCTCGCCCTGCGCGCCATGCGCGCCCGCCCGGTCAGCGAGTTCGAGGCGCCACAGCTCTACCGCATGGTCCGCGAGCTCTCCACGACGGCCCGCCGGCCCATGCCGCGCCTGTATATCTCCCCGACCCAGGCGCCCAACGCCTTCGCCACCGGCCGCAACCCCCGCAACGCCGCGGTCTGCTGCACCGACGGCATCCTCCAGCTGCTCGACGAGCGCGAGCTGCGCGGCGTCATCGGCCATGAGCTGAGCCATGTCTACAACCGCGACATCCTCATCTCCTCCGTCGCGGGCGCCCTGGCCTCCGTCGTGATGTTCCTCGTCAACTTCGCCTGGCTGATTCCCATAGGCCGCTCCGACGACGACGAGGGCCCCGGCCTCCTGGGCATGCTGCTGATCATGATCCTCGGGCCGGTCGCGGCCGGGGTGATCCAGCTCGCCGTCAGCCGCTCCCGCGAGTACCAGGCGGACGCCTCGGGCGCCCAGCTCACGGGCGATCCGCTGGCCCTGGCCTCGGCCCTGCGCAAGCTGGAGGCCGGCACCCAGCAACTGCCGCTCCCGCCCGAGCCGCGGCTGGAGACCGCCGGCCACATGATGATCGCCAACCCGTTCCGGGCGGGCGAGGGCATGTCCCGGCTGTTCTCCACCCACCCCCCGATGCGCGAACGCATCGCCCGTCTGGAACAGATGGCGGGCCGCCGCCCCTGACGGACGCGCGGCCGCCCTGACCGACGGCCGCCGCGGTGGCCCCGGCCCGCCGGCCGCCGCATCATGAACGCAACGTTTCACCCGGTCCCGAGCGTCCCACCCGGCAGTTACGTCGTACGCCGCGCCCGTGGAAGGCTGCTGATCATGAAGTTCATCCTCAACGTCCTCTGGCTGATCCTCAGCGGCTTCTGGCTGGCGCTCGGCTATGTCGCCGCGGGCATCATCTGCTGCATCCTCATCATCACCATCCCGTTCGGCATCGCGTCCTTCCGGATCGCCGGCTATGCCCTGTGGCCGTTCGGCCGGACGACGGTGGTGCGCCATGACGCCGGTGCCGGTTCGGCCATCGGCAATGTCATCTGGATCATCTTCGCGGGCTGGTGGCTGGCCCTGGGCCACATCCTCACCGGCCTCGCCCTGTGCGTGACGATCATCGGCATCCCCTTCGGCATCGCCAACTTCAAGATGATCCCGCTGTCCCTGCTCCCCCTCGGCCGCGAGATCGTCCCCACCGACGAGCCCTTCGCCGCCCGCTGACCGCCCGCCCCGCCCGGCCCCTCGCCCTCCTGCCCGTACGAGCCCCCGAGGGGACCGGGCCGGCTCGTTCCGCCGCCCGAGACACCGGTGGGGCGGCACGCCGAAGCGCGCCGCCCCATCCCGTGGCACCCGAAAACCGGGCTCCTACCGGTAGTTCACGAACTGCAGCGCGAAGTCCAGGTCCTTGCCCTTCAGTAGCTGCTGCACCGCCTGCAGGTCGTCCCGGCTCTTGGAGCTGACCCGCAGCTCGTCGCCCTGCACCTGCGCCTTGACGCCCTTCGGGCCCTCGTCGCGGATGATCTTGGCGACCTTCTTCGCGTTGTCCTGCGAGATCCCCTCCTCGATCGAGGCGAAGATCTTGTACTCCTTGCCCGAGGCCTGCGGCTCGCCGGCGTCCAGCGCCTTGAGGGAGATCCCGCGCTTGACCAGCTTGGACTGGAAGATGTCGAGTACGGCCTTCACCCGCTCCTCGGCGTTGGCCCGCATCTCGATCTTCTCGCCCGACCACTCGATCGACGCGCCCACGCCCTTGAAGTCGTAGCGCTGCGAGATCTCCTTGGCGGCCTGGTTGAGGGCGTTGTCGACCTCCTGCCGCTCTACCTTCGAGACGATGTCGAAACTGGAGTCGGCCATGTTGAGTTGGCTCCTCGTACGTAGATCCGTCAGGGGTGCGGCCCGTCCCCGGACCGCCTGCCAAGCCTAGCCACCCGGCCAAGATCCAGCGCTCCCGAATCGAGTGGCGAACCACCCCCAGCCATCGGGTATGGTTTACGTCGTTGCCACGGAGCACCGCCCCCAAGCGGGTCTCCCGGCAGCAATCCCTGGCGGTGTGCCCGAGCGGCCAAAGGGAGCAGACTGTAAATCTGCCGGCTCAGCCTTCCCAGGTTCGAATCCTGGCGCCGCCACAGGAATCAAAGGGCCCCTGGTCTGCGGAAATCGCAGACCAGGGGCCCTTTGTCATGCGCTCTCACCCGCCGTTCGCCCGCCGGACCAAGATCGTTAGGGTGATCATCGCCCGGCTGGCTGACGCGCACGCGCCAAAGCGCCAGGCCGCGGCCTCTGCCTGTGTCCCCCCACCTTTCCTAGGGAGAAGACTGTGCGATCACGTGCACGCACCCGGATCCTGACCCTGGCCGGCACCGTCGCCCTCGCCACCCTCACCGCCGCACCGGCGGCACACGCCGCCGCCTCGGGCTGCACGCACAACTGGAGCGGCCCGCAGATCTGCATCGAGACCACCGGCGAGAGCGGCCACACCTACCCCGGCACGATCACCGCCACCTGGACCAACCCGCCCGGGAACCGCAGCAAGGCGACGGTCTACATCACGAACTGGGCCGCCGGCACCCACAAGATGACCGCCAAGCGGCACGGTGACGAGATCAAGGGCAGCTGGACCCCGCAGGGCAACCCCTTCATGGCGGGCGAGCTCTGCGCCCGCTTCAAGGGCTCCAGCGCCAAGGCCTGCGTCGACCTGATCAACCGCTGACGCTCCCTCTCCGTACGGCTCCCCGCGCAGCACAGGGGCGGGGAGCCGCCCCGGTCCGTCAGCTCTCCACGGACCGCCCGCCGCCCCCCGAAGCAGCTGCGCGGCAGCCCCCGGCCGCAGTAGCCGCCCGCCCCGCGGACGCCCCTCAGCCCCCAGCCACTCCCCGCACCGCTTCCCCCACCGGCACCTCCCCGCCGATCAGCTCCAGCGTCCGGCCGATGGTGCCCGGCTCGTCGAGCAGCTCCACCAGGACGGCGGCCACATCGTCCCGGGACACCTCGCTGCGGCCGGTCGCCTCGGCCAGCGCCACCAGGCCCGTTCCGGGGTCGTCGGTCAGCCGGCCGGGCCGCAGGATCGTCCAGTCCAGCCCGGCGCGGGCCCGTACGTCCGTGTCGGCGGCACCCTTCGCCCGCAGATACGCGGCGAAGACCGGGTCGGTGCCCTCGGGGGGCTCACGGTCCGCGCCCATGGACGAGACGACGAGGAAGCGCCGTACCCCGGCCGCCTCGGCCGCGTCCGCGAAGACCGCCGCCGCACCGCGGTCCACCGTGTCCTTGCGTTCGATGCCACTGCCCGGCCCGGCGCCCGCCGCGAAGACGGCCGCGTCGGCGCCCTCCATGTGCCGGGCGACATCCTCCACCGACGCCGACTCCAGGTCGCAGACCACCGGTTCGGCTCCCGCGGCCAGCAGATCACCGGCCTGTTCCGGCCGCCGGATGATGCCCGCGACCTCGTCCCCGCGCTTGGCGAGCAACCGCTCCAGCCGCAGCGCGATCTGACCATGTCCACCTGCGATGACAATGCGCATGATCCCGACCGTACGCCGTAGCCCAGCCGGGAAGCGCGGGACCGGCCGGGGCGCAGCGCCTTCTCCCCGCCGCGGCTCAGCGCTGCGACTGCCGCGGCAGCTCCAGCGCCACCTCCGCCGCCGAGTCGCAGTACTCCCGCACCGCACTGGTCCGGGCGACCACCCGCCCGCGGTGAATCACGATCCGGCTGTACGCGAGCGAGAGCACCCCGGCGATCCGCTCGCCCCGTACGGCCAGCAGCTCCGCGGGGAAACCCGCCTCGACCCGCACCTCCGGCAGCCCCAGGGTCGCCCGCGCCGCCGAACTCACGCTCTCGTAGGCCGCCTCCGGCGTGGCCTCCCCCAGAGAGGCCAGCAGATACGCCGCCTCCAACGGGTCCCCGCGCCCCACCGGATTCGCCACGTCCCGCAGCGCCCCGCTGCCCGCCGCCACCTGCACACCGGCCGCCCGCAGCAGCCGTACGGGCGCCGGCCGCGACACCCGCGAGCCGTACCGCTCCAGACCCGTACAGTCGCCCTGCGGCAGACACACGACGCCGACCCCGGCGGCCGCCAACTGCTCGGCGACCCGCGCCGCCACACTCCGCGGCATCCGCGCCATCCCGGCGCACGGCCCGAGGGCGACACCCGGCCGCAGCCCGCCCGACATCGCGGCGAACCGCGCCAGCCGCGCCGGATCGTCCCCGTCGGTGTGCAGATCCACCGGACAGCCGTGCTCTCCGGCCAGCTCCAGCACCGTCTCCACGTACCCGGCCGGATCGGGATCGAGGTCCGGGCAGCCGCCGATCACCGAGGCGCCCATCTTCACCGCGTCCCGCAGCATCGCCACCCCGTCCGCCCCGGCCACCCCGGTCAGCACCCGCGGCACCGCGACCGCCGCCAGATCGGCCAGCCCGCGCAGCGACCGCCGGGCCTGCAACACCGCCTCCAGCGAGCGCAGCCCTTGTACGTCACCGATCCTGACGTGGCTGCGGGAGGCGGTGGCACCGTGCCCCAGCTGCAGCAGCGCGGCCTCCGTCGTCCGGCGCTGGACGTCCTCGGGCGAACTGGAGGCGGGGCCGTCGGAGTCGGCGGTCAGCGCGGTGTCGCAGTGCGCATGGGGTTCGGCGGGGGCGGGGAGCAGGAGGTAGCCGGCGAGGTCGACGCGGGCGCCCTGCGGGGCGAGGCTGCCGGCCGTCCCCACGGCCTCGATGCGTCCGCCGCCGAGCCGTACGTCCACCGTCCGCCCGTCGGCGAGCCGGGCGCCGCACAGCACCAGCGCACCGCTCTCCGGCCTGGCGAACCGGCCCGGCCCGCCGGGCTTTCCCGGCTGCGGCTGCGGCGAACTGCTGTCGGACATCGCGCTCCTCGAAGCCACCGGCGTGCAAGATCACGCAGCGTTCTTCCGAGCCTAGGCCGCGGCCGGGAGAGCTTCCCGCAGGCGCGAAATAGTCGTACCGGTGTGGTGCGCGAGGCCCTTGGGGCACGGCCCGGATACGGATTTCACGTTTGGCGGCGGGCCGTGTAATGTCTTCATCGCTCGCCCCAATAGCTCAGTCGGCAGAGCGTCTCCATGGTAAGGAGAAGGTCTACGGTTCGATTCCGTATTGGGGCTCTGATGTGTGAGGTTCCCGCCTTCGGGCGGGGTCCCCTCGCATCACAGCGGTGTAGCTCAGTCGGTAGAGCAAGCGGCTCATAATCGCTGTGTCACCGGTTCAAGTCCGGTCACCGCTACTGACAGTAGCCGTGGGGTCGGTCCTCCGATCGGCTACTCTTTTATGCGTTAATCCGACCACCCGTCCGTCCAAGGAGCACTCACGTGGCTGCCACCGACGTCCGCCCGAAGATCACGCTGGCCTGCGTGGAGTGCAAGGAGCGGAACTACATCACCAAGAAGAACCGGCGTAACGACCCGGACCGTCTTGAGATGAAGAAGCACTGCCCCCGTTGCAACTCGCACACCGCGCACCGCGAGACGCGATAACACAGGCTCGTCCGTGAGGCCGTCCCCATTCGTGGGGGCGGCCTCACGGCGTTATCACCATCAGTACAGGGAGGTTGCGAGCCCATGGCGCTCGACCAGTCTTTTGTCGGACGCACGTACCCGCCCACCGACCCGTACGAGGTCGGCCGGGAAAAGATCCGCGAATTCGCCGAGGCGATCGGTGACCCCAACCCCGCTTATACGGACGCCGAAGCGGCCAAGGCGCTGGGGTACTCCGATGTGATCGCACCGCCGACTTTTGTGTTCGCCATCACTTTCAAGGCCGCGGGGCAGGTCATCGAGGACCCGCAACTGGGCCTGGACTACAGCCGGGTGGTGCACGGCGACCAGAAATTCGCCTCCACCCGGCCGGTGCGCAGCGGCGACCGGCTCTCCGTCACCTCCACCATCGAGGCCATCAAGACCATGGCCGGCAACGACATCATCGACATCCGCGGTGAGGTGCACGACGAGGCGGGCGAACACGTCGTGACCGCCTTCACCAAGCTGGTGGCCCGCGCCGCGAAGGAGGCCTGAGATGACCGCGAAGATTTCCTATGACGACGTCGAGGTCGGTACGGAACTCCCGGCGCAGTCCTTCCCGGTGAGCCGCGCCACGCTCGTCCGGTACGCGGGCGCCTCCGGTGACTTCAACCCGATCCACTGGAACGAGAAGTTCGCCAAGGAGGTCGGGCTGCCGGACGTCATCGCCCACGGCATGTTCACCATGGCCGAGGCGATCCGGGTGGTCACCGACTGGACCGGCGACCCGGGCGCGGTCGCCGAATACGGGGTGCGCTTCACCAAGCCCGTCGTCGTCCCCAACGACGAGACGGGCGCACTGATCGAGGTCAGCGCCAAGGTCGCCGCCAAGCTGGACGACGACGACCGTACGGTCCGTGTCGACCTCACCGCGATGAGCGCCGGCCAGAAGGTGCTGGGCATGTCCCGCGCCGTGGTCCGCCTCGCCTGAGCCGGGGCCGCAGGGGGCGTCCGGCCGAGGGCTGTCGGACCGCCCCCGTACCCTTGGGCGCGTGCAGGAACTCCACGACGCCCCCCTCGCCCCGCTGACCACCTTCCGCCTCGGCGGCCCGGCCGCCCGCCTCGTCACGGCCACCACCGACGACGAGGTGATCGCGGCCGTCCGCGCGGCCGATGACACCGGAACCCCGCTGCTGATCATCGGCGGCGGCAGCAATCTCGTCATCGGCGACAAGGGCTTCGACGGCACGGCCCTGCGCATCGCCACCCGTGGCTTCGCGCTCGACGGCACGACCCTGACGCTCGCCGCGGGCGAGAACTGGTCCGAGGCGGTCGCCCGCACGGTCGAGGCGGGGCTGGCCGGTATCGAGTGCCTGGCCGGGATCCCCGGCTCCGCGGGCGCCACCCCGATTCAGAACGTGGGCGCGTACGGCCAGGAGGTCTCCGCCACGATCACCGAGGTCGTCGCCTACGACCGCCGCCTCGGCGAGACCGTCACGATCCCCAGCGAGGACTGCGGCTTCTCCTACCGCCACAGCCGCTTCAAGGAGCACCCCGAGCGGTTCGTGGTGCTGCGGGTGCGGTTCGCCCTGGAGGACGCCGGGGGGCTCTCCGCGCCCCTGAAGTACCCCGAGACGGCCCGCGCCCTCGGGGTGGAGGCCGGAGACCGGGTCCCGGCCGCCATCGCCCGGGAGACCGTGCTGGCCCTGCGCGCCGGCAAGGGCATGGTGCTGGACCCCGAGGACCACGACACCTGGTCGGCGGGCTCGTTCTTCACCAACCCGGTCCTCACCGAGGCCGAGCACACCGCCTTCGTCCGCCGCGTCCAGGAGCGCCTCGGCCCCGACGTCGCCCCGCCCGCCTTCCCGGCCGGCGACGGCCTGGTGAAGACCTCCGCGGCCTGGCTCATCGACCGGGCGGGCTTCACCAAGGGCTACGGCAGCGGCCCCGCCCGCATCTCCACCAAGCACACCCTCGCGCTCACCAACCGCGGCGCGGCCACCACCGAGGACCTGCTGGCCCTGGCCCGCGAGGTCCGCGACGGGGTGCACGCGGCCTTCGGCATCACCCTCGTCAACGAACCGGTCACGGTCGGCGTCAGCCTCTAGGCGGCGCGGGCCGGTCCGTCAGTCGGCCAGCCAGGCGTCGATCTCCGCCAGCAGCCGCTCCCGCTCGCCCTCCGGGGCGCGCGAGCCGCGGACCGACTGGCGGGCCAGCTCGGCCAGTTCGGCGTCGGTGAAGCCGTGCGCGGTGCGGGCGATCTCATACTGATCGGCCAGCCGCGCGCCGAACAGCAGCGGATCGTCCGCGCCCAGCGCCATCGGCACGCCCGCGTCGAAGAGCGTCCGCAGCGGCACGTCCTCGGGCTTCTCGTAGACCCCCAGCGCCACATTCGACGCCGGGCACACCTCGCAGGTCACCCCGCGCGAGGCCAGCCGGCGCAGCAGCACGGGGTCCTCCGCGGCCCGCACGCCGTGCCCCACCCGGCCGGCGTGCAGATCGTCCAGACAGTCCCGGACGCTCGCCGGCCCCGACAGCTCACCGCCGTGCGGCGCCGCCAGCAGGCCGCCGTCCCGGGCGATCGCGAAGGCGCGGTCGAAGTCCCGGGCGAATCCCCGGCGTTCGTCGTTGGACAGCCCGAAGCCGATCACGCCGTGGTCGGCGTAGCGCACCGCGAGACGCGCCAGCGTACGGGCCTCCAGGGGGTGCTTCATACGGTTCGCGGCCACCAGGACGCGGATGCCGAGCCCGGTGTCCCGGGAGGCGCTGTGCACCGCGTCCAGGATGATCTCCAGGGCCGGGATCAGCCCGCCCAGCCGCGGGGCGTACGAGGTGGGGTCGACCTGGATCTCCAGCCAGCGCGACCCGTCGCGGACATCCTCCTCGGCGGCCTCGCGCACCAGCCGCTGGATGTCCTCCGGCGACCGCAGGCACGACCGCGCGATGTCGTACAGCCGCTGGAAACGGAACCAGCCGCGCTCGTCCGTGGCTCTCAGCTGGGGCGGCTCACCGCTCCGCAGCGCCTCCGGCAGATGGACGCCGTACTTGTCGGCGAGGTCCAGCAGGGTCGTGGACCGCATCGAGCCGGTGAAGTGCAGGTGCAGATGGGCCTTCGGCAGTCGGCGCAGGTCTCGAATAGCGGCTTCGCCGCTGGCACGAACGCTCTCCATCCCAAGATCTTGCCGTATGAGAGCGGGCGCCGGTAGAGCCTTTGCCCGAAGGGGTGTCCGCGGGAACGCACGAGCGGGCGCCCGGAAGACTCCGGACGCCCGCTGCGCCACCACCTACGGATTTCCGGAGGTGGGATTGATCACTTGGCCTCGGCCAGCAGCTTCTGCAGCCGCGACACGCCCTCGACCAGGTCCTCGTCGCCCAGCGCGTACGAAAGCCGCAGGTAGCCGGGGGTGCCGAAGGCCTCGCCCGGGACGACGGCGACCTCCGCCTCCTCCAGGATCAGTTCGGCCAGCTCGACGCTGGTCTGCGGGCGCTTGCCCCGGATCTCCTTGCCCAGCAGCTCCTTGACCGACGGGTACGCGTAGAACGCGCCCTCCGGCTCCGGGCACAGCACCCCGTCGATCTCGTTGAGCATCCGCACGATGGTCTTGCGGCGCCGGTCGAAGGCGACCTTCATCTCCTCGACGGCCGTCAGATCGCCGGAGACCGCCGCGATCGCCGCGGCCTGGGCCACGTTGGAGACATTGGACGTGGCGTGCGACTGGAGGTTCGTGGCGGCCTTGATGACGTCCTTGGGGCCGATCGCCCAGCCCACCCGCCAGCCGGTCATCGCATACGTCTTCGCCACACCGTTGACGATGATGCACTTGTCCCGCAGCTCGGGCACGACCACCGGCAGCGACGAGCTGGTGGCGCCGCCGTAGACCAGGTGCTCGTAGATCTCGTCGGTCAGCACCCACAGCCCGTGCCCGGCGGCCCAGCGGCCGACGGCCTCGACCTGCTCACGGCTGTAGACCGCACCGGTCGGGTTCGACGGCGAGACGAACAGCAGCACCTTGGTGCGGTCCGTACGGGCCGCCTCCAGCTGCTCCACGGTCACCCGGTAGCCGGTGGTCTCGTCCGCGACGACATCGACCGGCACACCGCCGGCCAGACGGATCGACTCGGGGTAGGTGGTCCAGTACGGCGCCGGGACGATGACCTCGTCGCCCGGGTCGAGGATCGCTGCGAACGCCTCGTAGATCGCCTGCTTGCCGCCGTTCGTCACCAGGACGTTCGCGGCCTCGATCTCGTAGCCGGAGTCGCGCAGCGTCTTCGCGACGATCGCGGACTTCAGCTCGGGAAGTCCGCCGGCCGGGGTGTAGCGGTGGTACTTCGGGTTGCGGCAGGCCTCGATCGCCGCCTCGACGATGTAGTCGGGCGTCGGGAAGTCCGGCTCACCGGCGCCGAAGCCGATCACCGGGCGTCCGGCGGCCTTCAGGGCCTTCGCCTTGGCGTCGACGGCGAGGGTCGCGGACTCGGAAATCGCACCGACACGGGCCGAGACCCGGCGGTCGACTGGGGACGAAGCGGGAGGAGTGGCAGCGCTCATATCTGCATCGTCCCAGACCTCTGAGGAGCCCGGCACATCGCTTTGCGGGCACCACCCGGGACGTTTCTGTTCGACGCCCGGCTCTGAAGCACGTACACTCGCTGACCGTTGGCTCCCGACAGGTCGCCGCGGTGCACGCACGTAGTGCAGTCGGCCGCATGCGGTAGGTTGGGGGAACCACAAAGGGTCGTAGCTCAATTGGTAGAGCACTGGTCTCCAAAACCAGCGGTTGGGGGTTCAAGTCCCTCCGGCCCTGCTACACGCACTTCGTCACCACAGTGCGTGCACGCGTACGTATGAAATGCACCGCCGTGCGGCTCAACCGGGCGCGGCACGGCCACGACCCGGATTCAGGTGAGGACGAGTGACGGACGCCCTGGGCTCCATCGACATGCCTGAGCGCGGTCGTTCCGAGGACGACACCGCGGAATCCCAGAAGAAGCCCCGCCGTGGCGGCAAGCGCGGCAAGAAGGGCCCCTTCGCGCGGCTCGCACTCTTCTACCGCCAGGTCGTGGCGGAACTCCGCAAGGTCGTCTGGCCCACGCGCAGCCAGCTGTCGACGTACACCACCGTGGTGATCGTCTTCGTTGTCATCATCATCGGTCTCGTAACCGTGATTGACTTGGGAATCAACCGAGTCGTCGGGTACGTCTTCGGCTGATCCCGCGGAGGGCGCCTCAGCGGGCGCCCCTTTCGCATGTTCAACCCCTTGAAGCCAGGAAGAAGCAGCCACCGTGTCTGACCCGAACCTGAACGACGCCGCCGACTCCGCCGAGACGGCAGCGGCCGACGTGGACGCGGCTGCCTCGGCCGAGGTCCAGGGCGACGACACCGAACTCGAAATCGTCCAGGCCGCCGACGAGACCGACGAGCTGGACGCTGAGGACGCCGCCGCCGGTGAGCCCGCCGAGGCCGCTGCGGTGCACGTCGAGGACGAGGCCGAGGCCGTCGGTGAAGCCGCCGAGGAAGAAGAAGAGGAGCCGGTCGACCCGGTGGCCGCCCTCCGCGACGAGCTCCGTGGCCTGCCCGGTGAGTGGTACGTCATCCACACCTACGCGGGCTACGAGAACCGCGTGAAGACCAACCTTGAGCAGCGTGCCGTCTCGCTGAACGTCGAGGACTACATCTTCCAGGCCGAGGTGCCGCAGGAAGAGGTCGCCCAGATCAAGAACGGCGAGCGCAAGACCATCCGCCAGAACAAGCTCCCGGGCTACGTTCTCGTGCGCATGGACCTCACGAACGAGTCCTGGGGCGTCGTCCGCAACACCCCGGGCGTCACCGGCTTCGTCGGCAACGCCTACGACCCCTACCCGCTGACGCTGGACGAGATCGTCAAGATGCTCGCCCCGGAGGCCGAGGAGAAGGCCGCCAAGGAGGCCGCCGCGGCCGAGGGCAAGCCGGCGCCGTCCCGCAAGGTCGAGGTCCAGGTGCTGGACTTCGAGGTGGGCGACTCCGTCACCGTCACCGACGGCCCGTTCGCGACGCTGCAGGCCACGATCAACGAGATCAACGCCGACTCGAAGAAGGTCAAGGGCCTCGTCGAGATCTTCGGCCGCGAGACCCCGGTCGAGCTGAGCTTCGACCAGATCCAGAAGAACTAGGTTCTTCCGGACACCAGCCAAACCGACCAGGTCAGACGGGCTCACAGCCGGTCTGACCTGCTCGGTTTTTGGCCGCAGGACGGTACCCGTTATCGTTGTGCGGTATGCCTCCATCCGGATGACCGGGTGGATTGGCGAAACACCTCTCACTAGGACCCGGAGAGAGCATGCCTCCCAAGAAGAAGAAGGTCACGGGGCTTATCAAGCTCCAGATCCAGGCCGGTGCCGCAAACCCGGCTCCGCCGGTCGGCCCCGCGCTGGGTCAGCACGGCGTCAACATCATGGAGTTCTGCAAGGCCTACAACGCCGCGACCGAGTCGCAGCGTGGCATGGTCGTGCCGGTGGAGATCACGGTCTACGAAGACCGCTCCTTCACCTTCATCACCAAGACCCCGCCGGCCGCGAAGCTCATCCTGAAGGCCGCGGGCGTGGAGAAGGGCTCCGGCGAGCCGCACAAGACCAAGGTCGCGAAGATCACGCGTGACCAGGTCCGTGACATCGCCACCACCAAGATGCCCGACCTGAACGCCAACGACCTGGACGCCGCCGAGAAGATCATCGCCGGCACCGCCCGTTCCATGGGCATCACGGTCGAGGGCTGATCCCAGCCCTTCAGGCACCACACGTGGCAGGGCCAGGCGCTGGTCCGCACCACGACTCCACCCCACTGCATCAGGAGCAGAAGTGAAGCGCAGCAAGACTCTTCGCACCGCGGACGCGAAGATCGACCGGGAGCGTCTGTACGCCCCCCTCGAAGCCGTCCGTCTCGCCAAGGAGACCGCGTCCGTCAAGTTCGACGCGACCGTCGAGGTCGCCATGCGTCTGGGTGTCGACCCGCGCAAGGCCGACCAGATGGTCCGTGGCACCGTGAACCTCCCGCACGGCACCGGTAAGACCGCCCGGGTCCTGGTCTTCGCGACCGGTGACCGTGCTGCGGCCGCGGAAGCCGCCGGCGCCGACATCGTCGGCTCGGACGAACTGATCGACGAGGTCTCCAAGGGCCGTCTGGACTTCGACGCCGTCGTCGCCACCCCGGACCTCATGGGCAAGGTCGGCCGCCTCGGCCGCGTGCTCGGTCCGCGTGGTCTGATGCCGAACCCGAAGACCGGCACCGTCACCCCGGATGTCGCCAAGGCTGTCACCGACATCAAGGGCGGCAAGATCGAGTTCCGCGTGGACAAGCACGCGAACCTCCACTTCATCATCGGCAAGGTCTCCTTCGACGAGACCAAGCTGGTGGAGAACTACGCCGCGGCGCTGGAGGAGATCTCCCGCCTCAAGCCGTCCGCCGCCAAGGGCCGCTACATCAAGAAGGCCACCATCACCACCACGATGGGCCCTGGCATCCCGCTGGACGCCAACCGCACCCGCAACCTCCTCGTCGAGGAAGAGGCCGTCTGATCTTCGCGATCGGCGCCTCATAGCGTGTGACCACTGTCGTCAGGCCCCGCTCTCCCGCAACGGAGGGCGGGGCCTGACGCATGCCGTGCCGCCCCTGTGCGCCCGTATGGCCCCTCGGGCGGGCCCGGCGCACGGAACGGCCCTCAGCGGCCGGGAGCGCGCCCGGTGCCCCCTCTCGGCCGATTTGCCTGGCGCGGGGCTCTCCCGTACCGTGTGCGGAAGCCAAAGACCGCTGGTTGTCTCTGTGCGTCCGGTCCCGGGCGTGCAGTGGCCGAAGGATCCGCTAGCTGCGGACGGCCTGCGCAGGTGTGTATGGATGAACTCCCGGACGGAATTCCGATGGATTCCGCTCTGGTCGAGTACGCCCCGTGCGCCTGCGCCGGGGCGTTTGTTTTGCCCAGCCCCTTCTGCGCGGTCCTCATCACCCGGAAGGAGGCCGAGGCTCATGGCGACGTCTGACAAGATCGCAGCCGTTGAGGAGATCACTGAGAAGCTCCGTGACTCCAACGCAGCTGTTGTGACTTCTTACACCGGACTGACTGTGGCGCAGCTCAAGGAGCTGCGTCGTTCTCTCGGCGAGAACGCTCAGTACCGTGTGGTGAAGAACACGCTGACCAAGATCGCGGCCAAGGAGGCCGGGATTCAGCTGGACGAGCACCTCAAGGGCTCGACCGCTGTTGCCTTCGTGACCGGTGACCCGGTCACGGCGGCGAAGGGTCTGCGTGACTTCGCCAAGGAAAACCCCTCTCTCGTCATCAAGGGCGGTGTCCTTGACGGCAAGGCGCTGTCCGCCGACGAGATCAAGAAGCTTGCGGACCTTGAGTCCCGCGAGGTTCTGCTCGCCAAGCTGGCGGGTGGCATGAAGGCGTCCATGGCCAAGGCCGCGGCGACCTTCCAGGCCCCGCTCACGAAGTTCGCCCGCACCGCGGACGCGCTTCGCAGCAAGGTCGAGCAGGGCGGTGCCGGTACGCCGGCTCCCGCCGAGGCTGCCGAGTAATCACTCGGACGCCCAGCGGGCCCGTAGTACGCCCGCCAGACATGTACATCCGGCACCAGCCGAATTAGTGGAAGGACCGCCACCATGGCGAAGCTCAGCCAGGAAGACCTGCTCGCGCAGTTCGAGGAGATGACCCTCATCGAGCTCTCCGAGTTCGTGAAGCTCTTCGAGGAGAAGTTCGACGTCGAGGCTGCCGCCCCGGTCGCCGTTGCCGCCGCCGGTGTCCCGGGTGCCCCGGCCGCCGCCGAGGCCGAGGAGCAGGACGAGTTCGACGTCATCCTCACCGGTGCGGGCGACAAGAAGATCCAGGTCATTAAGGTCGTGCGTGAGCTGACCTCCCTGGGTCTGAAGGAGGCCAAGGACCTCGTCGACGGCACCCCGAAGCCCGTCCTGGAGAAGGTCGCCAAGGACGCCGCGGACAAGGCCGCCGAGGCCCTCAAGGGCGCCGGCGCCTCCGTCGAGGTCAAGTGACCCCACTGAGTCTCTGACTCACGTCCAGGGCGCCTGAGGCGCCCCGGACACCAGCCAAGGGCGATCACCCATGCGGGTGGTCGCCCTTCGGCGTGCTCGCCACGGCTGCGTTGTCTCGCGCCTGCGTGCGAGTATGGTGATCATCGTTGCCCGGACGTGCCCCCATGTGACGATCTCCCAGAGGTGGGGGGCCTTGACGAACCGGACGCGGCGCGCAATTCTCGGGACGCGACGCAGAAGCGATCCAGGGTTCGAGGCATGGATCGCGGACGAAGAGGGAAGCATCGGTGTGCGCCACTGGCGCAGGGCTTTCGGCAGGCGCAGGGCAATGGGCGTAGAGAAGAACAACGAGGAGTTCCTCCGGTGCGGAGGACACGACCTCCCGGAGGGAGAAGATCGGTATCACGGTGCTGAACCGGTCTCCGGAAACTCGCTCTGGACATCAGTGTGCCAAGTGGCTACACTGACCCTTTGCGCTGCCTGTTAGCTGCTCCCTGCCCGTCACCAGGGGCATACCCGAGCCCGAGCAAAGCTGAATGAACCGCCCTGAACTGGGCTTTCCCTCAGTCTGCTCGATTCGGGACCGGTACGCGCGTAGTGAGTCCGAGCCCTCGGAAGGACCCCCTCTTGGCCGCCTCGCGCAACGCCTCGACTGCCAATACGAACAACGGCGACAGCACCGCCCCGCTGCGCATCTCTTTTGCGAAGATCAAGGAGCCCCTCGGGGTTCCGAACCTCCTTGCGCTGCAGACCGAAAGCTTCGACTGGCTGCTCGGCAATGCCGCATGGAAGGGTCGCGTCGAGGCTGCGCTGGAGAGTGGGCAGGAAGTCCCCACCAAGTCCGGTCTTGAGGAGATCTTCGAAGAGATCTCCCCGATCGAGGACTTCTCCGGGTCGATGTCGCTGACGTTCCGCGACCACCGCTTCGAGCCCCCGAAGAACTCCATCGACGAGTGCAAGGAGCGCGACTTCACGTACGCCGCTCCGCTCTTCGTCACCGCCGAGTTCACCAACAACGAGACCGGCGAGATCAAGTCCCAGACGGTCTTCATGGGCGACTTCCCGCTCATGACGAACAAGGGCACCTTCTGCATCAACGGCACCGAGCGTGTCGTCGTCTCGCAGCTGGTGCGCTCGCCGGGCGTGTACTTCGACAGCTCCATCGACAAGACGTCCGACAAGGACATCTTCTCCGCCAAGATCATCCCGTCCCGGGGTGCCTGGCTGGAGATGGAGATCGACAAGCGCGACATGGTCGGTGTGCGCATCGACCGTAAGCGCAAGCAGTCCGTGACCGTACTGCTCAAGGCGCTCGGCTGGACCACCGAGCAGATCCTTGAGGAGTTCGGCGAGTACGAGTCCATGCGCGCCACCCTGGAGAAGGACCACACCCAGGGCCAGGACGACGCGCTGCTCGACATCTACCGCAAGCTGCGTCCGGGCGAGCCCCCCACGCGTGAGGCCGCGCAGACGCTGCTGGAGAACCTGTACTTCAACCCCAAGCGCTACGACCTCGCGAAGGTCGGCCGCTACAAGGTCAACAAGAAGCTCGGCGGCGACGAGCCGCTCGACGCGGGTGTGCTGACCACCGATGACGTCATCGCGACGATCAAGTACCTGGTCAAGCTGCACGCCGGTGAGACCGAGACGATCGGCGAGAACGGCACGGAGATCGTCGTCGAGACCGACGACATCGACCACTTCGGCAACCGTCGTCTGCGCAACGTCGGCGAGCTCATCCAGAACCAGGTCCGCACGGGTCTGGCTCGTATGGAGCGCGTCGTGCGTGAGCGCATGACCACCCAGGACGTCGAGGCGATCACGCCGCAGACCCTGATCAACATCCGGCCGGTCGTCGCCTCCATCAAGGAGTTCTTCGGCACCAGCCAGCTGTCCCAGTTCATGGACCAGACCAACCCGCTGTCGGGTCTGACCCACAAGCGCCGTCTGTCGGCGCTGGGCCCGGGTGGTCTCTCCCGTGAGCGGGCCGGCCTGGACGTCCGTGACGTGCACCCCTCGCACTACGGCCGTATGTGCCCGATTGAGACCCCTGAAGGTCCCAACATCGGTCTGATCGGCTCGCTGGCCTCCTACGGCCGGGTCAACGTCTTCGGCTTCATCGAGACGCCCTACCGCAAGGTCGTCGACGGCCAGGTCACGGAGGAGGTGGACTACCTCACCGCTGATGAGGAGGACCGCTTCCTGATCGCCCAGGCCAACGCCAAGCTCAGCGACGACATGCGCTTCGCCGAGCAGCGTGTGCTGGTCCGCCGTCGTGGCGGCGAGGTCGACCTGGTCCCCGCCGACGAGGTCGACTTCATGGACGTCTCGCCGCGCCAGATGGTGTCGGCCGCGACCGCCATGATTCCGTTCCTGGAGCACGACGACGCCAACCGCGCGCTCATGGGATCGAACATGATGCGCCAGGCCGTTCCGCTGATCAAGGCGGAGTCGCCGCTGGTCGGCACCGGCATGGAGTACCGCTGCGCGGTCGACGCCGGTGACGTCATCAAGGCCGAGAAGGACGGTGTGGTCCAGGAGGTCTCCGCGGACTACATCACCGTCGCCAACGACGACGGCACGTACACCACGTACCGCGTCGCCAAGTTCACCCGCTCCAACCAGGGCACCTCCTTCAACCAGAAGGTCGTCGTGGACGAGGGCGCGCGGGTCATCGAGGGCCAGGTCCTCGCCGACGGTCCGTCCACGGACGAAGGCGAGATGGCGCTCGGCAAGAACCTGCTCGTGGCGTTCATGCCGTGGGAGGGTCACAACTACGAGGACGCGATCATCCTGTCGCAGCGCCTCGTGCAGGACGACGTCCTCTCCTCGATCCACATCGAGGAGCACGAGGTCGACGCCCGTGACACCAAGCTGGGCCCCGAGGAGATCACCCGGGACATCCCGAACGTCTCCGAAGAGGTCCTCTCCGACCTCGACGAGCGCGGCATCATCCGTATCGGTGCCGAGGTCGTCGCCGGCGACATCCTCGTCGGCAAGGTCACGCCCAAGGGTGAGACCGAGCTGACCCCCGAGGAGCGCCTGCTCCGCGCGATCTTCGGTGAGAAGGCGCGCGAGGTGCGCGACACCTCGCTGAAGGTGCCGCACGGTGAGATCGGCAAGGTCATCGGCGTCCGCGTCTTCGACCGCGAAGAGGGCGACGAGCTGCCCCCGGGCGTGAACCAGCTGGTCCGCGTCTACGTCGCCCAGAAGCGCAAGATCACCGACGGTGACAAGCTCGCCGGCCGTCACGGCAACAAGGGCGTCATCTCGAAGATCCTGCCGGTCGAGGACATGCCGTTCCTGGAGGACGGCACCCCGGTCGACATCATCCTCAACCCGCTGGGTGTCCCGTCCCGAATGAACCCGGGACAGGTCCTGGAGATCCACCTCGGCTGGCTCGCCAGCCAGGGCTGGAAGGTCGAAGGAGCCGAGGACTGGCAGCAGCGGCTGCAGGCGATCGGCGCCGACGATGTCGCTCCCCGTACGAACGTCGCGACCCCGGTCTTCGACGGTGCGCGCGAGGACGAGCTGGCGGGTCTCTTCGACTCGACGCTCCCCAACCGCGACGGCGAGCGGATGGTCAAGAGCTCCGGTAAGGCCCAGCTGTTCGACGGCCGCTCCGGTGAGCCGTTCCCGGACCCGATCTCGGTCGGGTACATGTACATCCTCAAGCTGCACCACCTGGTCGACGACAAGCTGCACGCGCGCTCGACCGGTCCGTACTCGATGATCACCCAGCAGCCGCTGGGTGGTAAGGCTCAGTTCGGTGGCCAGCGGTTCGGTGAGATGGAGGTGTGGGCGCTGGAGGCTTACGGCGCCGCATACGCCCTCCAGGAGCTGCTGACGATCAAGTCCGACGACGTGACCGGCCGCGTGAAGGTCTACGAGGCCATCGTCAAGGGCGAGAACATCCCCGAGCCCGGCATTCCCGAGTCCTTCAAGGTGCTCATCAAGGAAATGCAGTCCCTGTGCCTCAACGTGGAGGTGCTGTCCTCGGACGGCATGTCCATCGAGATGCGCGACACCGACGAGGACGTCTTCCGCGCTGCGGAGGAGCTCGGCATCGACCTGTCCCGGCGCGAGCCGAGCAGCGTCGAAGAGGTCTGACGGGAGTTCGGCCGGGGAGCCAGTGATGGTTCCCCGGCCGGCCCCAGGACCCCCGTTTCAGACCCCAAGACTTACAACCCTGAGAGGGATTGACGCATAGTGCTCGACGTCAACTTCTTCGATGAGCTCCGGATCGGTCTGGCCACCGCTGACGACATCCGTCAGTGGAGCCACGGCGAGGTCAAGAAGCCCGAGACCATCAACTACCGCACCCTCAAGCCCGAAAAGGACGGACTCTTCTGCGAGAAGATCTTCGGTCCGACCCGGGACTGGGAGTGCTACTGCGGTAAGTACAAGCGCGTCCGCTTCAAGGGCATCATCTGCGAGCGCTGTGGCGTCGAGGTCACTCGCGCCAAGGTGCGCCGTGAGCGGATGGGCCACATCGAGCTGGCCGCTCCCGTGACCCACATCTGGTACTTCAAGGGCGTGCCGAGCCGGCTGGGCTACCTGCTGGACCTCGCGCCCAAGGACCTTGAGAAGGTCATCTACTTCGCCGCCTACATGATCACGTGGGTGGACGAGGAGCGCCGTACGCGCGACCTGCCCTCGCTGGAGGCGCATGTCTCCGTCGAGCGTCAGCAGATCGAGCAGCGCCGCGACTCCGACCTGGAGGCCCGCGCCAAGAAGCTTGAGACCGACCTGGCCGAGCTGGAGGCCGAGGGCGCCAAGGCGGACGTCCGCCGCAAGGTGCGCGAGGGTGCCGAGCGTGAGATGAAGCAGCTGCGTGACCGTGCGCAGCGCGAGATCGACCGTCTCGACGAGGTGTGGAACCGCTTCAAGAACCTCAAGGTCCAGGACCTGGAGGGCGACGAGCTGCTCTACCGCGAGCTGCGGGACCGCTTCGGCACGTACTTCGACGGCTCCATGGGCGCCGCTGCCCTGCAGAAGCGCCTGGAGACCTTCGACCTCGACGAGGAGGCCGAGCGCCTCCGCGAGATCATCCGTACCGGCAAGGGCCAGAAGAAGACCCGTGCGCTCAAGCGCCTCAAGGTCGTCTCCGCCTTCCTGCAGACCCGCAACAGCCCCAAGGGCATGGTGCTGGACTGCATCCCGGTGATCCCGCCGGACCTGCGTCCGATGGTGCAGCTGGACGGTGGCCGCTTCGCGACCTCCGACCTGAACGACCTGTACCGCCGTGTGATCAACCGCAACAACCGTCTGAAGCGGCTTCTCGACCTCGGCGCGCCCGAGATCATCGTGAACAACGAGAAGCGGATGCTGCAGGAGGCCGTCGACGCGCTGTTCGACAACGGCCGCCGCGGCCGCCCGGTGACCGGTCCCGGTAACCGTCCGCTGAAGTCCCTCAGCGACATGCTGAAGGGTAAGCAGGGCCGCTTCCGTCAGAACCTGCTCGGTAAGCGAGTCGACTACTCGGCGCGTTCCGTCATCGTCGTCGGCCCGCAGCTCAAGCTGCACCAGTGCGGTCTGCCCAAGGCCATGGCGCTGGAGCTCTTCAAGCCGTTCGTGATGAAGCGCCTGGTGGACCTCAACCACGCGCAGAACATCAAGTCGGCCAAGCGCATGGTCGAGCGCGGCCGCACGGTCGTCTACGACGTGCTCGAAGAGGTCATCGCCGAGCACCCGGTGCTGCTGAACCGTGCGCCCACGCTGCACCGTCTGGGCATCCAGGCCTTCGAGCCGCAGCTGGTCGAGGGCAAGGCCATTCAGATTCACCCGCTCGTCTGCACCGCGTTCAACGCGGACTTCGACGGTGACCAGATGGCCGTCCACCTCCCGCTGTCCGCGGAGGCCCAGGCCGAGGCCCGCATCCTGATGCTGTCCTCGAACAACATCCTCAAGCCGGCCGACGGCCGTCCGGTCACCATGCCGACCCAGGACATGGTGCTCGGTCTCTTCTTCCTCACCACGGATGAAGAGGAGCGCGAGGTCAAGGGTGAGGGCCGGGCCTTCGGCTCGGTCGCCGAGGCGATCATGGCCTTCGACGCCCGTGAGCTCTCGCTGCAGGCGAAGGTCGACATCCGCTTCCCGATCGGCACCGTCCCGCCCCGCGGCTGGACCCCGCCGGTTCCGGAGGAGGGCGAGCCCGAGTGGCAGCAGGGCGACAGCTTCCGGCTGCGGACGACCCTGGGCCGTGCGCTCTTCAACGAGCTGCTGCCCGAGGACTACCCGTTCGTCGACTACTCGGTGGGCAAGAAGCAGCTCTCCGCGATCGTCAACGACCTGGCCGAGCGCTACCCCAAGGTCATCGTGGCGGCGACGCTCGACAACCTGAAGGCGGCCGGCTTCCACTGGGCGACCCGTTCCGGCGTCACCGTCGCCGTCTCGGACATCGTCGTGCCGGAGGCCAAGAAGGCCATCGTCGCGGGCTACGAGGCCCAGGACGAGAAGGTCCAGAAGCAGTACGAGCGCGGTCTGATCACCAAGGACGAGCGCACGCAGGAACTCATCAACATCTGGACCAAGGCGACCAATGAGGTCTCCGAGGCGATGAATGAGAACTTCCCCAAGACGAACCCCATCTTCATGATGGTTGACTCGGGTGCCCGAGGAAACATGATGCAGATGCGGCAGATCGCCGGTATGCGTGGTCTGGTGTCGAACGCCAAGAACGAGACCATCCCGCGTCCGATTAAGGCGTCGTTCCGCGAGGGTCTGTCCGTGCTGGAGTACTTCATCTCCACGCACGGTGCCCGTAAGGGTCTGGCGGACACCGCCCTGCGTACCGCCGACTCCGGCTACCTCACCCGTCGTCTGGTCGATGTCTCCCAGGACGTCATCATTCGCGAGGAGGACTGCGGCACGGAGCGTGGTCTCAAGCTGCGGATCGCCTCGAAGGACGCCGCGGGTGTCCTGCGCAAGGCGGACGACGTCGAGTCCAGCGTCTACGCCCGGATGCTCGCCGAGGATGTCGTCGTCGACGGCAAGGTCGTCGCCCCGGCGAACGTCGACCTCGGTGACGTGCTCATCGACGCGCTGGTCAACGCGGGCGTCGAGGAGGTCAAGACCCGCTCGGTCCTGACCTGTGAGTCCGCGGTCGGCACCTGTGCCTTCTGCTACGGCCGTTCGCTGGCCACCGGCAAGCTGGTCGACATCGGTGAGGCGGTCGGCATCATCGCCGCCCAGTCCATCGGTGAGCCCGGCACCCAGCTGACGATGCGTACCTTCCACACCGGTGGTGTGGCCGGTGACGACATCACCCTGGGTCTGCCGCGTGTCGTCGAGCTCTTCGAGGCCCGTACGCCCAAGGGTGTCGCCCCGATCTCGGAGGCGGCCGGCCGCGTCCGCATCGAGGAGACCGAGAAGACCAAGAAGGTCATCGTCACCCCGGACGACGGCAGCGACGAGACGGCGTACGGCGTCTCCAAGCGTGCCCGTCTCCTGGTGGGCGAGGGCGACCACGTCACGGTCGGCCAGCCGCTGACCGTGGGTGCCGTCAACCCGCACGACGTGCTGCGGATCCTCGGCCAGCGTGCCGTCCAGGTCCACCTGGTCGGCGAGGTCCAGAAGGTCTACAACAGCCAGGGCGTGGCGATCCACGACAAGCACATCGAGATCATCATCCGGCAGATGCTGCGCCGTGTGACGATCATCGAGTCCGGCGACGCGGAGCTGCTGCCGGGCGAGCTGGTGGAGCGCACGAAGTTCGAGGGCGAGAACCGTCGGGTCGTGGCGGAAGGCGGCCACCCGGCCTCCGGCCGTCCGCAGCTGATGGGTATCACCAAGGCTTCGCTGGCCACCGAGTCGTGGCTGTCGGCGGCGTCCTTCCAGGAGACGACCAGGGTCCTGACCGACGCGGCGATCAACGCCAAGTCGGACTCCCTGATCGGCCTCAAGGAGAACGTCATCATCGGTAAGCTCATCCCGGCCGGTACGGGCCTGTCCCGCTACCGCAACATCCGGGTCGAGCCCACCGAGGAGGCGAAGGCCGCGATGTACTCGGCCGTCGGTTACGACGACATCGACTACTCGCCCTTCGGCACCGGCTCCGGCCAGGCGGTCCCGCTGGAGGACTACGACTACGGTCCGTACAACCAGTAACCCTGGTCCGTACGACAGCGACAGGGCGGTCACCCCTCAGGGGGTGGCCGCCCTGCGGCGTTGCCGGCGCGATCCGGCCACCGTGTCCATCGCGCCACGCCGTGCTGCCGAGGGAACTTGTCTCCCCATCCTGGCGTCTGTGATGACAAGATGGGGAGAACTGTCGAGCGGGGGGAGGTACACGAAGTGGCATTCCAGCCGTGGCAGGGCGGGCAGCCGGCGCAGCCGCATCAGGCTCCGGCCATGCGTGCCTCGCACGCCGATCGTGAGCGGACGGTCGATGTGCTCAAGGCGGGATTCGCCGAGGGGCGGATGCAGCAGCCGGAGTACGAGCAGCGGATCGCGCGGGCCTACAAGGCGCAGACGCACGCCGAACTGCAGATGCTGGTCGCGGATCTGCCGCAGGGGCCGGTGCCGCAGGCGCAGTTCGTGCCGCAGCGGCCGATGGTGCCGGCGACGTTCATGCCGATGCAGATGCCGCCGCCGGTGACGACGAACGGTACGGCGACCGGTTCGCTGGTGTGCGGGCTCATGACGCTGCCGACCTGGGGGCTGACCGCGATTCCGGCCGTCATCCTGGGCCACAAGGCGCGGAACGAGATCCGCCGGTCCGGCGAGCGCGGTGACGGTCAGGCGCTCACCGGGCTGATCCTGGGCTGGCTGGCGATCGGTGGCTGGGCGCTGTTCCTCTTGATCGTCGTCCTCGCCGCGGTGGCCAACCTCTAGGAGCCGTCCGGCGGTTGCCGGTGTGCGGGGGGAGGGCGGCGCGGGGTCGTGGCGCCTTCTTCCGTACGGCCGTGGATCGCACTACGGTGACCGCAACGCCGTGTGGAGTCCGGCGTGTCCTTCGCGTGTGCATTTGTTTTGACCGCAGCCCATGCGGTAGGTACGCTCTGACCTTGTGCCTGGGGTGTCCCTGGGCTGCCGTGCGCGCAATCTCCGCAGCCTCTGGCCTGGAGAGTCACAGCACGGAAGCCAGGTTTTGACACCGCAATCTGCCGCCTCACTCGTTCCAGCGAGGGACCGGACTGCAGTATTCGACACACCCGACCGCGTGGGTCGGGGAATGTTCCAGGTTAGCTTTACCGAGACTGGCACACAGAAACCGGAGAAACGGTGCCTACGATCCAGCAGCTGGTCCGCAAGGGCCGGCAGGACAAGGTCGAGAAGAACAAGACGCCCGCGCTCGAGGGTTCGCCCCAGCGCCGTGGCGTCTGCACGCGTGTTTTCACGACCACCCCGAAGAAGCCGAACTCGGCCCTGCGTAAGGTCGCGCGTGTGCGTCTGACCAGCGGGATCGAGGTCACCGCTTACATTCCGGGTGAGGGCCACAACCTGCAGGAGCACTCGATCGTGCTCGTGCGTGGTGGTCGTGTGAAGGACCTGCCGGGTGTTCGGTACAAGATCATCCGCGGCTCCCTCGACACGCAGGGCGTCAAGAACCGCAAGCAGGCTCGCAGCCGCTACGGCGCCAAGAAGGAGAAGTAAGAATGCCTCGTAAGGGCCCCGCCCCGAAGCGCCCGGTCATCATCGACCCGGTCTACGGTTCTCCTCTGGTGACCTCCCTCATCAACAAGGTGCTGCTGAACGGAAAGCGCTCCACCGCCGAGCGCATCGTTTACGGCGCCATGGAGGGTCTGCGCGAGAAGACCGGTAACGACCCGGTCATCACGCTCAAGCGCGCGCTCGAGAACATCAAGCCGACCCTTGAGGTCAAGTCCCGCCGCGTCGGTGGCGCGACCTACCAGGTCCCGGTCGAGGTCAAGCCCGGCCGTGCCGCCACCCTCTCGCTCCGCTGGCTCGTGGGCTACTCCCGCGCCCGCCGCGAGAAGACCATGACCGAGCGCCTCATGAACGAACTGCTCGACGCCTCCAACGGCCTCGGCGCTTCGGTCAAGAAGCGTGAGGACACGCACAAGATGGCCGAGTCCAACAAGGCCTTCGCGCACTACCGCTGGTAGTCGCAACCCACATCGAGACCGAGAGAAGATTGAGCCACTATGGCCACCACTTCGCTTGACCTGGCCAAGGTCCGCAATATCGGGATCATGGCCCACATCGACGCGGGCAAGACGACCACCACCGAGCGGATCCTGTTCTACACCGGTGTTTCGTACAAGATCGGTGAAGTCCACGACGGCGCTGCCACGATGGACTGGATGGAGCAGGAGCAGGAGCGCGGCATCACCATCACGTCTGCCGCGACGACCTGCCACTGGCCGCTGGAAAACGTCGACAACACCATCAACATCATCGACACCCCGGGCCACGTCGACTTCACGGTCGAGGTGGAGCGCTCGCTGCGCGTCCTGGACGGTGCGGTGACGGTGTTCGACGGCGTTGCCGGTGTCGAGCCCCAGTCCGAGACCGTCTGGCGTCAGGCGGACCGCTACGGCGTTCCGCGTATCTGCTTCGTCAACAAGCTCGACCGCACGGGTGCCGAGTTCCACCGCTGCGTCGACATGATCGTGGACCGCCTCGGCGCGACCCCGATCGTGATGCAGCTGCCGATCGGCACCGAGGCCGACTTCAAGGGTGTCGTCGACCTCGTGACGATGAAGGCCCTGGTCTGGTCGGCCGAGGCCGCCAAGGGCGAGATGTACGACACCGTCGACATCCCGGACACCCACATCGAGGCTGCCGACGAGTGGCGCGGCAAGCTCCTTGAGGCCGTGGCCGAGAACGATGAAGAGGTCATGGAGCTGTACCTGGAGGGCCAGGAGCCCACCGTGGAGCAGCTCTACGCCGCGATCCGCCGGATCACCATCGCTTCGGGCAAGGCCGAGAACACCACCGTTACCCCGGTGTTCTGCGGTACCGCGTTCAAGAACAAGGGCGTCCAGCCCCTGCTCGACGCGGTCGTGCGCTACCTCCCCTCCCCGTTGGACGTCGAGGCCATTGAGGGCCACGCGGTCAACGACCCGGAAGAGATCATCAAGCGCCGTCCGTCCGAGGAAGAGCCGCTGTCCGCTCTTGCGTTCAAGATTGCGAGCGACCCCCACCTGGGCAAGCTCACCTTCATCCGGGTGTACTCGGGCCGCCTTGAGGCCGGCTCGCAGGTGCAGAACTCGGTGAAGGGCAAGAAGGAGCGCATCGGCAAGATCTACCGGATGCACGCGAACAAGCGTGAGGAGATCGAGTCGGTGGGTGCCGGTGACATCGTCGCCGTCATGGGTCTGAAGCAGACCACCACCGGTGAGACCCTCTGTGACGCCTCGAACCAGGTCATCCTGGAGTCGATGGAGTTCCCGGCCCCGGTCATCCAGGTCGCCATTGAGCCCAAGTCCAAGGGCGACCAGGAGAAGCTGGGTGTCGCCATCCAGCGTCTCGCCGAAGAGGACCCCTCGTTCCAGGTGCACACCGACGAGGAGACCGGCCAGACCATCATCGCGGGTATGGGCGAGCTGCACCTCGACGTGCTGGTCGACCGTATGAAGCGTGAGTTCCGGGTCGAGGCCAACGTCGGCAAGCCGCAGGTCGCGTACCGCGAGACCCTGCGCAAGCCGGTCGAGCGTCTCGACTACACGCACAAGAAGCAGACCGGTGGCTCCGGCCAGTTCGCGAAGGTCCAGATCGCGATCGCGCCCCTTGAGGGCGACGGCTACGAGTTCGAGAACAAGGTCACCGGTGGCCGTATCCCGCGGGAGTACATCCCGTCCGTGGACGCGGGCTGCCAGGAGGCCATGGAGTTCGGTGTTCTCGCCGGCTACCCGCTGACGGGCGTCAAGGTCACCCTGCTCGACGGTGCGTTCCACGAGGTCGACTCCTCGGAAATGGCCTTCAAGATCGCCGGTTCGATGGCCTTCAAGGAGGCCGCGCGCAAGGCCTCCCCGGCCCTGCTGGAGCCGATGATGAAGGTCGAGGTCACCACGCCCGAGGACTACATGGGTGACGTGATCGGCGACATCAACTCGCGCCGTGGTCAGATCCAGTCCATGGAAGAGCGCAGCGGCGCCAAGCTCGTCACGGGCCTGGTTCCCCTGTCGGAGATGTTCGGCTACGTCGGAGACCTCCGCAGCAAGACGTCGGGTCGCGCGAGCTACTCGATGCAGTTCGACTCCTACGCCGAGGTTCCCCGGAACGTCGCCGAGGAGATCATCGCGAAGGCCAAGGGCGAGTAGTCCCGTCTCCGCGGAGTCGGAACACGCTTTAGGCTTGACACCGTCTGATGGGGTAATCCCGCATCCGTGAGGATTGCCCCGTCAGCCGGCATCCCAGCAAAGATCACCTGGCGCCGATGAGTAAGGCGTACAGAACCACTTCAGGAGGAACCAGTGGCGAAGGCGAAGTTCGAGCGGACTAAGCCGCACGTCAACATCGGCACCATCGGTCACATTGACCACGGTAAGACGACCCTCACGGCCGCCATTACCAAGGTGCTGCACGACGCGTACCCGGAGCTGAACGAGGCCTCGGCCTTCGACCAGATCGACAAGGCTCCTGAGGAGCGCCAGCGCGGTATCACGATCTCCATCGCGCACGTCGAGTACCAGACGGAGAACCGTCACTACGCCCACGTCGACTGCCCCGGTCACGCGGACTACATCAAGAACATGATCACGGGTGCGGCGCAGATGGACGGCGCCATCCTCGTGGTCGCCGCGACCGACGGCCCGATGCCGCAGACCAAGGAGCACGTGCTCCTGGCCCGCCAGGTCGGCGTTCCGTACATCGTTGTCGCCCTGAACAAGGCCGACATGGTGGACGACGAGGAGATCCTGGAGCTCGTCGAGCTCGAGGTCCGTGAGCTCCTCTCCGAGTACGAGTTCCCCGGCGACGACGTTCCGGTCGTCAAGGTCTCGGCGCTCAAGGCGCTCGAGGGCGACAAGGAGTGGGGCGACTCCGTCCTCAAGCTCATGGCCGCGGTCGACGAGTCGATCCCGCAGCCCGAGCGTGACGTCGACAAGCCGTTCCTGATGCCGATCGAGGACGTCTTCACGATCACCGGCCGTGGCACCGTTGTCACCGGTCGTATCGAGCGTGGTGTCCTCAAGGTCAACGAGACCGTCGACATCATCGGCATCAAGACCGAGAAGACCACCACCACGGTCACCGGTATCGAGATGTTCCGGAAGCTCCTCGACGAGGGCCAGGCCGGTGAGAACGTCGGTCTGCTCCTCCGTGGCATCAAGCGCGAGGACGTCGAGCGCGGCCAGGTCATCATCAAGCCGGGCTCGGTCACGCCGCACACCTCGTTCGAGGGTCAGGCCTACATCCTGTCGAAGGACGAGGGTGGCCGCCACACCCCGTTCTTCAACAACTACCGCCCGCAGTTCTACTTCCGTACCACGGACGTGACCGGCGTCGTGACCCTCCCCGAGGGCACCGAGATGGTCATGCCGGGCGACAACACCGAGATGTCGGTCGAGCTGATCCAGCCGGTCGCCATGGAGGAGGGCCTGAAGTTCGCCATCCGTGAGGGTGGCCGGACCGTCGGCGCCGGCCAGGTCACCAAGATCACGAAGTAATTTCGCTGATCCGGTTGATCCGGTCGTAGCTCCCCGGAGCTCGCGAGGAGCCCCGCTCACCGTCAGGTGGGCGGGGCTCCTTGACAGTTGGGTCCCGATTGGCCTTGGGCATCCCGGGTATGGCACACTGTCCAGGTTGCTCGGTTGAGTGCCGATGCTGCGCGCCTCCCGCCGGGAGGACTGGAAGCGAGTCCCAGGTATTCGTCGTCCCTTCTCAGGGCCGGAAATACGGGAATCTTCCGGGAAGCGTCAGCGGGGTGCCTTGGCCAGGCGCCCGGTGGGTGTTCTTCCCCTGCCTTCTCCTTCTTGAAGGATTCCCTTTGTGGGGATTTACGGGAAGGGGTGCGACACGCCCGACCGCGTGGGTCGGAGAAGAACGGGAACGTACCGGGTCCCAGAGCGTTACGAGAGACAGGACTACGAAGTAGCCATGGCGGGACAGAAGATCCGCATCCGGCTCAAGGCCTACGACCACGAGGTCATCGACACGTCGGCGAAGAAGATCGTCGAGACGGTGACCCGTACTGGTGCGTCGGTCGCGGGCCCGGTGCCGCTGCCCACTGAAAAGAACGTGTACTGCGTCATCAAGTCGCCGCACAAGTACAAGGACTCGCGCGAGCACTTCGAGATGCGCACGCACAAGCGCCTGATCGACATCCTCGACCCGACGCCCAAGACCGTTGACTCGCTGATGCGCCTGGACCTTCCGGCCGGCGTTGACATCGAGATCAAGCTCTGAGAGGCGCGGAAGAGATGGCTAAGCAGATCAAGGGCATCCTGGGCGAGAAGCTCGGCATGACTCAGGTCTGGGACGAGAACAACCGTGTCGTCCCGGTCACTGTGGTCAAGGCCGGCCCCTGCGTCGTTACCCAGGTGCGCACCAATGACCAGGACGGTTACGACTCCGTCCAGATCGCCTTCGGCGAGATCGACCCGCGCAAGGTGAACAAGCCCCTCAAGGGCCACTTCGCGAAGGCCGACGTCACCCCCCGTCGTCACCTCGTCGAGGTCCGTACCACCGATGCCGGTGAGTACACCCTCGGCCAGGAGCTGACCGCTGAGACCTTCGAGTCCGGCGTCAAGGTGGACGTGACCGGCAAGAGCAAGGGCAAGGGCTTCGCCGGTGTCATGAAGCGTCACGGCTTCCATGGCGGCAAGGCCTCCCACGGTGCCCACCGTGTGCACCGTAAGCCTGGCTCCATCGGTGGCTGTGCCACCCCGGGCCGCGTGTTCAAGGGCATGCGGATGGCCGGCCGTATGGGCAATGAGCGGGTCACCACCCAGAACCTGACCGTCCACGCCGTTGACGCGGAGAAGGGTCTGCTGCTCATCAAGGGCGCAGTTCCTGGTCCGAACGGCGGCCTCGTCCTGGTCCGTACCGCGGCCAAGGGGGCCTGAGGTAACCGATGAGCACCATTGACATCCTTTCGCCGGCAGGCGACAAGGCCGGTACCGTCGAGCTCCCCACGGAGATCTTCGACGCCAAGGTCAGCGTTCCGCTGATCCACCAGGTCGTTGTCGCACAGCTGGCCGCGGCCCGTCAGGGCACGCACAAGACCAAGACTCGCGGCGAGGTCCGCGGCGGTGGCAAGAAGCCGTACCGCCAGAAGGGCACCGGCCGGGCGCGTCAGGGTTCGACCCGTGCGCCGCAGTTCGCCGGCGGTGGCATCGTCCACGGCCCCGTGCCGCGTGACTACAGCCAGCGGACCCCGAAGAAGATGAAGGCCGCCGCCCTGCGCGGTGCCCTCACCGACCGGGCCCGCAACAGCCGCATCCACGTCGTTTCCGGCGTGGTCGAGGGCGACATCTCCACCAAGGCCGCCAAGACTCTCCTCGGCAAGGTCAGCGAGCGCAAGAACGTGCTTCTGGTCGCCGAGCGCAGCGACGAGGCCGCGTGGCTGTCCGCCCGCAACCTGCCCCAGGTTCACATCCTGGAGCCGGGCCAGCTGAACACGTACGACGTGCTCGTCTCCGACGACGTGGTCTTCACCAAGGCCGCTTTCGAGTCCTTCGTGTCTGGCCCCAAGGCCGCTGAGACCGAAGGGAGCGACGCCTGATGAGTGAGGCCGTCGTCACCAGCAAGACCTTCTCGGACCCGCGTGACGTGCTCGTCAAGCCGGTTGTCTCGGAGAAGAGCTACGCGCTGCTGGACGAGAACAAGTACACGTTCATCGTCGCGCCCGGCGCGAACAAGACCCAGATCAAGCAGGCCGTCGAGGCGGTCTTCTCGGTCAAGGTCACCGGGGTCAACACGATCAACCGGCAGGGCAAGCGCAAGCGCACCCGCACCGGTTACGGAAAGCGCGCGAACACCAAGCGCGCCATCGTGACCCTCGCCGAGGGCGACCGTATCGACATCTTCGGCGGCCCGGTCTCCTAACGGAGTCCGAGTCGTCCGGAATCGGACGAGGACTGAGAAATGGGTATCCGCAAGTACAAGCCGACGACCCCGGGCCGTCGTGGCTCCAGCGTCGCCGACTTTGTCGAGATCACGCGGTCCACGCCGGAGAAGTCGCTGGTCCGCCCGCTGCACAGCAAGGGCGGCCGTAACAACGCCGGTCGTGTGACCGTTCGCCACCAGGGCGGTGGCCACAAGCGCGCCTACCGAGTGATCGACTTCCGTCGTCACGACAAGGACGGCGTGCCGGCCAAGGTCGCGCACATCGAGTACGACCCGAACCGCACCGCGCGCATCGCGCTGCTGCACTACGCAGACGGCGAGAAGCGCTACATCATCGCGCCCCGTGGCCTGGTCCAGGGTGCTCGGATTGAGAACGGCGCTGGCGCCGACATCAAGCCGGGCAACAACCTGCCGCTGCGCCACATCCCCGTGGGTACGACGATCCACGCGATCGAGCTGCGTCCGGGCGGCGGTGCGAAGTTCGCCCGCTCGGCCGGTGCCTCCGTGCAGCTGCTGGCGAAGGAGGGCCGGATGGCTCACCTTCGTATGCCGTCCGGTGAGATCCGCCTGGTCGACGTGCGCTGCCGCGCCACCGTCGGCGAGGTCGGCAACGCCGAGCAGTCGAACATCAACTGGGGCAAGGCCGGCCGCATGCGCTGGAAGGGCGTCCGCCCGACCGTGCGTGGTGTCGTGATGAACCCCGTCGACCACCCGCACGGTGGTGGTGAGGGCAAGACCTCCGGTGGTCGCCACCCGGTCTCGCCGTGGGGTCAGAAGGAGGGTCGTACTCGTTCGCCGAAGAAGGCGAGCAACAAGTACATCGTCCGCCGCCGCAAGACGAACAAGAAGCGCTAGGAGCGGGTTTAGATGCCGCGCAGTCTCAAGAAGGGGCCCTTCGTCGACGACCACCTTTCCAAGAAGGTGGATGTTCAGAACGATGCCGGCACCAAGAACGTCATCAAGACCTGGTCCCGCCGCTCCATGATCGTCCCGGCCATGCTCGGCCACACGATCGCGGTGCACGACGGCCGCAAGCACGTCCCGGTGTTCGTCACCGAGTCGATGGTCGGCCACAAGCTCGGCGAGTTTGCGCCGACCCGCACCTTCCGCGGCCACGAGAAGGACGACCGCAAGTCGCGGCGTCGTTGATCGGCGGAGTGCGAAGACTATGACTGACACCGAAGGGACAACCATGGAAGCCAGGGCCCAGGCGCGGTACATCCGCGTCACGCCCATGAAGGCCCGCCGCGTGGTGGACCTTATCCGTGGCATGGATGCCACGGAGGCTCAGGCGGTCCTGCGTTTCGCCCCGCAGGCCGCGAGCGTGCCGGTTGGCAAGGTGCTGGACAGCGCCATTGCCAACGCTGCACACAACTACGACCACACGGACGCCTCCACGCTGGTCATCAGCGAGGCGTTCGTCGACGAGGGTCCGACCCTGAAGCGGTTCCGTCCGCGTGCTCAGGGCCGTGCCTACCGGATCCGCAAGCGGACCAGCCACATCACCGTGGTCGTCAGCAGCAAGGAAGGAACCCGGTAATGGGCCAGAAGGTAAACCCGCACGGGTTCCGCCTCGGCGTGACGACGGACTTCAAGTCCCGCTGGTACGCCGACAAGCTGTACAAGGACTACGTCAAGGAAGACGTCGCCATTCGTCGCATGATGACGAAGGGCATGGAGCGCGCCGGTATCTCCAAGGTGGAGATCGAGCGCACCCGTGAGCGCGTCCGCGTTGACATCCACACCGCTCGTCCGGGCATCGTCATCGGCCGCCGCGGCGCCGAGGCCGACCGCATCCGCGGCGAGCTGGAGAAGCTGACCGGCAAGCAGGTCCAGCTGAACATCCTCGAGGTCAAGAACCCCGAGACCGATGCTCAGCTCGTGGCCCAGGCCGTCGCCGAGCAGCTGTCGTCCCGCGTCTCCTTCCGTCGCGCCATGCGTAAGAGCATGCAGTCGACGATGAAGGCCGGCGCCAAGGGCATCAAGATCCAGTGTGGTGGCCGTCTCGGCGGCGCCGAGATGTCCCGCTCGGAGTTCTACCGCGAGGGCCGTGTGCCCCTGCACACGCTCCGTGCGAACGTCGACTACGGCTTCTTCGAGGCCAAGACCACCTTCGGCCGTATCGGCGTGAAGGTCTGGATCTACAAGGGCGACGTCAAGAACATCGCCGAGGTGCGTGCCGAGAACGCTGCCGCCCGTGCGGGTAACCGCCCGGCCCGCGGTGGCGGCAACGACCGCCCGCGCCGCGGTGGCGAGCGTGGCGGCCGTGGTGGCCGCAAGCCGCAGCAGCAGAACGCCGCTGCCGAGGCCCCCAAGGCCGAGGCCGCTGCCGCTGCTCCGGCGGAGACCCCCGGAACGGAGGCCTGACCGACATGCTGATCCCTCGCAGGGTCAAGCACCGCAAGCAGCACCACCCGAAGCGCAGCGGTATGGCCAAGGGTGGCACCGAGCTGGCCTTCGGTGAGTACGGCATTCAGGCCGTCACCCCGGCTTACGTGACGAACCGTCAGATCGAGTCCGCTCGTATCGCGATGACCCGTCACATCAAGCGTGGCGGCAAGGTCTGGATCAACATTTACCCGGACCGCCCGCTCACGAAGAAGCCGGCCGAAACCCGCATGGGTTCCGGTAAGGGTTCTCCGGAGTGGTGGGTCGCGAACGTCAAGCCCGGTCGGGTGATGTTCGAGCTGTCCTTCCCGAACGAAAAGGTTGCCAAGGAGGCGCTGACCCGCGCCGCCCACAAGCTTCCGATGAAGTGCCGCATCGTGCGGCGCGAGGCAGGTGAGTCGTGATGGCGGCCGGTACCAAGGCGACCGAGCTGCGCGAGCTGAATGACGAGGACCTCGTCGGCAAGCTTCGTGAGGCCAAGGAGGAGCTGTTCAACCTCCGCTTCCAGGCGGCGACCGGACAGCTTGAGAACCACGGTCGGCTCAAGTCCGTCCGTAAGGACATCGCCCGGATCTACACCCTGATGCGTGAGCGCGAGCTGGGCATCGAGACGGTGGAGAGCGCCTGATGAGCGAGAAGAATGTGACTGAGACGAACGAGCGCGGTTTCCGCAAGACCCGTGAGGGTCTCGTCGTCAGCGACAAGATGGACAAGACCGTCGTCGTCGCCGTCGAGGACCGCGTCAAGCACGCGCTGTACGGCAAGGTCATCCGCCGTACCAACAAGCTCAAGGCGCACGACGAGCAGAACGCTGCCGGCGTCGGCGACCGCGTCCTCCTGATGGAGACCCGGCCGCTGTCCGCCACCAAGCGCTGGCGCATCGTCGAGATCCTCGAGAAGGCCAAGTAATCCCTCCTAGGGGGACCCCCTAGGAACAGTTCCGCCAGGCTCGGCAGGGGCTCGTCACGTAAGCGGCAGCCCCTGCCGGGAACCGGCAGACACACAGGAGATAGACGTGATCCAGCAGGAGTCGCGACTGCGGGTCGCCGACAACACTGGTGCGAAGGAAATCCTTTGCATCCGTGTTCTCGGTGGTTCCGGTCGCCGCTACGCGGGCATCGGTGACGTCATCGTCGCCACCGTGAAGGATGCGATCCCCGGTGGCAACGTGAAGAAGGGTGACGTCATCAAGGCGGTCATCGTTCGCACCGTCAAGGAGCGCCGCCGTCCGGACGGCTCGTACATCCGCTTCGACGAGAACGCGGCCGTCATCCTCAAGAACGATGGCGACCCCCGCGGCACCCGCATCTTCGGCCCCGTGGGCCGGGAGCTGCGCGAGAAGAAGTTCATGAAGATCATCTCGCTCGCGCCGGAGGTGCTGTAACCGATGAAGATCAAGAAGGGCGACCTGGTCCAGGTCATCACCGGTAAGGACAAGGGCAAGCAGGGCAAGGTCATCCAGGCCTTCCCCCGCGAGGACCGCGTCCTGGTCGAGGGTGTCAACCGGGTCAAGAAGCACACCAAGGCCGGCCAGACCGCTCGTGGTTCGAAGACCGGCGGCATTGTGACGACCGAGGCCCCCATCCACATCAGCAACGTTCAGCTGGTCGTGGAGAAGGACGGCAACAAGGTCGTCACCCGCGTCGGGTACCGCTTCGACGACGAGGGCAACAAGATCCGCGTTGCCAAGCGGACCGGTGAGGACATCTGATGACTGCCACCACCAACGCGCCGCGTCTCAAGACGCGCTACCGCGAAGAGATCGCCGGGAAGCTGAAGGACGAGTTCTCCTACGAGAACGTCATGCAGATCCCCGGTCTGACCAAGATCGTGGTCAACATGGGTGTGGGCGACGCCGCCCGCGACTCCAAGCTGATCGAGGGTGCCATCAAGGACCTCACCACGATCACCGGCCAGAAGCCGGCCGTCACCAAGGCCCGTAAGTCCATCGCGCAGTTCAAGCTGCGTGAGGGCCAGCCGATCGGTGCCCACGTCACCCTCCGCGGTGACCGCATGTGGGAGTTCCTGGACCGCCTGCTGTCGCTCGCGCTGCCGCGCATCCGCGACTTCCGTGGTCTGTCCCCGAAGCAGTTCGACGGTCGGGGCAACTACACCTTCGGTCTCACCGAGCAGGTCATGTTCCACGAGATCGACCAGGACAAGATCGACCGTACCCGGGGTATGGACATCACCGTGGTCACCACGGCGACCAACGACGATGAGGGCCGCGCTCTCCTTCGTCACCTCGGCTTCCCGTTCAAGGAGGCGTGAGCGAGATGGCGAAGAAGGCTCTGATTGCCAAGGCTGCTCGCAAGCCGAAGTTCGGTGTGCGCGCGTACACCCGCTGCCAGCGCTGCGGCCGTCCGCACTCCGTTTACCGCAAGTTCGGCCTGTGCCGCGTGTGCCTTCGTGAGATGGCTCACCGTGGCGAGCTGCCGGGCGTGACCAAGAGCTCCTGGTAATCCCCTAGTTGGGATGACCGGGGCTCTCGGTAAGCAATCGGCCGGCGGGCGCACCCACCCCTTTTCCCGTAGGGTAGAAGGGTTTGGGCGCCCCGCCGCCCGAGACCGACCGCGGGCCGAGCCCGCATAACGTCGCTTACTACGCCGTAGGTCCCCGCGCCGCACCCGTCCCGACTCTGATCGGGGAGAGGGATGGCGCACATAGGAAACCCCGGCGAGAGAGGCCGAAGGCCAATTCATGACCATGACTGATCCCATCGCAGACATGCTGACCCGTCTGCGGAACGCGAACTCGGCGTACCACGACACCGTCGTGATGCCGCACAGCAAGATCAAGTCGCACATCGCGGAGATCCTCCAGCAGGAGGGTTACATCACCGGCTGGCGCGTCGAGGACGCAGAGGTTGGCAAGAACCTCGTCCTCGAGCTGAAGTTCGGCCCGAACCGCGAGCGCTCGATCGCCGGCATCAAGCGGATCTCGAAGCCGGGCCTCCGGGTCTACGCAAAGTCCACCAACCTGCCGAAGGTCCTCGGCGGCCTGGGCGTGGCGATCATCTCCACGTCCCACGGTCTCCTGACCGGTCAGCAGGCCAGCAAGAAGGGCGTGGGTGGGGAAGTCCTCGCCTACGTCTGGTAACCAGGGAACGGAGGAATAGCTAATGTCGCGTATTGGCAAGCTGCCCATCCAGGTTCCCGCTGGTGTGGACGTCACCATCGAGGGCCGGACGGTCGCGGTGAAGGGCCCCAAGGGTTCCCTCTCGCACACCGTCGCGGCGCCCATCGAGGTCGCCAAGGGTGAGGACGGCGTGATCAACGTCTCCCGCCCGAACGACGAGCGTCAGAACAAGGCCCTGCACGGCCTGTCCCGCACGCTGGTGGCGAACATGATCACCGGCGTGACCCAGGGCTACAGCAAGGCTCTTGAGATCAGCGGTGTCGGCTACCGCGTCCAGGCGAAGGGCTCCAACCTGGAGTTCTCGCTGGGCTACAGCCACCCCATCGTCGTCGAGGCGCCCGAGGGCATCTCCTTCAAGGTCGAGTCCCCGACCAAGCTCAGCGTCGAGGGCATCGACAAGCAGAAGGTCGGCGAGGTGGCGGCGAACATCCGCAAGCTGCGTAAGCCTGACCCGTACAAGGCCAAGGGCGTCAAGTACGCCGGCGAGGTCATCCGCCGCAAGGTCGGAAAGGCTGGTAAGTAAGCCATGGCATACGGTGTGAAGATCGCTAAGGGTGACGCCTACAAGCGCGCCGCCGCTAAGCGTCGCCACATCCGCATCCGTAAGCGGATTTCGGGTACCCCGGAGCGTCCGCGTCTCGTGGTGACGCGGACCAACCGTGGCATCACGGCGCAGGTCATCGACGACATCGCGGGCCACACGCTCGCTTCGGCGTCGACCCTGGACGCGTCGATTCGTGGTGGCGAGGGCGACAAGAGCGCTCAGGCCAAGCAGGTCGGCTCCCTGGTCGCCGAGCGTGCCAAGGCCGCCGGTGTCGAGGCCGTCGTGTTCGACCGTGGTGGCAAGCAGTACGCCGGGCGGATTGCCGCTCTGGCCGACGCCGCCCGCGAAGCCGGGCTGAAGTTCTAAGCCCCGGTTCCGGAGCTAGCGGACGTAACAGAGAGAGGTAAATCCAATGGCTGGACCCCAGCGCCGCGGGAGCGGTGCCGGTGGCGGCGAGCGGCGGGACCGGAAGGGTCGCGACGGTGGCGCTGCCGCCGAGAAGACCGCATACGTTGAGCGCGTTGTCGCGATCAACCGTGTCGCCAAGGTTGTCAAGGGTGGCCGTCGCTTCAGCTTCACCGCGCTGGTCGTGGTGGGCGACGGTGACGGCACCGTAGGTGTCGGTTACGGCAAGGCCAAGGAAGTTCCGGCTGCCATCGCCAAGGGCGTGGAAGAGGCCAAGAAGAACTTCTTCAAGGTCCCCCGTATCCAGGGCACCATCCCTCACCCCATCCAGGGCGAGAAGGCTGCGGGCGTCGTCCTGCTCAAGCCGGCTTCCCCCGGTACCGGTGTGATCGCCGGTGGCCCCGTGCGTGCCGTTCTGGAGTGCGCGGGCATCCACGACGTGCTGAGCAAGTCGCTCGGCTCGTCGAACCCGATCAACATCGTGCACGCCACGGTGACCGCGCTTCAGGGCCTGCAGCGCCCCGAGGAGATCGCGGCCCGTCGTGGCCTGCCGCTGGAGGACGTTGCTCCCGCCGCTCTGCTGCGGGCGCGTGCCGGGGTGACCGCGTAATGGCGCACCTCAAGATCACGCAGACGAAGTCCTTCATCGGTAGCAAGCAGAATCACCGCGACACCCTCCGTTCGCTGGGCCTCAAGCGGCTCAACGACGTGGTTGTCAAGGAGGACCGCCCCGAGTTCCGCGGCATGGTGCACACCGTCCGCCACCTCGTGACGGTTGAGGAGGTCGACTGACATGGCGGAGACCAACCCGCTGAAGGTCCACAACCTCCGGCCCGCCCCGGGCGCCAAGACCGCCAAGACCCGTGTGGGTCGTGGTGAGGCGTCCAAGGGTAAGACCGCTGGTCGTGGTACCAAGGGCACGAAGGCCCGTTACCAGGTTCCGGAGCGCTTCGAGGGTGGGCAGATGCCCCTCCACATGCGCCTCCCGAAGCTGAAGGGCTTCAAGAACCCCGCCCACAAGCAGTTCCAGGTCGTGAACCTGGCGAAGCTGGCCGAGCTCTACCCGCAGGGTGGCGAGGTCACGGTGGCCGATCTGGTCGCCAAGGGCGCGGTGCGCAAGAACGAGCTCGTCAAGGTCCTGGGCCAGGGCGAGATCTCCGTGGCGCTGCAGGTTTCGGTTGACGCCGTTTCCGGCTCCGCCAAGGAGAAGATCGCCGCTGCCGGCGGCACCGTCACCGAGCTCATCTGAGTTCGCTGGTTCAACTGACCGGGGATGCCCATCGATTGGGCATCCCCGGTTGGTCGTTCCACGGGGGTATGGTCGCCGGTAAGGTGGCAGGCAGTGTTGTTTTGTCCGGGACCAGTCCCCGGACGCTCACCGCACAGGCCGTGCCTGTGCGGTTTTGGCCGCTAACTATTCGTCGATCCTCAAGACCGTCACCTCTCGCACAGGCGGGAGGCGCAGGAGGCACCGTGCTCACCGCGTTCGCCCGAGCGTTCAAGACGCCCGACCTGCGCAAAAAGCTGCTGTTCACATTGGGCATCATCGTGCTCTACCGGATCGGCGCGCATGTCCCGGTCCCCGGGGTGAATTACGCGAACGTCGAGACCTGTATGAAGCAGGCCGGCGGTAACAGCGGATTGTTCGCCCTGGTGAACATGTTCAGCGGTGGTGCGCTGCTGCAGATCACGATCTTCGCGCTGGGGATCATGCCGTACATCACGGCGAGCATCATCCTCCAGCTGCTGACCGTCGTGATTCCCCGGCTGGAGGCCCTCAAGAAAGAGGGACAGTCCGGCCAGGCGAAGATCACCCAGTACACGCGCTATCTGACCGTGGCGCTCGCCGTCCTGCAGGGCACCGGCCTGGTGGCCACCGCCCGCAGCGGTGCGCTCTTCCAGAACTGCTCGGTCGCCAGCGAGATCGTGCCCAGCGAATCGATCTTCACCACCATCACGATGGTCATCACGATGACCGCCGGCACCTGCCTGATCATGTGGCTCGGTGAGCTCGTCACCGACCGCGGTATCGGCAACGGCATGTCGATCCTGATGTTCATCTCGATCGCCGCCGGCTTCCCGGGCGCCCTGTGGGGCATCAAGAAGGCGGGCAAGCTGGCCGACGGCTGGATCGAGTTCCTCGCGGTGATCGCGGTGGGCCTGGCGATGGTCGCCCTGGTGGTCTTCGTCGAGCAGGCCCAGCGGCGGATCCCGGTGCAGTACGCGAAGCGGATGATCGGCCGCCGGTCCTATGGCGGTACGTCCACGTACATCCCGCTCAAGGTGAACCAGGCGGGTGTGATTCCCGTCATCTTCGCGTCATCGCTGCTCTACATTCCGGCCCTCATCGCGCAGTTCAGCGGGTCGAAGGCGGAGTGGGCGGTGTGGATCGGCACCAACTTCACCAAGGGAAATCACCCGGTTTACATCGTTACGTACTTCCTGCTGATCGTGTTCTTCGCCTTCTTCTACGTGGCCATCAGCTTCAACCCCGAAGAAGTTGCCGACAACATGAAGAAGTATGGTGGCTTCATCCCGGGTATCCGGGCTGGTCGCCCGACGGCCGAGTACCTCAGCTACGTGCTCAACCGGATCACGTGGCCGGGCTCGCTGTACCTGGGGCTGATCGCGCTCGTACCAACAGTGGCGTTGGTGCTTTTCAACGCGAACCAGAACTTCCCGTTCGGCGGGACTAGCATCCTGATCATCGTGGGTGTGGGTCTGGAGACCGTGAAGCAGATCGAGAGCCAGCTTCAGCAGCGCAACTACGAAGGGTTCCTCCGCTGATGCGAATCGTCCTCGTCGGACCCCCGGGGGCCGGCAAGGGTACGCAGGCTGCGTACCTTGCCAAGAACCTCGCGATCCCGCACATCTCCACGGGGGACCTGTTCCGCGCCAACATCAGCCAGGGGACGCCCCTCGGCCGCGAGGCGAAGTCATACATGGACGCCGGCAATCTGGTGCCCGACTCGGTCACCATCGCGATGGCCGAGGACCGTATGGAGCAGCCCGACGCGGCCAACGGCTTCCTCCTGGACGGCTTCCCCCGCAACCTGGGGCAGGCCAAGGCGCTGGACGAGTACCTCAAGGACCACAGCCTCAAGCTGGACGCCGTCCTGGACCTGGAGGTCCCCGAGGACGAGGTCGTCAAGCGGATCGCCGGCCGGCGCATCTGCCGCAACGACAGCAGCCACGTCTTCCACGCCGAGTACAACAAGCCGGAGACCGAGGGCGTCTGTGACGTCTGCGGCGGCGAGCTGTACCAGCGGGACGACGACCGTGAGGAGACCGTCCGCAAGCGCCTGGAGGTCTACCACACGGAGACCGAGCCGATCATCGACTACTACAAGGCCCAGGGCCTGGTGGTGGACATCCCCGCGATGGGCAAGGTCGACGAGGTCACCACGCGCGCGATGGCGGCTCTGCCGTCCCGGGACGCGTAGCAGCACACGGCGTGCCCACGGCCGCGGTGCCCGTATCGGGTACCGCGGCCGTATCGTGTACGGGGCGGTCGTGACGGCCGCCGGAGAAGCGTTGTAGTCGGTTCAGGAAGGCGCCAGCCCTCATGGTGGAGATCAAGACCCCCGAGCAGATCGCGAAGATGCGCGAGGCGGGGCTGGTGGTCGCCGCCATTCACGCGGCGACCCGGAAGGTCGCGGTGCCCGGCGCCACGACCAAGGACCTGGACGACGCGGCCCGCAAGGTGCTCGCCGAACACGGTGCGAAGTCGAACTTCCTCGGATACGGCGGCTTCCCCGCGACGATCTGCACCTCGGTCAACGATGTCGTGGTCCACGGCATCCCCGACACCGAGACGGTGCTGCAGAACGGCGACATCATCTCCATCGACTGCGGCGCGATCATCGACGGCTGGCACGGCGACGCGGCATACACCGCCTTCGTCGGCTCCGGCCACTCCGCGGAGCTGGTCGGGCTGAGCCGGGTCACCGAGGAGTCGATGTGGGCCGGTATCGCGGCGGTGGCCAAGGGCAACCGGCTGGTGGACATCTCCAAGGCGATCGAGGGCTACATCCGCCGCCAGCCGCGCCCCACCAGCGGTAAGTACGGCATCGTCGAGGACTACGGCGGCCACGGCATCGGCTCGCAGATGCACATGGACCCGCATCTGCTGAACTACGTCGACCGCAAGCGCGGCCGCGGGCCCAAGCTGGTGCCCGGCTTCTGCATCGCGATCGAGCCGATGGTGAACCTCGGCACGGCCAAGACCCACGTTCTTGATGACGACTGGACGGTCAAGTCGAACGACGGCAGCTGGTCCTCGCACTGGGAGCACTCGGTCGCGCTGACCGAGGACGGCCCGCTGGTGCTGACCGCGCCGGACGGCGGCAAGGCCAAGCTGGCCGAGCTGGGCATCACCGCGGCGCCCGACCCCCTCGCCTGAGCCGCGCCGCCGCGCCGCGACAGGGGCGGCGGGCGTAAGGATCACGCCCGATGGGCAATAATCCTGGATTCGTCTTTTCCTGGACCCTGGCGTAGACTAACGCGTCGGCTCTCGTGCATCCGTATGCCCTCTTGGTTGAGGGTGTGGTGCGGGATAGTCGATCAAGGTAGCCGATTCGAAGGGCGAAGCGTGGCCAAGAAGCAAGGTGCCATCGAAATCGAGGGCACCGTGATCGAGTCCCTCCCGAACGCCATGTTCAAGGTGGAGCTCCAGAACGGTCACAAGGTCCTCGCGCACATCAGCGGCAAGATGCGGATGCACTACATCCGTATCCTCCCGGATGACCGGGTCGTCGTGGAGCTTTCTCCGTACGACCTGACGCGTGGCCGGATCGTCTACCGCTACAAGTAGATCTTGTCGCCGCCCCGCTCCCGTGGGGTGACGGCACTGACCCGGAGAACCTCACATCCCATGAAGGTCAAGCCGAGCGTCAAGAAGATCTGCGACAAGTGCAAGGTGATCCGCCGCCACGGCCGGGTCATGGTCATCTGCGACAACCTGCGCCACAAGCAGCGCCAGGGCTGACGCACGCCGACCACCTGCATTTCGCAGTTTTCGCGCGACGCAAGCACATACGTACATACGCAGTCACCCGACCCCCGCATCACTCGCGTGGGGACGACACCCCCGGCTCGGAGGCCGGGGACCCGGCTCGTAATTCTGCAGAGTCTTACGGGAACGGTGCTGCGGAAGACCTCCGAATAGCCATCAGGAGCCACATCAATGGCACGCCTCGCAGGCGTTGATCTCCCGCGCGAAAAGCGTGTGGAGGTCGCCCTCACCTACGTCTTCGGTATCGGGCGGACGCTGTCGCAGCAGACTCTCGCTGCCACCGGCGTCGACCCCAACACCCGGGTTCGCGACCTGGCCGAGGAAGACCTCGTCAAGATCCGCGAGTACGTGGACAACAACCTCAAGACCGAGGGTGACCTCCGTCGCGAGATCCAGGCCGACATCCGCCGCAAGGTCGAGATCGGCTGCTACCAGGGTCTGCGCCACCGCCGCGGTCTGCCGGTGCACGGTCAGCGCACCAGCACGAACGCCCGTACCCGCAAGGGCCCGCGTCGCGCGATCGCCGGCAAGAAGAAGCCGGGCAAGAAGTAGTCCTCAGCAGGACAGGACGCTTACCAGCGGTCTTCGCTGTAGGACCGACCACCTCCACGGGAGTAATGAATGCCTCCGAAGGGCCGTACGGCCGGCGCCAAGAAGGTGCGCCGCAAGGAGAAGAAGAACGTTGCCCACGGGCACGCTCACATCAAGAGCACGTTCAACAACACGATCGTTTCGATCACGGACCCCACGGGCAACGTGATCTCTTGGGCCTCTGCCGGCCACGTCGGCTTCAAGGGCTCGCGCAAGTCCACCCCCTTCGCCGCGCAGATGGCCGCCGAGTCGGCCGCCCGCCGCGCGCAGGAGCACGGCATGCGCAAGGTCGACGTCTTCGTCAAGGGTCCCGGCTCCGGCCGTGAGACCGCGATCCGCTCCCTCCAGGCCACCGGCCTTGAGGTGGGTTCGATCCAGGACGTCACCCCCACTCCGCACAACGGATGCCGCCCGCCCAAGCGCCGGCGCGTCTGACGCACTGAGGTAACGGAGACAACTGGAAAATGGCGCGTTATACCGGGGCCGACTGCAAGCGTTGCCGTCGGGAGAAGCAGAAGCTCTTCCTCAAGGGGAGCAAGTGCGAGAGCGCGAAGTGCCCGATCGAGATCCGTCCTTACCCCCCGGGTGAGCACGGTCGCGGGCGCACCAAGGACAGCGAGTACCTGCTCCAGCTTCGTGAGAAGCAGAAGTGCAGCCGTATCTACGGTGTCCTGGAGAAGCAGTTCGTGAACTACTACAAGGAAGCGAACCAGAAGACCGGCAAGACCGGTGAGAACCTTCTGCGCATCCTTGAGACCCGCCTCGACAACGTGGTCTACCGGGCCGGCTTTGCCAAGTCCCGGGACCACGCCCGTCAGCTGGTCCGTCACGGACACGTGAATGTGAACGGCCGCAAGACCGACATCCCGTCGGCTCGCGTGGCCGTGAACGACATCATCGAGGTCCGCGAGGGCTCTCGGAACCTGACCCCGTTCGCGGTGGCACAGGCCGAGGCCGGCGAGAGGACCGTTCCGGCCTGGCTGGAAGCGATCCCCTCGAACCTGCGGATTCTCGTGCACAGCATGCCCGAGCGCCAGGTGATCGACACCCAGGTGCAGGAGCAGCTGATCGTTGAGCTCTACTCCAAGTAAGAGCTGACCGGTGGGGGCGGTACGGAGCCGATGGCGCCGTGCCGCCCGTACCCTTGTCAGTACAGCGGGCGTCAAATAGCGGGCGTCCACGACTGAAGGATCGAACACCATGCTGATTGCTCAGCGTCCCTCGTTGACCGAAGAGGTCGTCGACGAATACCGCTCCCGGTTCGTGATCGAGCCGCTGGAGCCGGGCTTCGGCTACACCCTCGGCAACTCTCTGCGCCGTACCCTCCTGTCCTCGATTCCGGGTGCGGCGGTCACGTCCATCCGTATCGACGGTGTCCTGCACGAGTTCACCACCGTGCCGGGCGTCAAGGAGGACGTCACCGACCTCATCCTCAACATCAAGCAGCTGGTCGTCTCCTCGGAGCACGACGAGCCCGTCGTGATGTACCTGCGCAAGCAGGGCCCGGGTCTGGTCACCGCCGCCGACATCGCGCCCCCGGCCGGTGTCGAGGTGCACAACCCGGACCTGGTCCTCGCCACGCTCAACGGCAAGGGCAAGCTGGAGATGGAGCTGACCGTCGAGCGCGGTCGCGGCTACGTCTCCGCCGTCCAGAACAAGCAGGTGGGCCAGGAGATCGGCCGTATCCCGGTCGACTCCATCTACTCGCCGGTGCTCAAGGTCACCTACAAGGTCGAGGCGACCCGTGTCGAGCAGCGCACCGACTTCGACAAGCTGATCGTCGACGTCGAGACCAAGCAGGCCATGCGCCCGCGTGACGCCATGGCGTCCGCCGGTAAGACCCTGGTCGAGCTGTTCGGTCTGGCGCGCGAGCTCAACATCGACGCCGAGGGCATCGACATGGGCCCGTCCCCGACGGACGCCGCCCTGGCCGCCGACCTGGCGCTGCCGATCGAGGAGCTGGAGCTCACGGTCCGCTCGTACAACTGCCTCAAGCGTGAGGGCATCCACTCCGTGGGTGAGCTCGTGGCGCGCTCCGAGGCCGATCTGCTCGACATCCGCAACTTCGGTGCGAAGTCGATCGACGAGGTCAAGGCGAAGCTGGCCGGTATGGGCCTGGCGCTGAAGGACTCGCCTCCCGGGTTCGACCCGACCGCTGCGGCTGACGCCTTTGGGGCCGATGACGACGCGGACGCCGGTTTCGTGGAGACCGAGCAGTACTGAGTTCGTCCGGGGTCCGGGGAGCGATTCCCGGGCCCCCGCCATGTGATTCTTCCGCGGGGCGGCCGCCTCGTGGGAACTGACACCGGTACCTGATACGGCCGGTGCAGCAAAGAAGGAGATACACCATGCCGAAGCCCGCCAAGGGTGCCCGTCTGGGCGGCAGCGCTGCGCACGAGCGCCTCATGCTGCGCAACCTGGCCACCGCGCTCTTCGAGCACGGCCGCATCACGACGACCGAGGCCAAGGCCCGTCGTCTGCGTCCGTACGCGGAGCGTCTGGTGACCAAGGCGAAGAAGGGTGACCTTCACAACCGCCGTCAGGTCATGCAGCTGATCTCGGACAAGAGCGTCGTGCACACGCTCTTCACGGAGGTCGCCCCGCGGTTCGAGAACCGTCCGGGTGGCTACACCCGTATCACCAAGATCGGTAACCGTCGTGGCGACAACGCTCCCATGGCCGTCATCGAGCTGGTGGAGGCGCTGACCGTGGCCCAGCAGGCCACCGGTGAGGCCGAGGCCGCGACCAAGCGTGCGGCCAAGGACGCGGAGGCGGCCACGGCTGCCGAGGCGACCGAGGAGTCGAAGGACGCCTGAGTCCTGCCTTGTGCGTGAGCGGGTCCGCCCTTCGGGGCGGGCCCGCTCTTCGTATGTGGGTGCGGGCCGTGCCGCGCGGGGTTGAGAGGATTGCGGTGTGAGTGACGAAGTGAAGCCGGGCTTTGTCCGGGTGCGGATGAACCTTTCCTACGACGGAAAGGACTTCTCCGGGTGGGCGAAGCAGGCCGGCGGGCGGCGGACCGTCCAGGGGGAGATCGAGGACGCGCTGCGGACGGTGACGCGGTCCGCGGAGACCTATGAGCTCACCGTCGCCGGGCGGACGGATGCGGGGGTGCACGCGCGGGGCCAGGTGGCGCATGTGGATCTGCCCGCGGAGCTGTGGGCGGAGCACCGGGACAAGCTGTTGCGGCGGCTGGCCGGGCGGCTGCCGAAGGATGTCCGGGTGTGGCGGCTCGACGAGGCGCCGTACGGCTTCAATGCGCGGTTCTCGGCGATCTGGCGGCGGTACGCGTACCGGGTGACCGATCACCACAGCGGGGTGGATCCGCTGTTGCGCGGCCATGTGCTGTGGCACGACTGGGAGCTGGACGTCGCGGCGATGAACGAGGCGTCCCGGCCGCTGCTGGGTGAGCACGACTTCGCGGCGTACTGCAAGCGGCGGGAGGGCGCGACGACGATCCGTACGCTCCAGGAGCTGAGCTGGGTGCGGGGCGCTGACGGGATCATCACGGCGACCGTGCGGGCGGATGCCTTCTGCCACAACATGGTGCGGTCGCTGGTGGGGGCGATGCTGTTCGTCGGGGACGGGCACCGGCCGGTGGAGTGGCCCGGCAAGGTGCTGGCCGCCGGGGTGCGGGACTCCGCCGTGCATGTCGTACGGCCCCATGGGCTGACGCTGGAGGAGGTCGGTTATCCGGCCGACGAGCTGCTGATGGCGCGTAACCAGGAGGCGCGGAACAAGCGGACGCTGCCGGCGGGCGGCTGCTGCTGAAGCGGCGGCCCGAGAGCCCGGTGGCGGCGCCGTCGGAAGGGCGGCGCCACCGGGGACGTCAAGACTGGCCGGGTCAGGACTGGCCGGCCTTCTCCCGGGCTTCCTTGAGCTGCTGCTCGGCGGCCTTCGCGGCCTGGTCCTTGCCGCGCTGGGTGATCTGGCTGAAGGCGTAGGCACCGCCGTCCCGGGCGATCTGCCGGGCCTTGGTCTCGGTGCCGGTGACGTCCTTGCCGTTGAGGTAGCCGGCGATGGTGAAGTAGGCGTAGCGGCCGGTGGCGTTGGTCGCCATCCGGCACTTCGTGCCCTGGCAGAAGTCCGAGGGGACACCGCCGCCGGGCAGCGGCATGAGGTTGGCCTTGTTCTCGTTCATGACCTTGGCGGCCTGGGCGGGCGAGTCGAAGACCGCGATGCCGAGGGTGACCGCGACGCCGCCCTTGGCGTATGTGGCGCGCAGCAGCTTCCGGCAGCCGTTGTGGGACAGCGAGGAGACCAGCGGGCCCTGGGCGGCGGCGGTGCAGTCCTTGGAGGTGGCCGTCTTGGTGCGCGGATAGCTGTGCTCGCCGACGACCATGCTCTTCTGCGGGAAGAGGGTGGCGGGCGTCAGCGGCGCCTTGTCCTTCTTGGGGTCGGTGATGTAGTCCCGCGGGTTGGGCGGGGGCGGGACGGAGACGTCCGGGAAGGACGGCTTGTCGTCCGGCACCGCTTCCTCGGAGGCGGTGGGCGCCGCCGTCGGCTTGCCGCCCTTCGACCCGCCGGTCATGACAGCGGCGGTGACGATGCCGGCCACCGCGAGGGCCGCCAGCACGCCGCCGCCGATCCACATCCAGCGTTTGCGGCGGGCCTGTGCCTCACTCTCCTCGGCGAGTGCGCCCCAGTCCGGTGTGGACGACGAAGAACCCCCGGGGCCGTCGAACGGCCCGCCTTGCCCAAAGCTCATGCCGCGCATCCTAAACCGGTTGGTGGAACGCTTGGCGGCCGGTCACAATCCCGCTCATGGGACATCTTGAGGCCGGACATCTGGAGTACTACCTGCCGGACGGGAGGGTCCTGCTGGGGGATGTGTCCTTCCGGGTGGGGGAGGGCGCGTCGGTCGCGCTGGTGGGGGCCAACGGGGCCGGCAAGACGACGCTGCTGCGGCTGATCGCGGGGGAGCTGGAGCCGCACGGCGGGGCGGTGACGGTCAGCGGCGGGCTGGGGGTGATGCCGCAGTTCGTGGGGTCCGTACGGGACGAGCGCACGGTGCGTGACCTGCTGGTTTCGGTGGCGCAGCCGCGGATCAGGGAGGCGGCGGCCGCGGTGGACGCCGCGGAGCTGGCGATGATGACCGCCGAGGGCGACGACGAGGCCGCGCAGATGGCCTATGCCCAGGCGCTCAGCGACTGGGCCGAGGCCCGCGGCTACGAGGCCGAGACGGCCTGGGACATCTGCACGACGGCGGCGCTGGGGATGCCGTACGAGAAGGCGCAGTGGCGGAAGGTGCGCACGCTGTCCGGCGGTGAGCAGAAGCGGCTGGTGCTGGAGTCGCTGCTGCGCGGCACGGACGAGGTGCTGCTGCTGGACGAGCCGGACAACTATCTGGACGTGCCGGGCAAGCGGTGGCTGGAGGAGCAGCTGCGGCAGACGGGCAAGACGGTGCTGTTCGTCTCGCACGACCGGGAGCTGCTGGCCCGCTCCGCGGAGAAGATCGTCAGCGTCGAGCCGGGCCCGGCGGGCTCGGACGTCTGGGTGCACGGCGGCGGGTTCGGCACCTATCACGAGGCCCGCAAGGAGCGCTTCGCCCGTTTCGAGGAGCTGCGGCGGCGCTGGGACGAGAAGCACGCCCAGCTCAAGCAGCTGGTGAACACGCTGAAGAACAAGGCGGCCTTCAACGACGGTCTGGCCTCCCGCTACCAGGCGGCGCAGACCCGGCTGCGGAAGTTCGAGGAGGCCGGGCCGCCGCCGGAGCCGCCGCGGGAGCAGGAGATCACCATGCGGCTGCGCGGCGGGCGCACCGGCGTACGGGCGGTGACCTGCGAAAACCTGGAGCTGACGGGCCTGATGAAGCCCTTCTCGCTGGAGATCTTCTACGGCGAGCGGGTCGCGGTCCTGGGCTCCAACGGCTCCGGCAAGTCGCACTTCCTGCGGCTGCTGGCCGGGGACGCCGACACGTCCGCGAACCCCGTCGCGCACACCGGCGCCTGGAAGCTGGGCGCCCGCGTCGTCCCCGGCCACTTCGCGCAGACCCATGCCCACCCGGAGCTGCTGGGCCGCACCCTGCTCGATGTCCTGTGGACCGAGCACGCGAAGGACAAGGGCCAGGCCATGTCGGCGCTGCGCCGCTATGAGCTGGAGAAGCAGGCCGAGCAGCGCTTCGAGCGGCTCTCCGGCGGTCAGCAGGCCCGCTTCCAGATCCTGCTGCTGGAGCTGGCCGGCACGACCGCCCTGCTGCTCGACGAGCCGACCGACAACCTGGACCTGGAGTCGGCGGAGGCGCTCCAGGAGGGGCTGGAGGCGTACGAGGGGACGGTGATCGCGGTCACCCACGACCGGTGGTTCGCGAAGTCCTTCGACCGGTTTCTGGTCTTCGGCTCGGACGGGATGGTGCGGGAGACGGCGGAGCCGGTGTGGGACGAGCGGCGGGTGGAGCGGAAGCGGTAGGGGGAAGCCGTACGGGGCGCCCGCCCCGGCAGGCGCGCCCCGGGCCGTCCGGCCGCCCGGGGCGGATACCGCACGCCGGTTCGGGGCGCGTTTTGACCCCGCTGGGGACGGCCCGGTATTCTGCTGGTTCGTTATGCGTATTGGCTTGCTCTATCTCACGTGAGGGGCCCTTACGCCGGTCCCTGGGCCGATAACCAGCGGCGGACGATCGGGTTGCGTCACCCGTAGTGCCGCCCTGCTGCGGGATCAGCCACGGCGACCAGTACAGGACCCATTCACTTAAGAAGCGAAGGCTAAGACGTGCGTACGTTCAGCCCCAAGCCCGGCGATGTCCAGCGCCAGTGGCACATCATTGACGCGCAGGACGTTGTCCTGGGCCGTCTGGCCACCCAGGCCGCGTCCCTCCTCCGGGGCAAGCACAAGCCGGTCTACGCGCCGCACGTTGACACCGGTGACTTCGTCATCATCGTCAACGCCGACAAGGTGCACCTGTCCGGCAACAAGCGGACCCAGAAGATGGCCTACCGCCACTCGGGCTTCCCGGGCGGTCTGCGCTCCGTCCGCTACGACGAGCTGCTGGAGAAGAACCCCGAGAAGGCCGTCGAGAAGGCCATCAAGGGCATGCTCCCCAAGAACACCCTCGGCCGTCAGATGCTCTCGAAGCTGAAGGTCTACGCGGGCGCCCAGCACCCGCACGCTGCGCAGCAGCCGGTCCCGTTCGAGATCACCCAGGTCGCGCAGTAAGTCCGGCCACCCCCTAAGACGACAGAGAATTCTCAAGGAGCATCGTGGCTGAGACCACCCCCGAGACCCCGCTGGACGAGGTCGAGGTCGAGGAATACACCACCGAGACCGAGGTCGTGGAGTCGGAGTACACCTCCGAGTCCCTCGCGTCCCGTTTCGGCGACCCGCAGCCGGCGGCCGGCCTGGGCCGTCGCAAGAACGCCATCGCCCGCGTCCGGATCGTTCCGGGCACCGGTCAGTGGAAGATCAACGGTCGCACCCTTGAGGGGTACTTCCCCAACAAGGTGCACCAGCAGGAAGTCAACGAGCCCTTCAAGGTGCTGGAGCTCGACAACCGTTACGACGTTGTCGCCCGCATCTCCGGCGGCGGCATCTCCGGCCAGGCCGGTGCGCTGCGCCTGGGTGTGGCCCGTGCGCTGAACGAGGCGGACGTGGACAACAACCGCGGCGCGCTGAAGAAGGCCGGGTTCCTCAAGCGTGACGACCGTGCGGTCGAGCGCAAGAAGGCCGGTCTGAAGAAGGCCCGCAAGGCGCCGCAGTACAGCAAGCGCTAATCGCGCGCTGCACCGTGCAGCATCTTGGCGAACGCCCCGGTGGCACCTCCGTGCTGCCGGGGCGTTCGGCTATCCGGGACCAGGGGCGTATACCTGGACTTAATGCTCTGGTCCAAGCTCATCTACTCGGAGGACACCAGTGGGACGACTCTTCGGCACGGACGGTGTGCGCGGCGTCGCCAATGCGGATCTGACGGCGGAGCTGGCGCTCGGTCTGTCGGTCGCTGCGGCGCATGTGCTCGCGGAAGCGGGCACCTTCGAGGGGCACCGGCCGGTGGCGGTGGTCGGACGCGATCCACGCGCGTCCGGTGAGTTCCTGGAGGCCGCGGTCGTCGCGGGCCTGGCCAGCGCCGGTGTGGACGTGCTGCGGGTGGGGGTGCTCCCGACCCCGGCGGTCGCGTATCTGACCGGCTCGCTCGGCGCGGACCTCGGCGTGATGCTCTCCGCCAGCCACAACCCGATGCCCGACAACGGCATCAAGTTCTTCGCCCGCGGCGGTCACAAGCTCGCCGACGAGCTGGAGGACCGTATCGAGCAGACCTACCGGGCGCACAGCTCCGGCGAGCCCTGGGAGCGGCCGACCGGCGCCGGGGTGGGCCGGGTCACCGTCTACGACGAGGGCTTCGACAACTATGTCGCGCACCTCGTCGGCGTACTGCCCAACCGTCTGGACGGGCTGAAGATCGTCATCGATGGCGCACACGGCGCGGCGGCGCGGGTCTCGCCCGAGGCGTTCGCGCGGGCCGGTGCCGAGGTCATCACGATCGGCACCGACCCCGACGGCCTGAACATCAACGACGGCTGCGGCTCCACCCACCTGGAGCTGCTGCGCGCCGCCGTCGTCGAGCACGGCGCCGACCTGGGTGTCGCCCACGACGGTGACGCGGACCGCTGCCTGGCCGTGGACAGCGCGGGCAACGAGATCGACGGCGACCAGATCCTGGCCGTCCTGGCGCTCGGGATGCGCGAGGCGGGCACGCTGCGCAAGAACACCGTCGTCGCCACCGTGATGTCGAACCTCGGCTTCAAGCTGGCCATGGAGGGCGCGGGCATCGACCTCGTACAGACCGCGGTCGGCGACCGCTACGTGCTGGAGGAGATGAAGGCGCACGGCTTCGCGCTGGGCGGTGAGCAGTCCGGGCACGTCATCGTGCTGGACCACGCCACCACCGGTGACGGCACGCTGACCGGTCTGATGCTGGCCGCCCGGGTCGCCACGACCGGTAAGCCGCTGGCCGAGCTGGCGGGCGTCATGGAGCGGCTGCCGCAGATCCTGATCAACGTCCCCGACGTCGACAAGTCCCGGGTGGCCACCTCGCCCGAGGTGACCGCGGCGGTCGCCGAGGCGGAGCGGGAGCTGGGCGCCACCGGGCGGGTGCTGCTGCGGCCGTCCGGTACGGAGCCGCTGGTGCGGGTGATGGTGGAGGCCGCGGACATCGAGCAGGCGCGGGCGGTGGCCGAGCGGCTGGCGGACGCGGTGAAGTCGGCGCTGGGGTGAGTGGCGTGGGCGGGCGCCGCGGCCGCCGTTGAGGCGGCGGAGCGTGGCGCGGTTCTGCGGATTCTCCGGCCTCGCCCCTGGGTGGCACTTTGCCGCTCCGGGGCGAGGCCGTTTCCCGTTGCGGGCGCCTCTGTCGTCAGCGGGCGGCCGGGAGCGTGCCGTGCCGGGCCCACAGCAGCTTCTGGGTGGCCAGGGTGAGGGTGCCGGCGATCACGATGCCCGCGAGGTTCAGCACGAGCTGGGTGGAGGAGCCCCAGGTCTGCGCGTAGTCGCCGTAGGTGAAGGCGACGGCGGCGTTGGCGGCGGCGGGGACGGTCGTCACGGAGATGGCCACGCCCACCAGGGCGCCGGACTTCGCCGAGGTCAGCGAGAGGGTGCCGGCGACCCCGGCGAGGAAGGCCACCACGAACGACATCCAGTCCGGCTGCCAGATGAACGACGTATTGGGCCGCGGGCCCTCGACCCGGTTCTCGGTGAACAGCCCCACCGCGTCCATGAAGTAGCTGAAGCCGCAGGTCAGCACCATCGCCACGGCGAAGCCGACGACCAGCGCCAGCAGTGAGCGCCAGGCCAGCCGCGGGGCGCGCCGGACCAGGGCCGTGGAGATACCCGCCAGCGGGCCGAACTCGGGGCCGACCGCCATCGCGCCGACGATCAGAATGGCGTTGTCCAGGACCACACCGCAGGCCGCGATCATCGTCGCCAGGGACAGGAACGCGAGGTAGGTGGCCGAGAGCGTCGACTCCTCGTGGGTGGCGTCGGTCAGCGACTCCCAGAGCACGGCGTCCGCGCCCTCGCCGGGCGCCTCGTCCGCCGCCCGGTCGGCCCGCCGGGACAGCGACAGATCGATGTGCTCGATCGCGATCGAACCGGTCCGGTCGAGACCCATCTCCCGCAGCCGCGCCAGCAGTCCGTCCCCCGCCTCCCGGGCGACATCGCACATCACCACATCGCCGACCGGATCACGGGAGGCCCCGCTCAGCACCACGAGGTGGGTCGTCCCGACGGTCTTCTCCAGCAGCTGGAGCACCTCGTCCGTACGGTCCGCGGGGACGAGCAGGCGCAGATGCAGCACGGGCTTCGCACTCCTCAGAGCTTGCGCAACGACAGCCGTTGCACCTTGTGGTCCGGCCCCTTGCGGAGCACCAGGTTGGCGCGGCCGCGGGTCGGGGCGACGTTCTGTTGCAGATTGGGCTTGTTGACGGTGCGCCAGATCATCCGGGCGTAGTCGAGGGCCTCGTCCTCGGAGACCTGGGTGTACTTGCGGAAGTACGAGAACGGGTTCTGGAAGGCCGTCTGGCGCAGCTTGCGGAAGCGGCCCAGGTACCACTTCTCGATGTCCTCGGTACGGGCGTCGACGTAGACGGAGAAGTCGAAGAAGTCGGCGAGCCCGAGCCGGGTGCGGCCGTCCTTGCCGGGCAGCGCCGGCTGGAGCACGTTCAGGCCCTCGACGATGAGGATGTCCGGGCGCTGCACGGTCAGCTGCTCGCCCGGCACGATGTCGTAGATCAGGTGGGAGTAGACCGGTGCGGTGACCTCGGCCTTGCCGGATTTCACGTCCGCGACGAAGCGGGTCAGCGCCCGCCGGTCGTAGGACTCCGGGAAGCCCTTACGGGACATCAGACCGCGCCGGTGCAGCTCGGCGTTGGGGAAGAGGAAGCCGTCGGTGGTGACCAGCTCGACGCGCGGATGCTCGGGCCAGCGGGCCAGCAGCGCCTGCAGCAGCCGGGCCGTGGTGGACTTCCCGACCGCCACGCTGCCCGCGACCCCGATGACGAACGGGGTGCCGGGCTGGGGGCCGCTGCCCACGTCGCCGAGGAAGGTGTTGAGCGCACCGCGCAGATTGCTGCTGGCGCCGACATAGAGGTTGAGGAGCCGGGACAGCGGGAGATAGACATCGCGCACCTCGTCGAGGTCGATGACATCGCCCAGCCCCCGCAGCTGTTCGACCTCGTCGGCCGTCAGGGGCAGCGGAGTCTTCTCCCGCAGGGCGCTCCACTGCGCGCGCGTCAGATCGACGTATGGGGAGCTGTCGGCGCGGCGTCGTTGCTGCGGATCGGTCGTCAGGGGCACGCGCCCATTGTGCGCAGCCGCCACCCGCCCTTCACCTCCGGGTGGCCCGCCCGGCGCGGTCTCGTCGCTGTCGCGCCCGGCTCGGGTGCTTCTCGGCAGGGGCGTCTGTACCCCACGGATTTTGCCCGGTACCGTCGGTGACGGGGAGGGCCCGGCTCGGGGCCCTGGACGAATCAGGGGGTGCGGGTGCGCACGCGTAAGGCCGGTCTGCTGCGACAGCGGCCGTGGGGGACAGACGCCGGCGCGGACCACGACGGGGCGGACGGTTTCGCCGCCCAGGTGTACGCCGAGCTGACCGAGGAACTACCGGACGAGGACCTGGGCGAGGACCTCGCCGAGGTCCTGGAACACTACGAACCGGGCACCGGTCCGGGCGCGGACGCGGAGGCGGACGAGGAGTTCCTGGAGACGGTGCAGGAGGCGCATCGGCGGATAGCGCGGGGGTATTGAGGTCGCTGCGGGGGGCCTCCTTCCGGATCGGTGACTCGCCGGTACATGCCGCCGCCGGTCGCTCAGACCCCCGGCGTACCCTGCCCCCATGTGCGGAATCGTGGGATATGTGGGCGGGCAGAGCGCCCTTGACGTCGTCCTGGCCGGGCTGAAGCGGCTGGAGTACCGCGGGTATGACTCGGCGGGGGTGGCCGTGCTGGCGGACGGGGGGCTGGCGGCGGCCAAGAAGGCGGGGAAACTCGCCAATCTGGAGAAGGAGCTGGCGGACCGTCCGTTGCCGGCCGGGGCGACGGGGATCGGGCACACGCGATGGGCGACGCATGGCGGGCCCACCGATGAGAACGCGCATCCCCATCTGGACAACGCCGGGCGGGTCTCGGTGGTGCACAACGGGATCATCGAGAACTTTGCCGGGCTGCGTGCCGAACTGACCGACCGGGGCCATGAGTTGGCGTCGGAGACGGACACCGAGGTCGTGGCGCATCTGCTCGCCGAGGCTTACTCGTCGTGCGGGGAGCTGGCCGAGGCGATGCGGCAGGTGTGCCGGCGGCTGGAGGGGGCGTTCACGCTGGTCGCGGTGCATGCCGATGAGCCGGATGTGGTGGTGGGGGCGCGCCGTAACTCGCCGCTGGTGGTGGGCGTGGGGGACGGTGAGGCGTTTCTCGCGTCGGACGTGGCGGCGTTCATCGCGCATACGCGGGAGGCGGTGGAGCTGGGGCAGGACCAGGTGGTGGAGCTGCGCCGGGAGTCGGTGACGGTGACGGACTTCGACGGGGCGCCTGCCGAGGTGCGGGAGTACCACGTCGACTGGGACGCGTCGGCCGCCGAGAAGGGCGGCTACGACTACTTCATGCTGAAGGAGATCGCCGAGCAGCCGAAGGCCGTTGCGGACACGCTGCTGGGGCGGATCGACGCGTCGGGGGTGCTGTCCCTGGATGAGCTGCGGATTCCGCCCGCGGTGCTGCGGGAGGTCGACAAGGTCGTCATCGTGGCGTGCGGGACGGCGTACCACGCGGGGATGATCGCCAAGTACGCGATCGAGCACTGGACGCGGATCCCCTGCGAGACGGAGCTGGCGAGCGAGTTCCGCTATCGCGATCCGATCCTGGACCGGCACACGCTGGTGATCGCGATCAGCCAGTCCGGCGAGACGATGGACACCCTGATGGCGCTGCGGCATGCGCGGGAGCAGGGCGCGAAGGTGCTCGCCATCTGCAATACGAACGGGTCGACCATCCCGCGCGAGTCGGACGCGGTGCTGTACACGCACGCCGGGCCCGAGGTGGCGGTGGCCTCCACCAAGGCGTTTCTGACCCAGCTGGTGGCCTGCTATCTGGTGGCGCTGTACGTCGCGCAGGTGCGGGGCACGAAGTGGGGCGACGAGATCCGGGACGTGGTGCGCGAACTGGCGGCGATCGGCACCCAGGTCGAGCAGGTGCTGGACACGATGGAGCCGGTACGGGAGCTGGCGCGTTCGCTCGCCGACAAGAACACGGTGCTGTTCCTCGGGCGGCATGTGGGCTATCCGGTGGCGCTGGAGGGTGCGCTGAAGCTCAAGGAGCTGGCGTATATGCACGCGGAGGGCTTTGCGGCCGGGGAGCTCAAGCACGGGCCGATCGCGTTGATCGAGGACGATCTGCCGGTTGTCGTGGTCGTGCCGTCGCCGCGGGGCCGGTCGGTGCTGCACGACAAGATCGTGTCGAATATTCAGGAGATCCGGGCCCGGGGGGCGCGGACCATCGTGATCGCGGAGGAGGGCGACGAGACGGTGGTGCCCTACGCCGACCATCTCGTACGGATTCCGCGGACACCGGTGCTGCTGCAGCCGCTGGTCTCCACCGTCCCGTTGCAGGTCTTCGCCTGTGAACTGGCCACCGCCCGCGGCAACGAGGTCGACCAGCCGCGCAACCTCGCCAAGTCGGTGACGGTGGAGTGATCATCGGGGTCGGGATCGATGTCGCCGAGATCGACCGCTTCGGCGCGGCGCTGGAGCGTACGCCGGAGCTGGCGAAGCGGCTGTTCATCGAGGAAGAGCTGATATTGCCGAGCGGTGAGCGGCGCGGCATCGCTTCCCTGGCGGCGCGGTTCGCCGCCAAGGAGGCGCTGGCCAAGGCGCTCGGCGCACCGGCCGGGCTGCACTGGACCGATGCCGAGGTGTACGTCGAGGACAGCGGGCAGCCGCGGCTGCGGGTGCGCGGGACGGTCGAGGCGCGGGCGGTGCAGCTCGGGGTCCGGTCGTGGCATGTGTCGATGAGCCATGACGCGGGGGTGGCGTCCGCGGTGGTGATCGCGGAGGGGTGAGGCCCGGTTGGTGCCTGATCCAGCGGGCGCTTGGCGGGCGCCGTCTTCGGGGCGGGGGGAAATCCCCCGCACCCGGCGGCTGAGGGGCCAGACTTGGCGGTATGAGGACTGCCTACAGCGTGGAGACCGTACGGGCCGCGGAGCGGGAGCTGATGGCCCGGTTGCCCGAAGGGGCCCTGATGCAGCGGGCGGCGGCCGGACTGGCCGTGGCCTGTGGGGAGTTGCTGGGCAAGGTCTACGGCAGCCGGGTGGTGCTGCTGGTGGGCAGCGGCGACAACGGCGGGGACGCGCTGTACGCGGGGGCCCGGCTGGCCCGGCGGGGGGCCGGGGTGGTGGCGGTGCCGCTGTCGCCCGAGCGGGCCCATCAGGGCGGGCTGGCGGCGCTGCGGGCGGCCGGGGGTCGGGTTTCGGTCGATGCGCTGCGGGACATCGCGCGGGCCGATCTGGTCGTGGACGGCATCGTCGGGATCGGGGGGCGCGGCGGGCTGCGCCCGGAGGCCGCGCAACTCGCGCGGGCGGCATGGGAGTCGGCGCCGGTGGTGGCGGTCGATCTGCCCAGTGGCGTGGACGCGGACAGCGGTGAGGTGCGCGGGGACGCCGTACGGGCCGATGCGACGGTGACGTTCGGTACGTACAAGCCGGGGCTGCTGATCGATCCGGCGCGGGAGCGGGCGGGCGCGCTGCGGCTGGTGGACATCGGGCTCACGCTGCCGCAGGAGGCCGAACTGGAGGCGTTGCAGCACGCGGACGTGGCGGAGCTGCTGCCGCGTCCGGTGCCCGAGAGCGACAAGTACCGGCGGGGCGTGGTCGGGGTGGTCGCCGGGTCCGCGCGCTATCCGGGGGCGGCGGTGCTCGCAGTGGCGGGTGCGCTGCGGGGCGGCGCGGGGGCCGTGCGGTATGTCGGGCCGGCCGCCGAGGCGGTGCTGACGCAGTTTCCGGAGACGCTGGTGCATCCCGGGCCGCCGGACAAGGCGGGGCGGGTGCAGGCATGGGTGATCGGGCCCGGCATCGGGGAGGAGGCGTCGGCGCTGGAGGAGGTGCTGGCGGCGGAGGTGCCGGTGCTGGTGGACGCGGACGGCCTGCGGTTCCTGACGCCGGAGCGGGTCCGGGAGCGGACCGCCGAGACCCTGCTGACGCCGCATGCCGGGGAGGCCGCCGCGCTGCTCGGACGCGGGCGCGAGGAGGTCGAGGCGGCGCGGCTGGCCTCCGTACGGGAACTGGCGGCGCACTACGGTGCCACGGTGCTGCTCAAGGGCTCGACGACGCTGGTGGCGGCGGCGGACGGTCCCGTACGGGTCAACCCCACCGGGACGAGCTGGCTGGCGACGGCCGGGAGCGGCGATGTGCTGTCGGGGGTGACCGGGTCGCTGCTCGCCGCGGGGCTCGCGGCTCGGGACGCCGGATCCGTCGGGGCGTATCTGCACGGGCTGGCGGCCCGCCGCGCGGCCGGGCGGCCCGGCGCGCCGATCCTGGCCTCCGACGTCGCCGCCCATCTGCCCGCCGCCTGGCGCGATGTGACGGACTGACAGAAGCTGGGACGGCGGATTACGCCCCGCGGGGGAACGGTGCGGGCACCAGGGCGAACCTGGCGTCCGGTGGGCTTGTACGACCATGCGCCCACGGCATGCGTGAGGGCATGAAACGCACCTTTTCGGCGTTGCTGGTCGGCGCCTCGCTCCTCGTTGTCGCCGGGCCGCCCGCGGTGGCCGTGGCGCCGTCGCGCGCGGCGGCCGTGATGGCCCCGTCCGCCGCGTACCGACTGCCCGACCTGGTTCCCGGGGTTCCGCGCGCGCGACGGGAGACCGTCCGGCCCCGGCGCATCGAGTACGTGCCGCGGTCCGAGGTGGCCTCCGCCGCCACCCGGGCGGCCCGGTGCAGTGCCGCCACCGGGCCCTACCAGCGGCAGGCGGAGCGTTATCTGGGGCGGCAGGTCGACGGGCGGCAGAGCTCGGGGGACTGCCGGGCGATCCGGCGTTTCCAGCAGACGCACCGCATCGCGCCGGCGACCGGCTTCGCGGGCCCGGTCACGGGCGCGATGGTGCGGGTGGCGCGGGCCAGGAAGAACCCCAACCGGGCCGGTCACTGCCCCACCCTCACCCAGCGGACCGCCTGCGTCGATCTGAACCGGCAGCTGATGTGGATCCAGCAGGGCGGACGGGTGATCCTCGAACCGGTGCCGATCCGGTCCGGTGCGCCGACGATGGAGACCCGCACCGGTTCGTACCGGATCTATCTGCGGCGCTGGCGCCATATCTCGAACCTCTACGGCACGCGGATGCCGTACGCCCAGTTCTTCGACCGCGGGGAGGCGCTGCACGGCGTCTACGAGGACATCTTCTCCGGGGCCGGCTCGCACGGCTGCGTCAACCTCACCATGACGGACGCGCGGCGGGCGTGGGAAGTGCTGAGGAAGGGCGACACCGTGTACGTCTGGGGGCGGAAGCCCGGCGTGTGAGCACGGTTTTTTTGCCCGTCCCCCGGGGCCCCGCGGCGCCGCCTGCGACACTGAGGGGGATGAACGAGACAGCGAAGCGCGCCCGTGCCGCCATCGACCTCGCCGCCGTGCGGTCGAATGTCCGTGCACTGCGGGACCGCGCACCCCGGGCAGAGCTGATGGCCGTGGTCAAGTCCGACGGCTATGGACACGGAGCGGTGCGCTGTGGGCGCGCCGCCCGTGAGGCCGGTGCGGACTGGCTGGGCACGGCGCTGCCCGAGGAGGCGTTCGCGCTGCGGGCGGCCGGTGACACCGGGCGGCTGCTGTGCTGGCTGTGGACACCGGGCGGCCCCTGGCGCCGGGCCATCGAGCTGGACATCGAGGTCTCGGTGAGCGGGATGTGGGCGCTGCGCGAGGTCACCGAGGCGGCGCGGGCGTGCGGCCGGACCGCCCGGGTCCAGCTCAAGATCGACACCGGGCTGGGCCGCAACGGCTGCGCGCTCGCCGACTGGCCGGAGCTGACCGCCGCGGCCCGCGCCGCCGAGGCCGAGGGCGCGCTGACGGTCACCGGCGTCTGGTCGCACTTCGCCTGCGCCGACGAGCCCGGACACCCCTCGATCGCCGCCCAGCTGACCGCCTTCCAGGAAGCGTTGGCGACCGCGGAGAAGGCCGGGCTGCGCCCTGAGGTACGGCATATCGCCAACACCCCGGCGCTGCTGACCCTCCCCGAGGCGCACTTCGACCTGGTCCGCACCGGTATCGGCATCTACGGCATCTCGCCCAGCCCCGAGGTCGGCACCTCCCAGGACTTCGGGCTGCGGCCCGCGATGACGCTGGAGGCCTCGCTCGCGTCGGTCAAGCGCGTCCCGGGCGGCCACGGCGTGTCGTACGGGCATCACTACACGACGCCCGGGGAGACCAGCCTGGCGCTGATCCCCCTCGGCTATGCGGACGGCATCCCGCGGCACGCCTCCGGCACCGGCCCGGTGCTGGTCGCGGGCAAGTGGCGGACGGTCGCCGGGCGGATCGCGATGGACCAGTTCGTGGTCGACCTGGGCGGGGACAGCGCCGAGCCGGGCGATCCGGCGGTGCTGTTCGGCCCGGGGGACCGCGGTGAGCCGACCGCGGAGGACTGGGCCAGGGTGGCCGGAACCATCGGCTACGAGATCGTCACACGGATCGGAACCCGCGTCCCGCGCGTCTATGTGGACAGCGGCATACAGAGCGAGGCCGGAGGAGACAGCGCGCTCACGGGGGGTACGGCATGACCGAGGGACAGGAGGCCGCCGCGCAGGCGGTCGAGACGGCCGTCGAGGCGGCCGGTAACTGGGCACGGGCGGGACGGCACGCCGGTGTGGCCGGCGCGGCGATCGGCGTGGTCGCGGCGGGTGCCGCGGCCGGGGTGGCGATAGAGCGGATGACGGTCGGCCGCGGGATGCGCCGCCGCGCGCGGCTCGCGCTGGACGCCGCCGGTCCCTACGGCACGCTGCGCGGCACACCCGGCGCGGCGATCGCCGAGGACGGCACCGAGCTGTACTACGAGGTCGACGAGCCGGGCGTGGAGACGGCCCGGCCGGAGAAGGACGACCACACCGGCAAGGCCAGGAACGGCAAGGGCGGCAAGGCCGACCGGTCCGCCAAGCCGGTGCGCGGCAAGGAGGCGCGGGCCGCGCAGGAGGCCCAGGGCGGTCTGCGCAAGCGGCTGTCGGCGGCGCTGGGGCGGCGCGGCGCGGCCCCCACGGTCGTCTTCAGCCACGGCTACTGCCTCAGCCAGGACTCCTGGCACTTCCAGCGCTCCGCCCTGCGCGGCGCGGTCCGCACCGTCCACTGGGACCAGCGCAGCCACGGCCGCTCCTCGCGCGGCCACGGCCAGATCGACGGTACGGAACCGGTCACCATCGACCTGCTGGGCCGGGATCTGAAGGCGGTGCTGGACGCCGCGGTGCCCGAGGGGCCGATCGTGCTGGTCGGGCACTCCATGGGCGGGATGACGGTGATGGCGCTGGCCGACCAGTTCCCCGAGTACGTCGCGGAGCGGGTGGTCGGGGTGGCCCTGATCGGCACGTCCGCCGGCCGGCTCAGCGAGGTCGGCTTCGGGCTGCCGTCCATGGGCGTCAAGGCGTTCCACTGGCTCGCGCCGGGCGTGCTGAAGGCGCTGGGCTGGCAGAGCGAGATCGTCGAGCGCGGGCGGCGGGCCACCGCCGATCTGTTCGCGGGGCTGATCAAGCGGTACTCGTTCGGGACGCCGGAGAAGGTGGACCCGGGTATCGCACGGTTCGGTGAGCGGCTGATCGAGGCGACCCCGATCGATGTGGTCGCCGAGTTCTTCCCGGCGTTCGCGGTGCATGACAAGACCGAGGCGCTGGTCGCGTACGACGCGGTGCCCGCGCTGGTGCTCGCCGGGGAGAACGACCTGATCACCCCGGCCGACCACAGCCGGACGATCGCCGAGGTGCTGCCGGACGCGGAGCTGGTGTGTGTCCCCGGCGCCGGGCATCTGGTGATGCTGGAGCGGCCCGAGCTGGTCAACGATCACCTGGTCTCCCTGGTGGAACGGGCGGGCGCGGCGGCCCGCAGCTCCCGGCACGCTCGGGCCTGAGGCTTGCGGGTGGCGGCTGGACGGGCGACGGGCGGGACGTACCATTTGCGGCATGAGCACCACCGGCGCGATGGCGCACGTTACCGTCAAGTCCCCCGAACAGATGCAGGAGTTGGGCCGCCGTCTGGCCCCGCTGCTGCGCCCCGGCGACCTGGTGCTGCTCACCGGTGAGCTGGGGGCCGGCAAGACGACGCTGACCCGCGGCCTGGGCGAGGGCCTGGGCGTGCGCGGCGCCGTCACCTCTCCGACCTTCGTCATCGCCCGGGTGCACCCCTCGCTGGCCGGCGGCCCCCCGCTGGTGCATGTCGACGCCTACCGGCTCGGCGGCGGGCTGGACGAGATGGAGGACCTGGACCTCGATGTCTCGCTGCCGGAGTCGGTGGTGGTCGTGGAGTGGGGCGAGGGCAAGGTCGAGGAGCTGTCCGACGACCGGCTGCATGTGGTCATCGGCCGCGCCGTGGGCGCGGACGCGCCGGGCGGCGTGGACGGGGCGCCGGAGGCCGATGAGGACGATGTGCGCGAGGTGACGGTCACCGGCTTCGGCGCGCGCTGGGCGGACGCCGGTCTGCCCGCGCTGGAGACCTGCTGACGGCGGGGCGGGGCGAGCCGGGGCGGCCGCGGCGGCGAGTCCGTACGGTCAGGGATCCGCCCGGTCAGGGATCCGGCCGGGCGCCGGTAGTTTCCGACAAGCCGTCGGTAAGATGTTGCGCACCTGGTACCGCGCGTGGTGACATGGGTGGAGACCCCAGTTAGGTGAGCCTAAGTAGCCAGCCTAGCTTCTGTCGCTTGCCCCAGGAGCCCCGGGAGGCGTCCATGTCGGCCCACCAGCCCTTTCCCACGCGTGACGGCCATGAGGGCGTCCCCGACGCGGCGGCCGGGCGCGATGCGCACGAGACGCCGACCATGAATGAACTGCTGGCCGCCTGCGCCGCGGCCACCGCCGTCTCCACGCCCCCCGACGCCGCCGAGGAGGCCCGTCAGGGCAAGCCCGCGGGGCCGGCGGACGAGCCGGAGGCGGAGGAGGGGTCCGGGCCCGGCCCGGCGTCCACCGGAAGCCGCGACGCCGCGTAGCCCGTAGGGGCGAAGAACGGACCGCCCGGGAGCCGAGCGGTCAGGAGACCACGACGACCTTGGTGCCGGTGGGCGCGAAGTCCCACATCGCCTTGCCGTCCGCGCGGGACTCACGGACACCGCCGGTCTTCTTCCCCGCGCCCGGGTCGGGCTGCGAGCCGTCCACGGCGGCGCTGAAGCCGACCGTGACCCCGTTGACGGCGGCGAATCGCACCACGTGCTCGATCGCGATCCCGTCCGAGCCCGTGACACTGACCGACCGCGAAGCGACCGCATAGGCCCCCGGCCGCGGGCTGACGGCGCTCGGTGCGACGGTGAAGGTCCGCAGCGCCTTGTTCTGCGCGTCGACCAGCCAGACCCGCTTGGCGCCGAGCGCGTAGACGATCCGCTTTCCCTGCCCGGACGCCTGGGGGACCGGGGCCGGAGCGGGCGTCCTGTGCTTCTTGTCGTGCCGGGCCGGCTGCTTCTCGGGGGAGTTGTGGCGGCTGCCGTCCCGGGCCTGGGTGAGGGTGTCCGGGGCGGACGCCGCGGCCTGGTAGCCGAGCACTCCGACCACGACCAGGGCCGCCGTGGTCAGCGCGGTGACGATCGTGCTGCTCTTACCGGGCACCGCTGTGCCACCTTTCCTCCCGCTCCCTGCCACCGGCGGGGAGTCCCGGGCCTGGACGCCGGGCTGCTTACTGCTGGCTACGGGGCGACGGTAGCACCGGGAACGGGAACCACCCGCCGAGCCGTAGTCTTAAGGACGTGCTGCTGCTAGCTCTTGACACCGCCACCCCCGCCGTCACCGTCGCGCTCCACGACGGCACCCGCGTCCTCGCCGAGTCCCGCCAGGTGGACGCGCGCCGGCACGGCGAGCTGCTGCTGCCCGCCGTCGACCGGGTGCTGGCCGAGGCCGGCCACAAGCTCGACGCGGTCAGCGACATCGTCGTCGGCGTGGGCCCGGGTCCGTACACCGGGCTGCGCGTGGGCCTGGTGACCGCCGCCACCTTCGGGGCCGCGCTCGGCGTGCCCGTCCACGGTCTGTGCACTCTGGACGGCCTCGCCTACGCCTCCGGCCTGACCGAACCCTTCGTCGTGGCCACCGACGCCCGCCGCAAAGAGGTCTACTGGGCCCGCTACGGCGATGCCCGCACCCGGCTGACCGAGCCTGCCGTCGACCGCCCCGCGGACCTCGCCGACCAGGTGGCCGGTGTCCCGGCCGTGGGCGCGGGCGCGGTGCTCTACGACACGGTCTTCACCGGCGTACGGCGCGAGGCGCCCGAGCACCAGTCCGCCGCCGCGCTGGCCGAGCTGGCCGCCCGGAAGCTCGCGGCGGGGGAGGAGCTGCTGCCGCCGCGGCCGCTGTATCTGCGGCGCCCGGACGCCCAGGTCCCCGCCAACTACAAGGTGGTCACTCCCCGGTGAGTTCCCGCCCGTCGTCCACCCCCCGCTCCCCGGCGCCTCACCCGGACGCTGTCCGGGGGGAGCCCCGGCGCGGCGACGACGCCCGGCCCGGGGCCGTGCTGCGCGAGATGCGCTGGTGGGACATCGCGCCGGTGCTGGAGCTGGAGCGCGAACTGTTCCCCGAGGACGCCTGGTCGCAGGGCATGTTCTGGTCCGAGCTGGCACGCGCGCGCGGCCCGCACGCCACCCGCCGCTACCTCGTCGCCGAACAGGCCGGAAGGCTGGTGGGCTACGGCGGACTGGCCGCCGTCGACGGCACCGGCGACATCCAGACCATCGCCACCGCCCGCGACCAGTGGGGCACCGGCCTCGGCGCCCGGCTGCTCACCGAACTCCTCGGCGCGGCAACGGACTTCGAATGCCATGAGGTACTGCTGGAGGTACGGGTCGACAACCTCCGCGCCCAGCGCCTCTACGAGCGCTTCGGCTTCGAGCCGATCGGTTTCCGCCGCGGCTACTACCAGCCCGGCAACGTCGACGCCCTGGTGATGCGCCGCACCACCCAGACCTCCTCCGAAGCACCCTCCGTACAAGGAACTTGAGAACCATGGCTGACTCACGCGGCGGACCGCTGGTCCTCGGCATCGAGACCTCCTGCGACGAGACCGGTGTCGGCATCGTCCGCGGCCACACGCTGCTGGCCGACGCGGTCGCCTCCAGCGTCGACGAGCACGCCCGCTTCGGCGGCGTGGTGCCCGAGGTGGCCTCCCGCGCCCACCTGGAGGCGATGGTCCCCACCATCCAGCGCGCCCTGAAGGACGCCGGGGTCGCGGCCTCCGACCTGGACGGGATCGCGGTCACCGCGGGACCCGGGCTGGCCGGTGCGCTGCTGGTCGGCGTCTCGGCCGCCAAGGCGTACGCCTACGCCCTCGGCAAGCCGCTCTACGGCGTCAACCACCTCGCCTCGCACATCTGCGTCGACCAGCTCGAACACGGCCCGCTGCCCGAGCCGACCATGGCCCTGCTGGTCTCCGGCGGCCACTCCTCGCTCCTGCTCGCCCCGGACATCACCTCCGACGTACGGCCGCTGGGCTCGACCATCGACGACGCGGCCGGTGAGGCGTTCGACAAGATCGCACGGGTGCTGCACCTCGGCTTCCCCGGCGGCCCGGTCATCGACCGCTACGCCCGCGAGGGCAACCCCGACGCGATCCGCTTCCCGCGCGGCCTGACCGGCCCCCGCGACCCGGTCTACGACTTCTCCTTCTCCGGCCTGAAGACGGCCGTCGCCCGCTGGATCGAGGCCAAGCGGGCGGCCGGCGAGGAGGTTCCGGTGGCGGATGTCTCGGCGTCCTTCCAGGAAGCCGTGGTGGATGTGCTGACCCGTAAGGCCGTCCGGGCCTGCAAGGACAACGGCGTGGACCACCTGATGATCGGCGGCGGGGTCGCGGCCAACACCCGGCTGCGGGCGATGGCCGAGCGCCGCTGCGAGGACGCCGGCATCACCCTGCGGGTGCCGCGGCCCAAGCTGTGCACCGACAACGGCGCGATGGTCGCGGCCCTGGGTGCGGAGATGGTGGCCCGCAACCGGCCGACCTCCCACTGGGACCTCTCCGCGGACTCATCCCTGCCGGTCACCGAGCCGCATGTACCCGGCGAGGCCCCCGAGGACGCCCCAGCCCCGCACGCGCACTCCCATTCCCACTCCCACGACCATGACCACGTCCACGAGATGAGCAAGCACAACCTCTACTCCTGACGCCGCGCGAGGGCTCGTTTTGTGCTTCTACGAGTCCTCGCGCCGCACCCGGCCCGGCGCCCGGCCCGAGGTCTTACCCTGACTTGCGGCACCGAACGCGCGTGTGGGGAGGCGGCAGGCTGTGGACTGGTTCTGGTGGGTCTTCATCTTCTTCATGGCGGGCGGCTTCGCGAAGGTCGCCGACACCGCCCGCACGGCGCTGCGCACCCGGCACGAACGCAAGATGGAACTCCTGGAGACCGCCCGCCAGGAGCGCCAGGAACTGGCCGCCGCCCAGAAGCCGCCGGAGCCGGTGTGCGGCTGCACCCACCACCTCGCCAAGCATGACAAAAAGGGCAAGTGTCATGAGCGGGTGGAGATGCCGGTCGCCTGGGACGCCGACCACAAGCCGGTGCAGTACGAGGCGGGCCAGTGCACCTGCCAGCAGTACATCGGCCCGCAGCCGCTCTCCCAGATCTACGCCGAGGACCTCACGGACCTGGCGTGACCGGGTCCGTGGCCGGGTCCGAGGCCGGATCCGTGGCCGGTTGTCCCAGCAGCATGGCGGGTGCCCCCGCGACCCGGGTCAGAAAGATCGTGCAGGACTTCCGGCCGCCGCCGAGCTTCAGCTTCTTGCGCAGCTCCTCGGGCTCCACCGCGGAGCCCCGCTTCTTGATCACCGCGATCCCGACCCCACGCTCCCGCAGCAGCGCCTTGAGCTTCTTGACGTGGAACGGCAGCACATCGGTGATCGCATACGCGGTCGCGTACGGGGTCCCGGTCAACCGGTCCGCCGTGATGTAGGCGATCGTCGGGTCGATCAGCCGCCCGTCGACCTGCCGGGCCACATCCGCGACGAGGTGCGCCCGGATCACCGCCCCGTCCGGCTCGTACAGCCAGTCGCCGACCGGGCCCGGCTCGGGGTCCGGTAGCCCCGCGCCCAGCAGCGAGTCCCCGGCCGGCAGCAGCGTGGCCCGGCGACCGCCGGGCGTGATGCGGTCCGCCCCGTCCCCTGCCGCGCCGAACCACACCACGGCCTCCTTGACGTCGCCCCCGTCCGAGATCCACTCCGTCTCGGCGTCCTCGGGCAGCGCGTCGTGCGGCACCCCCGGCGCGATCTTCAGCGCCGCGACGGGCGCCTTACGGGCCGCCTCGACGGCCCAGGACAGCGGCGGCGAGTACGCCTCGGGGTCGAAGATCCGGCCGCCCCTGGTCTTCTTGCGCCGCGCCGGATCGACGAACACCGCGTCATACCCGGCGGTGTCCACCTCCGTCACATCCGCACAACGCACCTCGATCAGCTCCGCCAGCCCCAGCGCCTCCGCATTGGCCCGCGCCGCCGCACAGGCCAGCGGGTCACGGTCGACGGCCAGCACCCGGATCCCGGCACGCGCCAGGGCGATCGCGTCCCCGCCGATGCCGCAGCACAGATCCGCCAGCGTCCGCACGCCCAGCGCCGCGAGCCGGGCCGCGCGGTGCGCGGCGACCGCGGCGCGGGTGGACTGCTCGACCCCGTTCGGCGTGAAGTACATCCGCCACGCGTCCGCCCCGAACTTCGCCACGGCCCGCTGTCGTAGCTGCGCCTGCCCGAGCGCGGCGGAGACGAGGTCGGCGGGGTGGTCCCGCCGTAGCCGGGTGGCTGCCGCCAGCTCAGCCGACGGGTCGTGGTGCCGCAGCTCGGCCAGCAGGGTTTGGCCCTCGGGGGCGAGGAGGCGGTCGAAGACGTCCAGGTCATTCACGGTGTCATTGTCTCCCCACGTTTTTGTCCGCCCCGCCGCTGGGGGGACCTCCCACGCCCTTCAGGCAGTGGGGGAGTAACGGCGAGCAACGCCCACGGCGGGACAGCCGAAAACGTGGGCAGGAACTACACCGGCTCGCGCCGCCGCTGCGCGCGGTCGCTGATGCGGAGCAAGAGCGCGACCATCACCCAGTTCGCCACCAGCGACGAACCCCCCTTGGCGAGGAAGGGGAGGGCCTTGCCGGTCAGCGGGATGAGGCCGGTGACGCCACCCGAGACGACAAAGACCTGAAGCAGCAGCGCCCCCGCGAGGCCCGCCGCGAGGAGCTTGCCGAAGGGGTCACGGGCGCTGAGCCCCACCCGGAGCCCGCGCTGCGCCAGCAGTACGTACAGCATGAGGACGGCCATCACGCCGGCCAGGCCCAGCTCTTCGCCGACGGTGGTGAGGATGAAGTCGCTGTTGCCGGCGAAGCCGATCTGTTCGGGGTGGCCCTGGCCCAGGCCCGTGCCGCTGATGCCGCCGCTGCCGAAGCTGAGCAGGGCCTGGGCGAGCTGGTCGGACATCTGCTCCGCCCGGCCCTCCTTGGTGAAGGCCCGCATCGGGTCCAGCCAGGCGGTGACCCGGCCGTGGACATGGGGTTCGAGGGAGCCGACCACGGCCGCGCCGACGGCGGCCATCAGCAGGCCGCACACCACCCAGCTGGTGCGGTCGGTGGCGATATAGAGCATGATCACGAAGACGCCGAAGAAGATCAGCGAGGTGCCCAGGTCCCGTTCGAAGATCAGCACCAGCAGGCTGATGGCCCAGATGGTGAAGATGGGCGCGAGCTGCCGGCCCGGGGGGAGCTGGGCGCCCAGGAAGCGGCGGCCGGCCAGTGCCAGGGCGTCGCGGTTGACGGTGAGATAGCCCGCGAAGAACACCGAGATCATGATCTTCACGAACTCGCCGGGCTGCAGCGACAGCGGTCCCAGCAGAATCCAGCGCTTGGCGCCGTACATATCGGCGCCGAAGAAGGCCGGTGCCATCAGTAGCACCAGCGCGATCACCATCGTCAGATAGATGTAGCGCTGCAGAATGCGGTGATCGCGCAGCAACAGCAGGATGGCGATGCAGACCGTCACCCCGATCACCGTCCACACCAGCTGGCCGGTGGCCGCCTGGGCGGTCTTCAGCCGGGGCGTCTGGGCGTAGGTGAGGTCGAGGCGGTGCAGCAGCACCAGGCCGATCCCGGTCAGCAGGGTCGCCAGCGGCAGGATCAGCGGATCGGCGCGGGGTGCGTAGCGGCGCAGGACCAGATGCGGGACCAGCGTCATGAACAGCATGCCGGCGGCGAAGAGGGCCAGCCCTACGGGGAACCGGCCGGTCATCGACAGACCGGTGTAGGTGTAGCCGAAGACCGCGATCAGGAAGACAAGGGCGAGCAGCCAGGCCTCGGTTCTCCGCCGGTCCGGTGCCTGGGCGAGCGCGGCGAACGTCATGGTGCGTTCGACATCACGCTCCGGCACCCGGGCGCGCCGGGGAACTCTGGTCGGTGCACGCACGGCTTTCCTCCGCCATTCATCGTCGAGGCCGCCGGCCGGCCGGGTGCGGGCCCGGTTCGTCGGCCCGGCATCTAGGACGTAGACGTGGCAGCCGATGGCGTGGTTGCGAGGAAGGGGAAGGCATGTCCGCTTTGACGGGAAGCCGCCCCTCGGCTGTCCCGTAACCCGCCCCGCCCGCGCTGTAGATGGCCATGATCGCTGACGGCGGGCGGCCGGGAAACCGGGGCTCCGTGCGGCCGGTCAACCGGCGGCGGGCGAAGAGCCCCCCGCCGCGCTGGCACTCCGCTTGACCGAGTGCTAACCGCGTCATAGTCTCAGCGTTGGCACTCTCCAGTGGGGAGTGCCAACACAGCGACGGGCAGGTCCGGCACCCGCGACGACGGATCCACCTGGTCGCCACCTCAGACAGTTAACCCCGTGAGATCTCCGAAGGGGGAGGTCGGATCGTGACGACCACCAGCTCCAAGGTTGCCATCAAGCCGCTTGAGGACCGCATTGTGGTCCAGCCGCTCGACGCCGAGCAGACCACGGCCTCTGGCCTGGTCATTCCGGACACCGCCAAGGAGAAGCCCCAGGAGGGCGTTGTCCTGGCCGTGGGCCCGGGTCGTGTCGAGGACGGCAAGCGCATCGAGCTCGACGTGAAGGTCGGCGATGTCGTGCTCTACAGCAAGTACGGCGGCACCGAGGTGAAGTACAACAACGAGGACTACCTCGTGCTGTCGGCTCGCGACGTGCTCGCGATCGTCGAGAAGTAATTCACCCGGTTTTGCCCTGATCTGCGCCCCTGGTTCCCGCGTCTAAACAACCCGGGGCAGGGGCGCAGTTCATTTGAGCGACAGCGGTCCCCACGTCGTGGCCAAGGATCGCAATGAGAGGACTTGAAGCAACCCATGGCGAAGATCCTGAAGTTCGACGAGGACGCCCGTCGCGCCCTTGAGCGCGGCGTCAACAAGCTTGCCGACACCGTCAAGGTGACCATCGGCCCCAAGGGCCGCAACGTCGTCATCGACAAGAAGTTCGGCGCGCCGACGATCACCAACGACGGTGTCACCATCGCCCGTGAGGTCGAGGTCGACGACCCGTACGAGAACCTGGGCGCCCAGCTCGTCAAGGAGGTGGCGACCAAGACCAACGACATCGCGGGTGACGGCACCACCACCGCCACCGTGCTGGCCCAGGCGCTGGTCCGCGAGGGTCTGCGCAACGTCGCCGCCGGCGCCTCCCCGGCCGCCCTGAAGAAGGGCATCGACGCCGCCGTCAAGGCCGTGTCCGAGGAGCTCCTCGCGACCGCCCGTCCGATCGACGACAAGTCCGACATCGCCGCCGTGGCCGGCCTGTCCGCGCAGGACAAGCAGGTCGGCGAGCTGATCGCCGAGGCGATGGACAAGGTCGGCAAGGACGGTGTCATCACCGTCGAGGAGTCCAACACCTTCGGTCTGGAGCTGGACTTCACCGAGGGCATGGCCTTCGACAAGGGCTACCTCTCGCCGTACATGGTCACCGACCAGGAGCGTATGGAGGCCGTCCTTGAGGACCCGTACATCCTGATCCACCAGGGCAAGATCTCCTCGATCCAGGACCTGCTGCCGCTGCTGGAGAAGGTCATCCAGGCCGGTGCCTCCAAGCCGCTGCTGATCATCGCCGAGGACGTCGAGGGCGAGGCCCTGTCGACCCTGGTCGTCAACAAGATCCGTGGCACCTTCAACGCCGTGGCCGTCAAGGCCCCCGGCTTCGGTGACCGCCGCAAGGCGATGCTCGGCGACATGGCCACCCTCACCGGTGCCACCGTCATCGCCGAGGAGGTCGGCCTCAAGCTCGACCAGGCCGGTCTGGACGTGCTCGGCACCGCCCGCCGGGTGACCGTCACCAAGGACGACACCACCATCGTCGACGGTGGCGGCAAGTCCGAGGACGTCACCGGTCGCGTGGCCCAGATCAAGGCCGAGATCGAGTCCACCGACTCGGACTGGGACCGCGAGAAGCTCCAGGAGCGCCTCGCCAAGCTCGCCGGTGGCGTCTGCGTCATCCGCGTGGGTGCGGCCACCGAGGTCGAGCTCAAGGAGAAGAAGCACCGTCTGGAGGACGCCATCTCCGCGACCCGCGCCGCGGTCGAGGAGGGCATCGTCTCCGGTGGTGGCTCCGCGCTGGTGCACGCCGGCAAGGTGCTGGAGGGCTCCCTCGGCAAGGAGGGCGACGAGGCCACCGGTGTCGCCGTCGTCCGCCGCGCCGTCGTCGAGCCGCTGCGCTGGATCGCGGAGAACGCGGGCCTGGAGGGCTACGTCATCACCGCCAAGGTCGCCGAGCAGGACAAGGGCAACGGCTTCAACGCCGCCACCGGCGAGTACGGCGACCTGGTCAAGGCCGGCGTCATCGACCCGGTCAAGGTCACCCGCTCCGCCCTGGAGAACGCCGCGTCGATCGCCTCGCTGCTGCTGACGACCGAGACCCTGGTCGTCGAGAAGCCCGCGGAGGAGGAGCCGGAGGCCGGTCACGGTCACGGCCACGCGCACTGACGCGAGCCGCTCGCTGACGCACCGCGTCGGCCTGCTGCACCCGAGACCCGGACCCCGCTGCGGCGGGGGCCGGGTCTTCGGCTTTCCGGCGGACCCGCGCACCCGTATGCGCCGACGGGCCCGCCTCACGCCGAGTGGCGCAGATCCTCCGGCCGTACGGGGGTGTGGAACGGCTCGCCCCGGCCGTAGCGTTCGAGTTCGTCGAGGGCGTGGTCGGCCAGGCGGTGGAGTTCGGTGCCCAGCGATCCCGCCACATGCGGGGTGAGCAGCACGTTCGGCAGGTCGTACAACGGCGAGCCGGGCGGCGGGAGTTCGGGCTCGGTGACATCGAGGACGGCGTGCAGCCGGCCGGTGACCAGCTCGGGCAGCAGGGCCGCCGGGTCGACCAGCGAACCGCGGGCGGTGTTGATCAGGGTCGCGCCGTCGGGCATCAGGGCCAGTTGGCGGGCGCCGAGCAGATGGCGGGTGGCGGGCAGCTGCGGGGCGTGCACGGTGACGATGTCGCTGTCGGCGCAGAGGGCGTCCAGCGGGACCTGCACCACGCCGAGCCGGGTGGCCTCGGCGGCGTCCACGTACGGGTCGTACAGCAGGACGCGCAGGTCGAACGGGCGCAGCAGCTCGATGACGCGGCGGCCGATGCGGGAGGCGCCGAGGACGCCGACGGTGCGGCGGTAGTTGCCGGCCCCGGCGAGTTCGGCCGTCCAGTCGTGGGGCGCGCGCAGGGTGCGGTAGCGGTGGGCGGAGTGCAGCACGCGCTTGTTGGCGAAGAGGATCGCGGCGAGGGTGTACTCGGCGACCGGGAGGGCGTTGGCGGCGGCGGCCGAGCTGACGGCGATACCGCGGTCCCAGCAGGCGTCGGTGAGGTGGTGCTTGACCGAACCGGCGGCATGGACGACGGCCCGGAGCCGGGGGGCCGCGGCCAGCACCCGGGCGGTGAGGGGCGGTGCGCCCCAGCAGGTGAGCAGCACCTCGGCCCCGGCGAGGGCGGCGGCGACCTCGGGGGCGGGGGCGGTCAGGTCGTGGGCGACGAGCCGGGGGTCGGTCCGGGCCAGGGCCGCGAGCCGGGTGTGGTGGCGGGCGCCGAGGAGCCGGCCGGCGACGCCCGGCCCCATCGACAGCAGCAGACCGGGCCGGACCGGCGGCAGCTCCACGGGCCCTGGGGGACTGTCAGAGGTGGGGTGCATGATGCCGAACGGTCCTCCTTCGCGGGTGCCCGCCGACGCGCGCCGCCCGTTCGGCGCCGCGCGTCGCCGGTCGCTTCCGCCGTCGCGGGTTCCGTGCCGTTCCGCGGGGGACGGGCGGTGGGGTGCGCTGTCCCGCCCTCGCACCCCACGCCCCGCCCCGCGCGCCAGGATCCATGGCACCACCGCGGCACCGCCCCCGGCAACGGGCGAGGTGACCCGGCGTCAGCGGGGCCCGTATTTACGGCCGGTACGGGACGTCATGCCGCCCAGCACGCCGCGCGGCGCCAGCTTCACGGCACCCATGAGCGCCTTGTACCGCGGGTCCGGAACGGACAGCGACTTCCCGCGCGTCAGGTCCTTCATCGCGGCATCGACCAGCTTGTCCGCGTCCAGCCACATCCAGCCGGGGATGTTCTCCGTCCCCATCCCGGCGCGCTGGTGGAACTCGGTCCGTACGAACCCCGGGCACAGCGCCATCAACCGCACGCCGCTGCCCGCCAGATCGCGCGCCGCCCCCTGGGTGAACTGGACGACCCAGGCCTTGCTCGCGCCGTAGGTGCCCCGGGGCACGAATGCCGCCACCGACGCCACATTGACCACCGCGCCCCGCCGCCGGTCCCGCATCCCGCGCACCCCGGCCGTGGTCAGCCGCAGCACCGCCTCACAGTGCACCTTGAGCATCGCCAGCTCGTCGGCCATCGGGACTTCGAGGTACTCGCCCTTGTTGCCGAAGCCGGCGTTGTTCACCAGCATGTCCACCGGGTGTTTGGTGTCCGCGAGCCGGGCCTCGACGGCCGCGATACCCTTCTCGGTGGCCAGATCGGCGCTCAGCACCTCCGCCTCGATGCCGTGCCGGTCGTGCAACTCGGTGGCCTGCTCGTGCAGTCGCTTCTCGTCGCGGGCCACCAGCACCACGCTGTGTCCGTCGCTCGCGAGCCGCCGGGCGAACGCCGCCCCGATGCCCGCCGTCGCTCCCGTGATCAATGCAGTCGTCATACGGGCACGCTATCCGCCCGGGGCACGACGCCCGAGCCCCAACCCCCGGTGGCGCGGCCACCCCACGGACGGCCGGAAGATCATCCTCCGGTGCCCGCTCCCGGCGCCGCCGCCCCGGTCCCGGCGGGTCCGCTCAACCCTTCGCCCGCTCCGCGTACTTCAGCGCCTTGCGCCGCGCCTCCTCGTGGAGCGCCTCGCCCGCCTCCAGCAGCCTGGGCATCAGCTCCCGACGGCTGGTCAGGGCCCGGAACGTCAGCCCGATCGTCACCTCGTGCTCCGGGCGGTGCACCACATCGACGGCGTCCCCCGCGCGGATCTCGCCCGCCTCGATCACCCGGAGATACGCGCCGGGCACCGCGGCCTGGGTGAACCGTTTGATCCAGCCGTGCTCGCCGATCCACCCGTGGAACGTACGGCAGGGGGTGCGCGGTCCGGTGACCTCCAGCAGCAGCCGCGGGCCGACCCGCCAGCGTTCGCCGATGAGGGCACCGGTGACCTCGACGCCCCAGGTGGTGAGGTTCTCCCCGAAGCAGCCGTTGGGCAGCTCCCGGCCCAGCTCCCGCTGCCACTCGTCCAGGTCCTCGCGCGCGTAGGCGTAGACGGCCTGGTCGTCGCCGCCGTGATGGCGCAGGTCGACCACCGCGTCACCGGCCAGCCCGCTGCCCGCGGTGCCGTGTGGGCCGGGGGCGCTGACCGCCACCGGGCCGTCCACCGGCCGCTTGTCGATGCCCGTGCCGCCCTCGGCATCGGTGTGCTCGGACGGGGTGGGCCGCCCCAGGTTCACGGTCAGCAGTTTCATGCGGTGCTCCGTAGCTCGGTCAACGTGGTCCGTGGAAAGGCCCGTCGGGGCCCCCTCTTCACGCATGCCCTCGACCCGTGTCCACGCTAGCTGTCCCTGCCCAAAGCCTCGACTCCATTTTCCCTGGTCAACCCAAGACGCGCTTATGCTTGAGGGCATGATCGAGGCCCGTCATCTCCGTGTGCTGCGTGCCGTCGCCAGAAGCGGCTCGTTCTCCGCCGCCGCGCGTGAGCTGGGTTGCACCCAGCCGGCCGTCAGCCAGCAGATGAAGGCCCTGGAGCAGTCCGCGGGCACCCCCTTGCTGGTCCGCGCGGGCCGCGAGATGCGGCTGACCCAGGCGGGCGAGGCACTCGTACGGCACGCCGTCGGCATCCTGGCCGGGCTCACCGCCGCCGAGGAGGAGATCGCCGCCATCGCGGGCCTGCGCGCAGGACGGGTGCGGCTGGTGTCGTTCCCCTCCGGCAGCTCGACGCTGGTGCCGACCGCCCTGGCGACGATGCGCGCCGCCCATCCGGGCACCCGGGTCTCGCTGGTCGAGGCCGAGCCGCCGCGCTCGATCGAGATGCTGCGCAACGGCGACTGCGAGATCGCGCTGGCCTTCCGCTACCCCGAGGTGCGCGGTGCGGACCCGGCGGCCGGGGCGGAGTGGGACGACCTGGTGGTGCGCCCGATCCTGGCGGACCGGCTGGTCGGGCTGGTGCCGGCCGGTCACCGGCTGGCGAAGGCGGGGGTGGCGCGGTTCGACGAGCTGGCCGACGAGCCGTGGATTGCGGGCTGCCCCCGCTGCCGCCGGCATCTCGTGGAGGTCTGTGAGAGCGCGGGCTTCACCCCGCGTATCGACTTCGCGACGGACGACTATCCGGCGGTCATCGGCCTGGTCGGGGCCGGTCTGGGAGTCGCCGCGCTGCCCGAGCTGACGCTGGCGTCGGTACGTCCCAAGGGGGCGACGGCGGTACGTCTGGAGCCCGCCGTGCACCGCGAGATCGTCGCGCTCACCCTGCCGGATCTGGCACAGGTCCCCGCCGTCGAGGCGACGCTGGACAAGCTGGTGGCCGCGGCCGGGCGCTGACCGCGGTGCAGGAACGTTTCTTCGGGAGCGATCGGCTCCCGGACTTTCAGGCGCCGGAGACGCCGTGGCCGGTCATGGAGGAGGCGGGGACCAGCCGGTGCCGGGCCCGGCCCATGAGTTCCTCGCGCTCGTCCTCCGTCAGGCCGCCCCACACCCCGTAGGGCTCGCGGACAGCCAGTGCATGCGCCGCACACTCGGCCCGTACCGGGCAGCGCATACAGACCTCCTTCGCCGATGTCTCACGCGCGCTGCGGGCCGCTCCGCGCTCACCTTCGGGATGGAAGAACAGCGAGCTGTCCACGCCACGGCAGGCGGCCAGCAGCTGCCAGTCCCACAGGTCTGCGTTCGGGCCCGGGAGGCGGGAGAAATCTGCCATTGCTTGTCCCCTCGAAGCGATGCTGATTCGGGCTCGGTGCTCACGACGGTACATCTACTGTCGAAGTAGATGTAAATATGACTCATTGCGAATCTAGTCATAGTCACCACGAAAATGGAAGAAAGAGAGCCAAATAGGGCATAGGGTGCACGCGCGGATGCCGGTCGCCCGATGAGTCGTCTGCGTATCCGGCTCCTCACGGAGCGTGCTGAACTCGGTCGCCGAAGCCGTAACTCTTTCGAGTGACCGTCGTTGAGAGTGCGGAGGCGGTTGGCAGAGGTAGACCCCGGGCAAATGTCCGAGGCCGTCAATCGCTCAGGTGACGATACGTACCAGCCTGGAGGCTCAAGGTGACGCGCATCAGCTGCGGAGGGCGGTCATGACATCCGTCCTCGTCTGCGACGACTCCCCGCTTGCCCGAGAGGCGCTCCGTCGGGCGGTTGCGACCGTGCCCGGCGTCGAGCGTGTGACGACCGCGGCCAACGGCGAGGAAGTCCTCCGCCGCTGGGGTGCCGATCGTTCGGATCTGATTTTGATGGACGTACGGATGCCCGGTCTCGGCGGTGTCGAGACCGTGCGCCGGCTGCTGTCCGCAGACCCGGGCGCCCGGATCATCATGCTCACGGTGGCCGAGGACCTGGACGGTGTCGCGCTCGCGGTCGCCGCCGGTGCCCGCGGCTATCTGCACAAGGACGCCTCGCGCGCCGAGCTGCGGGCGACGGTGACCCAGGCGCTCGCCGACCCGACGTGGCGGCTCGCCCCGCGCCGGCTGCGGTCCGCCGAGATGGGTGCCGCGCCGACGCTGACCGCGCGCGAGATCCAGGTCCTGGAGGGCATGAGCCACGGCCGCTCGAACGCCGAGATCGGCCGTGAGCTTTTTCTCTCCGAGGACACGGTCAAGACCCACGCCCGGCGCCTCTTCAAGAAACTCGGCGCCTCGGACCGGGCGCATGCGGTGGCCCTGGGCTTCCGCTGGGGACTGGTCCGCTAAGGCGTTGTGACGTGCAGCGATGCGGGGGCGTGAAGATCCCCGCCCGCCGGGTGGCGGGCGGGGCGGCAAAGCGCCCCGCCGTCGTCGGCGTACGACGGCGGTCCGATTCGCCGCGCGGTACCGCATCCTTGGGAGTATGGAGTTCCTCGGGGACGGGCCGATCGGGCACGAGGGGAGGGCGCAGGACATGACAACAGCCGGCGCACCTGCCGCTCATAACGCTTCAGTGCACAAGTGCGGACCTGATGCCGCGGATCGCGCGGCGCCAAGGCACCATGGTCCGATGCGTGATGACGGGAAGCAGGAAATCGGCGATCTCGTCGCACGCGCAGTAGAGGGGGACCAGCGGGCCACCCACGATCTGCTGGCCCATGTGCACCCCCTCGCCCTGCGCTACTGCCGTACCCGGCTGTCGCGGCTGCCGGGTGACGCCCGGCACTTCGTCGAGGATCTGGCGCAGGAAGTGTGTGTCGCGGTGCTCTGTGCGCTGCCGCGCTACCGCGACACCGGCAAGCCCTTCGAGGCCTTCGTCTTCGCCATCGCCGCCCATAAGGTCGCCGATCTGCAGCGGGCCGCGATGCGGCATCCGGGCAGCACGGCCGTGCCGTCCGACGAGATGCCCGAGCAGCCGGACAACTCCCTCGGCCCCGAGGAGCGGGCGCTGCTGAGCAGCGACGCCGAGTGGGCCAAGAAGCTGCTGGCGAATCTTCCGGAGAATCAGCGCGAGCTCGTGCTGCTGCGGGTCGCTGTCGGGCTGACGGCCGAGGAGACCGGGCAGATGCTGGGGATGTCGCCCGGTGCGGTGCGGGTCGCCCAGCACCGTGCGCTGAGCAGGCTGCGGGCGCTGGCCGAGCAGTAGCGGTCCCCGGTGGAATGCGGCCGGATGTCGCCGTAGAAAACCACAAGTGACGAGACCCTCATCGCTCGTGGAATGGGCCACCCCATTAGGCCGTTAGCATGGGAGTCCGCGCTGAGGCAAGAGCATTGGGGAAGGTGTCATGAGTGACAACGTCGACGGTATGCCCGCCAAATTCGCCATGCTCGGGCTGACATACGACGACGTGCTGCTGCTGCCCGGTGCGTCGGAGGTGCTGCCCAACGCGGTGAGCACCGCGTCCCGGGTCTCGCGCAATGTCGCGGTGAACATCCCGCTGCTGTCCGCGGCGATGGACAAGGTCACCGAGGCGCGGATGGCCATCGCCATGGCGCGGCAGGGCGGCGCGGGCGTGCTCCACCGCAATCTGTCCATCGAGGACCAGGCCAACCAGGTCGACCTGGTCAAGCGCTCCGAGTCCGGGATGGTCACCGACCCGATCACGGTCCGTCCGGACGCCTCGCTCGCCGACGCCGACGCACTGTGCGCCAAGTTCCGCATCAGCGGGGTGCCGGTCACGGACGCCGCGGGCAAGCTGCTGGGCATCGTGACCAACCGCGACATGGCCTTCGAGATGGACCGCAGCCGTCAGGTCCGCGAGGTCATGACGCCGATGCCGCTGGTCACCGGCAAGGTCGGCATCTCCGGCGAGGACGCCATCGAGCTGCTGCGCCGCCACAAGATCGAGAAGCTTCCGCTGGTCGACGACGCGGGTGTGCTCAAGGGCCTGATCACCGTCAAGGATTTCGTCAAGGCGGAGAAGTACCCGAACGCCGCCAAGGACGCCGAGGGCCGGCTGGTCGTCGGTGCCGCGGTGGGCGTCGGCGGCGAGGCGTACGAGCGGGCGCAGGCGCTGGTCGAGGCCGGTGCCGACTTCCTCGTCATCGACAGTGCGCACGGCCACAGCCGCGGCATCCTCGACATGATCGCCAAGGTCAAGTCCAACATCAGCGTCGATGTCGTCGGCGGCAATGTCGCCACCCGCGACGGCGCCCAGGCGCTGATCGACGCGGGCGCGGACGGCATCAAGGTCGGCGTCGGCCCCGGCTCCATCTGCACCACCCGGGTCGTCGCCGGTGTCGGCGTACCGCAGGTCACCGCGATCTACGAGGCGGCGAAGGCCGCGAACGCCGCGGGTGTGCCGCTGATCGGCGACGGCGGGCTCCAGTTCTCCGGTGACATCGCCAAGGCCATCGCGGCCGGTGCGGACACCGTCATGCTGGGCTCGCTGCTGGCCGGCTGCGAGGAGTCGCCCGGCGAGATGGTCTTCATCAACGGCAAGCAGTTCAAGTCGTACCGCGGCATGGGCTCGCTGGGCGCGATGCAGTCCCGCGGGCAGGGCCGGTCCTTCTCCAAGGACCGCTACTTCCAGGACAATGTGCTGTCCGAGGACAAGCTGGTTCCCGAGGGCATCGAGGGCCAGGTGCCCTACCGCGGCCCGCTCTCCTCGGTCGCCCACCAGCTCGTCGGCGGCCTGCGCGCCTCCATGGGCTACGTCGGCTCCGCCGACATCCCCGAGCTCAAGGAGAAGGGCAGCTTCGTCCGCATCACCTCCGCGGGCCTCAAGGAGAGCCACCCGCACGACATCCAGATGACGACCGAGGCACCGAACTACTCGCGTCGCTGAGTGGGGCGCGGCTCCGGCCGGGGGTCCGGGGGTTGTCCCCCGGGGCATGGGGTCAGATGACGACCGAGGCGCCGAACTCCTCCCGTCGCTGAGGAGGAGGGCCCGGCGCGCCCCTCCACACGGCGCTACCACGGCCCTACCGTGAAGCCCGCGGCCGCATGCCGGCCGCGGGCTTCGGCGTGTCGGGGATACTGGAACGGCAGACACAGAGGGAAAGGCCACACACGTGACTGAGATCGAGATCGGGCGCGGCAAGCGCGGCCGCCGGGCATACGCGTTCGACGACATCGCCGTCGTACCCAGTCGCCGCACCCGCGACCCGAAGGAGGTCTCGATCGCCTGGCAGATCGACGCCTACCGCTTCGAGCTGCCGTTCCTGGCCGCTCCCATGGACTCGGTGGTCTCCCCGCAGACCGCGATCCGCATCGGTGAGCTGGGCGGTCTGGGCGTCCTCAACCTGGAAGGTCTCTGGACCCGGTACGAGGACCCGGAGCCGCTGCTCGCCGAGATCGCGGAGCTGGACGGCGCCACGGCCACCAAGCGGCTCCAGGAGATCTACGCCGCGCCGATCAAGGAAGAGCTGATCGGGCAGCGCATCAAGGAGGTGCGGGACGCGGGCGTCGTCACCGCCGCCGCGCTCTCCCCGCAGCGCACCGCGCAGTTCTCCAAGGCCGTCGTCGACGCCGGTGTGGACATCTTCGTGATCCGCGGCACCACCGTCTCCGCCGAGCATGTCTCCTCCGCGGCCGAACCGCTGAACCTCAAGCAGTTCATCTACGAGCTGGACGTCCCGGTCATCGTCGGCGGCTGCGCCACGTACACCGCGGCGCTGCACCTGATGCGCACCGGCGCGGCCGGTGTGCTGGTGGGCTTCGGCGGCGGCGCCGCGCACACCACCCGTAACGTCCTGGGCATCCAGGTCCCGATGGCCACCGCGATCGCCGATGTCGCCGCCGCGCGCCGTGACTACATGGACGAGTCCGGCGGCCGCTATGTCCACGTCATCGCGGACGGCGGGGTGGGCTGGTCCGGTGACCTCCCGAAGGCGATCGCCTGCGGCGCGGACTCCGTGATGATGGGCTCGCCGCTGGCGCGCGCGACGGATGCGCCCGGCCGCGGTCACCACTGGGGCATGGAGGCGGTCCACGAGGACGTGCCGCGTGGCAAGCGGATGGACCTCGGTGCGGTCGGCACCACCGAGGAGGTGCTGTTGGGGCCGTCCACGACTCCTGACGGGTCGATGAACTTCTTCGGCGCGCTGCGACGGGCGATGGCGACGACCGGCTACTCGGAGCTGAAGGAATTCCAGCGGGTCGAGGTGACGGTCGCGCCTCGGCGCTAGCCGTAAGTAGTCGGGTGGCCCCGCCGTGCCTCTTCTGTTTTTCGCCTTCGGCGGGAGGGGGTTGGTGGGGTGGGGCCCCGGTTTGTGGTGGGTGCCGGGTTCGGGGCCTCCGGGGTGGGTGTTCGGACTGCTTCGCTTTACGTCCGAACACCCACCCCTCCGGCCCCGCCCCCTCCCGTTGTTGAGGGGCCCCACCCCGGTGGGGGTGAAGAAAAGAAGGACCAGTAGTTCAGCCGCACCACGATGCGGCCGAACTACTGGTCTTTCACATTTCTCCCCACCTGGCGGGGGTCGGCATCCGGGCGGGAGGGGGCGGTCCGGAGGGGCCTGTGTTGTGGACGTAAAGCGAAGCAGTCCACAACACAGGCCCCGGAGGACCGAACCCGGCACCCACCACCAACAAGCGCGGCCCCCGCCCAAACACCACCCACCCCCGCCGGAGGCGACACGGCGCCGCAGACGACAACGTGCGGCTACAAACGATGGGCGGCACCCGAAGGAGTCGCGCCCCTCGTATCGAGGAGCAGCTGCGCTTTCACGGCGAGCCCCTGGAGGTCGTACGTGCGATGCGGCTGCAACAGGACCGTCAGGTCCGCCGCGGCTGCGGCCTCGTAGAGGGAGTCGGCTCGGGGGACGGGGCGGCCGAGGACGGTCCAGTGGGGGACGTAGGGGTCGTGGTAGGTGAGGTGGGCGCCCAGTTCCGTCAGCCGGGAGGCGATTTCCCGGGAGGGGGAGCCTGCCTGGTCGGCGATGTCGGGCTTGTAGGTGACGCCGAGGAGGAGTACGCGTGCGCCGCGGGCGGATTTGCCGTGTTCGTTGAGGAGGGTGGCGCAGCGCTGGATGACATAGCGCGGCATCCGGTCGTTGACCTCGTGGGCGAGTTCGACCATGCGGAGCGGGTGGCCGGGTGAACGGCCTTTGTGGGGGGAGTAGTGGGGGTCGATGGGCGCGGCGTGGCCGCCCACTCCGGGGCCGGGGCGGAAGGACTGGAAGCCGAACGGTTTGGTTTCGGCGCAGCGGATGACGTCCCACAGGTCGACGCCGCTCTCATGGCAGAAGACCGCCATCTCGTTCATCAGGGCGATGTTGATGTGGCGGTAGTTGGTTTCCAGGAGCTTGGCGGTCTCGGCCTCGCGGGGGCCGCGGGCGCGGACGACCTTGTCGGTGAGGCGGCCGTAGAAGGCGGCGGCCGCTTCCGTGCAGGCGGGGGTGAGGCCGCCGATGACCTTCGGGGTGTTGGCGTAGCGGTGGGTGCGGTTGCCGGGGTCGTGGCGGCCGGGGGAGCAGGCGAGGTGGAAGTCCCGTCCGGCGGTGAGGCCCGAGCCCTCTTCCAGGAGGGGGCGCAGGAATTCCTCGGTGGTACCCGGGTACGCGGTGGATTCCAGGATCACCGTGGTGTGCGGGCGCAGCTGTGCCGCCAGGGTGCGGGCGGCGTCGGCGAGGGCGGTGAGGTCCAGGGCGCGGTCCTCGCCGAGGGGGGTGGGCGCGCAGAGGACGGCGGTGCGGACCCGGCCGAGGGTGGTGGGGTCGGTGGTGGTGCGGAAGCCGGCGGAGAGCAGCCGGCGGAGTTCGGTGGCGGACAGCGGCCCGTCGGCGCCGGAGAGCGCGGCGGTGTGCGGGTCGGGGTCGTATCCGATGGTGCCGATGCCGGCGGCGGTGGCGGCCTGGGCGAGAGGGAGGCCGAGGTGACCGAGTCCGATGACGGCGAGGTCTGCGGGCATGCTGCGGCCGTCCTTCCCGAGCGACTGCGAATGACGTGTGCGCATGGCGTGTGTGGAGGGCGCATAAATACACTAAGCGGATATTTGACCCAGAATAGGGATTGGTGGATCAAGGCGGCGGGGTGTTGCCGCCGGGAGCGAAGGGTGGATACCGGCACGCGGCGTGGACAGAATCGACGGACGGGGGGTGTGGCCCCGATCACAGCGGGAGGCAGCGGTGAAGACAGCGATACTGGGACCGGCGCAGCGGGCCGAGGCGCTCGCCCGAATGGCGGAGCGGGAGCTGGACATTCTCGTGGTCGGCGGCGGAGTCGTCGGCGCGGGGACCGCGCTGGACGCGGCGACCCGCGGGCTGGCCACCGGGCTGGTCGAGGCGCGTGACTGGGCCTCGGGCACGTCCAGCCGGTCGAGCAAGCTCATCCACGGTGGTCTGCGGTATCTGGAAATGCTGGACTTCGCGCTGGTCAGAGAGGCGTTGAAGGAGCGGGGGCTGCTGCTGGAGCGGCTGGCGCCGCATCTGGTCAAGCCGGTGCCGTTCCTGTATCCGCTCCAGCACAAGGGCTGGGAGCGCTGGTACGCGGGCTCCGGTGTGGCGCTGTACGACGCGATGTCGGTCTCTTCGGGGCACGGCCGCGGTCTGCCCGTCCACCGGCATCTGTCGCAGAAGCGGGCGCTGCGGGTGGCGCCCTGTCTGAAGCGGGACGCGCTGGTCGGCGCGCTGCAGTACTACGACGCGCAGATGGACGACGCGCGCTATGTCGCCACGATGGTGCGGACCGCGGCCGCCTATGGGGCGCAGGTCGCCAACCGGGCACGGGTGGTGGGCTTTCTGCGCGAGGGCGAGCGGGTGGTCGGCGTACGGGTGGAGGACGTCGAGGGCGGCGGTGACTACGAGATCCGGGCGCAGCAGATCGTCAATGCCACCGGGGTGTGGACGGATGACACCCAGGCGCTGATCGGGGAGCGCGGGCAGTTCCATGTCCGTGCGTCGAAGGGGATTCACCTGGTGGTTCCCAAGGACCGGATCCACTCCACGACCGGGCTGATCCTGCGGACGGAGAAGAGCGTCCTGTTCGTCATCCCCTGGGGGCGGCACTGGATCGTGGGGACGACGGACACCGGCTGGGATCTGGACAAGGCGCATCCGGCGGCCTCCAGCGCGGATATCGACTATCTGCTGGAGCATGTGAACGCGGTGTTGGCGACCCCGCTGACCAGGGACGATGTCGAGGGGGTGTATGCCGGGCTGCGCCCGCTGCTGGCCGGGGAGTCGGATGCCACCAGCAAGCTGTCGCGGGAGCACACCGTCGCGCATCCGGTGCCGGGGCTGGTCGTGGTGGCGGGCGGCAAGTACACGACGTACCGGGTGATGGCGAAGGACGCGGTGGACGAGGCGGTGCACGGCCTCGATCAGAGGGTCGCGGATTGTGTGACCGAGGATGTGCCGCTGGTCGGGGCCGAGGGCTACAAGGCGCTGTGGAACGCGCGGGCCCGGATCGCGGCGCGCACCGGGCTGCATGTGGCCCGTATAGAGCATCTGTTGAACCGCTACGGCTCGCTGACCGAGGAGCTGCTGGAGCTGGTGGTGGCCGATCCGTCGCTGGGCGAACCGCTGGCGAACGCGGACGACTATCTGCGGGCCGAGGCGGTCTATGCCTGTACGCACGAGGGCGCCCGCCATCTCGACGACGTACTGACCCGGCGCACCCGTATCTCCATCGAGACCTTCGACCGGGGCACCCGCAGCGCCCGCGAGGTGGCCGAGCTGATCGCGCCCGCGCTGGGCTGGGACGACGACCAGGTCGAGAAGGAGATCGCGCACTACCGGAAGCGGGTCGAGGCGGAGCGCGAATCGCAGCGGCAGCCGGACGATCTGACGGCGGATGCGGCGCGGCTGGGGGCGCCGGACATCGTGCCGCTGTAGGGCGCCGCCGCACACCTGGCGCGTGCCAGGGGCGCACGCGTCAGCCGCGCGAGGCGCAGAACTCCGCCGTCAGGACCGCGGTGTCGGGCACCGGGGTGGAGTGGGCGTCGGTGTTGAGGCGGTAGCTGAGGACGTGGCGGCCGTCGGCGGTGGCGGCGGTGCGGGCGTAGGAGCCGTTGATGTCGCCGCGGTTGCCCCAGACCGTGACGCCGCAGGGCAGCTCGGTGGCGTACAGGCCCAGGCCGTAGATGCCGCCGGTGCGCTTCTCGTCGCGTATCTGCGCCATCTGGCGGGGCGCCAGGAGCCGGCCGCCGAGCAGCGCGGAGTAGAAGCGGTTGAGATCGCCCAGGGTGGTGACCATCTCGCCGGCCGGGCCCGCCCAGCTGGGGTTCAGGGAGGTGGTGTCCACCCGCCGGTCGCCGATGAGGGAGTACGCGCGGCCGTGCGGCGTCGGCAGTGCCGGGTCGGTGCCGGGGAAGGAGGTGTGGCCGAGCCCGGCGGGGACGAGGAGGCGGCGGCGGATCTCGGTGGCGTACGGGTGTCCGGTGACGGCCCGGATGACCTGGCCCAGGACGAGGTAGTTGGTGTTGGAGTAGGAGTAGCGGGTGCCCGGGGCGGCCGTCGGGTGGTGGCTGAGGGTGGTGCGCAGCAGCTCGGCGGGGGTGTGGCGGTCGTAGCGGTGGGCGCCGAAGCCGGTGCCGAAGAGATTTTCCGAGAGCCGGGGATCGTCGGTGTAGTTGAACAGGCCGCTCGTATGGTTCAGCAGCTGGCGGATCGTCACCCCGCGGAGGCCGGTCCGGTCGCCGGGGCCGGTGGCCGGTACGCCCGGCGGGAGGTGCGCGGCGGCGCGGTCGGCCAGGGACAGGCGGTGCTCGGCGGCCAGTTGCAGGACGACCGTGGCGACCAGGGTTTTGGTGAGGCTGCCGGCCCGGAAGCGGTCCTGGGGTCCCATGGGGCGGCCGCTGCGCAGATCCGCCACACCGGCGGTGGAGAAACGCGCCGTCGGGAATCCGGCGCGGGTGGTGAGGGAAGCCGCGCCCGGGGACCCGCCGTGGACCAGGCGGTGCAGCGCGCGCATCGTCGTCGCGGGCGGCCGTCTGTGGTCCGGGGACGGCGGGGTGACGCGGGGTCGGCCGGCGGATCCCGTCAGGAGCAGTGCGGCCAGGACCGCCAGGGCGCCCGTGCGGAACGTGCCGCGGTGGCGGCCTGACCTGCGCGGCACCGGGCAGGGCGGGCGGGCCGCAGCCGGGCGACGCGGGCGCTTCGTCATCGGGACTCCCGTTCGTCGGGGCCATCATGACGGGGACAGGGTGTTGTACGGCACCCACCCGGGCCTTCCGCACGGCCGCGGATGAGGGAGAATGAAGGCTCTGCCAGGGTGGGTTGTCCGAGTTGGGCCAGTTTGGTGATCGATGGGACGTCGAAGCTGCCAACTCGGCTGGATTGCAGAGGGGATGCAGTGGGCGACGAGGTCGAGATGGACGGCAAGGGGGGCAGGCTGCTCGCCGGGCGGTACCGGCTCGCCGATGTTCTCGGCCGGGGCGGCATGGGGACGGTCTGGCGGGCCCGCGACGAGGTCCTGGGCCGTACGGTCGCGGTCAAGGAACTGCGGTTCCCGGGCGGGGTCGAGGAGGACGAGAAGCGCCGCCTGATCACCCGTACCCTGCGCGAGGCCAAGGCGATCGCCCGGATCCGGAACAACGGCGCGGTCACGGTCTACGACGTGGTCGACGAGGACGACCGCCCCTGGATCGTGATGGAGCTGGTCGAGGGCCGCTCGCTCGCCGAGGTCATCCGTGACGACGGCCCGCTCCCCCCGCGCCGCGCCGCGGAGGTCGGCCTGGCGGTGCTCGATGTACTGCGTGCCGCCCACGCCGCGGGCATCCTGCACCGCGATGTGAAGCCGTCCAACGTCCTGATGTCCGATGACGGCCGGGTCGTGCTCACCGACTTCGGTATCGCCCAGGTCGAGGGCGACCCCTCCGTGACCTCGACCGGCATGCTCGTCGGCGCCCCCTCCTACATCTCCCCCGAGCGCGCCCGCGGCCAGAAGCCGGGCCCGCCGGCCGATCTGTGGTCGCTGGGCGGGCTGCTGTACGCCTGCGTCGAGGGCGTGCCGCCGTACGACAAGGGCTCGGCGATCGCCACGCTGACGGCGGTGATGACCGAACCGGTCGATCCGCCGAAGAGCGCCGGTGGGCTGGAAGAGGTCATCTACGGCCTGCTGGTGAAGGACCCGGCGGGGCGGCTGGACGACGCCGGTGCGCGGGCGCTGCTGCTGGACGCGGTGCACGCCCCCGAGGCGCGGAAGCCGGAGCCCCCGCTGGACGAGACCCGGGCGATGGTGCTGCCGACGGTGCCCAAGGAGCGGGCGAAGGCGAAGCCCGAGGGCGCGCCGAAGCCGAAGCCCGCCGCGAAGCCGCGGGTGCCGCGCAAGCCCAAGGCGAAGCCGGCCGACGCCCCGGTGGCGGCGGAGCCGGCCGCGCCCGCGTCCGGGAGTGCCACGGCGGGCCGGAGCAAGGCCGCTGCCGCCAAGGCCGCCGCGGTGCACACCCCGGAGCGGACCGAGCGTCCGCAGCGGGCGGCCACCCCGGCGGCCGGGGAGACGGCCGGCGCGGACCGTACGGACTCCGGCGCGTCCCGTCCGACGCTCACCCGCCCCGGGTTCGACTCGGAGGCCGCCAAGGAGCGGCTGCGCGTCGCCCTGCGGACGGTCCGTGCCGCGGCGGCCGCCGCGAAAGCCCGGGTGGACTCCAGACCCGGTGACGGCAACCGCCCGGCGACCCGCGCCTCGGTGACCGATGTCGTCCCGCGCCGCACCCTCGTCATCGTGGCCGTGGTCGTCGCCCTGGCGGTGCTGGGCACGGTCCTGGCCGTCGCGCTGAGCGGCGGTGGCGCCACGGACAACGGCGGCAAGCCGGCCGGCAAGGACGCCAAGGCGTCGTCCGCGGCGAAGGCCAAGCCCTCCACCGAAGCGGCCGGTGCGAGCGCGGACGCGGCGCAGGACCCGCCCGGCTCGCCCGCCGCGCAGCCGCCGGGCGGGGTCTCCCCGGCCGACGACAAGGGCGGCACCGACGGCAAGGACGGCAAGGGGGACAAGGCCGTGCCGGAGGGCTTCGCCCAGGTCTCCAACGGCCGGTTCCACTTCGGTATGGCGATGCCCAAGGGTTTTCAGCAGACGGGCACCGCGGGGCAGGGCTCCGGCGTCATCTACAGCGCCAAGGGCGGCTACCCGCGCGTCCAGGTCGACTACAACCCCGAGCCCGGCTCCGACGCGGCGGCCGCCTGGCGCAGCCTGGAGCCGGCCGTGCGCGGCTCCAGCGAGGACTACCACCGGATCGACATCAAGACGGTGAAGTGGCGGGACTATCCGACCGTCGCCGACTGGTCCTTCACCCGCCGTCAGGGCGGCGAGCGGGTCCGGGTCCTGGACCGCGGCTTCCGGGCCGACGACCAGCACGGCTACGCCATCATGATCACCTGCAAGGCGGACGGCTGGTCGGGCAAGAAGTGCCAGGACGTGGTCCGGACCGCGTTCCGCACCTTCGCCATCAAGGACTGAGTGCGGGGCCGGGGTACGGGCCCGGCGGTGTACGGACAGAGCGCGCGTCGTTCGGCGGACCGGGCCGCACGCTCCGGCGCAGGCACGTATCGTGAGACCGCTAAGACCGTACGCATCCGCAATCGGCGGGAATACGACCGGAAGTGACCGTAGGCGCCAGCGCCGAGGGCGTTCCGGCGCGACGGTAGACACAGCGCGCGCTGCGGGGAGGCGTCGTGGACGAGTACGCGGGAAGGGTGCTCGCCGAGCGATACCGCCTGCCGTTGCGGCCCCTCGGCGATGACGACTTCACGGAGTCCCGGGCGTTCGACACGTTCAGCGGGCAGGAGGTCCTGGTCCGTCAGGTGCCGCTGCCCGAGGTCGTGGAGGCGGAGGTCGTGGGGGCGGAGCCGGCCGGGGCCGTCGAACGGGGAAGCGGCCGCTACGGTGCGGCCCGGCCGTCCGGTGGAGCGGGGGTGGCCGACCGCAGCCCCCGGGACCCCGCCGTACGGCGTGCGCTGGAGGCCGCGACGACCGCGGCCCAGCTCGCCGATCACCCCCGGCTGGAGCAGGTCTTCGACGTCTTCACGCAGGACGGCAGCCTGTGGATCGTCGCTGAACTCCTCGTCGCCCGGCCGCTGTCCGCGCTGCTCGCCGAGCGGACGCTGTCCCCGCACCGCGCCGCGGAGATCGCCGCGGATCTGCTCACCGCGCTGCGGGTGCTGCACGCGCAGGGCCGGCTGCACCGCAATATCACCGCCCGTACGGTCCTGGTCTGCGACGACGGCCGGGCCATCCTGACCGGTCTGGCGGCGGGCGCGGCCCAGGAGGCGCTGTGCGGAACCGAGCCGCCCACCGGGGCGGACGAGCCCGCTCCGGACGAGCCCGCGCCCGGCGGACCGGCCGCCGGGACCTCGCTGACCAAGCCCGCGGCGGACGGGGACACCACCGCGCCCGGGTACGGCCGGCCCACCGCCGGGCTCGCCGCCGAACGGGCCCGGCAGGCCCGGCTGACCGTCATCGGCCCGCTCACCGAGCGCTGGGCGCCGGAGCAGGCCGGACCGGTGCACGAGAACTGGCAGTTGGCGCCGCCGGTCGGCCCGGCCACCGATCTGTGGGCGGTCGGCGCGCTGCTCTACCGGAGCGTGCAGGGACAGCCGCCCTACCCGGAGGACAGCGCCGCCGAACTGGCGCAGCTGGTCTGTTCGCAGCCGCCCGCGGACGCCGAGGAGTGCGGGGCGCTGCGGCCGGTCATCGAGTCGCTGCTGCGTCCGGACCCGGCCGACCGCCCGGACGCCGAGGAGCTGAACGGCTGGCTGCGTTCCCTGATCCGTAGCGCACCGGAGCCGGAGGTCGGCAGTCGGCTGGTGACGATGCCGGCCGAGGGCGGTGATCCTCGGCGGCTGCCGATCGTGCGGCGCCGCGGGGAACTCGTCCGCAAGGGGCGGCACAAGAAGACCCGGCCGGCCCGCCGGACCCGGCCGCAGCCGGCACCGGCCGCCATGGGCGCCGCCGCGGCCGCACCGGCCGCTCCGCCGGCCCCGGCCCCGGAGCAGCCCACCCCGCTGGTCTCCACCACCCGGCCGCCCCGCCCCCCGAAGCAGCCCAAGCCGCTCCGGCGGTCCAGACCCGCCCGCCCGGCCCGGCCCGCCGCGCCTGCCCCGCCGCCCGGCCCGAGCGGGCCCGCCGACCGGGAGCCGTACGACCAGCAGGCGGCGGTCGCGTCCGGGCCGGTGGCCGCACCCCGCCCGGCGCGGCGGCCGCGTCACCTCGGGCGGCTGCTGCTCACCGCGATCCTGCTGCTGCTCGTCGGCGCGGTCGTCTATGCGATGGCCTTCCTGCCGAAGTCGGGTCAGGACTCCAAGGCGGGCGAGCGGGGCGCGGACCGTACGGGCACGTCGGGGTCGGCGCCCGGCCCCGCACCGTCCGGGGACCAGGAGAGCGGTCACGCCTCCGCCGGTACCGACGCACCGCAGACCACCGCGCCCGCCGGGATCGCCAAGGGCTTCGAGGTACGCAACGACCCGGAGGGTTTCCAGGTCGCGGTGCGCAAGGACTGGCAGCGGCGCGGCGCCAACGACCGGGGCCAGGTGCGGTATGTCGGCGGGGACTATGAGCTGGTGGTGGTGCCCGGCCGGGACACCACGGCGCGTTTCGGCACCGACCCGATGGCGTATCTGCAGAACAAGGAAGCCGAGCTGGCCCCGTACCGCTCCTCCGGCTGGGCCTCGGCCTCCGGCCTCCAGCGGATCGACGTCGGCAAGACGGCGATGGCCGAGGGCACCTTCTCCTGGCGGGACAGCAGCGGCCGTGAGGTGTACGTACGGAACCTCGCGATGATCCACAAGGGCCGCTACCACCTCGTCCTCGTCATCGGGCCGGACCGCGGCCGCCGCGAAGTGGACCAGCTCTACGCGCAGGCGACCAGCGCCTACCGGCCGGGCTGAGGCGCGGACCGATACGGCCGGGCGCCGGGCCGGTCACCGGTCCCGCGCGGCCTCACCCGGCTCCCGTCCCCGTCCCGCCGTCCCCGAACCGCTCCCGCAGCTCCTGTTTGAGGACCTTGCGCAGCGTGGCCCCACGGGGCAGGGCGGGCAGCAGCTCCAGCTGTTCGGGGAGCTTGTGCCGGGCGAGGCCGTGGGAGAGAAGGTGCGCCGAGAGGGCCGCGAGGGTCAACTCCCCGGCGTTCGCGGGCTGTTCGATGACCGCGCAGACGCGTTCGCCGCGGTCGGGGTCCGGCAGGCCGATGACGGCGGCGTCGGCGATGTCCGGGTGGCGGTGGAGGAGTTCTTCGATCTCCTGGGCGGAGATGTTCTCGCCCTTGCGGATGATGATGTCCTTGAGGCGGCCGGTGACGACGAGGTGCCCGGTGGCGGTGAGGTGGCCGAGGTCGCCGGTGGGGAGGAAGCCGTCGGCGTCGAAGGGGTCGGGCTCGTCGAGGTAGCCACGGCAGACGGCAGGGCCGCGCAGCCCGATCTCGCCGGTGTCGGGGGCGATACGGATCTCCATGCCCGCGGGCGGCCGGCCGTCGGTGCCGGCCAGCTGCTCGGGGCTGTCGTACGGGTCGCCCATGGTCACCATGGGGGCCTCCGTCATCGCGTAGCCGTGGGTGAGGCCGCAGCCGAGCGCGGCGACGACCTCGTGGTACAGCGCGGCGGGCAGCGGCGCGCCGCCACCGGCCAGCAGCCGCAAGGACGGCAGCAGTTGGCGGCCGGGCGGCAGCTTGCGGGCCTCGGCGAGGAAGAGGGCGTAGAAGGCGGTGGAGCCGCCGGCGAGGGTGACGCGGTGGCGGCGGTAGGCGGCGAGCGCGCCGGGCAGCGTGAAGTGCTCCAGGAGGACGGCGGGGATGCCGTGTTCCAGCAGCAGAACGGTGTAGTCGGGCCCGGCGACATGGGCGTACGGGAAGGCCATCGAGCCGATGTCCGACGGGCGGATGCGCAGGGCCGCGCCGAGCCAGTGGCCGGCCGTCCGCAGACTGCGGTCGGTGTGCAGCACGCCCCTGGGGGCCGCGGTGGTGCCGGAGGTCCAGTAGATCCAGCGGACCGCGTCGTCGTCGGCCGGGGGCGGGGGCAGGGCGGCCGGGTCGGCGTCGGGCAGGGTGTCGTACGCGTCGATGACGGTGAGCGGACCGGGCAGGCCGGCGGCCAGACGGTCTGCCATCGCACGGTGGTCGAAGCCGCGCCGGACGCCGGGGACGGCGAAGAATTCCGCGCGGGTGCGGCGCAGCACCTGGCCGGTCTCATGGGCGCGGTAGAGCGGCACGACCGGGCTCTGGACGGCGCCGATCCGGGCCAGTGCGAGGCTGAACAGCACCGTTTCGATCCTGGTCGGCAGCTGCCAGACGACCCGGCTGCCGGGCCGTACGCCGCGCTCGTACAGACCGGCCGCGACCCGTTCCGCGCGGCGGTGCAGGGTGCCGAAGGTGATCCGCCGTTCCGTCCGGGCGGAGTCGGCTCCCTGGATCAGGGCGGGCGCGTCCGGGGTGCGGGCGGCGCGCCAGGCGACGAGGTCCCAGAGAGTGGTACCGGTCACCGTCCCTCCCTCCGGGCAGAGTTTGCTGACGACGCGTCAGATTGCCTGCCGAGATTAGAGGTCGGCGCCTTGTCGGTCCAGAGGGGCGGGGCTAGCCTATTTCTGACGGTGCATCAGATTCGCGAGGGGGTAGCGCGCCATGGACCTCGGCTGCACACCGGAGGAGGAAGACTTCCGGGCCCGGCTGCGCCGCTGGCTCGGTGAGGTGCTGCCCCACCTCCCCGCACCGCCCGCCGCCACCGACTGGCCCGGCCGCCGGGCGTATGACACGGCCTGGCAGCGGATGCTGTACGACGCCGGATACGCGGGCCTGCACTGGCCGCGGGACGCCGGCGGGCAGGGCGCCACCCCCGCCCAGCACCTGATCTTCCTGGAGGAGACCGAGCGCGCCGGAGCGCCCTACGTCGGCGCGAACTTCGTCGGACTGCTGCACGCCGGGCCCACCCTCGCCGCCGAGGGCACCGCCGGGCAGCGCGCACGCTGGCTGCCGCCGATCCTGCGCGGCGAGGAGATCTGGTGCCAGGGCTTCAGTGAGCCGGACGCCGGTTCCGACCTCGCCGCGCTGCGCACCAGGGCCGTCCGCGACGGGGACGCGTACGTCATCAGCGGCAGCAAGATCTGGACCTCGCACGCCGAGGTCGCCGACTGGTGCGAACTCCTCGTCCGCACCGACCCGGACGCGCCCCGCCACCGCGGTATCAGCTGGCTGGCGATGCCCATGGACGCGCCGGGCGTGACCGTCCGGCCGCTGCGCACCCTCGCCGGTTCGGCGGAGTTCGCCGAGGTGTTCCTCGACGAGGTGCGGGTCCCGGTGGCCAACCGGGTCGGGGCGGAGAACGACGGCTGGCGGGTGACGATGGTGACGCTGTCCTTCGAGCGCGGTACCGCCTTCGTCGGCGAAGTGGTCGCCTGCCGCCGGGTGCTCGGCGCGCTGGCCCGTGCCGCCCGCGCCAACGGCCGCTGGGACGATGCCGTGCTGCGCCGCCGACTGGGCAGGCTGAGCGCGGAGTTCACGGCGCTGTGGTGGCTCACCCAGTGGAATGTGAGCGAGGCGATGCGCGGCCCGGGGCGCGGCGGACAGCGGGGCGGCGGCGTCCCGGGAACCGGCGGCTCGGTCTTCAAGCTGCGCTATTCGCACGCCCGCCAGGAGCTGTACGACACGGCGGCCGAGGTGCTGGGCGCCGGTGCGCTGGACGTGGAGCACGCCTGGGTCGCGGACCGGCTGTCGTCCCTCTCGTACACCATCGCGGCCGGTACCTCGCAGATCCAGCAGAACATCGTCGCCGAGCGGATTCTCGGCCTGCCGAAGGGGCGGTGACCGGGCGATGGACTTCCAACTCACGGACGAACAGCGGGCGTTGAAGGACGGCACCCGGGAGCTGCTGGCCGGGCGGTTCGGCCGGGACCGGCTGCGGGCGGCCGTCGAGGACCCCGCACCGGACCGTGCGCTGTGGCGCGAGCTGGGCGCGGCCGGGTTCTTCGCGCTGCGGCTGCCGGAGGCGGACGGCGGGGTGGGGCTGGGGCTGCCGGAGGCGGTGCTGGTCCTGGAGGAGGCCGGGCGGGCGCTGCTGCCGGGCCCGCTGGTGGCCTGCCAGCTGCTGGCCGGGGTGGTGGACGGTGTCGCGGCCGGGGAGCGGATCGTCGGGCTGTGTGACGGGGCGCGGGAGCCGGCGCTGTGGGAACACCCGGGCGGGTGCGATGAGTTGATCTTCGTGGAGGGGGAGGGCGGGCGCCGCGGAGGGTCCACCGGTGGCCCCGCCGGTGGGGCGGGCGAGGGCGCACAGGGGCGCACGGGCGGTGCGTACCGGAGCGCGCCGGACCAGGTGTCCTGCGCCCCTTTTGCTTCCGTCGACCCCCTCACCCCGCTCGCCCGCGTCCTGGACCTGCCGCACGCCGAGCCCGTTGCCGTCGACATGCCCCGGCTCCGCCGCGAGGCCGCGCTGCTGACCGCGGCCCAGCAGCTCGGCAGCGCCGTCCGCACGGTCGAGATGGCCGCCGGTTACGCCCGCGAGCGCGAGCAGTTCGGCGCCCCCATCGGCTCGTTCCAGGCGGTGAAGCAGCTGTGCGCGCAGATGCTGGTACGGGCGGAAATGGCGCGAAGTGCGGTGTATGCGGCGGCGGTCACGGAGCGTGCTCTCGACATCACGGGCGCGAAACTGCTCGCCGACGAGGCCGCGGTACGCAACGCGCGGGACTGTCTGCAGGTCCACGGCGGAATGGGCTTCACCTGGGAGGCCGATGTCCATCTGCACCTCAAACGGGCCTGGTGGCACGCCGAGCGCTGGGAAACGGCGGGCGAGGCGGAGGAACTGCTGGCCGCGGGCTTGATCGCCTGACGGCGCGGGCGCGAACCCCGTTGCGGAGGGGCGCGGTGGCCGGTGCGGGCAGACTCTGGCACCCCGTGCACGGAATGTCGGACTCAGCACGCAGAAATGGTCACGGAGTGTCGATATCGGGTTGTGTCCTGGGCGTGACTCGTCACAGGGGGGAGTCGGCGTTCCGCTCGGGTACTCTCCGTTGGGTGCGAGTGGTTCTGTGGCGCAACGGACCCGGTGCCGTCGGAAGGACGGCTCCGGGGTACGGACTGCGCGCCGCCCGCCCAAGGCAGGGGCCGGGTTGCCCCCCTTGTTCGACTCCCCGCAAAGTGCGTCGCACAGTATGCGGGACGCCTACTCCCTTGCGCTGGAATATGCCCGAAGCGCTTGTTGGGGTGACTGAACGTCAACCATGCTGTGCTCCGCCGGGGTCACGCACCGTGACTCCGTGGAGGCGCGAGGCGAAGTTTCCGCCGGTTCGGATGGTGTGAGCGGTGCAGGTGCTTCAGGTGCAGTTGGACGTACGGCCCGACCCCGCGGAGGTGGGGCGGGCCCGGCGGTGGGCCCGGTCGCGGCTCGCGGGCTCCGGTATAGGGGTCGATGAACCACTCGCGGAGACATTGATCCTGTTGATCTCCGAGCTCGTCACCAACGCCGTGGTGCACACCGGCGCGGCGGCCGAGCTGCGGATCTTTTTCTCCGGCTCGGGTGCCGTGGTGGGCACGGTCCGGGTCGAAGTGGTGGACGCCTGCGCCCGCCCGCCGCGCCAGCGGCACGCGGATGGCGACGACACCAACGGCCGCGGCCTGGAGCTGGTCGACGGACTGGCCGACCGCTGGGGCTGGCAGCAGGAGGGCGCGGGCAAGCGGATCTGGTGCGAGGTGGACCGCGGGCGGCCGCTGCTGAGGGCGTCCGGCGCCGATCTGGGCGCCTATGAGTCCCCTTGCGCGGTGTCACGTACCGTGACGCACCAGGCGTAAGCGAGTCGATCGGCGCATCACCGGCGTTCCTCCGCCAGATGGGCAAACCGGTGGTCGGGTAGGGCGCACCGCCTCCTGGACGGCCGGGCGCCGTTGAGTCGCCGGCCGGCGCGGGCGGCGACTCGGTGTGGCCGCCTCAGAGGATCGCCACGGGGGCGACCGGCGCTCCGGTCCCGCCGACGAACGGTTCGGCCATCGCGGACAGGAAGAAGGCGTAGCGGCCTTCCTCCGCGCAGGCCGTCGACAGCTCCTCCAGATTCCAGTTCTGGCCCTGCGGCATGCCCATCTCCACGAGATGGAGGGCGTGTACGGGCATCCACAGGTCCTCGATCTCCGGCGGGAAGATCTCGAAGGTCAGGGTGTCATTGGCGACCGCCGCGACATCGCGCGCACGGAACCACTCGGGTGTGCGCAGCGACAGGCCGGGGGACGGGAAGGCGTAAGCCTGCCGGTCGCCGTCGAGATAGTGCCGCAGCTGCCCGGTCCGGACGAGGACGACATCGCCGGAGCGGACCGCCGTCCCGGCCAGTTCCTCGGCGGCGTCCAGATCCTCCGGCGTGACGGCGTGCCCGCCGGGCAGCCGTTCGGTGCCGTGCACCCGGGCCACGTCCAGGAGGACGCCGCGGGAGGCGACCGGGGTGGCCTTCTCGATGCCGAGGCGGGTGGCGCCGCCGTGTGCGGTGACCGAGTCGGCCGGGCGGTTGTTGTAGAGCCGCCCGGAGTGGGAGACATGGGCCAGGCCGTCCCAGTGGGTGGCGGCCTGCAGGCCCATGGTGGCCACGTCGTCCGAGGTCGCGACCGTGCCGGGGCCGAAGATCTCCTGGTTGACGGCGGTCATGGTGTGCAGCGGATTGACCCGGCCCGGGATCACTCCGGTCTGGACGCCGTCGTGCCGGAGCGGGAGCGCGAGCGGGATCCGGCGACCGCTGCGGATGGCGGCGGCGGCTTCCCGGACGACCTGATGGGTGATCAGGTTGAGAGTGCCGATCTCGTCGTCATCGCCCCAACGCCCCCAGTTGTTCACGCGTTTGGCGATGTCATGGAACTCCTGGGGCAGGGGCATGGGCCCTCCTCGGGGCGGCCGGGTCCGTTCGGCCCGGGGTCTTGTGTTCGTACCGGCTCTGCTCAAAAATCTAACGGTCCGTCAGAAACTGCGGAAAGGGTCACGGCATGGGGAACTTCTTGGCCGGCAAAGTGATCGCCGTCACGGGGGCGGGCCGCGGCATCGGCCGGGCGGTCGCCCTCGCCTGCGCGGAACAGGGCGGGAAGGTCGTCGTCAACGACTACGGGGTCTCCATCGAGGGCGGCGAACCCAGCAGCGAGGTCGCCGAATCCGTGGTGAAGGAGATCGAGACGGCGGGGGGCGTCGCGACCGCGGTCGCCGACGATGTCTCGACCATGGCCGGCGGCCAGCGGATCGTGGACACCGCGCTGGCGCAGTACGGGCGGATCGACGGCGTCGTGTGTGTGGCCGGGATCCTGCGGGAGCGGATGATCTTCAACATGACCGAGGAGGAGTGGGACCCGGTCGTCGCCACCCATCTGAAGGGCACGTTCACGGTGTTCCGGGCGGCGGCCGCGGTGATGCGCCGCCAGGGTTCCGGGACCCTGCTGGGCTTCACCAGCGGCAATCACCAGGGATCCGTGTCCCAGGCCAATTACTCCGCCGCGAAGGGCGGGATCATCTCGCTGGTGCGGAGCGCCGCGCTCGGGCTGCACAAGTACGGAGTGACGGCCAACGCGGTGGCGCCCGTCGCACGGACGCGGATGTCGGCGAAGGTGCCGATGGAGCTGACGGAGATCGGTGAGCCGGAGGATGTGGCGGCGTTGGTCGTCTATCTGCTGAGCGAGGCCGCCCGGGAGGTGACCGGGCAGGTGTACACGGTCGCCGGGCCGAAGATCGCGGTGTGGGCCCAGCCGTCGGAGCTCCGCTCCGTGTATGCCGACGGGGGTGGGTGGACGCCGGAGCGGGTGGCGGAGGTGCTGCCGGGGTCGGTGGGGACGGATCCGATGCCGATGCTTGGGCGAGGCCGTCGGTAGGCCCACGTTTTGGCTGTCCCGCCGTGTGGGTTGCTCGCCGTTGCGCCTGCGGCGGGCGGGTGGTTGTTGGGTGCGGTGACGGGCCTCCGGGGCCGGTGTGTGGGACTGCTTCGCTTTACGTCCCACACACCGGCCCCTCCGGCCCGTCCCCTCCCGTTGGGGGAGTTCTGCAGGTTGGTGGGGGTTGGCGTGGGAGGGGTGTCGTGGACTTTGGGTTCGGGGTAGCGGATGAGGGTTTTCGGACTGAGGCTCGGGAGTGGCTTTTGGGGCATCTCGTGGGGGCCTATGCCCAGTTGGTGGGGGTTGGCGGGCCCGGGAGTGAGCACGAGGGTGCCGAGGGGCGGCGGGATTGGGAGCGGGAGTTGGGGGGTGGGGGGTGGATCGGGCTCGGGTGGGAGTGTGCGGAGGGGGCGTACGGGAATCGTGTGGCGAGCCTGACGCAGCAGGTCGTATGGGCCGAGGAGTATGCGCGGGCCGGGGCGCCGGGGCGGGTGGGGCACATCGGGGAGAACCTGTTGGCGCCGACGCTGCTCGCGGCGGGGGACGAGGCGCAGCGGCGGCGGTTTTTGCCGGCCATTGCCCGGGGGGAGGAGCTGTGGTGTCAGGGGTACAGCGAGCCGGAGGCGGGGTCGGATCTGGCGGGGCTGCGTACGGTGGCGGTCCGGGACGGGGGCGGGTATCGCGTCAGTGGGCAGAAGATCTGGACGTCGCTGGCGCAGGAGGCCGACTGGTGCTTTGTGCTGGCGCGGACCGATCGGGGGGAGCGGCGGCATCGGGGGCTCTCGTTCCTGTTGGTGCCGATGGATCAGCCGGGGCGGATCGAGGTGCGGCCGATCCGGCAGATGTCGGGGACGGCGGAGTTCAACGAGGTGTTCTTCGACGGGGCGCGGGCCCCGCATGTGGTGGGTGGTGAGGGCGCGGGCTGGCGGGTGGCGATGGGGCTGCTGGCGCGGGAGCGGGGGGTGTCCACGCTCGTGCAGCAGATCGGGTTCGCCGCGGAGCTGGCCGCCGTGATCGAGGCCGCGGTCCGCGGCGGGGCGTTGCGGGATCCGGTGCTGCACGATCAACTCGTACGGCAGTGGGCCGAGTTGAAGGTCATGCGGTGGAACGCGCTGCGGACTCTGGGCGCCGCCGGGGACGCGGGCGCGCCGAGCGTGGCGAAGCTGCTGTGGGGCGGCTGGCATCAGCGGCTCGGGGAGCTGGCGATGCGGGTGCGGGGCGCGGCGGCGGCGCTCGGGCCCGTCGACTGGACCGCGCGGGCGCCGTACGAACTCGACGCGCTGCAGCGGCTGTTCCTGTTCACCCGGGCCGACACCCTCTACGGCGGCTCGGACGAGATCCAGCGCAACATCATCGCCGAGCGCGTGCTCGGCCTGCCCAGACTGGAGCGGTGATGAGAGGCGTCATATTCGACGGTGAGCGGCCACGGGTCGTGGACGATCTGGAGGTGCGGGATCCGGGGCCGGGTGAGGTGCTGGTCGGGATCCGGGCCGCGGGGCTGTGCCACAGCGATCTGTCGGTGGTCGACGGGACCATTCCGTTTCCGGTGCCGGTGGTGCTGGGGCATGAGGGCGCGGGGGTGGTCGAGTCCGTGGGTGCGGGTGTCGGCCATGTGGTTCCCGGGGATCATGTCGCGCTGTCGACGCTGGCCAACTGCGGGGCGTGCGCAGAGTGCGACCGGGGGCGGCCGACGATGTGCCGGAAGGCGATCGGGATGCCGCAGAAGCCGTTCCGGCGGGGGGAGCGGGAGCTGTTCAGCTTCGCGTCGAACTCGGCGTTCGCGGAGCGGACGGTCGTCAAGGCGGTGCAGGCTGTGAAGATCGCCGAGGACATTCCGCTGACCTCGGCCGCGCTGATCGGGTGCGGGGTGCTGACCGGCGTCGGGGCGGTGCTCAACCGGGCCAAGGTGGACCGCGGGGACTCGGTCGTGGTGATCGGGGCGGGCGGGATCGGCCTCAATGTGCTCCAGGGGGCGCGGATCGCCGGGGCGTCGGTGATCGTGGCGGTGGACGCCAATCCCGCGAAGGAGGCGGTGGCGCGGCAGTTCGGGGCGACGCATTTCATCGACGCGTCCGCGGTGGCGGACAGCGTCAAGGCGGTGAAGGAGATCCTGCCGACCGGCGCCGACCACGCCTTCGAGTGCGTGGGCAGCACCCGGCTGATCCGGCAGGCCGTCGATCTGCTGGACCGGCACGGCCAGGCGGTACTGCTCGGGGTGCCGCCGGCCACCGCGGAGGCGTCGTTCCTGGTGTCGTCGATGTACCTGGACAAGTCGATCCTGGGCTGCCGCTACGGGTCGGCGCGGCCCCAGCGGGACATCGCGCTGTACGCCCGGCTGTACCGCGAAGGGCGGCTGCTGCTGGACGAGTTGGTGACCCGGACGTATCCGGTGGAGGACTTCGCGCAGGCGGCGGACGACGCCCATCACGGGCGGGTGGCCCGGGGGGTGCTGACGTTCGGGCCGGAGGTCGGTGGGGCGCTGGCCCGATCCTGAGGAACCCTGGCCTTCCGGCCACTCGTTCCGCCCGGGGGTGACGGACGAAGCTGCTCCGGTGACCCAGACACCCGAACTGTCCCCGCACCGGGCGGACCCCGCCCCCGTGCCCCGTCGGCGCCGCCCGCACCGGGCCTGGTCCGTCGCGGCCGTCACCTTCCTCACCATCATCGGGGCGGCAGGTTTCGCCTCCCTCCCCGGCCTGCTGATCGACCCGCTGCACGCCGAGTTCCACTGGTCGCGCGGCACCATCGGCTTCGCGGTGTCGGTGAACCTCGCGCTCTACGGGCTGACGGCGCCGTTCGCCGCCGCGCTGATGGACCGGTTCGGCATCCGGCGCGTGGTGGCGGTCGCCCTGACGGTGATCGCGACCGGCGCCGGGCTGACCGTCTTCATGACGGCGAGCTGGCAGCTCATCCTGTACTGGGGCGTGTTGGTGGGCCTGGGCAGCGGCTCGATGGCGCTGGCCTTCGCGGCAACGGTGACCGGCCGCTGGTTCACCGCACGGCGCGGGCTGGTCACCGGCATCCTCACCGCGGCCGGCGCCTCCGGACAGCTGGTCTTCCTCCCGCTCCTCTCCTGGATCGTCGACCGGCACGACTGGCGGCCGGCCGCGGTGACCGTCGCACTCGCCGCGCTCGCCGTCGTCCCGCTGGTGTGGCTGCTGCTGCGTGACCATCCGGCGGATGTGGGCCTCGCGCCGTACGGGGCGACGGAGTTCGTCCCCAAGCCGCCGCCGCAGCGGGGCGCGGCCCGGCGTGCCGTACGCGCGCTGGTCTCGGCGGCCGGTACGGGCCCGTTCTGGCTGCTGGCGGGCACCTTCGCGATCTGCGGCGCCACGACGAACGGCCTGGTCAAGACACATTTCGTCCCCGCCGCGCACGATCACGGCATGCCGATGACGGCGGCCGCCTCGCTGCTCGCGGTGATCGGCATCTTCGATATCGCGGGAACCATCGCGTCCGGCTGGTTCACCGACCGCTTCAACACCCGTCGGCTGCTCGCCACCTACTACGGGCTGCGCGGTCTGTCGCTGATGTTCCTGCCGCTGCTGCTGTCCGACACGGTCCACCCGCCGATGGTCTTCTTCATCGTCTTCTACGGTCTCGACTGGGTGGCGACCGTGCCGCCGACCATCGCCCTGTGCCGCGAGCACTACGGGGACGACGCTGCGATCGTCTTCGGCTGGGTGCTGGCCGCCCACCAGGTGGGAGCCGCCCTGATCGCCTTCCTGGGCGGTCTGGCGCGGGACGCGTTCGGTACGTACAACCCGGTCTGGTACGCGTCGGGAGCGCTGTGTGCCGTCGCGGCGCTGATGGCCCTGGTCATCCGGCAGCGGGGGGAGGCGAAGGGGGAGGGGCTGGCTGAACAGTCTGATCGGTACGTCAGTTGACTGGGGTGTTCAGGGGTGGTCAGGGGTGGAAGTGGCCGAAGGTTCCTCGGTGGAAGAGGAGTGGGCCGTTTTCGGCGGCGGTCGGGTCGGTGCCGAGGGCCTCGACGCGGCCGACCACGATGAGGTGGTCGCCGCCCGTATGGACGGCCTGGATCGTGCAGTCGATCCAGGCGGGGACGTCCGGCAGTCGTGGCGAGCCGGTCACCGGTGCGGCCTCGTAGGGGACACCCGCGAATTTGTCGCCGCCGCTGACCGCGAACCCGCGGCAGAGGTCGCCCTGTCCGGCGCCGAGGATGTTGACGCAGAACGCTCCGGCGCGGGCGATCCGCGGCCAGGTGGTCGACGTACGCGCCACCATGAACGTCACCAGCGGCGGGTCGAGGGAGAGCGAGGCGAAGGACTGGCAGGCGAAACCGGCCGGGCGGCCCGGCTCCCCGGGGGACGTGATGACCGTGACGCCGCTGGCGAAGTGCCCCAGGACGGAGCGGAATTCCGCCGGGTCCAGAGGGGCGCGCTCGTCCTCGCGTACGGCGCGCAGCGTGGGCCGCGGCAGCGCGGTGGCGGGGGACGGTGCGGCCGCCGCGGTGGGCGCACCGACGGAGCGTAGGTATCGCACGGCCGTGGCCGCCATTCCCGCGTGTCCCATCATGTCCTCATTGAATCTGATGGAGCGTCAGGTTGGAAGGGGTGCGGAGTGGGCGGTGTGTGCGCTGCGGGCGGAGCGTGCGGATCGGGCGGTGCGGGCGGTGCGGGCGGTGCGGGGCGCCACCCGGAGGTGTGGTTTCCCCGTGGTTCCGGAGTGAGATGGGGTGGGTTCGGGGGAGATTGGGGGCTGGGGTCCCGATTGCGTGGCGTCCACGCGGGTAGCGTCCACTGCGGCCGGGTCCGTAGCCGAGCACGGGGGAGAGTTCCGGTACATGGCCGATGCGAGAGCGTCGTCAGCTTCGTCTGCCGCGCCACCCACCTTCGACGAGGTCTTCTGCGGGCTGTTGCCCCGGCTGTATCGAAGGGCGGTGATGCTGGCCGGATCGAGACAGTCCGCGGAGGACGTGGTGCACGAGGCATATCTCAAACTCGCGGCCCGCCCCCAGCGCTTCCTGGCCCACCCGGAGCCGTATGCCTACGCCTTCACCGCCGTCCTCAGCGTCGCCCGCGACGCCTACCGCAAGGACCGCCGCCAGGTGCTGGTCGACGGCATGGAGGGAGTCGAGGAGGCCGGTGCGGGAGGCGCCGCCGGTGCGGTGCCCGGGGCGTCCGGCGGCTGGGACGGCGGGGTGGAGCGGCGGCAGGCCGAGATCGAAGCGGTGCGCCTGCTGGGGAGGTTGTCGCACCGGCAGGCCGGCATCGTGATCCTCGTCGACCTCGACGGCTACACCATCGACCAGGCCGCGAAGATCATGAAGGTGCATCGTGGCACCGCCGCCCGCCATCGCGCCCGTGCGCTGGACAGGCTGCGCGCCTACCTCGTTGAATCGGAGCACGGGCAGGCCGGGAGGTGAGCGGCACGGTGGACGTGGGGCCACGCTACGACGGCGGTGCGGGTGCGGCGGGCGGTGACGGCCGGGGCTTCGGCGGTGGCCGGGGCGACGGTGCCGGGGACGATCCCGAGGCGCTGCTGCGCGCCCGGCTGCGGCTGGCGGACGAACAGATCGAGACACCGCCCGGCCTGTGGGACCGCATCAGGGAGCCGCGCCCCGAGCAGGCACCCGCCGTGGTGCCGCTGCCCCGGAGGCGGCCGCGGGTGGTCGTGCTCGTAGTGGCGGCGGCGGTGGCCGCGGTCGCACTGGGGGTGTGGTGGCTGGTGCGCCCCGGGCCTGTCTCGTTGCAGCCGGCGGGGCCGACCCCGAGGGTGAAGATCACGGTCTACAACAGCGAACGGGCCTGCCGTACGGGCCGCTCCCTGGAGTGCGCGCTGCGGCTGGCCAACGACCCGCGTGCCAAGTACGCCGCGCGCGGCAACTCCGCCGGCCGGGTCTGGCACGGCGATGCGCTGTCCGCGCGCTGTGTGGTGACGGACGGCCGGATGGTCCGCGACGAAGCGGGCGTCACCTCCACCCGCTGGTATCTGGTCACCAGCGGGCAGGGTGTGCGGGGCTGGCTGCCGGGGGTGCGGACGCGGAACACGCGTGAGGTGCCGGAGTGTCCGGCGGGGGTGACGTAGGGCGTTTTTCGTTCGGATTCGTTCGGTTTCGTTCGGATGCTGAGGGTGGGCTCGCTCTGGGACAGCCCTGGGCGCACGGGCTCCTCCGGGAGGTCATCGTCCGTGGAACGCCGGGTGGCGGCGGGCCACGAAGGAGGCGACGCCCTCCTGTGCGTCCGCCGTCGTCATATTGATCTCCTGCGCGGTGGCCTCGGCGGCGAAGGCGGCGGTGCGGTCGGTGTCGAGCGAGGCGTTGACCAGCTGCTTGGTCAGGGCCAGGGCGCGGGTGGGGCCGGCCGCCAGCCGCTCGGCCCACTCCCGGGCCGTCTTCGCCAGCTCGCCGTCCGGCACCACCCGGTTGACCAGACCCAGCCGTTCCGCTTCGGCGGCCGGTAGGGCGTCCCCGAAGAACAGCAGCTCCTTGGCGCGCTGTGGGCCGATCAGCCGCGGCAGGAGGTAGGCGCCGCCGCCGTCCGGGACCAGGCCGCGGCGGACGAACACCTCGATGAAGCGGGCCGATTCGGCGGCCAGCACCAGATCGCAGGCGAGCGCGAGATGGGCGCCGAGCCCGGCCGCGGTGCCGTTGACGGCGGCGATGACCGGCTTTTCGCAGTCCAGCACCGCCGTGATGAGCCGCTGCGCGCCGTCGCGGATCATCCGGGCGACATCCCCGGCGACCCGCTCCCCGGCCGGCGGCGAGCCGCGCAGATCGGCGCCGGCGCAGAAGCCCTTGCCGGTTGCGGTGAGCACGACGGCCCGGACGCCGGGGTCGGCCGAGGCGTCGGCGAGCCGGCCGATGAGGCGTTCGCGCTGGTCCCAGGTGACGGCGTTCATCGCGTCCGGCCGGTTCAACGTGAGCCACGAGACGCCGTTGTCAGTGGCGTGGAGTATCAATGAATCGACGGGTTCCGCGCGAGCGGTGGACTCGTCGGACGCTGCGGGCGCGACGGGCGCGGCGGGGGGAACGGAACCGGGGGACGGGGACGGTGAGGGTGTCATGGGGGAGTGGCTCCAGAGGGTGCGGTCGGGGTGGTCGCCACGGCCTTGGGCGCAGGCGCGGGTGCGGGCGTGGGCACGGCCTCGGATGCGGATGCGGATGCGGCTGCGGTCATGGGCAGACGGCGAGGGCGTCGAGGGCTACGGCGCCCTGGCCGCGCGGCAGGACCACCAGCGGGTTGATGTCCAGCTCGGACAGGTCGTCGCCGAGTTCCAACGCCATCCGTTGCACCCTCAGGACGACTTCGACCAGCGCGTCGAGGTCCGCGGGCGGCGCTCCGCGCACGCCGTCCAGGAGGGCCCGGCCGCGCAGTTCGTCGAGCATCGCGCGCGCCTGGTCCTCCCCGAAGGGCGGTACGCCCACCACGACATCCCGCAGCACCTCCACGAGGACCCCGCCGAGGCCGACGGTCACGGTCGGCCCGAAGAGGCTGTCCCGGGTGACGCCGACGACCATCTCGACGCCCCGCTCGATCATCTGGCAGACCAGCACCCCGTCCAGCGGCACGTCCTCGTAGCGCGCGATGTCGGTGAGCTCGCGATAGGCGTCCCTGACCTGGCTGGCCGACGTCAGCTGGACCTTGACCAGGCCGAGTTCGGTCTTGTGCGCGAGCTGCGGTCCGGAGGCCTTCATGACCACGGGATAGCCGACCAGGCTCGCGGCCCGTACGGCCGCCGCCGCGCTGGTCACCAGCTGTTCGCGCGGGACCCGGATGCCATAGGCGCGCAGCAGTTGCTTGGCCGCGTGCTCGCTGAGCTGCTGGCCCGGACGCATCAGGGCCTGTGCCTTGCGCGCGGACGGGGACAGGACGCGGGGGGCGTCGTCGAAGGGGGAGCGGTAGCCGGTGACGAAGCGGTGGTGGTCGAGGTAGCCGCGGACGGCGGTGATGCAGTTGGCGAAGGTGCGGAAGGTCGCCACCCGCGAGGAGCCGAGAAGGGTGCGGCGGTAGGCGTCCTCCGTACCGACCGGCGAGCCCCACACCACACACACCAGCTTGTCCGTCTGCTCCGCCGCGTCCACCAGATCCTGGGCGAGCTTGTCGCTCATCGGCGGGAAGGGCCCGGTGATCGGGCAGATCAGTATGCCGATGGACGGGTCGGCCAGGATCGCGTCGAGGATCTTGCGGCCGCGCCAGTCGCCGACCGGGTGCCCGCCGTTGTCGACCGGATTGGCGACGTGCAGATACTCCGGTATCCACTGGTGCAGTTCGGCCTGCTTGGCGGCGCCGAGGGTGGGCAGCCGCAGGCCGGCCGCGGTCGCCAGGTCGGAGAAGTGGGCGCCGGTGCCACCGGAGATCGAATAGACGGCGACGCCCTCGGCGGTGGGCTTCCTGGCACGGGCCAGCAGCGCCGCGGTGTCCTGCAATTCGTCGAGCCCGTCCACCCGGATCACACCGAACTGCCGCATCGCGGCGTCCACGACCTCGTCCGCGCCGGTGAGCTTGCCGGTGTGCGAGGCGGCCGTCCGGGCGCCGGTCTCGGTGCGGCCGACCTTGACGGCGACGATAGGCACCTTGTTGCGGGCGGCGCGGTCGGCGGCCAGCAGAAAGCTGCGGCCGTCCTTGAGCCCTTCCACATATGCGGCGATGGCGCCGACCTCGGGGCGGGTGGCGAAGTAGGAGAGGAAGTCGGCGGTCTCCAGATCGGCCTCGTTGCCGGTGGGGGCCCAGTGCGAAAGGCGGATGCCCAGTTCCTGGAGGCTGAAGACGGGACGGCCCTGGTGGCCTGACTGGGTGATGAGGGCGATGGCCGGACCGTCCAGGTCCGTACGGAACTTCTCGAAGGCGTTGAGGTTGGTGTTCGGGCCGAGCAGCCGCAGCCCGGAGCGGGCGACGGCCTCGGCCAGCCGCTCCTGGGCGGCCGCACCGCGCTCACCGGTCTCGGCGAACCCGGAGGCGAAGGCCACCGCGAACTTCACCTTGGTCTCGGCCAGTTGCTCGATGACCGGCAGCGGGTCGCCGACCAGGAGCACCGCGAGATCGACGGGTTCCGGCAGTGCGGCGACGGAGGCATGGCAGGGCAGTCCGAAGACCTGGGTGCGTCCCGGGTTGACGGGGTGGAGCCGGGCGCCGACCCGTTCCGCCCAGGCGATCAGCTGACGGGTGATGCCGGTGTTGGGGCGGCCCTCGCTGTCCGAGGCGCCGATCACCGCCACGGACTCGGGCCGGAAGAACCGGTCCAGGTCGGGCACCGGAGCGTGCAGCGGACGGCCGCTGACATCCCGGTCGACCGGGCCGGCGCTCTGGCCCCCGCCGTCGCGGTGCGGTTCACTCATGCCGTGGACGGTGTGTGGTGGTTGCTCCCCACAGGCCACGACGCGGGCCGGCCGGGAGTGAGTGGTAAGGGTGCCGTGAGTCGATCCAAGCATCGCAGACGCCCGCTCCTGTGTGACGGCTCCATAACTGACACATAGTCAGATTACTGAACTGACGGCGCGTCAGGAATGGTTGTGCAGTGAAAGGTTGCAGGGGTCTCCTCCCTTCGCCCTCGGTCGCGGGCCCCGGCCCTCCGGCTGTCGCGGAGTGCGAGTCCGGACGGATAGTGCGGGCCTCTTGCGCGCCCGGTCCTCTTCGGTTGAACTGACGTACCGTCAGGGAGTGTGAGTGCCGGTTCGGCGAGGTGCTGGGGGTGTGCCAGTGAGCGGCGGGACTACAGGGACGGGTGCGCGGTTCGACCTGCCGGAGGTGGACGCCTTCACCCGGCCGTACTGGGAGGCGGCGGCCGAGGGGCGGCTGTTGCTGCGCCGCTGCCGGGCGGAGGACTGCGGTGCGGCGCACTACTACCCGCGCGAGTTCTGTCCGTATTGCTGGAGTGAGGATGTCGGCTGGGAGGCGGCCACCGGCCGGGCCACCCTCTATACCTGGTCCGTCGTGCACCGTAACGATCTCCCGCCGTTCGGCGACCGGGTCCCGTACGTCGCGGCCGTGGTCGATCTCGCCGAAGGCCCCCGGATGATGACCGAGATCACCGACTGCCCGGAGCCGGAGCTGCGGATCGGAATGCCGCTCGTGGTGCACTTCCGGGCCGGGGCCGGGGCCGGGGCCGGGGCCGGGGACGGGGGCGGGGCCGGGGATGCGGGTGCGGGCAGCGGCGGGGACGCGGGAACGGGCAGCGGGGCGGGCGAGGGCGCGCGCAACGGCGGGGGCGAGGGCGCCGCGATCGCCGTCCCCGTCTTCCGGCCTGCGTGAATCCCACGCCCTCGGGCCGCGGCGACCAGGCCCTGCGGCGACCGGGCCCTGCGGGGACCGGGCCCTGCGGGGACCGGGCCCTGCGGCGACCGGGCCCCGTCAATTCCGGTGGCGCCCCACCCTGGACCGAGGCATGCTGTGCCCGTGCTGATCCGTGAAGCGACCGCGGCCGACTGGCCCGCCATCTGGCCCTTCTTCCGTGCCATCGTGGCGGCCGGCGAGACCTACACCTATCCGCGGGACCTCGACGAGGCGGCGGCCCGCGAGATGTGGCTGCTGACGCCGCCCGGCCGTACGGTCGTCGCCGTCGACGAGTCCGGCACGGTCCTCGGTACGGCCAAGATGAACCCCAACCACATGGGCGGGTCCGCGCACATCGCCAGCGCCAGCTTCATGGTCGATCCGCAGCACGGCGGCCGCGGCGTCGGCCGGGCCCTGGGGGAACACGTACTGGACTGGGCCCGCGCCGAGGGCTACCGCGCGATGCAGTTCAACGCCGTGGTGGAGACCAACACCGGCGCCGTCGCCCTCTGGCAGTCGCTGGGCTTCCAGATCATGACGACCCTCCCCGAGGGCTTCCGGCACCCCACCAAGGGCTATGTGGGGCTGCACATCATGTATCAGCAGTTGTGAGGGGGAACGGGTGGAACGAGTGCCGCCGCCGGATCGGAGGCACCGCACGCACCTCCGCGCCGGGGCGGAGGCACCGCACCTCCTCCAGGCGGGCCGGATGCCTGACGGTCGCCACCGCACCTCAAGGCCAGAGCAGCTCCTGCGCCCAACGACCGCCCTCGTAGCGGTAGTTGAGCCGTACGTGCCGACGTTGCGCATCGCCCTGGAAGAACTCGACCTCCTCTGGGTGCAGCACATACAGCGTCCAGCTCGGCACCGGTGCCTCCGGTTCGCGCCGGGCGCGCTCCCAGGCCGCGTCCGAGGCCCGCGCCAGCTCCCCGACCGAGCCGAGCACCTCGCTCTGCCGGCCGACCAGCGCCGCCGCCAGCGCCCCCGTGGAGCGGCGGTGCAGATCGGCCGCGCTCTCCTCCGGGCCCGCCACGGTCACCGGCCCGTGGACCCGTACCTGGCGGCCGACCGCCGGCCAGTAGAAGCCGAGCGCCGCCCGCGGCCGCACGGCCAGTTCGCGGCCCTTGCGGCTGCCACGGTGCGAGGCGAAGTGCCAGCCGCGCTCATCGGCGTCATGCAGCATCAGGGTCCGCAGGGAGGGGTTACCGGCCGCGTCCGCCGTGGCGAGCGTCATGGTGTGCGGCTCGGGGACACCGGCCTCGGCGGCCTCCCGCAGCCACTGCCGGAACAGCGGGAGCGGCTCGCCCGGGGCCGTCGCCGGGTCGAATGACGGCAGCGCGGCGACGTCCCAGACCCGCAGCCCGCGCAGCAGCTCGCGGAACGCCTGGGCGTCCGTGTCCGTGTCCGTGCCTGCGTCCGCGTCCGCGTCGTCGGAGTGGTGCGCCGGATCGGCGGGGTCGGCGTCCGGAGAGCCCTGGTGCGCGGGGTGATCGGTCATGCCAGGCAGCGTACGTCGGGTGTCAGGCGGCGGGGGCGCCCCCGGTGGCGGGAGCACTCCCGGTGGCGGGAGCGTGCCCGGTGGCCGGAGCGCCCCGGGGGGCCGGAGCGCGCCCGCCGCCCCGTGCCCGCCCGCCGCCCGCTGCGTGCCCGTCGGCCGGGACCGGCACCGGCACCGGCACCGGCACCGGATGATCCTTGAGGGTGATCGCGTTGGCGCCTCGCTGCACATCCTCGGCGATCTTCTTCGCGACCAGGTTCTTCCAGGGCACATGCGGCAGCATCCGCATCATCAGATGCCGGAACCGGATCTGCCGCCGGGTATCCGCCGTCATCTCCTTGACGAACGTGGCGGCCTGCGCGTGATTGACCGCGACATAGCCGCGCATCTCCTCCTCGTAGCGAGCGAACGCCTCCTCCGGGCCGCGGCCGGCCGCCGCAAGCTCCCCGGCCAGCACATACGCGCCGACCAGCGCCATCCCCGAGCCCTGCCCCGATGCCGGTGAGGAGCAGTGCGCGGCGTCGCCGAGCAGCACCACCCGGCCGCGCGACCAGCGGTCCATCTCGATCAGCTGCATCCCGTCGAAGTAGAAATCGTCCGCCGCGCGCGCCGCTTCGAGCAGCCGCGGTACCTGCGTCCAGCCTTCGGACGGGGCGACGCCGACATCCTTGAACGCGGCGTCGAGGAGCGCCAGTTGCTGCTCGGGTTTCCGGTGATCGTAGGCCAGCCGCGGCGAGCGGAAGGTGAGCATGCCCTTGGCCGCCGGGTCCCCGGCCGAGCTGTAGGCGCAGACCAGCCTGCCGGGTACCGCGTGATACAACTCCTCGCGGTCCAGGCCGAGTTCGTTCGGCAGGGAGAACGCGGAGATATACGCGCCGAGGTGCCGTACGAACTGCTCTTCCGGGCCGAAGGCCAGCAGCCGGACGTTCGAGTGCAGCCCGTCCGCACCGACGACGAGGTCGAAGCGGCGGGGCGCCCCGCGCTCGAAGGTGACGTCGACACCGCAGGCGCCGCGCCCCTCGCGGTCCCGGTGGTCCTGGTACTCCCGGTGGTCCTGATGATGCTCGCCCGACCGCTCGGTGAGCGACGTGATCGAGTCGCCGAAGACGTACTCGACATCCGCCCGGGTGCGTTCGTAGAGGATGCGGGCCAGGTCGCCGCGCATGATCTCGTCGTCCCGGCCGACCCGGGCACTGAAGATGGCGGCGGGGAGGGTGGCGATCCGCTTGCCGTCGTCGTTCACATACGCGCCGCTCCGCATGTCCGTACTGGCGCGCTGGATGTCCCCCAGGATTCCCATCCGTTCGGCGACCTCGATCGCCGCGCCCCGGATGTCGACCTTGTAGCCGCCGGTCCGCAGCGCGGGGGCGCGCTCGACGACGGTCACCGCGAAGCCGTGGCGGTGCAGCCAGTAGGCGAGCGCCGGCCCGGCGATGCTCGCGCCGGAGATCAGCACGGTCGGGGGCTTGGTGCGTGGTGACGACGAAACGGTGCCGGTACCGGACATGGCGGTTCCCTTCGGGGTCGTGGTGCTTCTGCCGCCTGACTGTACGAGCGTCTTAAACGCTTGTCTATGACGTCTGTCTATGACGTCTGTCTATGACGTTTGTATGTGACGCTTGTTCATGACGTGCGTAGGGTGCGTACGCCATCAAGGGCACTTGGATCACCTGGATCACTTCAGGCCCTGCTTCGCGCTCTAGGACGCCTTCTGTCCTAGATGCTCGCTAACGTCAGTTCAGGTAAGGGCAGGCACTGCGAAGGAGCAGACATTGAGCGAGATCAGCAGCAATCAGCCGCTCGGTACGCCGACTTGGATCGACCTCGGGGTCGCCGACCTCGACCGGGCGAAGGCGTTCTATCGCGCGCTGTTCGGCTGGGAGTACGAGGAGCGGTCGGCGGCGACCGGTCCCTTCACCCTGTGTCTGTTGCGCGGCCGGCGGGTCGCGGCGCTGCGGCCGGTCTCCGCCGCGGACGTCGAGGGTGAGTCCTGGTGGCAGCCGTATCTCGCCACGGACGACTGCGACGCCGTGGCCAAGCGGATCGCCGAGCACGGCGGGACGGTGCTGGCGCCGCCCTCCGATGTGGCGGGCCTGGCCCGTACGGCCGTCGTGGCGGACCCCGTAGGCGCCCGCTTCGGCCTCTGGCAGGGACGGACACTGCCGGGCTGTGAGCTGGTAAACGAGCCCAGCACGCTGGTCCGCAACGACCTCGCGGCCCCGGACCCCGAGCCCGCCCGCCGCTTCTACGCCACCGTCTTCGACTTCACGCTCGACGGCAACGCCGACCTGCCCGACTTCGACTTCACCTTCCTGCGGCGGCCCGACGGCCATGAGATCGGCGGCGTCTTCGGCGACCCCGCAGCCCGTGCCGCCCGCTGGCAGACCGTGTTCGAGGTGGCGGACACCGACGAACTGGTGGCCCGCGCAGTCGCCGCAGGCGGAACGGCCGGCACCCCCGAGGACAGCCCCTACGGGCGCACCGCCGCGCTGACCGACCCGTTCGGAACGGCCTTCAGCGTCATCACCCGCCCGCCCGCCGACTGATCACGGCGCGCCACTCTCCACGGGAGGCCGCGCGGCGCCGTCACCCCCGCCCCAACACCACCGTCCCCGACGAGCAGAACCACCCGCCCGTGCCGGAGGCGACCGCGAGTTGGGGCAGCCGGCCGTCGGGTTTGTGTACCTGGCGGTCCGGGCCGGCCTCGCCGCGGAGCTGGCGTACCGCTTCGACCAGCAGGAACAGCCCCCGCATCCCGGGGTGGCAGGCGGCCAGCCCGCCGCCGTCGGTGTTGACCGGCAGCTCCCCGTCGCGCAGCAGCCGCCCCTTCCCGATGAACGCGCCGCCCTCCCCCTTGGCGCAGAAGCCCAGGTCCTCCAGCGTCACCAGGGTCATATAGGTGAACGCGTCGTAGAGCTCGGCGAGGTCGATATCGGCGGGGCGGACCCCGGCACGGCCGAAGGCCAGCCGTCCGGAGGCCGCCGCGGGGGAGACGGTGAAGTCGTCCCACTCCGACATGGTGGTGTGGGACACCGCCGTCCCCGAACCGAGCACCCATACGGGAGGTTTGGCCAGGTCCTGGACGTAGTCCTCGGCGACGAGCAGCACCGCGCAGCCGCCGTCGGAGCGGATACAGCAGTGCAGTTTGGTGAACGGATCGGCGATCACCGGTCCGTCCAGGACGTCGTCGACGGTGATCGGGTCGCGGTACATGGCGTCCGGATTGGCCGCCGCGTTGGCGCGTGCCTGCACCGCGACCTGGGCCAACTCCTCCAGGGTGGTGCCGTATTGGTGCATATGACGGCGGGCGGCCATGGCGTATTTGGCGATCAGGGTGTGCCCGTAGGGGGCCTCGAACTGGAGCGGGCCACGGGTGCCGAAGGACAGGTTCGAGGTGCGCCGCCCGGCCTTGATGTCGGCGCGGGCGGTGGAGCCGTAGACCAGCAGTACGGCGTTGGCGTGACCGGCGGCGATCGCGTCGGCGGCGTGCGCGGCGAGCACTTCCCAGGTGGCGCCGCCGACCGAGGTCGAGTCGACCCAGGTGGGGCGCAGCCCCAGATACTCCGCGACCTCGACGGGCGCGAGGGTGCCCAGACCCGCCGAGGCGAAGCCGTCGATCACCGCACGGTCCAGCCCGCTGTCGGCGAGCGCCCGGCGGGCGGCCTGGGCGTGCAGGGCGTACGGGGTGGCCCGGTCCACGCGTCCGCAATCGGACAGCGCGACTCCGGCGACGGCGACCTTGCGATTCCCGTAAGTGGTCCCTGAGGTCATGAATCTGACGGTACATCAGATCTAGTGGGGCGGGCAGGGCGCGGGATGCGGCTCCGGGGGTCCCGCCGCGCCGCCGTGCCGCCGCGGCCCGCCGCCGTCAGGGCTGACTTAAAGCGATTATCCGAGAATCGGAGCTTTGCGGTGGCCTTCAAATGACTCCCGGGGGGCGGTATTCTCACATCGCTTTGTGCATTTCACCGGCCGGTTCCCGGCCGGCTGACTGCTCGCTGTTTGCCCATGCGGCGGAGCAGACATTTCCGTGTGCGGGACGACGAACGTTCCCGCCTGCCTGAGGGAGTGTCATGTTCGCCTTTACTCCACACATTCCAACGCCCGTACCGGCGCGAAGTCCCGGATTGCGTGCCGCATTTGTGGCGGGCGCGGTAATTCCGGTGGGTGTGCTGCCCCAGGCAATTACCCTTTCGCCCGACGGTGCCCGCGCCTATGTCGCCAACCGGGGTTCGGGCACCATCAGTGTGATCGACACCGCCACCAGTACGGTGACGGACACCGTCCCCACAGGAGCCGGTCCCGACATCGTGGCGCTCACACCGGACGGGACCCGCGGCTATGTGGTTCTCGCCGACGCCGGACTCGTCAGCGTGCTCGACACCGCCACGAACACCTTCGGCACGGACATCCCGGTGGGGAACGGGCCGGCGGTGGCAGCGGTCACCCCGGACGGCGGCCGCGTCTATGTGAGCCAACAGGCCGGCGACACCGTGAGCGTGATCGATACGGCCACCAATACGGTCAGCGATGTCATCACGGTCGGGAACGCCCCGACCGGCGTGGTGATCACCCCGGACGGGGCCCGCGTCTATGTGGCATGTTTCGGCTCGGGGGTGGTGAGCGTGATCGATACCGCCACGAACACCGTCTCGGCCGCCATTCCCGCCGGTCCGGTCCCCATCCTGCTGGCGCTCAACCCCGACGGGTCCCGCCTCTATGTCACGAACGTCGGCAACTCCACGGTCGGCGTGATCGACACCGCGCTGGGGGCCGTCATCGACACCATCGGGGTCAGTGCCCAGCCGCGCTTCCTGGCGGTGACCCCGGACAACGCCCATGTCCTGGTGGCGAATTCGCTCCCGGACACGGTGAGCGTGATCGACACCGCCACCCATACCGCCGTCGAGAACATCGGGGTGGGCGCCGGCCCGGCCGGCCTCGTCATCCACCCCGACGGGACGCACGCCTACGTCGTCAACACCGAGGCCGGCACGGTCAGCGTGATCGCGACGACCGTGCTGCCCGACCAGGGGGCCACGGCGGGCGGCGCCCCCGTGACGGTGACCGGTCACCACCTGGCCAACGCCACCGCCGTGCGCTTCGGTACCGCGCAGGCCGGCATCACCGCCAATACGGATACCTCGCTGACCGTCACAGAACCCGCCGGATCGGGTGCCGTCCCCGTGACGGTCACCACCGCGGGCGGCACCGGCACCCTCGGCACCTTCTACTACACGCCGTTGCCCGCCCTCACCGGCATCAGCCCCGACTCGGGGCCGGTCGCCGGCAGCGACGACGAGATCACCCTCACCGGCCGCAACCTCGCCGGGGCGATCGATGTGTACTTCGGCACCAGCCGCGCCGTGATCCAGAGCGTCTCCGACACCGAGATCACCGTCCGGGCCACCACGGCCCCGGGGCCCGGCGGCGTTCCCGTCACCGTGCGCACCGCCGGCGGCAGCGTCCAGGGCCTGACCTACACCTACGTCAGTTCCTCCGCCGTCACCGACATCAGCCCCAATTCGGGACCGACCTCGGGCGGCACCGTCGTCACGATCACCGGCACCGGCCTGTCCCACACCGAGCAGGTCACCTTCAACGGCACCCCGGCGTCCTTCGAGATCGTCTCCGACACCACTGTGACCGCCACGTCCCCGCCCAGCGGCGCCGCCGGCACCGTCACGGTCACGATCACCGGCCCCGTTGACAGCCCCACCGGATCGTTCACCTACATCGGCGGTCCCGGCATCTGATCCGCCGGACGGGCCGCACGGCCCGGCCGGGCGGACCCCTACGGGCCGCGCGGCACCGGCACACCGAGTTTCCGGCCGACCGGAATCCCGGCCGACGGGCCGGGAGGACGTCGCGGGGCCCTGCCGTCCACGCGAGAGCGGTCCGGGAAATGAGAGCACCTCACGGCACAGCGTCCGAGAAATTCCCTTCCAGTCCCAGAGGAGAAATCTGTGCGTCACTTCAAGCGGTTCCTGCTGAGCGCGGCCACCGGAATGTCGGCCCTCCTGCTCTGCGCACCCGCCGCGTCCGCGGCAGGCGGCGCCGGTGCCGATCCCTTTCCCCCGAGAGAGGAAGTCTTCCAGCTGGTCGCCCAGCAGACCCAGGGCACTTTCGTCGATGTGGACGGGTCGTCCGGACCCAGCCAGGGCGATGAATTCGTCATCAGCGGGAATCTCCTCCGCAGCGCCGTCCCGGTCGGCACCTACAGCCAGATCTGCACGCTGACCCGGACCGCACCGGGCGATGAGTTCGACCTCCAGTGCGCGGCCGATCTCGCGCTTCCCCTGGGGCAGCTCACCGTGCAGGGCCGGTTCACCGTCACCGGCGCCGGCCCCGGCAACATCGACCTGGCGATCACCGGGGGCACCGGGCGCTACCGCACCGCCCACGGCTCCGTCCACGCCGTCAACGTCAGTGACACGGAAACGCACCTCACCGTCCACCTCATCCGCTGACCGGCGGTGAGTCCGGGGGAGCCGGGTCGCGGTGACGTGACCCGGCTCCCGCCTGCGTTCCGACTCCCGGCGCCCCAAGTCCCCTAGGGGCCCGATGACTTGCGGACCTGGCCTAGGAAAGTGCACCCCTCGTCCCTACTATGACGGTCCGTCAGATCGGAAGCGGGGGCCCGTCGGAGCGGACGGGCGTTGTCGCACGGCCGGGAGGAGCCCGCCGATGGATGCCGCGTTCACCGAGGAGCAGCACGAAATCCGCCGTACGCTGCGCGAACTGCTGGTCAAGCGCTGCGGTCCGGACGAGGTCAAGTCGGCGGTACGCACCCCAGCGGGGTATGACACGGAGCTCTGGCAGCAGCTCGCCGGGCGGCTGGGTCTGCCCGGTCTGGCGCTGCCAACGGCGTACGGAGGGGTGGGCTGCGGGCCCACCGAACTCGCCCTGGCCTGCGAGGAGACCGGCCGCGCCGTACTGCCCTCACCGCTGATCGCGACCGCCGCGCTGGCCGCCCCGCTCCTCCTCGCGCTGGGCAGTGAGCGCCAGCGCAGCGCGCTGCTCCCCGCCCTCGCCGCCGGGGAGCTGACCGCGACGCTGGCCGTGCCGGGCGGACAGCTCGCCACCGCACTGGCGCTGACCGGGCCGAACGACGGCGGCTGGGCGGGCGGCGGCCGGGCCGGCGGAATCCAGGCGAGGCGGGTGGCGCGGGAGGGCGCTGCGGCCGCTGCACGGGACGGCGGGCGGGCGGTGGGCGGCGGCTGGCGGCTGTACGGCGAGGCCGGGCAGGTGCTCAACGGGCACACCGCCGATGTGCTGGTGGTGGCCGCGCACACCGGTGGCTTCGCGCGCAGCCGCACCCTGCTCTTTCTCGTACGGGCGGAGGGCGGGAGCGCGGCCCGGACCAGCGCGGAGTCCGGCGTTCCGGGTTTGCTGCGGACCCGGCAGACCGCGATGGACGAGACCCGGCCGCAGGCGCGCCTCGAACTGCGGGAGGTGCCGGCCGAATTGCTGGGCGAGGGGGACGGTGAGGGCGAGGGGGACGCGGCGGCGGTGGTCCGGGCGCTGGCTGAGACGGGGGTGACGGCGGCCACGGCGCTGGCGGCCGAGGCGGTCGGCGCGGCCGATACGGCGCTGGCCCGTACCGTCGCCCATGTTCAGCAGCGGGTGCAGTTCGGCCGGCCCATCGGCTCCTTCCAGGCGGTCCAGCACCGGCTCGCCGATCTGTATGTGCGGGTGCAGGCGGCCCGCTCGGCGGCGTACTACGCGGCCTGGTCGGCGGGCGGCGGGCCGTCCGCGCCCGAGAGGGAAGGCGCGGCCGAGCCCGGGGTGGGGGCGCTGGCGCTCGCCCAGGCGCTGGAGACCCTGCGGGAGGTGGCGGCCGAGGCGGTGCAGCTGCACGGCGGTATCGGCTTCACCTGGGAACACGAGGCGCATCTGTACTTCAAGCGCGCGGCCTGCGACGAGCTGCTGCTGGGTCCCGTGCACCGGCTGCGGGCACGGGCCGCCGAGGAGGCGGGGCTGTTCCCGGACGGGGCGGGGGAGCGGGGCGGGAGCGGGGAGCCGGGCGGGGTGCCCGCCCCGGGCCGTACGGCCGCGACGGTGGAGGTCTGATGCGCCCGGGTGAGCGGTTGCTCATGAAGGTCTCCGCGACCCGTGCGTTCGCCCGGACCGCGCCGTATGTCATCCCCGCGCTGGACCGTGCGGTCCACCGGCTGACCCGCGGAAAGGTGCTGCTCAGTGCCCGGATGCTGCCCGGTGTGGTGCTGACCGCGACCGGTGCCAGGAGTGGGCTGCCGCGGCGTACTCCGCTGGCGTGCGTACCGGAGGAAGACGGCAGCTGGCTGCTGGTCGGCAGCAATTTCGGGCGGCCGGGGCATCCGGCCTGGACCGGGAATCTGCTCAAGAATCCGGAGGCCGAGGTGAGTTGGCGGGGCCGGGACATACCGGTGCGGGCCCGGCTGCTGACCGGTGCGGAGCGGGCGCGGGCCTGGCGGGCGGCGCTGGCGCTCTGGCCTCCGTACGGCGCGTATCAGGCGCGGGTGACGCGGGAGATACGGCTGTTCCGGCTGGAGCGGCGCTGAGCGGGCCGGTGCGCGACGGGCTTCGACCGCCGGTCGGCGAAGTGCGTGAACCGGGTTTCGACCGCTGGTCGGCCGCATACAACGCAGCGGGCGCCGTGCCGACCCCCGGAGGGTCGCGAGGCGCCCGCTGCGTGTGCGGTACAGCTATGGCAGGACGGACACAGGACCGATGGCGAACCGTCCCGGGAACACCGGGACTTCGGGGCGCGGCAGCTTCTCCGGCCGCTTCCCCGACTGCTATCGCGGTGGCTTCGTTATTTGGTCGGCTTCTTTCCGGTGACGCCGAGGTGCACCAGCAGCGCCAGATTCGGCTTGAGCTCGGCCTGTTTGACGCCCCAGCTCTGGAAGCCCTTCTGGTGTGCGGCGACCGCGGCCAGCATCGCGACCATGGAGCCGGCGATGGCGGCCGGGCTCACGTCCTTGTCGACCTTGTTCTTGCTCTGGAGGTCCTTGATGGAGTCCGTAAGGGAGTTGGTGACGGCATTGAGGATCTTCATGCGGATCTTGTAGAAACGCTTGTCGCCCTCGGCCGCGCCCAGATCGACGACGCGGAGAATCGCGTCGTGCTTGCGCCAGAAGGAGAGAAAGCCTTCTACCAGATCCTCCGCGGCCGTCCAGGCGGATTTGCCCACCCAGGAGCGTCCGGCGACAAGATCGGTCAGAGTGGCGCCTTCTTTGGCCATCTCCTCGGCGATTTCGAGGACGGCGCCCTCGACGTCCGGGAAGTACTGATAGAACGTTGCGGGTGAAGTCCCCGCTTTTCGGGCTACATCGATGACCTTGACGTCCCGATAGGGGGACGAACTGAGCATTTCACTGAGGCAGTCGAGAAGCTTTTGCCGCGTCGCCTGTCCGCGGCGGCCGGCAACTCTGCCGTCGACGGTTCGAACTTGTCCTGTCATGCCGTCAGCTTACCGAGGGGTGATCGGAGCGCGATTTGGCTGCCTGCAAATGGGGATGGGGGAGTTAAGGGTGCAAGGCCCCGCGGAGTGCGCTGGTGGCGGGCCCGGCCGTGGTCACGGCTTGTCCGGCACTGTTTGGTCCGAACCAGTGAACCGTGTTATCAACAGCCTGTGGACAACTTTGGTGGATAAGCGGTCACCCTCCGTGCGGCAAGTGCACGCCGATGCCTGCCGGTTGATCTCCGCCGCCTCTCTGTCGCCGGTCCCGCCGCCCTTTCCGGCACTCTCTGGAATCGATTCCGCGTTCGAATCCCTGTCGGGCAGACTGCGCAAACCGGCGCTAGCTTGGGCATATAGCCGCCATGGCAGCGGCCGTTTTCCGTTGCCTGTTCGTCAATCAAGGCGCCACGCCCGGCGCGGTGGCACCGAAATGACCTTCGAACGTTCAGAATTGGGGCCGGAGCCGCAAGCGACGACGGGGATGGCATGAGCGGTGGGGGATGGGTGTGTGCGGTCGGTGGGGTGGTCTGGTTTCGGCCACCGCGGCCAATTGGATGCTCCGGGGAGTCAACCGATCTCCTCATGTTCGCGTCAAACGGGGCGGTGACCGTCCTGCGGACGGCCGGTGCCCCGCGCAGGGGACCCGGAACCGATCGGTAACTCCGGGGGCAATCGCCCGTCGGCGGACGTATCGGAGCACGTCAGGCAGGGTGGGGTGACATCGGGTAACGGGCCCGGTGCGGGCTACGGGAGGTATGCCGTGACACAGCGGACAGGCCCCGGGTTCGCAACCGTCGGCTCGGCCAGGAAGAATCAGCACGCGTACGGCCGTTTCGACAGTCCTCGCCGCAGGCGGGGGGACGCTGCACGGGGCAGGGCTCTCGGCGGCTCGTGGCTATGGAGAGTCTCTTTTACGCCCCACGGGGAGGTGGCAGGCAAGTGGTGGAGCAGCTGAAGCAGCTCACGCAGCACGATCCCCGGCGGATCGGCCCGTTCGAGGTGCTCGGCCGTCTCGGGGCCGGCGGCATGGGACTGGTCTATCTCGCGCGCTCGGCATCCGGGCGGCGCGTGGCGATCAAGACGGTGCGTACCGAGCTCGCCGAGGACCAGCTGTTCCGGGTCCGCTTCACACGGGAGGTCGAGGCGGCCCGCGCGGTCAGCGGCTTCTACACGGCCGCGGTGGTGGACGCCGATCCGCGCGCGGCGGTGCCCTGGCTCGCGACGGCCTATGTCCCCGCGCCCTCCCTTGAGGAAATAGTCAATGAGTGCGGGCCGCTCCCGGCCCAGGCGGTGCGCTGGCTGGCGGCCGGGATCGCCGAGGCGCTGCAGTCCATCCACGGTGCCGGACTGGTGCACCGTGACCTGAAGCCGTCGAACGTACTGGTCGTCGAGGACGGCCCCCGGGTGATCGATTTCGGTATCGCCTCCGGGGTGTCCAACACCCGTCTGACGATGACCAATGTGGCCGTGGGCACGCCCGCCTACATGTCGCCCGAGCAGGCTCGGGACTCGCGCAGCGTGACCGGCGCGAGCGATGTGTTCTCCCTCGGGTCGACACTGGTCTTCGCCGCCACCGGGCACGCGCCGTTCCATGGCGCCAACCCCGTCGAGACCGTCTTCATGCTGCTGCGGGAAGGCCCCGACCTGGCGGGGCTACCGGAGGAACTCCGTCCGCTCATGGAGTCCTGTATGCAGATGGAGGCCGGCCAGCGGCCGTCCCCCGCCGATCTGCAGTCCCAGCTCGCCCCGCACCTCTTCGGCTCCGGCAGCGACGACAGCGGTACCGCCTCGGCCTGGCTGCCGCCCGGCGCGGTGGGCCTCATCGAGAGCCGGCGCGGCGGCCGCACGACCGTACCGGCCAACGGTCAGCGGGCCGCCTCCGGCCGCGGCGCGGGACGCTCGGCGCCCGCCGCACCGCCCGCCCCGCCCGTGTCGGCCCCGATGCCGGCCCAGGTGCCGCCGCGGCCGCAGAGCGCCCCCGCCGCGGAGTCCGGCTGGCCGGGCCAGATCGGCGCGGGCCCCGGCGCACACCGCGGCAACGACCCGCGCGGCGGCCACCCCGGCCCGATGCCGCAGCCCGCGGTGCTCGGCCCGGACGCCTCCACGGCCCGGGTGACCCCGGTCTCCGCGCCGCCCCCGCCCACCGCGCCGCCGCCCGCCGCCGTGTCCTCCGCGTCGCCCCCGGCCGCCCCTGGAGAGGGCGCCGCCGGTCCCGTACAGCTGGGTGGCTCGGCCGCCCCGATAGGGCCGGGGCCGCGCGCCGAGTCACCGCCGCCGCGCGGGCAGGCCGGTGCCGCGACGAACTGGGTACGGCCGCCCGGCACCGGACCCGCCGCCACGGTGCCCCCGCAGAGCCATGCCAACGGCGGGGAGAGCCCGGCCCGCGCCGAGGCCGCGCCGCCCCCGCCGCCCGAGGCGCCGCCCGCCGAGCCGGGCCGCTGGCGCCCCTGGCGGTTCCGGATGTCGAACGATGTGTGGGGTACCCCCGCGGTCGCCGACGAGCTGCTCTACGTCACGTCCTTCGAGGTGCACGCGCTCGATGTGGCCAGCGGGCGCCGCAAGTTCAAGACCCGTGACGTCGCCTGGGCGATGGCCGTCGCGGACGGCCGGATCCACGCCTCGGACGGCCCGAGCCTGTACGCGCTGGACGCGGAGAACGGCAGCGAGCGCTGGCGGCTGAACGCTGACGGCTGGGTCTACGCCCTCAAGGTCGACCGCGGGACCGTCGTCACCAGCACCCGCGGTGGCGGCGTCCAGGCGTGGGAGGCCGCCACCGGCGAACGGCTGTGGGAGATCGGCGGCGTCCAGACCGAGTTCGAGACCGCAGAGGCCGGGCCCGTGGTGCACGAGGGCACGGTCTTCGTGTGGGCCGACGCACGGCTCAAGGCGCTGGAAGCGCGCACCGGCGCCGAACGCTGGTCGTACCCGGTGGGCGACGCCGCGTCCTGTGGCGGGGTCCCGATGCGGCTGCTGCCTGCCTCGGACGGTGCGGTCTACGTCGTGGCCGGAACCCGCGTGCTGGCCATCGACATCGCGCGCGGCGACGTGCGCTGGCACTTCGAGGCGCCCGCGGTGTTCCTCAGCCCGCCGGCCTTCGCCCCCGGCCCGGCCGTCACCGGCGGCGGGGTCTACCTGGCGGACTACCTCGGCACGGTCTACGCGCTGGACCCGGCGGACGGCCGCGACCGCTGGCGGATCGCCACCGAGGCCCGGCAGTCCACCGAACCGGTGCTGGTCGCGCACGGTGCGGTCCATCTGGGCAGTGGCAAGGCGCTCTACACACTGGACGCGGTGACCGGCACCCCGCGCTGGCGCTTCCAGGCCGGCGCGGAGGTCATCGGCGCACCGGTCGTCGCGGAGGGCCGGGTGCACTTCGGCTCCGCCGACCACTGCCTCTACACGCTCGACGCGATGGGCGGCCAGCTGCGCTGGAAGCTGGAAACCGGCGGCGAGATCACCGGCTCGCCGGTCGCGGTCGGCGGCGTGGTCTACGCGTGCAGCAAGGACCGCTGCGTGTACGCCCTGGACGCGGCCAAGGGGACGGGGCTGGCGCGGCGGGCTTGATGGTGGGGCGGTGGTGAGGCCGCTGCCCCGTATCTGCCCGTGGGGCTACTCCCGTTCCTCCGGGGGCCGTTCGCGACGGTCATCAGGCTGGTCGCGCTGTTCGGTGGGCTCGGGCTCGGAGGGCTCGGGCTGTGCGGGGCGGGCCCGATAGCGATCGCGGCCCCATTCCACCGGTGGTGTGGGGGGCTGCCGATGGCCGGGTCTGGCCGGTGGTGGAGGAGGGGGCGGAGGCGGCTGCTGTTGCGGCTGTTGCTGTGGCTGGTGTGGGGGCGGGTGCTGTGGCTGTTGTTGGGCTTGGGGCCGCTGTCCCTGTGGGGGCGGTGGTGGCGGGGTGATGGGCAGGGGAGTGGTGGGGGTGTCCTCCTGCTGGCCGGGCCCGTAGGGGGCGCCTCCGGGGCCGGTCGGGGGGCCGGCGGGGCCGGTTGTGTAGGGCTCCGGGTTCCACTCCTCGGCTCCCGGGCGTCCCGCGTCCCATGGTTCGGGTGTCCCCGGGGGGTAGGGCGTGTACGGGTCGTAGGGGGAGCGGTCGTCGTAGCGGTCGTCATAGCGGTCGTCGTACGCGTAGCGCCCGTAACGGCCGTCGTCGTACTGCCGGTCGTCGTAGTGGTCGACCCGGCGGGGACGGCCCCGCATGATCAGGGCGCCGAGCAGCAGCAGCGCGCCGCCACCCAGGGCGTTGGCGACACCCACCCCCAGACCGCGGGCGCCGGCGGTCAGTTCGCTCGCGGCCTGCCCCTGGCGGACCATCCACAGAATCGTGAACCCCAGCACCACCAGGCCCGCGAAGGCGACCACGCCCCGGGAACGCAGGGCGACCCCGATCAGGGTCAGCAGGGCGGCGAACGCCATGGGGAGCAGGAGGGAGCCGAAGAGCGGGGCGCTGTTGCGCGTCAGCCCGTTGAAGAGGTCCTCGATCCGTACGTCATTGCCGTGACGGCCGTCGTACCAGGGACGGAAGGGGCTCCAGACGGCGGCCGCCGCTCCGGCGAGGGCGATCAGACACCCGAGAACGTTGCGCACCACGGGCGTCGCCTCGCTTCGGGTCGTCCGGTCATCCTCCGGGACCGACGCTACGCCGGAGCCTTGGTACTCGCGAGACAAGTACGCCCGCTCGCGTTGCCGGGCCCGTAAGGGGTGTCCCTGGCGCTTGCTAGGGTGTCGTGTACGCGTCAATTCCAGAGTGACGGGCTCAGAGTTTTCCACGGGGGATGGGCAGAATGAAGCAGTGCATGCGCACGGGCACGGGCGTCCGCGGGGGCGCCCGTACGGGTGTCGGGGCAGGTGCCCGTACGGGTATCAGGGCGGTGGTCGTGGCCGGGCTGGCGCTGGTGACGGTGGCCACGGTGGGCGGCTGTGCGTTCGGCCGGCCCCAGGTGAAGGTGCCGCCGCCCTTCCCGAGCCCCACGTACTCCAGCGGGTATGACTCGTCCCCGTCGTACGACTCTTCCCCGTCGTACGAGCCCACCTACTCGCCCTCGCCGGCCGAGGAGACCTACGACCCGGACGGGCGGGCGGACGTCAGCGGCAGCAACTGCGACTTCTCCGATTCGCTGCGCCAGTTCACGTACACGGTCTCCATCACCAACCCGTCCATGAACGATTCCTTCTCCTACGACATGGCCGTCAACTGGATGAAGGCGAAGCCGGCCGACGGCAAGGCGTACGGGCTGCATGAGCGCTCGATCACCGTCGGGCCCGGCGACACCGAGACGTACACCGCCAAGTACACGGTCAATCAGTCGTCGATCGGGCAGTTCTGGTTCACCTGCGAGATCACCCGGGCGCACAAGACCCGTAGGTGACCCGTAGGTGGCCCTCACCTACGGGTCACCTGACCAGGGGGTGCCCCCTCTGCCCGCCGTCCTGCCCGCCCCTCTTCCGGGCGGCGAAGAGTCCGGCCTGGCGGTCGGGGGGCAGGCTGCCCAGCGCGATCAGCGCAGGGGCGTGCGCCAGGGCCTGCGCTCTGGCCGCCTCCTTGGCCGCCCACAGGGCGCGCACCGTGCCCTGGACCGCCCCGGTCGGCTGGGCGGCGAGCACGGCCGCGCGGTCCAGCGCCACCTCGGCCGCCGCGCCGGGTGAGGTCAGCTCGGAGACCAGACCGATCTCGTACGCCCGGGACGCGCCCAGCCGCTCCGCCGTCCCCATCAGGGCCAGCCGGGCGGCCTCCCCGTAGGGCATCCGCTGCGCCATGAGGATGGACTCGTACGCGCTGACCATCCCGTAGGTGGTGTGCGGGTCGAAGAAGGTGGCGTTCTCGGCGGCGATGAGGAACTCGGCCTCGCCCAGGAGGTAGAACGCGCCGCCGCAGGCCATGCCCTCGACGGCGGCGATCACCGGCTTCCACAGGTCGTTGGCCTTCGGGCCGATGTGGAGCAGCGGGTCGTCGAGGGAGTAGGGGGAGGACGGCTGGGGGACGTCGGCGGAGCGGTCGATGCCGGTGCAGAAGGCCCGGCCACCGGCGCCGGTGAGCACCGCGGCCCGTACGGTGTCGTCGAAGCGGAACGCCCGCCAGGTGTCGGCGAGTTCGGCGGCGGTGGCGAGATCGACGGCGTTGTGCCGCTCGGGCCGGTCGAGGGTGACCAGTGCGACCCCGTCCGTGACCTCCGTGCGCACCGTCATGGCCGCTCCAGGAGCCAGCGGGGTACGGTCACGCCTCCTGGCATGGTGTGGAAGACGGCCTTCACCGGGGCGCCGATGCGCAGCCGGGCCGGGTCGACGGAGTTGAGCGGGGCGTCGGCGGCGGTGACGAGGTTGCCGACCAGGCGGATGCGCGGGGCCTCGGCCAGCTCCACGATGATCGCGTTGTAGCCCGGCTGCTCGGCGTACGCGGGCAGCAGCGGCGGGTGCGGCAGGACGTAGGACCAGATGCGGCCGCGGCCGCTCATCCGCTGCCAGCGAGCGGCGAAGGACCGGCAGTTCGGGCAGCAGGGCCGGGGCGGGAAGCGCAGTGCGTCGCAGCCGGCGCAGGCCTGGACGCGCAGTTCGCCGCGGGCGGCGTACTCCCAGAACGGCGCGCCGTCGTCGTCGGGGACGGGAAGCAGCAGGTCAGCGCCGCTGCCGGGGCGATTGTCAGTGGCGGGTGGCACGCTCGGTGTCATGGCATCACGAACGGACTCAGGAGCAGCATCACGTGTGCTCAAGGCGTATCAACTCCTCAGCAGCAGGGCCGAGGTGGGGACGCCCTCGCCCGCGGTGACCAGGCAGGTGGCGGCGTCGGGGACCTGCGCGGTGCTGGTGCCGCGCAGCTGTTTGACGCCTTCGGTGATCAGGTTGAAACCGTGCACATACGCCTCGGAGAGACCGCCGCCGCCGGTGTTGAGCGGAAGGCGGCCGCCGGTCTCCAGCGCGCCGCCCTCGGTGAAGGCCGCGCCCTCACCGCGTTCGCAGAAGCCGTAGCCCTCCAGCGAGAGGGGGATCAGGGGGGTGAAGGCGTCATAGATCTGTGCCACATCGACGTCCTGCGGTCCGAGGTCGGCGCCCTTCCACAGGTGCCGGGCGGCCGCCCAGGCGGGGCCGGTGAGCGGGTCGTCGTTCCAGTAGTTGACCATGCCGTGGTGCTGGGCGGGCAGGCCCTGGGCGGCGGAGTGGACGTAGACGGGCCGCTGCCGGCAGTCGCGGGCGCGCTCGGCGGAGACCACGACGCAGGCCAGCGCTCCGTCCGTCTCCAGGCAGTTGTCGAACAGGCAGAGCGGCTCGCTGATCCAGCGGGCGGTCATATACATCTCGCGGGTCAGCGGGCGTTCGTACATGATCGCGGCCGGGTTCTGGTTGGCCCGGTTGCGGCAGGCGAGTGCGACATTGAAGAGGTGGTCGCGGGTGGCGCCGTATTCGTGCATATAGCGGCGGGCCAGCATGCCGATCTCGTCGGCGGGGCGCAGCAGACCGAAGGGCCGGGTCCACTGTCCCGGGGTGGGCAGCTGGACCTGGGTGTTCTTCCAGGGGCGCGGTCCCGAACCGCGTTTGCGGGACCGCCAGGCGACGCCGACGCTCGCCTGGCCGGTGGCGATGGCGGCGGCCAGATGCGCGACCGTCGCGCAGGAACCCCCGCCGCCGAAGCCGACCTTGGAGAAGTGGGTGAGGTCCCCGGCGCCGATGGCCTTGGCTATCTCGACCTCGTCGGTCTCCTCCATGGTGTAGGAGGCGAACGCGTCCACCTCGGAGGGGGAGATCCCGGCGTCGTCCAGCGCCGCGACGATCGCCCGGCAGGCCAAGGTCTTCTCGGATTCCGGGAGTTGCCGGGCGAACGGGGTCTGTCCGATGCCGGCTATCGCCGTAGCGTCCTTGAGGGTCGGCCCCATCGCCACCTCCGTGGTCGGTCGCCAGTGGTGCTGACAGCGGAGGAGGCTACCGCTAATCTGACGGACAGTCAGCTAGTGGCGTACAGCTCTTCGGCGGGAGGCAGTGCGATGCACGACGACGTGGACGCGCGGGCGGACCTGGAGTACGGCGTCATCCCCCGTCTGGTGCGCGCGGCCGCCCGGCGGTACGGCTCCCAGGAGGCCGTGGTCGAGGGCCGCACCCGGGTGACGTACGCCGAGCTGGGCGAGCGGGTGGAGCGGGCGGCGGCCGCCTGTATCGCCGCCGGGGTCGCGCCCGGGGACCGCGTGGCCGTATGGGCGCCCAACACCCTCGACTGGATCGTCTCCGCCCTGGGAGCCGTCACGGCGGGCGCCGTCCTCGTCCCCGTCAACACCCGCTTCAAGGGCACCGAGGCCGCCTATGTACTGCGCCGCACCCGCGCCAAACTCCTCTTCATCACCGGCACCTTCCTCGGCACGTCCTACCTCGCCGCGCTCCGCCGCGCCGCCCGGGAGGGCACCGGCTCCGGCCCGCTGCCCGGACTCCCGCGGCTGGAAAAGGTCGTGGTGCTCTCCGACGACGCCCCCGCCGACTTCGTCACCTGGCGGGAGTTCCTCGCCGACGGCGCCGCGGTGCCCGCCGAGACCGTCCACGGCCGGGCCGACGCCCTGCGCCCCGACGCCCCCTCGGACATCATCTTCACCTCCGGCACCACCGGCCACCCCAAGGGCGCCGTGATCACCCACGCCCAGACCCTGCGCGCCTACGACGTCTGGAGCGAACTGGCCGGCCTCCAGGAGGGCGACCGCTACCTGATCATCAACCCGTTCTTCCACACCTTCGGCTACAAGGCCGGGATCATCGCCTGCCTGCTGCGCGGCGCCACGATGATCCCGCAGCCGGTCTTCAGCGTGGAGACCGCGCTCGCCAAGATCGCCGCCGAACGGATCTCCGTCCTCCCCGGCCCGCCCACCCTCCACCAGCAGCTCCTCGACCACCCCGCCCGCGCCGGGCACGACCTCTCCGCGCTGCGCCTGGTGGTCACCGGCGCCGCCGTGGTCCCCCTGGAGCTGGTCGAGCGGCTGCGCAGCGAGCTGAAGATCTCCACCGTGCTGACCGCATACGGCCTGTCGGAGAGCTCGGGCGTCGTCACGATGTGCCGCCGCGGCGATCCGCCCGAGGTGATCGCCGCGACCTCGGGCCGGGCCCTACCCGGCACCGAGGTCCGGGTGGTCGACGCCGCGGACCGCTCGGTGCCGCCCGGCGACCCCGGTGAGGTGCTGGTCCGCGGCTACCACGTGATGTCCGGCTACTTCGAGGACCCGGCCGGCACCGCCCGCGCGCTCACCCCCGACGGCTGGCTGCGCACCGGCGATGTGGGCGTGCTCGACGCGGACGGCAACCTCCGGATCACCGACCGCATCAAGGACATGTTCATCGTCGGCGGCTTCAACGCCTATCCCGCCGAGATAGAGCAACTCCTCGGCCGCCACCCCGACATCGCCGAGGTCGCCGTCGTCGGCATACCCGACCCCCGCCTCGGCGAGGTGGGCAAGGCGTATGCGGTCCGCCGCGCCGGCTCCCTGCTCACCGCCGACGATCTGATCGCCTGGTCCCGCCGCGAGATGGCCAACTACAAGGTCCCGAGGGAGGTCGCCTTCGTCACCGCGCTCCCGCGCAACGCCAGCGGAAAGATCCTCAAGACCCGGCTGCGGAAGGGGGCTCCGGGGGGCGCTCCGGCGTGAGTGGGGCGGCGCGGGGGGCGTGCGGCCGGTCGGTGCGGCGGGTCCGTGCGGCGGGTCGGTGCGGCGGGTCCGTGCGGCGGGCCGGTGCGCCGGCTCCGTGCGCCGATTCTGTGCGGCAGTCCCGGCCTACGGTTCCCGCCTACGGTCCGGGCCTACGGCTCCCGGCCTACGATCCCGACGGTGCCCAGTCCGGCCGGCGGCCGCTGAGCGCCACCACCTGGTCGAGGAGCGGCGCGTCCGCCGCCACGGTCACCGGCGGGCCGAACACCGGGAGCCGCTCCGAGGACTCCACCAGGGGCGCGAGGAGCGCATACGAGACCCCGAGCGCGGCCATGTCGGGCGCGTAGTCCTGGCCGGTGGCGCGCGCCAGGTCCCAGCCGTGCAGCACCAGCTCATTGAGCGCGAAGCGGCCCGCGATGGCCGCGGGCAGGGTCACCCCGCCCGCCTGGGTCTCGCCCTCCCATGCCTCCGGGGCGGCCCAGGCCGCCGCCATCCCCCGCAGATTGCGGTCCAGCGCGGTGCGCCAGCCGGGCTCCACATCGGGCACCGTCACATTGGGAGCGACGCTCGTCATCGGCCCGAGGTTCTTGCGCGCCGTCTCCTGGAAGGCCGCGGACAGGCCGACGAGATGGCCCAGCAGATGACGCACCGCGTACGCCTCGCAAGGGGTGGGGGCATCGAGCTGCTCATCGGCGGTCCGGGCCGCGAGCTGCGCCACCAGCCGGGCCTGCGCCGTGAAGTCGATCGTCTCGGTCATCGTCCGGGTCCTTCCGTCCTGCCGTGGCGTGCTGCCGGGCCCCGCCGGGTGCGGTCCGCCCACACGCGGTGCCGCCTCCCAGTGAAGACTCCACCGGCCCCCGGAACTCATCGCCACACCGCCGCCGGGCCCCGGCTACTCCGTATACCGCTCCCGCAGCACCGTCTTGAGCACCTTGTTCAGCGGCCCGCCGCGCGGCAGCTCACCGACCGTCTCCAGCTGCTCCGGCAGTTTCTGGGTCATCAGCCCGGCCGCCCGCAGATGCGCGGTCAGCCCGGCCAGGGTCAGCGGCGGCGCGGCCGGATCGGCGGGGGTGACCACCGCGCACACCCGCTCGCCGCGCTCCCGGTCCGGTAGCCCGATCACCGCCGCCTCCGCCACCGCCGGATGGGTGCGGACCAGCTCCTCGATCTCCTGCGCGGAGAGGTTCTCGCCCTTGCGGATGATGATGTCCTTGAGCCGCCCGGTCAGCACCAGATGCCCGTCGGGGCGCAGCCGCCCCAGGTCACCGGTGCGGAACCAGCCATCGGCGGTGAACGCCTCCGCCGTCAGCGCCGGGTCGGTGTACCCCCGGAACAGCATCGTCCCCTTGACCGTGACCTCGCCGCTCTCCCCGTCCCCGGCCACGGACCCGTCCGGCCGGACGATCCGCACCCGCGCGCCCACCACCGGCCTGCCGACCGTCCGCGACAGCTGCTCCTCGCTGTCGTACGGCGTCCCCATCGCGATCATCGGACACTCGGTCATCCCGTACCCGTGCACGATCGCGCACCCCAGCTCCCGCCCCGCCGCCGTATACAGCTCCGGTGACATCGGCGCCCCGCCACCCGACAGCAGCCGCAGTGACGGCATCAGCCGCCCGGCGTGCGGCAGTTGCTGCCGGTAGCGGCGCGACTCGTCCAGGAACGCCTGGTAGAACGCGGTGCTGCCGCCGGCCATGGTGACCCCGCGCCGCCGGTAGACGGCGGCCGCACGGCCCGGTTCGAAGGTGTCCAGGATGACCGCGGGAAACCCGCTGACCAGCATGGCGATGACATAGTCCGGCCCGGCGATATGCGCGTACGGAAAGGCCATCGAGCCGATGTCGTCCCCGGACATACCGAGCGCGGTGGCCAGCCCGACCCCACCGGCGATAAGACTGGCATCGGTGTGCTCCACCCCTTTGGGCGCGGCGGTGGTCCCGGAGGTGTAGTAAATCCAGCGAGTGGCCCCGTCCCCGTCGCCGCTCCCGCTCTCGTCGCCGCTCCCGTTGCCGTTCCCCTCCCCGCCCCCGCCCCCGACGGGCGCCGCAGCGGGCAGCCCCGCCGGGTCCGCCCTGGGCAGCCCGCCCCCGACCGGGAGCACCCGCACCCCGTCCCCGGCGGCCTTCCGCACCATCGCCGTGTGGTCGAACCCCCGCCACACGCCCGGTACGAACACGAACTCCGCCGCCGACTCCGCCAGGATGAAGCCGACTTCACGCTCCCGGTGCAGCGGTATGACGGGTATCTGCACGGCCCCCACCCGGGCCAGCGCCAACGACAGGATCACCGTCTCCACCCGCGTCGGCAACTGCCACGCCACCCGCGTCCCGGCCCCGACCCCCATCCCCCGCAACCCGGCCGCCACCCGCAACGCCTCGTCCCGCACCCCGTCAAAGGTGACGCTCCCCCCGTCCCCGTCGAAAAACATCGGCACCCCGCACGAAACCCGCGCGCGGTATTCGACGAGTTCCCAGAGCGTCTGTATACGGGCGGGGTCGAACATGGGGTGCCTCCTGGCTGCCGGCGGAGCAGGGCGGGGCAGGCCCGACGGCCGCGGCGGGCCTGAACGGCGTGACTGTAGCAGCAAAACTGATGCATCGTCAGATCTGTGCGCGCGGGTCTGTGCGGCAGGCGGAGAGACTGCCGGAAACGGAGCGGGCCCGTCGCGGCGCGACGGGCCCGGCCCCCGCGAAGGGGCGGTGCTGTGTTCGGTCAGTGCTGGGCGGATACCTGGTGCGGGGCCGGAATGTGGTTGTCGGGGGTGGCCGTGTTGGCGGCTATGGGCATGGTGCTGTCCTGGGCGGAGAAGCCCGGGGTGGCGGGGGTGTGGCTGTCCGCCATGGCCGGAGTCGCGGCGACGCCGGCGGCAGCGGCCGCGAGGGCGACGGTCACGAGGGTGCGCGTGAATCGGCTCATCTGAACTCCTTGAAGAGGTGAGTTATGAACAAGAGAAGCTTGCCGCTCCCAGGCCGTACATTCGTTCAGGTGTCCTGAAATAGCCGCAGAATGCGGGGAATTGCCGTTGTGAGTCGCCGAGGCGCACGGCTCGCCGCAAGGGCCTTCTGCGTTGGCGCACGCGAAAGGGGCCGACTTCGATGACTCCCCCCTTGGAATGTCATCGAGGCTGGCCCCTTCGGTCCCCCGTTCCCCCGTACTTCCCCCGTTCCCCCGTACGTCCCCCGTGCCCCGGTCTCCCCCCCCCGGGGCCGTCCCGGGTATCCCCCTGACTCCCGGGCTGACTTGATGCCGAGGTCGACTACTTCGGGTCGACGATCGGCCGGGTGCTGTCCTTCGCCTTCACGGAATGACCGTCATCGGGAGCGCCCGCGCCACCGGCGACAGGAGTGTGCCCTTCCCCTGGCTGGATGGGGCGCGTGCTGTCCATCGGCTGGATCGGGCGGGTGCTGTCCATGGGCTGGATGGGACGCGTGCTGTCCATGGGCTGGATCGGGCGGGTGCTGTCGAGCGGCTTGACGACATCCTTCTCGTCACCCGGGCGAGGCTGGTTCTCGGTGGCCATACGATCAACTCCTACGTGTGGGCGCTTTTGGCGCACCCGCCCGGCAACTCCCCCGTGGGTCGCCGGACGGGCGAACCGCGGCCGAACACCTTATCGGTGGGGCTCGCTCACCGAGCCGCTTGCCCCCCGAGGCGGCGGATCGGTTGAGAAGAGACTGCCGTGTGGCGATGAACGATCGATAAACGTCGGAGGGGCGCGTGCCCCGGCGGCCGCTACGCGACGGCCACCGAGGCGGGAAACAGCTGCGAAACGCTGCCCTGCGGCAGTCCCAGCCTCTTGTGAATCGTCTGCACTTCCTGCTGGCAGACCTGTGCGCGCCCGGTGTGTCCGATCTCGCTCAGAGCGTTTCCGAGTACCGCGAGTGCGCTGGCGCGCCAGCGGTCTCCACCGTTGCTGCGGAGCGCGGCGACCGCCAGTTCAGCGTAGTTGGCCGCCTTGGCGGGCTGATGCGCCGCCAGTTCCACTTCTGCCAGGCGCAGATACGTCATGCCTTCCCAGAACCGCTGCCGGGTGTCCTGGAAGCTGACAAGGGCCTCGGTCAGTTGCTGTGTGGCCTCCTCCAGCCGGTCGGCCAGAGTGAGGGCCATGCCCAGGTTGTATTTGCCGTTGGCCAGCCGTCGCGAGGCACCGCACTCCTGGTACAGCGCGACCCCCTGCTCGGCGAGCGCGACCGCGCTGTCCACCCGTCCGGTGTCCAGATGAACCCGGGAGAGGTTGCAGAGCGCGCTCGCCTCCGACTGCTTGTTGTTGATGTCACGGTAAGAGAGGAGGGCCTGGTTGAGATAGGCGTCCGCCTCGTCGAGCCGACTCTCGATACTGGCGATGATGCCCCGGTCGTTCAGTCCGTTGCAGGCCGAGAAGTCGTCGCCGGCGGCCAGCCCGCGCAGCGTTGCCAGCTTGGCGTGCTCATCGGCTTCGCCGAGCCGCCCGGACTGGGTGTAGATGGGGGCGAGGATCCAGTGCACGCGAGCCGCGGCATGCTGGTCGTCGCTCTTCAGCGCGGCGGCGAGCAGGGTGAGACTGGCTTGCTCGAACTGCCGGTTGCTGGCACCGGAATCGGCCATGTCCCTGGTGAGCACCAGCAGATCGACGGCACGCCGCAGGGAGCCCGGTGCGGTGTTCTGCAGCGCGCAGGCGATCAGGCATCTGGATTCACTGAACAACCAGGTCATCGCCTCGGAGCGGTCCTCGAAGACCAGTCCGGGATAGTGCGGCGTCTCCATGTGGTCGACCAGGATGTCGCCGGGGCGTTCGAGGGGGTATCGGTGCGCAGCTGTCGCCAGATAGAAGTCCAGGAGCCGCGACAGCGCCGCATCGCGTTCCGCCGGCGGCTGTTCGTCGCGCTCCGCGCAGGAACGCGCGTAGAGGCGTACGAGGTCGTGGAAGCGGTAGCGGCCGGGTGCCGCGGACTCCAGCAATGAGGTGTCGACGAGGGATTCCAGCAGGTCCTCGGCCGTATCGGCGTCCATGCCGAGGAGGGCAGCGGCCGCGGCCAGGGAGATGTCCGGGCCGTCGGCCAGACCCAGCAGCCGGAAGGCTCGCGCCTGCGGGGGTTCCAGCTGCCCGTAGCCCAGTTCGAAGGTGGCGGTGACGGCGAGGTCACCGGCCCGCAGCTCGTCCAGACGGCGTCGCTCGTCGGCCAGTTTGCTGGCGAGCACGGAGACCGTCCAGGTACGGCGGGAGGCCAGCCGGGAGGCAGCGATACGGATGGCGAGCGGGAGAAACCCGCAGGCACCGACCACGTCCATCGAGGCCTCGCGCTCGGCGTTCACCCGCTCTTCTCCGACGATGAGGGTGAAGAGGGTGAACGCCTCGTCGGGGCTCATCACATCGAGGTCGATCAGATGCGCCCCGGCGAGATCTATCATCCGCGCGCGGCTGGTGATCAGCGCTGCGCAGCCCTCGGTGCCGGGGAGCAGCGGGCGAATCTGTGCGGCGTCCCGGGCGTTGTCCAGCAGGGCGAGCACACGGCGGCCGGCGAGTGTGGAGCGGTAGAGGGCGGAGCGCTCCTCCAGGCCGTCGGGGATCGCGGAGTCCGGGGTACCGAGGGCGCGCAGGAACGCGCCGAGCACGGCCTCGGGCTCCGCGGGGGTGTGTCCGGCGCCCTGCAGGTCGGCGTAGAGCTGCCCGTCGGGGAAGTGCTCGCGGGCGGCGTGTGCCACGTGCACGGCGAGGGTGGTCTTGCCGACGCCACCGATGCCGGTGAGCGCGGAGACCGCCATCACGCTGCCCTCGGTGGTGGCGAGCCGGTCGCCCAGCTCGGCGACGAAGGGGGTGCGCCCGGTGAAGTCGGCGACGGTGGCGGGGAGTTGCTGGGGCCGGATGACGACATGGTCGGAGTGGTCCGCGCCGTCGCTGAGCGTCGGGGGTGCGTCCAGGTCGGCGTCCGCCCGCAGGATCCGCTGCTGGAGTTCCGAGAGGGAGGCGCGGGGTTCGACGGCCAGTTCCTCGTCCAGGAGACGGCGGGTGTCGGTGTAGACGGCCAGTGCCTCGGCCTGTCGCCCGCTGCGGTACAGCGCGAGCATGAGGAGTTCCCGCAGTCGCTCGCGCAGGGGGTGGGCGGCCGTGAGGGCGGTCAGTTCGGAGACCGCCTCGGCGTGGCAGCCGACTTCCAGGTCGAGTTCCAGGCGCGTCTCCAGCAGGGTCAGCCGCCATTCGTCGAGACGGGTGCGCTGGGTGTCGGCGTAAGGGCCGGCGAGTCCGGCCAGGGGCTCGCCGTCCCACAGTGCGAGCGCGGTGTCGAGGAGTTCGCGGGCGCGGCCGCGATCGCCGGCAGCCTTGGCCTTTTCGGCCTCGGCCGCGTACTGCTCGGCATGGTCCAGGTCCAGCGGGCCGTCCACGGAGCGGATCGCATAGCCGCCGGACTCACTGACCAAGGTGGCTGCGTCATCACCCAGCGCCTTGCGGAGCCGTGAGGCGTACGTGCGCAGCGCGGCGAGTGCGGCGTGCGGCGGTTCGTCGCCCCACAGCGCATCGACCAGCTCGGGTGCGGTGGCGGTACGGCCGCTGCGCAGCAGCAGTGCGGCAAGTAACGCACGCTGCTGCGGGGAGCCCGCCGCCAGCGGCGTATCGCCGCGCCAGGCCCGCACGGGACCGAGCACGGAGAAGCGGAGCCGCTCCCGTCCCTGTCCCGGACTGTGGTCCATGTGTCCCCCTGCCTTGTGTCATCCGTTCGTACCGTTCGCATCGGTTCACCGTGCGCAACGGTCAGTCTGCCTTGTCCCCGCCCCTTGCGTCAGTAGGGGTCCGGAGCATGCACAAAGCCTCCTCGGGTGATCAAGTGATGTATGCGCCAGCGCACAAGGAGGTGCGGAGGGTCCGCTTCCGTGCGCCTCTTGGCCGGTAGTCGCTCCTGTGCGCCCCCGGTTGTTCCAGGCCGCGCCCCCTGACCGCCTCTGCACTCCGCTCCCGCCGCTGTCGTGCCCGGCAGTGGTCCTCGTCTGCGACCAGTGCTTACGTGCGCATGACTGGCGGATGCCCGCGTCCGCATTACTGACGGACCGTCAGATCAGCGCTACCGTATCCGCCATGGAGACCTTCCCGAAGATCATCTCGGTGGACGACCACACGGTGGAGCCCCCCAACGTCTGGCGGGACCGGCTCCCGTCGAAGTATCGCGACACCGGGCCGCGGATCGTCCGGGCGCCCGTGCGGGAAATGACCTTCGTCGGCGGAAAATTCGCCCCAAAGATGGGTGACGTGGGTGACGACGGGCCCATAGCCGACTGGTGGATCTATGAAGATCTGCACCGACCGCTGACCCGCCTCGACACCGCCGTCGGCTACTCCCGCGACGACATCAAGCTCGAAGGCATCACCTACGAACAGATGCGTCCGGGCTCCTTCAGCGTCCCCGACCGGCTGGCCGACATGGACGTCAACCACGTCCAGTCCGCCCTGTGTTTCCCGACCTTCCCCCGCTTCTGCGGCCAGACCTTCACCGAGGCCAAGGACCGGGAACTGGGCCTGCTGGGGGTGCGCGCCTACAACGACTGGATGGTGGAGGAGTGGTGCGGCCCGCAGGCGCGGGGGCGGCTGATACCGCTCACCCTGATCCCCCTGTGGGACGCCGAGCTGGCCGCCGCGGAAGTACGGCGCAACGCGGCCCGCGGCGTCCGCGCCGTCTGTTTCAGCGAGATTCCGCCGCACCTGGGGCTGCCCAGCATCCACACCGACTACTGGGACCCGTTCCTGCGCGCCTGCGCCGAGACCGGCACGGTCGTGGCCATGCACATCGGCTCGTCCAGCAAGATGCCCTCGACGTCCGCGGACGCCCCGCCCGCCGTCGGCTCCACGATCACCTTCGCCAACTGCTGCTTCTCGATGGTCGACTGGCTGATGAGCGGCAAGTTCGACCGCTTCCCCGGCTTGAAGATCATGTATGCCGAGGGCCAGATCGGCTGGATCCCGTACATCCTGGAGCGCGCGGACGTGGTCTGGGAGGAGAACCGCGGCTGGGGCGGCGTCGCCGACAAGGTCCTCCGCCCGCCGTCCGAACTCTTCACCGGGCACGTCTACGGCTGCTTCTTCGACGACGCCTTCGGCCTGAAGAGCCTGGACGCGATCGGCGTCGGCAATGTGCTGTACGAGACGGACTACCCCCACTCGGACTCGACCTGGCCGAAGTCGCGGGAGGTCGGCGAGTCCCAGATGGGGCATCTGGCCCCGGATGTGGTGGAGCGGATCGTGCGCGGCAACGCCATTGAGCTGCTGGGGCTGACGGCGGAGGGGCTCTGGGCGGGGGCGTGACGACGGGATCAGGTGCCTGACGGGGCATCGCACAGCTGCCGAAGGCCCCCGCGACCGCGCAGACGCACGGGCTCGAGGGCCCCGGCACACACAAGGATTTGGCAACTGCAGGGCCATCAGCTGCAGGTGGGCCGGGAGGGCGGGTCGGTCCCCACATAGCGGCGCCATTCGGCGTCGGTCAGATTGCGGTCGGCGATCCGGCAGAGGCCCTCGATCCAGGAGGCCACCGAGAAGTCCCAGGAGAGGACCTCGCCGCCTTCGGTGGCTGTCCACAGGGTGCCTGCGCTGTCCATCACGAAGCCGGTGTGCTCCCCGATGCCGCCGAACCCGGACATCGTACGGAGTGGGATGGGGACGTCGGGGCCGCCCAGCCGGTCCCCGGTGTCCGCGTCCCACCTGGTCAAGGCGCCACTGTCGGCCAGGGTGAGGACCGTACGGCCGTCCGCGCTTGAGGTCACCCGGGCCCCGTTCGGTTCGTCGCTCTGCCAGCGGAACCGCTGTGTGTCCAGGTCCCAGCGGGCGAAGGTGCCTCTGCTGCCGTCGAGGAACAGTGCGTGTCCCCCGCCGGCCAGCGCGAACGCATTCACCTTCTCGCCGTCCAGGCGAACCGACTGCATTTTCCGGCCGGAGTCGACGTCGTAGAGGTCGACGGCGCCCTTGATGTTCTGCACCGCGGCCGTCCGGCCGTTGTCGCTCAATGAGGAGAGCAATCCGCGCCGAGGGTCGCCGGGACCGCGTGGTACCGCGATTCGGGTGCGCTGCGCTGACGGGTCGGCGATATGGACTGCCCCGTCGTCCGTGGTGATGACCAGGGAGCCGTCCGCGCGCGGGGCGATCATGACCGGGTCCAGGTAGTCGTCATGCCGTCCGGAGAAGCTCACCGTGTGCCGTTTCACCAGGCGGGTGCCCTGGACCTGCCATGACTGCACCCCGCTGGACAGGCCGGCGTACAGGGTCCGGCCGTCGGGGCTGAAGGCGAGCGCGCCGTAGAGGAGGTCATCCCCGCCCACGAGCAGGTCGCGGCCCTTCGGGCTCCAGACGTGCAGTCTGGTTTCCTTGACGACGGGGTCGTCCTCCATGAGGTTGTCCCAGGCGACCTGGCCGTCCGGGCCGGCGGCCAGCGCCGGGCTGCGGATCATGGTCTCGTCGTCCGAGAGGGGCAGGCCATGCGCATGGGCCGTCCGGGAAGACTGCTGGAAGTTCCACAGCGCGACCGTCCGGCCGTGTGCGGAAGCGAGCCTTTCCCCCGTGTCGGAGAACCGCAGCATCGAGGGGCGGCCGACACCGGTGAGCGTGCGGAGCCGGCCGGTCTCCCCTTTGGTCTGCGCGTCGGCCACCGTGATGCCGGACGCCGTGCCCACGGCCATCCGGCCGTTGTCGGACAGCGCCAGCAACCTGGCTTCCTCGTTGGGGAGCGCGGGGAAGTCCGGGCAGGTGTCGGCGAGGGACTCGTGGCCCTTGCGTTTCGGTAGTCCGGTGCTGATCAACTGTCCGAATTTGAGGTAGCCGAAGCAGTGGCCACCGTTCGAGACGGCCTGTACGAACTGGCCCGCGGGCAGGGAGAGCTGGTGGCTTTCCACGACCGTGCGCAGCTCGGGCACGGTGTACAGGGCGCCGCCACCCACCCCGTCGCGCACCAGAAGGTGGGAGTCGACGTTCTGGAAGACGGTCACCGTGCCGGAGTGCCCGCTGCGCTTCGCACGGACCATCTTTCCGCTCTCCTCGTACAGCGCCACCGTGCCGGCCTCGTCCACGACGGCCAGCTGTCCCGCCATGCCGAATGCCAGCGAGGAAACGCTCTTCGGCCGGGGAGCGAGTCGGCGCAGTCTCTTGCGCGTCAGGTCATAGACCCCCACATTGCCCTTGCTGTCCCCGGCGGCCAGCCGCTTCCCGTCCTGGCTGAAGCCCACTGCCGTGATACGGCCCGGCAGCGAGGTCCGGGCGCGCAGGGCGCGGTCGTCGGCGCGCCACACCGCCACCGCACCGCCCTCGTCCCCGACGGCGACCACCTTGTCGTCCGTGCTGAAGGCGAGCGCGCTGATGTCCTTCGCGCTCGACATCATGCTCACCAGATGAGGACTGTCCGTGGAGAGCTGGTTCAGCGTGGCGATGGCCTCGGGTGACTCCTGCATGCGGTACGCCTCGATCGCCAGCAGCGAGGCCAGCCGCAGATTTCCGTCCTTGAGGTTCAGGGCGGTCGCGGCCAGCTGCCGGGAGGTCGCCAGCCGGGCCTGACGCTGGGCCTCGTCCCGCTGCTGGACGGCGTTCACCCAACCCAGGCCCGCTGCAACCGCGAGAGCGGTGATGACGGCGAGCGCACCGCGCACGAGCCGCTTCGTCCTGCGCTGCCGGGTGACATCCGCACCGATCAGATCCTCTTTGGGGCGCCCGTGCAGCGGGGCCGCCAGGTCGGCCACGCATTGCTGGAAGCGCGAGTCCCGCAGTGAGCCGGGATCCTCTTCCGACATCCAGCGCAGATCGACCCACCGCGGCTCGTCGCTGAACATCCCCGCCATGGTGCGCGGCAGGCAGGTGGTGTGCTCCCAGTCGAAGTCTCCTGCCCTGTGGTCCCACTTCAGCTCGCCACCGGTGACGACAATGAGCATCCGCCGCGCCCCGAGGCCGGCGCGCCACCAGTTGATCTCCTTCTGCACCCAGTCCGAGCCGGCGGACCCCGGGCAGGCAAGCAGAATGAAGGCGCCGGAATCCGCGAGATGACGCTCGATTTCGGGCCACAGCCCCGGGTTTGCCGAGAGCGAGGCATTGTCGAGGAAGATGCGCAGCGCGTGTAAGTGCCGCCAGCTGCTGCGCGCGAAATTCTGTAGCCCCCGCCGAAGATGATCAGCCTTGGCGCTGTCGGCCGCATGGCTGTAGGAAAGGAAGGCGTCGTATCGGTGGGTGCGCTGCGAAGCGTTCTGACCAGCCATTCCGGTTCCCCCGTCGTCAGGTCGGGCACGGCGGCGCCGCACGTCCCCGTTGCCGCATCATCCACAGGGCCGGGATGGCGGGCAACCGCGCCTTGCAGTAGTGAAGTTGGCATCGCCACACCGTCTCGTCCTCGGCCCGGCCGCCTTCCCTGAATGCCGGGATGGCCCCGTCGATCGGCTCTACACTTCCTTCGTATTTCGGACTCATGTTGCGGGATGCGAGGGGGCGGGCTGCGGTGAGCGAGGGACAAACACTCGGCGAAGCGGATTTTCCGGCAGTGTTCCGGTCGGCGGACGCCGCTTCCCTTTCGGGGCAGCGACGCCATATGAGGGGTACGAAATGGCGGCTCTTGCTGGCGATCGTGGCCGCCGTCTGCGCGGTGTCGAGCCAGGATGCCGCGGTGACGGTGGTGCTCCTGGCCTTCTTGGCGACCGTCTACTTAGAGGTGTGGATGCTCGCAGAGCGGCCGGAACGCGCCTGGTACGACGGACGTGCCCTGGCGGAGTCGGCGAAGACACTGTCCTGGCGGTACGCGGTGGCGGGTGAGCCGTTCCCGGCCACTCTGCCCGCGGATCACGCGGACCGCAGATTCCACGAGCGACTGGAGGTCCTGCTCAGGGAGGCGCCGGCCGACAGCATCGTCCCGGTGGGCTCGATGGCTGCCACGCGCACCATGGGCGAGTTGCGCCGGAGCCCGTTCGCGGTCCGTAAGGGGGCATATCTCGCCGGGCGTATCGCGGATCAGCAGCAGTGGTACGGCTCCAAGGCGGCCATGAACATCGCCCTGGCCCGTCGCTGGCGGGTCGGTCTCATCGTCGTGGAGGGGCTGGGTGTGCTCGCCGCCGTCCTGCGCCTGCTGAAGGTCATCGACTTCGATTTGGCCGGTGTGCTGGCGGCCGTGCTGGGTGCGGGAGCCGCCTGGTTCGCGGTGCGCCAGTACGAGTCGCTCGGCCGTGCCTACACCTTCGCGGCGACCGAGCTGAGCATCGTCCATCAGCGGCTGTCCGCGACCCATTTGGAGCCGGACTGGGCGCAGGAGGTGGCTGATGCCGAGGAGGCGATCAGCCGCGAACACACGATGTGGCGGGCGTCCCGGGGTGCCGTGTAGCCGTTGGCGTCCGGGGCGTGAGCGCGGGCCGGTTCCCGGTCCTGGAGGGCCGGGCACCGCCGGCGGGACGCGTCCGTGTGGGCCTGGGGGAGCGGTCCCGGCAGCGTCATGCCGGGGCCGCCGCGAGGGAGGTGCCTCCTAGCGTCGTCCCCGTTCCGTCGCGAACGGTGTGCCCGTTGTCAGGCCGCGGTGGGCGACCGCGAGGGACTCGCCCAGGAAGCTGATGCCGATGCCCAGTTGGAGGGGGCGGGCGTTCTCGTGCATGCCCAGCTTTGTTGCCAGTAGGCCGTAGCCGGCCATGGTGAGCAGGGACAGGGCGGCGACGAGGAACGTACGGCCGGTGTAGCGCTGCCATAGGACGCCGTCCCGGGCGAAGAGCTGGACGGTCGCGCCGCGCAGGGCGCCGAGCGTGCAGCCGAGTGCGGCGCCCGCGGTGGCCCAGGCGACGTCGCCTCCCGTCAAGTGGTCGGCCTTGGCGAGAGTGGTGACGCCGATGGCGATGAGGACGAGTGGAGCGATGAACAGCTCGCGGGCGTTGACCGGTTCGCCCCGTAGCCGCTTGGCGATCACGATGGCGGTGATGATGGCGATGATCGCGGCAAGCAGCCAGCCGTTCATGGGTCCCCCCGTTTTTAGCTCGATTGAGTTAAAAAACAATTTAGCTCGGGTGTGCCATAATCGCAATATGCCGAAGATCGTCGATCCCGAGGCCCGCCGGCGCGCGGTTGCCCAGGCCGTACTGCGCGTGGTGGGGCGGCAAGGGGTGGAAGGCGCGTCGCTGCGCAATGTCGCCGATGAAGCGGGGCTCGCCATCGGCTCTGTGCGTCATTACTTCAGTGATCACGACGAGGTGCTGCTTTTTGCGATGGCGGAGCTGAATGCCCGTATTGAGGGCCGGGTGCGAGGGCATGTGGAGCGGTTGCTCGATCCCGGGGCGGGGGCGGAGCGCCGGGCTCGGGTGGAGGAGCTGCTCGTCGAGTTCCTGCCGCTGGACGCCGAGCGTCGCGAAGAGGGCATGCTCTGGCAGGCATTCACGACCGCGGCCCGTACCCGCCCGGGGCTGCGGCCGTATGCGGTCGCATTGGAGTCGGGGCTGCGTGCCCTGCTGCTGCGGGTGCTGCGCGGCAGTCAGGAGGCGGGCGGCCTGCCGGATGACCTGGATCTGGAGCTGGAGACGCTCAGGCTGTCGGCGCTGCTGGACGGGCTGACCCTCCAGGCGACCCTGGAGCCGGAACGCATTACGCCGGATGTGCTCAGGGGTGCCCTGCGCCGGCATCTGGAGACGCTCCGCCGGGACGGGTGACGTCCGGGCTGTCACTGTTTCGCTGCCTTCCGTTCTCCGGGGCTGAGCTTCCCTCCCCACCCCTTGCCTGATGTGGCACCAGGCGCCACGATGTCCCGCGCGAGCTATATGACGCTCCGTCAAATGTGGCCGGGAGGGTGTATGGGCAGCGCGGATGAGGCGGTGTGGCGGCCCGAGGTGGGGCGGCTGGGGTATGGGATGCAGTTGCCGGTGCAGGCGCAGAGTGTGGTGTTTGCGGAGGGGTGGGAGGCGGGGGCGGGGCCCGTCGATTTGGTGGAGGTGGCGCGGGCCGCGGACCGGTACGGGTTCGGGTATGTCGCTTGTTGTGAGCATGTGGCGGTGCCGCGGCGGCTGGCGGGGGCGATGGGGACCGTTTGGTACGACCCGGTGGCCACGCTTGCGCATCTGGCCGCCGTGACGGAGCGGGTGCGGCTGCTGAGCCATGTCGCGGTCGTCGGGCTGAAGCATCCGCTGGTCACGGCCAAGCAGTACGCGACGCTGGACCGGCTGTCCGGGGGGCGGCTGATCCTCGGGGTCGGGGCCGGGCATGTCGAGGAGGAATTCGAGGCGCTCGGGGTGGACTTCGGGCGGCGGGGGGCGGTGCTGGACGAGACCGTCGAGGCGTTGAAGGTGGCGTTGGGCCCCGAGGAGTTCCCGAAGTTCGCGGGGGAGCGGTTCGCGTTCGAGGGGCTGGGGCAGGCGCCGCGGCCGGTGCAGGTGCCGCGGCCGCCGATCTGGGTGGGCGGCTCCTCGCCCGCCGCCGTACGCCGGGCCGCCGAGCGTGGCGACGGCTGGCTGCCGCAGGGCGACCGGCGTGACCAGCTGCCCGGCCAGATCGCACGGCTGCGGCGACTGCGGGCGGCCGCCGGAATCGAGCACCCCGCCGTGATCGGCGCCATCGTCGAGCCGCTGTACGTCGGCGAGCCGCGCTGGGACGTCGGCCGGCGGACGCTGTCCGGGGCGGCGGAGCGGATCGCGGACTCGCTGCGGGAGTACGGGGCGATGGGGGTGCAGCAGATCCAGGTGCGGTTCCGGAGTCGGAGCCGGGACGAACTCGTCGATCAGATGGCGGAGTTCGGGACGGCTGTGGCGCCGTTGCTGAACGGCTGACTGCCGAGGAGCGGCGGCTGATGGCCGACGGCTGACGGTCGACGGCTGGCGGTTGATGGCCGACGGCGAGCGGCGAGCGGCGAGCGGCGAGCGCCAAACGGCTAACGGACAGCGGCCGACGACTGACGGCTGACGCCAAGCGCCAAGCGGCTAGCAGATACCGACCGCCGGCCGGCGTCCCACCCGCCACCGCCGACGCGGACGTGCTCACCAACAAGCGGACGTGCTCACCAACTAGAGGAGGGCCAGGCATGGGCAAGCTCGACGGGCGGGTCGTCGTCATCACGGGGGCGGCGCGTGGGCAGGGGGAGCAGGAGGCGCGGCTGTTCGTGGCGGAAGGCGCGAAGGTGGTGCTGGGGGATGTGCTGGACGCGCAGGGGGAGGCGCTGGCCAAGGAGCTGGGGGAGGGGCGGGCCCGCTACCTGCACCTCGATGTGACGCGGGAGGCGGACTGGCAGGCCGCGGTCGTCGCCGCCAAGGATGCGTTCGGGAAGATCGACGGGCTGGTCAACAACGCGGGGATTCTGCGGTTCAACGAGCTGGTGTCGACGCCGCTGGAGGAGTTCCAGCTGGTGGTGCAGGTCAACCAGGTCGGCTGCTTCCTGGGGATCCGTACGGTCGCGCCCGAGATCGAGGCGGCAGGTGGCGGGACGATCGTCAACACCGCCTCCTACACGGCGCTGACGGGGATGGCCTTCGTAGGCGCGTATGCCGCGACCAAACATGCGGTCCTCGGTCTGACGAGGGTCGCCGCGGTGGAGCTGGCGGCCAGGAAGATCCGGGTCAACGCGGTGTGCCCGGGGGCGGTGGACACCCCGATGACCAACCCGGCCGGGCTCGATCCGGGCATCGATCCGGCCGAGTCGAAGCGGGCCGTGGACGAGCTTTACCAGAAGCTGGTGCCGCTGGGCCGGATCGGGCAGCCGGAGGAGGTCGCCAAGCTGGCGCTCTTCCTGTCGTGCGAGGACTCGTCGTACATCACCGGGCAGCCGTTCGTCGTCGATGGTGGCTGGCTGGCCGGGGTCAGTGTGATGTGACGAGTCGTCAGGTCGGTTTGGTGGCGGCTCTTGACGCTCTCTGCGTGCGGTGGAACAGTCGGCACACCAATCGGATCTGACGATGTGTCAGATCCGCGTCGGATCGCCACAGGGGACGGTGAACCTCCTTGGAATTCGGGCTCTTTGTACAGGGATATGTGGGCAAGCGGGCCGAGACCGACCCGCTCGCGGAGCACAAGGCGCTGATGGAGGAGACCGAGTACGTCATCCAGGCGGACAAGTCCGGCTTCAAATACGCCTGGGCGTCCGAGCACCACTTCCTGGAGGAGTACTCGCACCTCTCCGCCAATGACGTCTTTCTGGGGTATCTGGCGCACGCGACCGAGCGGATCCACCTGGGATCCGGCATCTTCAACCCGCTCGCGCAGGTCAACCACCCCGTCAAGGTCGCCGAGAAGGTCGCCATGCTCGACCACCTCAGCGAGGGCCGCTTCGAATTCGGCAGCGGGCGGGGCGCCGGCAGCCACGAGATCCTGGGCTTCCTGCCGGGCATCACCGATATGAACCACACCAAGGAGATCTGGGAAGAGACCATCGCCGAGTTCCCGAAGATGTGGCTCCAGGAGGAGTACGTCGGGTTCCAGGGCAAACACTGGCAGCTGCCGCCGCGCAAGATCTTCCCCAAGCCGTACGGGGCCTCGCACCCGGCGATGTGGTACGCGGCCGGCTCGCCGTCCTCGTACGCCATGGCGGCGAAGAAGGGCCTGGGGGTCCTCGGCTTCAGCGTCCAGAAGGTCTCCGACATGGAGTGGGTGCTGGAGCAGTACAAGACGGCGATCCGGGACGCCGAGCCGATCGGTGACTTCGTCAACGACAACGTGATGGTGACGTCGACGGCCATCTGCGCCGAGACGCACGACAAGGCCGTGGAGATCGCCGTCAACGGGGGCCTCAACTACCTCCAGTCGCTGGTCTTCCGCTACCACGACACCTTCCCGCGGCCCGAGGGCATCCCCGAATGGCCCGAGCTGCTGCCCGACTACACCACCGAGATCATCGAGTTGCTGATCGCCGAGGAGCTGATGATCTGCGGCGACCCGGACGAGGTGCTCGGGCAGTGCCGGCGCTGGGAGCGGGCTGGCGCCGATCAGCTCAGCTTCGGGCTGCCGATCGGGGTCTCGTACGAGGACACCATGAACACCGTCAAGCTCATCGGTGAGCATGTGATCCCGAAGATCGACACCGATCCGGTGCACCGCACGACCCGGTTCCGGCAGGCCACGGGCAGCTGAATTCCGCCGAGGGGAAGGGGTGCACCCCATGCTCGACCACCTGATCAAGGGCGCGACCGTTGTGGACGGGACGGGCACGCCCTCGTACACCGCCGATGTCGGCATCCGCGACGGCCGGATCGCCGTCGTCGCGCCGCCCGGTACCGTCACCGAAGAGGCACGCAGCAGTGAGGACGCGACCGGGCTCGTCCTCGCCCCCGGCTTCGTCGATCCGCACACCCACTACGACGCCCAGCTCTTCTGGGACCCGTATGCGACGCCCTCGCTCAACCACGGGGTGACGACCGTGTCGGGCGGCAACTGCGGTTTCACGCTGGCCCCGCTGAACCCGGAGCGGCCCGCCGACGCCGACTACACCCGCCGGATGATGTCCAAGGTGGAGGGCATGTCCCTGGTGGCGCTCGAAGAGGGGGCGCCCTGGTCGTGGAGCTCGTTCGGCGAGTACCTCGACGCCCTGGAGGGGCGGATCGCCGTCAACGCGGGCTTCATGGTGGGGCATTGCGCACTGCGCCGCTACGTCATGGGGGAGGACGCCATCGGCGGGCAGCCGACGCCCGCGCAGCTGGAGCGGATGCTGGCGCTCTTCCACGAGGCGATGGCGGCCGGGGCGTGGGGCCTGTCCACCACCCAGTCCGGCACCCACTCCGACGGGGACGGGCAGCCGGTCGCCTCCCGGCACGCCGCACCGGCCGAGCTGCTGGCGCTGTCGCGGGCCGTGGGCGAGCACGAGGGCACCCAGATCGAGGCGATCGTGGGCGGCTGTCTCGACCAGTTCAGCGATGACGAGATCGAGCTGCTCGTCGGGATGAGCGCGGCGGCCGGGCGCCCGCTGAACTGGAATGTGCTGACCATCGACGCGGCCGTGCCCGAACGGGTGCCGCGGCAGCTGGCCGCCAGCGAACGCGCCCGGGAGGCGGGCGGCCGGATCGTGGCCCTGACGATGCCGATCCTCACGCCCATGAACATGTCCCTGGGCACCTTCTGCGCCCTGAACCTGATCCCCGGCTGGGGCGACATCCTGGGCCTGCCGGTCCCCGAACGGATCGCGAAGCTCCGCGACCCCGGGGTCCGGGCCGAGATGCTGCGGCGCGCGGACAGCAAGGAGGCGGGCGTCTTTCGGCGGCTCACCCACTTCGGCCGCTATGTCATCGGGGACACCTACTCCACGGCGAACGAGGGCCTGACCGGGCGTGTGGTGCGGGACATCGCGGCCGAGCGCGGCCAGGACCCCTTCACATGCCTGGTGGAGATCTGCGCCAACGACCAGCTGCGGACCGTCCTGTGGCCGATGCCGACCGACAACGACCCGGACTCCTGGGCGCTGCGCGCCGAGACCTGGCAGCACGAGGACGTCATGCTCGGCGGCTCCGACGCGGGCGCGCACCTGGACCGGATGTGCGGCGCCCCGTATACGACGCGCTTTCTCGGCGACTGTCTACGGGGCCGGAAGCTGATGGGCCTGGAACAGGCCGTGAAGATGCTGACGGACGACCCCGCGCAGCTCTTCGGCCTGCGCGAGCGGGGCCGTATCGAGGAGGGCTGGCACGCCGACCTGGTCCTCTTCGACCCGGAGCGGATCGACGCGGGCAAGGCCACCCTCGTGCACGATCTGCCCGGCGACAGCCCGCGCCTGGATTCCCGGGCGATCGGCATCAACGCCGTATGGGTCAACGGCGTCGAGACGATCCGCGAGGACGTGGTGACGGGTGCGGTGCCGGGGACGGTCCTGCGGTCGGGGCGGGATACGAGGACGGTGAGTACGAAGTGACCTCCCGGGAGGGGCTGTTCATCGGCGGGGTCGCGGTCGTGGGGCGGGGCGCGGGCGGACGGTGGCTCGCCTCGCGGCGCACGGTCGGCGGGTGGCTCGTGGTTCGTGGCGCGGGGGCGGGTGCCATGCGGCCCGTGGCGCGGGGCGCGGGCGCGGGTCGTATGCGGCCGGTGGCGCGGGGCGCGGGGGCGGGTGGCGTGTGGCCGGTGGCGCGTGGCGCGGCGATGGCGGTGAGCGTCAAGTGACGGCCCCGGAGCGGCTGTTCATCGGCGGGGTGTGGACCGAGCCCGACGGTGGCCACTATGAAGTCATCGACCCGGCGACGGAGGAGGTCGTCGGGCTGGCGCCCGAGGCGAGCCGGGAGCAGGTGCACGAGGCGGCGTCCGCGGCGCGCGCGGCCTTCCCCGCCTGGTCCCGTACGCCGCCGCAGCGGCGCGCCGCGATCCTGGACCGGGCCGCGGAGGTGATGCAGCGCGATGTCGCCGCGCACGCCGAGCTGGCGCAGGCGGAGAGCGGCGCTACGACCGGTACGGCACGCGGTATGCAGGTCGCGGTGGGGGTGGCGCGCTTCCGGCGGTATGCGAAGGGCGCCCTGGAGCCCGTGGAGCAGGGGCTGCCGCCGCAGATCAACGAGGCCGGGCCGATGGGGAAGGCGGGCGTGCTCGGCGCCCTGGCGGTACGGCAGCCGGTCGGCGTCGTCACCTGCATCACCTCGTACAACAACCCGTGGGCCAACCCGGCGGGCAAGATTGCCCCGGCGCTGGCGATGGGCAACACCGTCGTGGTGAAGCCCGCCCCGCAGGACCCGCTGTCGGTCTACCGGATGGCGGCGGCGCTGGCGGAGGCGGGGGCGCCGCCGGGGGTCGTGAACATCGTCAGCGGCGCCTCCCCGGAGGTCGGCGCCGCGGCCGTGGACGCGCCGGACGTGGACATGGTCAGCTTCACGGGCTCGACGGCCGTTGGGCAGCGCATCGCCGAGGTATGCGGCCGCGGCATGAAACGCCAGCTCATGGAGCTGGGCGGCAAGGGCGCCGCGCTGGTCTTCGACGACGCGGACCTGGACTCGGCGGCGGCCGGCATCGGCACGACGTACTCCTTCTACAGCGGGCAGATCTGTACCGCGCCGACGCGGGTGATCGCCCAGCGAGGGGTGTACGACGCGCTGGTGGAGCGGCTGACGCGGTACCTCGGGCGGCTGACGGTCGGCGATCCCCGCGCGCCGGGCACGGTGGTCGGGCCGGTGATCTCGGCCGCGCACCGGGACCGGATCGAGTCCTATGTGGAGCTGGGCAGAAAGGAGGGCGCCCGGGTCGTGGCGGGCGGCGAGCGGCCGTCCGCTTTGGAGCGCGGCTTCTATGTCGCGCCTACGCTGCTGGCCGACTGCACCCGGGACATGCGGGTCGTACGGGAGGAGATCTTCGGCCCGGTGGTCGTCGTCCTGCCCTTCGACGAGGAGGACGAAGGGATCGCCCTCGCCAACGACAGCGACTACGGGCTGATCGACTACGTGTGGTCCGGCGATATCGCCCGCGCCTTCCGGGTGGCCCGGCAGCTGCGGGCCGGCGGGGTCGGGGTGAACACGGTCGGGCGGAATATGGAAGCTCCTTTCGGCGGCTTCAAGAAGAGCGGGGTGGGCCGCGACGTGGGCTCGTACGCGCTCCATGCGTACAGCGAGCTGCAGTCGATCGTCTGGCCGGGGTGAGGTGGGGTGAGTTGACGTGAGGTGGAGCGGGGGCCGGGGCGGCTGGGTCTGAGGCAGCTGGGCCTGGGGCCGCTGGGTCCGGGGTGGCTGGGCCTGAGGCAGCTGGGCCCGGGGTGGCTGGGCCCGGCCCTTGCGGCGAGGGCAGTGGGGTGGGCGACGGTGTGGGGACCGGCCCCGCTCGGTGACCTCCGGCCTCACGTGATCGTCAGGACCGCCTTGCCGCGTATCTCGCGGTTGACGAGCGCGAGGGCGGTCTGCCCGGCCTGGGACCAGTCCGCCACCCGGTCCACACTCGACTCAAGGCGGCCTTCCGCGACGAGGCGGACGAGATGGGCCAGATCCGCGCCGGCGTCGCCGCCCGCCTGAATGCCGATCAGCTTCAGCTGGCCGGCCACGAGCTGGTACGGCTGGACGGGGGTGGGCTCGCCCGAGGTGGCGCCGATGGAGATGACCGTGCCGCCCGGGGCCATCCGGCCGAGCAACTCACCGAGCAGTGCGCCGCCGACGTTGTCCAGCAGCACGTCCACCTCGCCGTCGAGGGTGGCCGTATCGGTCAGGACGTGGTCCGCGCCGAGTGCCGCCAGGCCCGCACCGCGGGCCGGACTGCCGACGAACGCATGCACCTCGGCGCCCGCCTGATGGGCGAGTTGGACGGCGAAGCGCCCCACCCCGCCGGACGCGCCGGTGATGGCCACCCGCTGTCCCGGCCGCACACCGGCCCTGCGGAGCGCGCGCAGCGCCGTCACCCCGGCCACCGGGAGGGCGGCAGCCGTCGCGAAGTCCACCGCGTCGGGCAGCACGGCGAGTTCCCCGACCGGGACGGCGCGGAGTTCGGCCCAGCCCGCATCCCAGCCGAAGGTGATGACGCGGTCGCCGGGCTTGGGGCCGCGGCCACTGGCGGCGGCCCGTTCGACCACACCGGCCGCGTCCCAGCCCGGGACGGTGCCCTCGGCGGCGTCGTCGGACTTGGGCAGCTCACCGTAGTTCAGCGAGATCGCACTGATCTTGACCAGGACCTCGTCGGGTCCGGGAACGGGATCGGGCACCTCCCCGAGCGCGAGGCGGCCGGGTACGGAGTGATCGACAACGAGGGCTCGCATGGGATTTCTCCTTCGTGGTGACGGACGCTGTGCTGGGGTGAGGTGAGGTGGCGTGGTGCTGATGCTCCAGGTAACCGGTGGGTGACTCCGTTTATTCCGCCCGGTTCGGCTACTCCGCGGCCCTCGGTCAGGTCGCTCCCGCCCGACCGCTTCCCGGCCCGTCCGTTCGCCTTGGGGCGTGTGGCCTCACCTCCAGCTCGCCGTGGGGCGTACGGCCTCACCCTCAGCGCCCCAGGAAGACCGGATTGGTCATTGCGGCCATAGGGCCCGGCAGGCCCGGTGTCGTGGCGGGGTGGCGGACTTCGGCGCGTATGTAGGCGGCGTAGTCGGGGGTGGTCTGCCAGGTGACGGTGCCAGTGCCCGAGGGCGGTAGTGGGGCGGAATACAGCCGGCCCTGGTCGGTGACGAAGGAGACCGTGCAGCCGGGGGCGCCGGAGACGGTCAGCCGGGCGGTGACCTTCGCCGTACGGGGGACCGCCAGCCGCTCGGCGATTCCGGCGTGTTCGCCCCGCTCGCCGGTGACGGAGAACGCCAGGTCGACCTTCGACGACTCGGCGATCCACACCCGGCCGGCCCGGATGCCGTCCTGCAATGCCCGGCGCGAGAGATCGTCGGCGAGCACCACGGTCTGCGGCAGGCCCACGACATCGGGGTCGCGATGGGCGTCGCTGTGGCCGACGGCCGGCAGCCAGTCCGCGCGGCCCTGGGCGTGGGCGACGAGGGTGTTGTCCCACTCGGCGAGGGTGACTTCGTCATCGGGGGTGTAGGGCCCGTTCCAGACCTCCACCGCATCGGCTTCGTTCAGCCCGAACTTCCAGTTGCAGCCGATGCAGGTGGCGTGCGGATGTGCCGGGATGACCAGTCCTCCGGCCCGCCGGATGGCGCGTGCGTACTTGCCGAAGGCGTTGTCGCGGGCCCGGTATCGCCAGTCGATGAAGACCCCTGGGTCCGTGCCCATCGCCACCACGTGCCCATTGCGGGTGGTGACCTCCTCGCCGGTCAGGATCAGCAGGTCGTCGCCCCACAGCCCGTCCCAGGCACGGTGTGCGGAGGTGGTGTTGTGCTCGGAGGTGTTGATGAAGTCCAGGCCGGCGGCGCGGGCCAGCGCGGCGATCTCGGCGGGGGTGCGTTTGCCGTCGGAGTGGACGGAGTGCAGATGGTTGTCGCCGCGGTACCAGGCGCGGCCCCGGCCGCGGGCACGCTCGGGTGGATGGACGGGCGCCGGGGTGTGCCCCTGGGGGCCGTATTTCAGGGTGATCGTGACGTCGTAGGACAGCCCCTGCGGCGCGACCGTGTACGGCCCAAGAGCGATATGCCAGGTGCCCGCGTTGACGGGGCCTGGGAGGTAGCCGGGGGTGGCCTCGTCGGCGCGCACGAAGAACTCCGTACGCGCCCCGCCCGACCAGCCGCGGAAACCGGCGCCACCGAGGTCCGTGCCCCGTTCGTCGAAGATTCCGATGTCGCAGGCGTTGCCGGCCGTGCCCTCCGGGACGGTGGGTTTGTCGTAGCGATAGGCCACGGCGATTTCGCGCACCCCGCGCGGCACTTCCACCGGCAGATAGACGAAGTCGGGTGCGCCCGTGGGCAGATGACCGGTGACCCGCCGGGTCTGCTCGCCCGGCCCACCTCCGGTCCGCCCGCCCGCGGCGCTTGCGTCGGCGAAGCTCACACGTCCGAGCGTAAGCGCGCCCGTCGCGCCCGCAACCGCCGAAATTCTCAGAACGTCGCGTCGTTCCATCCCCGCCCCCGCGTCGTGTCGGTCTCGGTCTCGTACCGCCTCGCGGCCGGCTCGTCGCACCGCGTGAAAACCGTTGTACGCGGGTGCGACACCGAGCGAAAGGGCTGTGGATAACCGTCGGACGGTGAGGCACGATGCGGTCACGCACACGCCCGACGCGGAGGTGTTCCCAGCATGCGGATCGCGACCACGATCTTCCTGACCGACGAGACGATCCGGCCGGACCGGCTGGGCCGCGAGCTGGAGCAGCGCGGATTCGCCGGTCTCTATCTCCCGGAGCACACCCATATCCCGGCCAGCCGGGACACCCCCGCCCCCATGGGCGAGCCGCTGCCCCGCGAATACGGCCGTACCCTCGACCCGTTCATCGCCCTCGGCCAGGCCGCCGCGGTCACCGAGCGGCTCGCCCTCGGTACCGGCATCACCCTGGTCACCCAGCACGACCCGATCGACCTCGCCAAGCAGATCGCGACGCTCGACTTCCTCTCCGGCGGCCGCTTCACCCTCGGCGTCGGCTACGGCTGGAACGTCGAAGAGGCCGCCGACCACGGGGTGGAGTGGTCGACCCGGCGGGAGCTGACCCGGGACCGGGTGGCGCTGATGCGCGCCCTGTGGGCGGCGGAACCGACCGCGTACAAGGGCACATTCGGGTCCGTACGGGCGTCCCATGCGCACCCCAAGCCGGTACACGGCGCGCCGCGCATCCTCCTCGGCGGCGGGGCCGGGCCCAAGCTCTTCGGGCAGATCGCCGGGTACGCGGACGGATGGCTGCCGATCGGCGGGCGGGGGCTGGCCGAGACCCTGCCGGTCCTGCGGCAGGCGTGGGCGGACGCCGGGCGCACGGGCGAGCCGGTGGTGGTGCCGTACGCGGTCCGTCCGTCGCCCGGGAAGCTGGCGCACTACCGCGAACTCGGCCTCCAGGAGGTGGTGCTGCAACTGCCGCCCGCCGGGGAGGCGGAGGTGCTGCGGACGCTGGACGACTTCGCGCAGTACTTGTGACGCGGTACGTGTGACGCCGTGCTCGTGACGCCGTGCTTGTGACGCCGTGCTTGTGACGTACGGCAGCGCGCCGTACCGGATGGGTGACGACGGCGGGCGGAGTGCCTGATGGCTCGGGGCGGGGGATCGCGCCCGGTGCCCTAGGACCATCGGCGTAAGGCCCTCGTCTCCGGGGTCGGTACCGAAGACCGATTCGCGCTCGCCCCGTCCAGTCGTAGCGTCGAAGGTGAGGATCCGTTGAAGCACCCGCACTCAACGGTCCAAAGAGACCAAGGAGACCCCATGCCTCGCCTCGACCACACGATCGTGCACAGCACCGACCGCTTCGCCTCCGCCCGGTTCCTGGCCGAGCTGCTCGGCGTACCCGGGCCCAAGGCGTTCGGCCCCTTCGCCGCGCTCAAGCTGGACAACGGGGTGGCCCTCGACTACGCCGAGCATGTCGCGGGCGGCGAATTCGTCCCGACGCACTATGCGTTCCTGGTGACCGACGAGGAGTTCGACGGGATCTTCGGCCGGATAAAGGAGCGCGGTCTGTCCTACTGGGCCGACCCCATGCGCAGCAAGCCTCAGCAGATCAACCACCGGGACGGCGGCCGCGGTGTCTACATTTTTGACCCCGACGGCCACGCCATGGAGTTCTTGACCAAGACGTACTCCGACGAGCTGCTGGCCAGTCTGTAAGCGTGCGGTGCGCCGCCGCCGGGAAGTGCCCCCTCCGAGCCCTGACGGAACCTCCGCCCGCAGTGATCAGCGGCACATCAACGGTCCCTTCTCCGGCGGCGGGGCTGTCAGTGGGCGCTCGTATGCTCGGAGGATGACTTCCAGCGCGCAGGTACCTGACCAGGCATCCGACCAAGGGACCGACCGCGAGACGCACACCGAGCCCGCCGCCACGGCCCCGCCCACGGCGAACGCCATGCGCCGCGCGCTCAAGCGGGCCCGCGACGGTGTCGCGCTGGACGCCGGCGAGGCCGCGGTGCTGCTCCAGGCGCGCGGCGAGGATCTCAGGGACCTGTGCGCCTCGGCGGCCCGGGTGCGGGACGCCGGACTGGAGGCCGCGGGCCGCCCGGGGGTCATCACGTACTCGCGCGGTGTCTTCATCCCCCTGACGCGGCTGTGCCGGGACAAGTGTCACTACTGCACCTTCGTCACCGTCCCCGGCAAGCTGCGCCGGGACGGCCACGGGATGTTCATGTCGCCCGACGAGGTCCTGGACATCGCCCGCCGCGGCGCCGAAATGGGCTGCAAGGAAGCCCTGTTCACCCTGGGGGACAAGCCGGAGGACCGCTGGCCCGAGGCCCGCGAGTGGCTGGAGGCGCACGGCTACGACGACACGCTCTCGTATGTCCGCGCCATGGCCATCCGCGTTCTGGAGGAGACCGGTCTGCTGCCGCACCTCAACCCCGGGGTGCTGTCCTGGACGGACTTCCAGCGGCTCAAGCCCGTCGCCCCGTCCCTGGGGATGATGCTGGAGACGACCGCCGAGCGGCTGTGGAGCGAGCCCGGCGGCCCCCACTACGGCTCGCCGGACAAGGAACCGGCCGTCCGGTTGCGTGTCCTGGAGGACGCCGGCCGCTCCAACGTCCCCTTCACCACTGGGCTGCTCATCGGCATCGGCGAGACCTACGAGGAGCGCGCGGAGTCGCTGTTCGCGCTGCGCCGCATCCAGCGTGCCTACCACGGCATCCAGGAACTGATCATGCAGAACTTCCGCGCCAAGCCGGACACGGCGATGCGCGGCATGCCGGACGCGGAACTGGAGGAGCTGGCGGCGACGATCGCGGTGGCCCGGCACATCATGGGCCCCTCGACCCGTATCCAGGCGCCGCCCAACCTGGTCGACGGCGAATACCAGCTGCTCATCGACGCCGGGATCGACGACTGGGGCGGCGTCTCCCCGCTGACCCGCGACCATGTCAACCCCGAGCGCCCCTGGCCGCAGATCGACGAGTTGACCGAGCGCTGCGCCGTGGCCGGCTTCGAGCTGCGCGAACGGCTCCCCATTTACCCGGAGTTCCTCCAGCGCGGTGAGCCCTGGCTCGACCCCCGGCTGCTGCCGCATGTCCGCGCCCTCGCCGACCCGGAGACGGGCCTGGCCATCGAGGACGCCCCCGTGGTGGGCCGCCCCTGGCAGGAGCCCGACGAGGGCTTCACGATGAGCTCCTCGGGCCGTACGGACCTGCACCACACCATCGACACCGAAGGCCGCACCGCCGACCGCCGTGACGACTTCGACGAGGTCTACGGCGACTGGGAGGCGCTGCGGGAGGCCGCGGCCCCCGGGATGGCGCCGGAGCGCATCGACTCCGACGTACGCGAGGCCCTGGCCCAGGCCGCCGACGACCCCACCCGGCTCACCGACCCGCAGGCCCTGGCGCTGCTGCATGCCGACGGGCCCGCCCTGGACGCGCTCTGCACCATCGCCGACCAGCTGCGCCGCGACACCGTGGGCGACGATGTCACCTACATCGTCACCAGGAACATCAACTTCACCAACGTCTGCTACACCGGCTGCCGCTTCTGCGCCTTCGCCCAGCGCCGCACGGACGCCGACGCCTACACCCTCTCCCTGTCCCAGGTCGCCGACCGTGCCCAACAGGCGTGGGACGTGGGCGCGGTGGAGGTGTGCATGCAGGGCGGTATCCACCCCGACCTGCCCGGCACCGCGTACTTCGACATCGCGCGGGCCGTCAAGGAGCGCGTGCCCGGGATGCATGTGCACGCCTTCTCGCCCATGGAGGTCGTCAACGGTGCGACGCGCACCGGGCTGTCCATCCGCGAGTGGCTCAGCGAGGCCAAGGCCGCCGGTCTGGACACCATCCCCGGCACCGCCGCCGAGATCCTCGACGACGAGGTCCGCTGGATCCTCACCAAGGGCAAGCTGCCGACCGCCACCTGGGTCGAGGTCATCAAGACCGCCCATGAGCTGGGCATCCGCTCGTCCTCGACGATGATGTACGGCCATGTCGACCAGCCCCGCCACTGGCTCGGCCACCTCCGTCTGCTCGCCGAGATCCAGCAGGAGACCGGCGGCTTCACGGAGTTCGTCACCCTCCCCTTCATCCACACCAACGCCCCCGTCTACCTGGCCGGCATCGCCCGTCCCGGCCCCACCACCCGCGACAACCGCGCGGTGACGGCCATGGCCAGGGTGCTGCTCCACCCGCACCTCACCAACATCCAGACCAGCTGGGTCAAGCTCGGCACGGAAGGCGCCGCCGAAATGCTCCGCTCCGGCGCCAACGACCTGGGCGGCACCCTGATGGAGGAGACCATCTCCCGTATGGCGGGATCGAGTTACGGCTCCTACCGCTCCATCCAGGACCTCATCGCCATCGCCGACCGAGCCGGCCGCCCGTCCCGCCCCCGCACCACGACCTACACCCCGGTCCCCGAGGAGCGCCAGGCCGCCGCCCTCGCCTCGGACGGCCATCTCCCGGAGCTCCTGCCGGTCGTGGAGTAACCGCCGACCGCCGACCGCTGGCCTTCGCCTCCGCCTCCGCGGTTATCCACAGCCCCGCTCCGGCAACTCCGCCGACAGCTAATCTGCGGAGGCAGGCAGAAAATCCGGCACCGCGGCAACGCCGGGGCGGAGGGGGTGGATTCGGTGGCAGGCAACAGGCCGTCGCGCCAGGAGCTGATCCGGCTCCGGCGCCGGGCGGGGTTCGTCGGGCGGCGCGGCGAGATCGCCGCGTTCCGCGACAACTTCGCCCGCGCGGTGGAGGATCCGGCGCATCAGTTCCTCTTCCATGTGCGCGGACAGGCGGGCGTCGGCAAGACGTCACTGGTCCGGCAGTTCGAGGAGACCGCGCGCGAGCAGGGCGCACCGACCGCGTATGTCGACGAGGCGGTGCACGGCGTCCCCGAGGCGATGGCGGCCATCAGCGGCCAACTCGCCGCGCAGGGCCACCCATTGAAGGTCTTCGACAAGCTGCTGGCCACCTACCGGGAGCGGCGCCACGAGGCCGAGGCGGCGGCGGTCGCCGCGGAGGGAGCGCCCGGCCCGGCGGACCAGGATGATCCTCAGGGGGCCGCCCCCTCACCCGGCAGCATGATCGCCGCGCAGGCCGGGCTGGCCGGCCTGGGGCTGCTGCCAGGCGTCGGCGTCCTCACCGGAGGACTGGACCCCCGCCAGGTGGCGCGCGGCGCGGACCGGCTGCGCGGTCTGCTCAGCGCCCGGCTGCGCACCCATGACGAGGTGCGGCTGGTGATGGCGCCGCTGGAGGTCCTGACACCGGTCTTCGTCCGCGAAGTGAGCGCGGTCGCGGACGAGTCGCCCTCCGTAGCGCTCTTCTTCGACACCTATGAGCGGACGGGGCCGCTGCTCGACATCTGGCTGCGTGACGTCCTGGTCAGCGATCGCCATGGACCGCTGGCGCCCAACGTGGTGGTGACACTGGCCGGCCAGACCGCACTGGACCGCCGGTGCTGGGCCGACTGCCTGGACTGTGTGACGGAGCTGCCACTGGACGCCTTCACGGAGGACGAGGCGCGCCAGTTCCTGGCAACCAGGGGCATCGCCGATGAGCACATCGTCGACGTGATCCTCCGGCTGTCCGGCGGCCTTCCGGTGCTGGTCTCCACCCTCGCCGAGAACCGCCCGCGCGCCGCCGAGGCCGTCGACGACCCCAGCGACACGGCCGTCGAGCGCTTTCTGAAATGGGAGACGGACCCGGTGCGCCGCGAGGCCGCCCTGGCCGCCGCCCTGCCACGCCATCTCGACGAGGACATCTTCCGGACCGTGGTGGACGCGGCCGCCGCCGAACGGTTCGGCTGGCTCTGCGGACTGCCGTTCGTCGCCGACCGGGCCGGGCGGTGGCAGTACCACGAGGTGGTGCGGACGGCGATGCTGCGCCTCCAGCGCCGTAGATCACCGCAGACCTGGACGGCGCGGCACCGCCGTCTCGCCGAGGCCGCCCGGCGCCTCCGTATGGACCGTGCGCCCGATGCGAACCCGGCGGAGTCCTGGACCGACGAGCGCCGGCGGGACCACCGGCTCCGGGAGATCTACCACTCCCTCTGCGCGGATCCGCCGTCGTCCCTCGACGCGGCGCTGTCCGACACCCTGGACGCCGCCGAACACGCCCCGGCCGCCTTGCGCGGCATCGTGGAGACCGTACGCCAGGCCGGTGAGGACGCCGACGACCCGGAGGTCCGCGACTGGGGTGCGCGCCTGACCGCCGCGCTCACCGAGGACGGCGGCGGCCTGATCCCGATCCTCACCGCACTGCTCGGCCGCCCCGGTCTCGATGCAGTGCGGCAGGCCCGTATCCACCGCGTCCGGGGCCGCGAGCACCGCCAGGCCGAGGACTGGCCACAGGCATTCGCCGACTTCGACCGCTGCCTGGAACTCGATCCGCGCAACGCCTCCGCCCTGCTCGGCCGCGGTCTGACACACCGCTATATGCGCTCCTTCGAGCGCGCCGCCGAGGACTACACCCGCGCCCTGGAGATCACCCCGGACTCCCTGGAAGCGGCCTCCCAACTCGGCGAGGCATACCGCCTCCTGGGCCGCTACGAGCAGGCCATGACCGAGTTCGACCGGGCCCTGGCCCTGCAGCCCCGGCACGCCTTCAGCATCGGCAGCCGCGCCGTCTGTCTGCGCCGCCTCGGCCGGCACGAGGAAGCGCTGGCGGGTCTGGAGCGCGCCATCGAGATCAACGCGGACTATGCCTGGGCGATGGCCGAACGGGGCGCCACCTACCGCGACATGGGGCAGTACGACCTTGCTTTGGCCGAGTTCGACCGCGCCCTCGCCGTCAACCCCACCTATGTCTGGGCCTACGCCCGCCGTGGAATCACCCTCCGCGTGCTGGGCCGCCACGAGGAGGCTCTCACCGCCCTGGGACGTGCGGCCGAACTCCACCCGGACGACCCCTGGATATGGGCGGAGCGCTGCCACACCTGCCTCGACGGCGGGCGCTACGAGCAAGCACTCCGCGAGGCCGACCGCGCCCTTGCCCTCGACCCCGGGTACGCCTGGGTTCATCTGGCCCGCGGTCAGGCGCTGCACGCCCTGGACCGTCCCGAGCAGGCACTCGCAGCCCTCGACCGCTGCCTGGAACTCCACAGGGACGACGCCCGGGTACGGTCCCTGCGCGGCACGGTGTCCCACCGTCTGGGCCACCACGCTCAAGCCCTCGCAGACCTGGACCGGTCGATAGCCCTGGACCCCGCGGACCGCTCCACCCGCGCCCAACGCAGCCTGGTGCTACGAGCCCTGGGCCGCCCGGAGGACACCCCGTCCGCATGCTCCGCCGCCTCGGAGTAACGGCGGCCCCGGGGCGAACGGGCGGTTCGTCAGCGGAAGTCAGCCGCTGAGCATGGCCGCCGCCCAAACAGGGGGCACCGGCCGCCGCCCGCTCAATCCCCCACGCCCCCCTCGTACTCCGCCTCGTGTTGCAGGATGCACTGCTGCCACTGCGACAGTGCCTCCTCGCGGTCGCCTCCGCTGTCCTGGGCGGCGACGATCAGTGCGTCGGCGGCCATGGCGGCGAGCCGTACGGCGATATGGCAGACATCGCTCTGGGGGAGCGGACGGAGGAGTTCCACCGCGCCGTCGCTGTCTCCGGAGAGCGCGGAGGCGACGACAGCCATGGTGGTGCGATCCCACTCGTACTCGGACATGGGGAGAGCATGCCCAACGGGCGCCGCCGCCATCATCGAACGGATGAGCGCCGGAGTGGGGGCGGGAGGGGAGTGCGGGGAGGGAGGGACGGGGGTGGCGCCGGTCCTCCGGACGGACCGGGCTGCCGGTCCGCGGGGCGGGTCCCACGTCCGGATGACCGGCGCCACCTCAGCCCAGTTGACGGACCGGGCCGCCCGCCAGGAAGGCGGTGATTCCCACCGAAACGCCCCCCGGTCACGCCCCGAGGTCCCGCCCCGACGTCACGCCCGATGCGGCATCGTCGGCCACGCCCCGACGTCACGCCCCCGCCCATCGTCCCCGGCGCGATCCCGTCCACCAATCCCGCCCACCGAACCCGTACCTATCGGGACGCTAGTGGTCAAAAGCCCCCTTCTGAATGACTATTCGCAATACCCACCTGGCTGAAAATTGATCATTCCTGGTCGATTACAGTGCTGCGCCAGGGGCCCCACTAGGCCCCCGGGACGTAGTGAGCTTCAGGAGGGCGCAGTGAGCGAGCGCAGCGAGCGTGCCGTTCGGAAGTGCGCGCCGCGCGCACGCGAGGCCGGGCGGAGCGGGGTTCCGGCATGAGCGCGGCGGGCGGCGGCGCCATCTGGGGGCGCGCGGAGCAGCAGGATTTCCGCAGCCGGGTACGCGGCTGTCTGCTCGGCGGCGCCATCGGCGATGCGCTCGGTGCCGGGATCGAATTCCACTCGATCGACGCGATCCGCGAGACGCACGGCCAGGAGGGCGTGACCGATCTGGTGCCCGCCTACGGGCGGCGCGGCGCGGTCACCGACGACACCCAGATGACGCTGTTCACCGTGGACGGCCTGATCCGCGCCCAGGTACGCCGCGACACCGGCGCCTGGCATCCGCCCACCGACGTCCACCGCGCCTATCTGCGCTGGGCCGCCACCCAGCGGGACTGGGGCCCGGACGAGCGCAAGAAGGACGACGGCTGGCTCGCCCGTGAGGAGTGGCTGTACTCCCGGCGGGCGCCGGGCCAGGCCTGTCTGAGCGGTCTCGGTGACGAGGCGATGGGCACGCTCGACAAGCCCAAGAACCCGGAATCGAAGGGCTGCGGCGCGGTGATGCGCTCCGCCCCGTTCGGGCTGCTCGTCGGCTGGGAGCCGCAGCTGGTCTTCCAGCTCGCCGTCGAGTGCGCGGCGCAGACGCACGGCCACCCCACCGGCTATCTGGCGGCCGGCGCGTTCGCGGTGATCAGTCATTCGCTGGCCCGTGGCGAGGACCTCGACAGCGCCGTCCAGAAGGCGCTGGCCCATCTGGCCACCCGCCCCGGCCACGAGGAGACCACCGACGCCCTCAAGCGCGCGCTCGGCGCCGTACGGCAGGGCATGCCGACGCCCGCCCGGGTCGAGTCCCTGGGCGAGGGCTGGACCGCCGAGGAGGCGCTGTCGATCGGCGTCTACTGCGCCCTGGTCGCCGAGGACATCCGGCACGGCCTCCTGCTGGCCGTCAACCACAGCGGGGACAGCGATTCCACCGGCGCGATCTGCGGCAATCTGCTCGGCACCCTGCACGGCGAGACGGCACTGCCGCCGGACTGGCTGGTCGAACTGGAGGGCCGGGACACCGTCCTCCAGCTGGCCGACGACTTCTCGATGGAGATGACACAGGGCGCCGCGCTGCACGGCCCGGCCGGCTCGTCACCGGGCTGGCTCGCCCGTTACCCGCGCGCGTAGGGCGGTCGCAAACACAGCGGCACAGGACCGCCCGGCCGCGCCCGGCCAACGCCGCAGGCCCCGGCAACCCGTAGGCGGCCTACCGCATCAGCTCCCCCGCGTTGACCAGCAGTGACTGGCCCGTGATCGCGCGGGCCCGGTCGGAGGCCAGAAAGACCACGGTCTCGGCCACATCGGCGTCCGTCGCCAGTTCGGGCAGCGCCATCCGTTCGGTGAGCCGGGCCAGCACCTCGGCCTCCGGGACGCCTTCGTGCTGCGCCTGGAACCGTACGTACGCCTCCACCGGCGGGCCCCACATCCAGCCGGGCTGCACGGTGTTGACCCGTATCCGGTCCGGCCCCAGCTCGCGCGCCAGTGAGTACATCGCCGAAACCAGCCCGCCCTTGGACGCCGCATACGCCGCCTGCTGCATCTGGGACGGCGCGGCGACCGACGACTGGGTGCCGATCATCACCACCGAGCCGCCGCCGCGCGCCGTGAGCGACGGCAGGCAGGCGCGGGTCATCCGCAGCGTGCCGAGGAGATTGACATCCACGACACGCTGCCAGGAGTCGAAGTCGGCATCCCGCAGGCCCCCGAAGTGCGAGTCCAGCGCGGCCACATGGACCGCCGCGTCGATCCCGCCGAACCGCTCCACGGCCAGCTCGGCCAGCGCCGCGCACTGCGCCTCGTCGCCGATATCGGTCGCCCGCCAGGCCGTACGCGCACCCGAAGGGTCCAGCTGCGCCGCCGACTTGGCCAGATTCGCCTCCGTACGGGCCCCCAGCGCCACCGAGGCGCCCTCCCGCACACAGGCCGCCGCGACCTGATGGCCGAGCCCGGCGCCCACCCCCGAGACGACAACGGTCTTGTTCCGCAGCAACATCTGTGCCTCCCGGCCCGGCCGCCCAGCGCGCATCTGATGGAGCGTCAGGCTAGGACGGGCGGTCCGGGAAGACCAGAGCCGTTCGCCAAGACGGAGGCACGCACGGTCAATACCGGGGCACATGAACCCAGGGTGCGCAGGGTGCGCCAGGCCCCGGCCGCCCGCCCTCAGTCCTGCCGGCGCGCGCCCTCCAGCGCCTTCCGCAGGCGGCCGAGCCCCTCGCGGATCTCCTCCGGGGGGTGCGTCACGAACGACAGCCGGGCGGCCGTGGCGTCCGGCGGCCCGGCGAAGAACGGCGCGCCCGGGACGTATGCGACGTCGTGCCGCACCACCTCGGGCAGCAGCGCCGTCGCGTCGTACCCCTCGGGCAGCGTCGCCCACACGAACATGCCGCCCGCCGGACGGTTCCACCGCGAGCCCTCGGGCAGCGCCGCGGCCAGCCCGTCGACCAGTGCGTCCCGCCGCTCACGGTAGGCGTCCCGCACCCGCCTCAGATGCGCGTCCAGGTCCGCGACCGCCAAGTACCGCGCCGCCGCGGCCTGGTCGACGGTCGAGGTGTGCAGATCGGCGGCCTGCTTGGCCACGACACAGGCGCGCCGCAGCGCGGCCGGCGCGCGCAGCGACCCCAGCCGCAGACCGGGCGCCATCACCTTGGAGAACGAGCCGAGCAGCGCCGTACGGTCCTCGGCCCCGGGGAAGGAGGCCACCCACGGCACCGGCTCGCCCTCGAAGCGCAGCTCGCCGTACGGGTCGTCCTCGGCGATCCACAGCCCGCGCCGCGCGGCGACCTCGGCGACCGCGGCCCGGCGCTCGGCGGACAGCGTGCGGCCGGTCGGGTTCTGGAAGGTCGGCACGATATAGAGCAGCTTGGGCCGCTCCCGCGCGGTGATCTCGTCCAGCGCGGCCGGATCCAGGCCCTCGTCGTCGGTCGGCACCGGCACCACCCGGGCACCGGCGAAGGAGAAGATCTGCAGCGCCGCGAGGTAACAGGGATCCTCGACCAGCACCACGTCCCCCGGCTCCAGCAGGGCCGTGGCCAGCAGCGTCAGGCCCTGCTGGGAGCCGGTGGTCACCAGCAGGTCATCGGCGTCGGTGGCCAGTCCGCGCGCGGTGGTGCGCGCCGCGACGGCCGCACGCAGCGCCGGACTGCCCTCGCTGGTGGAGTACTGGAGCGCACGCAGCGGATCCTCGGCCAGTACGTGCCGGAAGGCGGCCGCGAGCCCCTCCGTATCGAACAGCTCGGGCGCGGGCAGCCCGCCGGCGAACGAGATGACCTCGGGCCGGGCGGTGAGCGCCAGGATGTCGCGTACCGGCGAACTCCCGGTCCGCGCCGCACGGGCGGCGAGCCCGGGGACGGGGGTTGCTCCGCGGTCAACTATCGCGTCCGGCATGGCGACTCCCCTCGCTCGTGGTCTGCGAGGGACCACCGCTAGCTGTAGTTGCCACGCAGCTTAAGCGGCCCGGGGCTGGGGTGCCGGGGTTATCGCAGGATGGGCCGGGGTGGGAGGGGCGGACGGGGCGGACGGGACGGCCCCATCCGCTCGCCGCCCGACGATTTCGTGCACCCGCCCCCTCCCCATCTGATGACACGTCAGCTAAACCTGTCTCTCATGACCGCAGACAGCGAACATACGCCAGAGGTCACCAACGCCCCCGCCGCAGCCGTTGACACCGGCCCCGCCACCTATGCCGACCTGGCCGCCGTCGGCCCCTACGGGGTGCACCCCGGACATGCGCTGATCACCATGGTCGAACCGCACCCCGGCCATGAATACGCCTACAACCGCTGGTACGAGGACGACCACTACATCGCGGGCGCGATGGCGATGCCGTGGATCTTCTCCGGGCGCCGCTGGGTCGCCACGCGTGAGCTGCAACTGCTGCGCCGCCCCGAGCAGTCCGCCGTCGCCCGGCCGGTCACGGCCGGCTGCTATCTCTCCACGTACTGGATCACGGAGGGCCGCTACGACGAGCACATGAAGTGGACCGTCGGCATCAACAAGCGCCTCAACCGGGACGGCCGGGTCTACCGGGACCGCACCCATGTCTTCACGGCCTTCCAGGACCATCTGGCGACGGTCTACCGGGACGGCGCGGCGGGTCCCCGTGACTTCCACGCACTGGACCACCCGTACGCCGGGCTGGTGCTGGAGGTGATCGACGCGGACGGTCCGGAACGGCGGGACCAGCTGCTGGAGTGGCTGTGTGCCCGGCAGTTGCCGCGACGGCTGCCGGGTTCAGCGGCCGCCATGGTCACGGTCTTCCGCCCGACGCCGCTGCCGGGGGACCGGATGTCGTATGTGCGGCAGGTCGAGGGCGTCGACACCCGGCTGACCCTGCTGTGGTTTCTCCAGGAGGATCCGCGCGACCGCTGGACCGAGCAGTTCGCCGACCTGGAGGAGGAGGTCGCGGAGTCGGGACTGGGGCGGGTGGAGCTGCTGGCGCCGTTCCTGCCGACCGTGCCCGGCACGGACCGGTATGTGTCCGAACTGCGCTGACGGGCGCGGCCGGACGCCGGTCTGCCGCAAGGAGGACATGGCCGAGCCCCCTCGGCCGGGACGGCGATCCAGTCGAGAGGGCTCACATCTGCGGATTGCGGACGGTGACGGCTCAGGTCACGCCGCGTCGAACGCGCCACCGGCGACGTCCGACACAAAGTGGCCCCAGGAGGAGTTGTCGAACGTGAGGCGCGGGCCGTCGGGGTCCTTGGAGTCGCGCACCGCGATGGCTGCGGCGGTCGGCACGGCGATTTCCACGCAGGCGCCGTTGCCACCGGAGTACGAGGACTTGGTCCAGGAGAATGCGGAATTGGGCTGCACGGCCATGTTCACTCCAGCTCACTCTGAGTTACCGCGGATTCGGTACTGACGACGCTACGCGCCAACATCACGAGCCGCAGAGGCCGTTCACCCGTACGAAGGGCATATTTCTTGATCCCTTTTCATGGGAGTGACGGCAGGTGTACCGTGCGGTCCCTTTCCCCGGAATCCTAGATTCCGTTCCCTTGTCTCCCTGGTGGATGTCACCTCGCGGCGTCCGCATGGGATTTCGCCGCGGCCGCGATGAACTCCCGGCTCTGCTCGGCGCTCAACGCCTGCGCGCGCAAATGCTCGTACATGATCGTGTATTTGTGCACATCGTTGGTCTTCTCCAGATAGAGGTCGCTGGTGACGCCCTCGATGTACACCACGCTGGAATCGGCGGCATCGTCGAATTCCAGGATGGAGAAGGTCCCCGACATTCCGGCGTGCGCCCCGGTGTCGTACGGCAGAACCTGCACCGTCACATGCGGCAGAAGGCTCATCTCGACGAGATGGTCCAGTTGTTCGCGCATGATCAGGTGGCTGCCGACCACCCGCCGCAGCGCGCTCTCGTCCAGCACCACCCACAGCCGCAAAGGGCGCTCGTGGTCGGTGACCCTTTCCTGGCGGCGCATGCGCACCTGGATGCGCTTCTCCAGATGGTCGGGCGCCAGCTCGGGGACCGTACCGGGAATGACCGCCTCGGCGTAGCCGGGGGTCTGCAGCAGACCGGGCACCAACAGGGACTCGTAAATCCGCAGTGAGGCCGCCTCGGTCTCCAGGCCGATGTAGACGCTGTAGGGGATGTCGCCGAAGGCGTGCCACCAACCTTGCTGACGCGAATCCTTGGCCATCTGCATCAGCGAATCCACAATGCGGTGGTCCTCGACCTCATAGACCCCGCACAGATCGCGGACATCGCGCTGACTGATGCTGCGGCGGCCGTTTTCCAGTCTGCTGATCTTCGACTGGGAGACCAGCAGACGCTCGGCCACCTCTTCCGCCGTCATGCCTTTGAGCTCACGGAGCCTTCGCAGCTCCTGGCCCAACCGGCGTCGCCTGACGGTGGGATTGACATTGGACGCCACGGGACGTGCACCTCCGGCTCCGTACTGCTGTCGTTTTCTGTTCAGCAGACTGCCACTCCGAGGTGACACCGCGCAGTGAAATGGGCACAGAAGGCGAGCGAGCAGACGCGCGGGGCGGCGGACCGGCCGTTTCTGAGAACGGTCGGCCCGCCACCCCGCGCCTGTTGCTGCGGCTCCCGTACGTGACTTCGGGGACGGGTGGTGCGGGTGGTGCGTGGTGCGAGTGCTGCGCCGGGTGGTGCCAGATGTCGTACCGAGTTCTACCGCGACCTATGGCGATCTACGGCGATCTGCGGTTGCTCCCTGATGTGCTGGTGCTGCGGCGTCAGCGGGCGCCTACCCGGGCCATCCGGCCATGGCCGTGCCGCGACTGGACCGGCGCGCCGGCCGGGTCCGCCGTGGCCCGTGCCGCCGCCGGTTGCCGGACCACTCCCGCGGCGGCCGCCTGCTGCCGCCTGGGCTGGGCCGCGACACCGTTCTGCACATCCATGACGGCGTGTGCGACCAGCCCGCCCATCGGGTCGTGCCGAATCAGATCCCGGAGACGGGAGCGCAATGACCGCCCCTCGTTCCCTGGATACAGATGCTTGCCGAGTCCGACCGCATGGGCCAGCGCGGCGAGCGCCGCGGTCCGCGGGTCCGGGGGTACGCCGGTGCGGATCGCGTTATCCAGCCGGGCCCTGATTTCCCGGCTGATGGCCGTCTCCGTCGCCTGGTAGCGCGTCGTCGGCAGCACCCCGCACATCTGGCCCGCCACGGCATGCACCATGCCGCACCGTTCGAGATGCGTGAGGTAGGTCTGGCGCAGCCCGAGTCGGGGCCCGCCGATCCAGTGGACCGCGCGCACCGGACTGCCGCGTCGGCGCAGCAATTCGAGCGCGGAGTCCAGAGTTGGATCTCCTGTCGGCCGTGCCATCACCACGGCGATACGATCCCCGTCTGGGGCTATCCGTCCTGCCAGAGCCAGCTCTACTAGCTGTGCCCCGGCCAGGCCGAGGTCGAGCGACTGCGGCTGCGCTGTGGTGCCCGTGGTCGGGTCCAAAGCGAGCAGCAGAAGCTCCTCCGGAATTGTTCTGCGGCTCCTGCCCATCCATGCCTCCCCGCGTGGATGAATGACAGGGTGACCCCTCTCACATTCATCTGTCGAGAGTGCGTGGGTGGTTCGTTAGGGAACCGGTAGGTATGTCGTTCTCGTCTTGCACGTCGGCGACATCTTTCTGAGGGGTGCGGCGCCTTCCGGTACGCGTGGCGGCGAGATGAGGCCACGTGGACACAGGAGACTTGGGAACACTGGGCCAGGCAGCAGTGGGACGTATGAAGGAGACATCGGTGGCGGGCGAGTCCCCCGACAAGTCGGACAAGAAGCAGTCGTCGGGGAAGACGGCGCGGAAAGCACGTGATCCGCGGCTGTCGGCCTTCCGCGGGGAGCCGGACGAATCGGCGAGCGAACCGGCGAAGGGATCGGCGGAGGAGTCGACGGAGAAGTCGGCAAAGGGGTCGGCCAAGGAGCCGGCTAACGGGTCGGCCAAGGGGTCGGCGAAGGGATCGGGTGCCGGGAAGCAGTCGAAACCTGTGGAGGAGTCGAAGTCCGAGGCGAAGCCGGGAGCGGAGTCCGCGGCGAAGTCGAAGCCCGAGGCGGGCGGTGAGCCGGAGTCCGGGGCGGATGCGGAGTCCGGGGCCGGGTCGGCATCCGAAAGCGCGTCTGAGGAGCCTCAGGGGGCCGAGGAGGACGGTGCGGGCGCCGAGGGTGGCGAAGACCGTCTGCGGGCCGCTGTGGCCGCCTGGGTCGCCACGAAGGGCGATGAGGACGCCGAGGCGGGTGAGGGCGACGGTGAGGGTGATGCCGATGCTGACGCCGATGCCGGTGCCTCTGACGCGCCCGAGGGCGCTGACGGTGCCGACGGGGATGCTGACGAGGACGTTGCGGGTGCCGCCGCAAAGTCGGAGGCGAAGCAGGAAGCAAAGTCGGAAGCAACGCCGGAAGCGAAGCCCGATGCGAAGCCTGGTGCAAAGCAGCAGGTGAAGTCGGAGGAGAAGGCGGGCACGGCGAAGGCTGCCGAGACCGAGACCGAGTCGGCGTCCGAGAACGAGTCCGGGGCCGGGTCTAAGTCCGGGGACAAGCCCGAATCCGGGGACAAGCCCGAATCCGAGGGCAAGTCCGAGTCGCGGGCCAAGGTTGCGGTTGTCGATCAGCCGACCTCCGTGTTCAAGACCGTCGGGCCGCAGAAGGGCAAGCCCGGTGGGGCGGCCGATGCGGCGAAGGCGAGCAACGGCGACGGCAAGGGCGGCGACGCGGCCGAGGCCGACGCCGAGGTCGAGGCCGAGGGGTCGGCCGTCGACGAGGCGACGCGAGTCTTTGCCTTCGCGAAGTCGAAGAAGCTGGCCGAGGCGGAGGGCGTCGATCACGCGACCACCGCGTTCAAGATCTCCCCACCCGCCAAGGACGGCGACGCGGCCAAGAGCAAGGCCAAGGACAAGCCCGAGGCCAAGGACAAGCCGGAGGCCAAGGACAAGCCCGAGGCCAAGGACAATCCGGAGGCCAAGGGCAAGACTGACGGCAAGGCCGCGGGCAAGGCCGAGACCGACGCCAAGGCTGACGCCAAGGCTGACGCCAAGGCTGACGCCAAGGCTGACGCCAAGGCTGACGCCAAGGCTGACGCCAAGGCTGACGCCAAGGCTGACGCCAAGACCGACACCAAGGCTGACGCCAAGACCGACGGCAAGAAGGACGCCAAGGACGCCAAGGACGCCAAGGCTCCGAAGGCCGCCGAGCGGGACTCGGAGCGGACCAGTCAGTTCGTGGCGCTGAAGTCGGCGGACGACGGTACGGCCGGCAGGTCGCTGGGCAAGACGGCGCCGAAGACGCCTGCCCGTACGCCTGACAAGGCCGCGGACAAGCCAGGGGACGAGGACAAGGCGTCCGACAAGGCGGCGGACAAGGCCGGCGCCAAGCCGGCCGGCAAGGCCCCCGGCGCGCTGCCGGCCGCCGAGCCCGCGAAGTCCACCGGGACCGGAAAGTCGACCGGGGCCACGAAGCCCGCCGGGACCGCGAAGGCCGCCGAGCCCACCGCGGCGCCCAAGCCTGCCGCACCCAAGCCCGCGGACCGTACGGGCGCCACGCCGTCCGCCACCACGGGCGCCACGCCCGCTCCCGCCGCGCTGCCCGATTCCGAGCACACCAAGCAGCAGCCGCTGCCGCCGCTCGACCTCCTGGCGCAGCTCACCAACACCCCGCCGCCGCCCGAGACCCCGCTGCGTTCGGTCGTCCGCCGGTTCAAGATCTGGACCCCGCTGGCGGTGCTGCTGGTGATCATCTTCGTGGTCGCCCAGGCGGTGCGCCCGCTGCCCGACCCGACGCTCACCGTCGGCGACGCCAAGTCCTCGTTCACCTTCGAGGGCGGCAAGCTCGACATCCCGTGGCCCGCGGAGGGGCAGGCCGCGGTCAAGGTGGTGGGCTCCGGGGACCTGGGGACGTTCGGCCCGCAGAAGCCGGTGCCGACCGCGAGCGTGGCCAAGATCATGACGGCCTATGTCGTCCTCCGGGACCACCCGCTCAAGAAGGGCAAGACGGGCCCGCAGATCGGGGTCGACGCCAAGGCGGTGACTGAGGGCGGTTCCACGGACGAGTCGCGGATCGAGGGGCTCAGGGCGGGGCAGGAGTTCAGCCAGCAGGACATGCTGAAGATGCTGATGATCCCGTCCGGCAACAACATTGCCCGGCTGCTGGCCCGTTGGGACACCCAGTCCTCCAACGAGGGGGCGTTCGTCAAGAAGATGAACGCCGCCGCCAAGGACCTGGGCATGAAGAACACCACCTACACCGACCCCAGCGGCCTGGACCCGAAGACCGTGAGCACCGCGGTCGACCAGCTCAAGCTGGCCGAGGCCGTCATGAAGTTCGACGCCTTCCGGCCGATCGTCGCCATGCCCAACGCCGAGATCCAGGGCCTGCCGAAGCGGATCAACAACAACAACGACGACCTGCTGCTGGCCGGGCTGAGCATCAAGGGCATCAAGACCGGCTCCAGCACGGCGGCGGGCGGCACGCTGTCCTGGGCGGCCTACAAGACCGTCGACGGCAAGGACCAGCTGATACTGGGCACGATGATGGACCAGCACTTCAAGGGCCTGGACCCGAACGCCTCCAACAGCCTCACCATGGTCAAGAACAACAGCAAGAAGGTCATCGAGGCCGTACGCAGCGCGCTGACCTCGGCCACGGCGGTGAAGAAGGGCCAGGTGGTCGGCTATGTCGACGACGGCCTGAACGGACGCACGCCGGTCGTCGCCACCAAGGACCTGAAGGCGGTGGGAGTCCCCGGCCAGAAGCTGACGTTGAGCGTCGGTGACGGGGGCAAGACCGTCCCGCACACCGCGAAGGCCGGTACCGAGGTCGGCGTGCTGACCGTCGGCAACGGCGAGAGCAAGCAGAAGGTGCCGGTCGCCCTGCAGCAGGACCTCGTCGAGCCGTCCTTCGGAGCGAAGCTGGTCCGCATCACCTGAGCGGGCCGGGGGGCCGCGGGCGTCCGTCCCGCGGCCCCCCTCCGCGTCACCGCCCGCCGCCCCGCTCGCCCGTCTGGTCGGCTACTGGCGGTCCGCCCTACCGTGAGCCTGCCTTTCTGACTGTCTGTCCGTCCGTCCCGCGCGTGACCGGAGTCCGTCATCGACGTAGCGCCAGCGCAGAAGACGTACGCGTCCGCCGCAGCCGCCCCCGGTGCCTGGGCGGCGCAGGGCGCGGTGGTGTTGTTGCCCTCCGGTCTGATGCTGTCCCTGGGGGCGTGGGGCATCCGCCGGCAGGACGCCATATGGCGCGACGAGGCGGTCACCTACGACATGGCGCACCGCAGCCTGGCCGACCTCTGGCACACGCTGCAGCACGTCGATGTCGTCCATGGCCTCTACTACGCGCTGATGCACCTCTGGTTCCGCGTCTACGACGTCACCCTCGGCGGCGCCTTCGGCGAGGCCGTCGGTCTGCGGCTGCCGTCCGTGGCCGCGATGACGGTCGCTGCCGCCGGGGTCGCGCTGCTGGGCCGGCGTCTGGTCGGCCGCCGGGCGGGCCTGCTGGCGGGCTGCACCTTCGCGCTGATCCCGGTCGTGCAGCAGTACGCGCAGGAGGGCCGCTCGTACGCGATCGTCTGCGCGCTGGTCGTCTGGGCGAGCTATCTGCTGGTGCTGACCGCGGCCCGCCCGCGCCGAAGGCTGTGGCTCGGCTATACGGCGCTGATGCTGGCCGCCTGTCTGCTGCACGAGTTCGCGGTGCTGGCGCTGCCCGCGCACGGCGCCGCGGTGGTCCTGGCGCGACTGCCCCGCCGGGTACTGCGCGCCTGGCTGCTCGCCTCGGGCACCGTTCTCGCCGGTCTGGCCCCGCTCGCGGTGTTCAGCACCCGGCAGTCGGCACAGATCAGCTGGCTCATGTGGCCGGACCCGCTCCAGCTGCTGACGTTCGCCGTGCTCGCCGTCCTCGGCCTCGCCTGCGCCCGCGTCCGGATCCGCTCCCGCGGCCCCATCGGGCTCCGGGCCCTCGGCATCCCCCTGCTGCTTCTGCCCACCCTCCTCCTGCTGCTGCTCTCCCATGTCGAACCGGCCTACGTGGACCGCTATGTCCTCTACTACGTCGTCGGGTTCGCACTGCTCGCGGGCGCCGCGCTGGCGCGGCTGCTGCGGCCGCCGGGCGAGCGGGGCCAGACCCGTGGCCGGCGGCTGCGGTGGGCGGTGACGGTCGGGCTGGTGCTGGTGGTGCTGCTGCCCGTCAACGTCCATCTGCGCAGCCCGGACAGCCGGGTCGACGATGTCACCGCGGTCGCGCACGCCGTACGCGAGGTGGCCGAGCCCGGTGACGGGCTGCTGTTCATGCCGTCCCGGCGGCGGATCTGGGCCGCGACCCGGCCGCACGACTTCCGCGGGCTGCACGACCTCGCACTGGCCAGGAGCCCGTTGGCCTCGCACACCCTGTACGGCACCGAGCGCTCCGGCGATGCGATCCGCGAGCGGATGCTGGCCGCCCACCGGATCGTCGTCGCCGGCGACCCGGACGGCCAGCCGGCCGACGACACCGACCAGGAGATCGCCAAGCGGTCCACGCTGCGCACCGCCTTCGAGGTGTGCAGCAGCAGGGAGGTGCGGGGGGCCAGGGTCACGGTGTACGGGCGGGCGGGGATGTGTGGAGGGGACGACCGGGTGGGGTGACGGGCCGGGATGACGGGCTGGGATGACGGGGTGAAGGCTGCCTGTTCTCGGCGGCTTCCTGGTGGCGGGCGCGTGGCGATTTCGGGGTGCGGGCCGGGCCGGGCGATGGTGGGGGAGATGAGGGCGGGGCCGGGCGGTGTGCGGCGCTTCTGGCGGTGGACGGGCGTCGGCGCACTCGGTGGCTGTACGCCGGAGTGGTCATGACTCACTTGTCCGCCGCGAGTCTTCGCCCCCTAGGGAAGGGACTCCGGCCTACGGTGCCCATATGAGCACCTCCCCGGAGTACGCCACCTTCCACTTCCACGCGCTGCACCACGCCGATCAGCCGCTGCTGCTGCCCAACGCCTGGGACGTCATCTCGGCCGTCGCACTCGCCGGGGCCGGATACGCGGCAGTCGGCACCACGAGCCTGGGCGTCGCCGCGGCCCACGGCTACCCGGACGGGCGCGGGCTCGCCGAGGTCCGGGATGCCACGGTGGCGCTGGCACTGCGGCTCAACGGTCGGCTGACCTGCCCTTACACCGTCGACGTGGAGGGCGGATTCGGCGGCGACGCCGGTCAAGTGGGGGATTTGGCCGCCGAGTTGGCGGAGGCGGGGGCGGCCGGGCTGAATCTGGAGGACGGGCTGCCCGGCGGCGAGGGGCTGCAGGATCCGGCGCGGCAGGCCGAATTGATCAGCGCGGTGAAGGAACGGGCACCGGGCCTCTTCCTCAACGCCCGGGTCGACACCCACTGGCTCGCGGACAACCCGCCGCCGCTCTCGGTGACGCTCTCACGCGCCGAGGCCTACCTGACCGCGGGGGCCGACGGCGTCTTCGTACCGGGCGTGATCGCCGACGAGGACATCTCGGTGCTGGTCGCCGAGATCCCCGCCCCGCTGAACATCCTCTTCGCTCCCGGGCGACATACCGTCAGCCGTCTGGCGGAGCTGGGCGTACGCCGCATCAGCACCGGCTCGCTGCTCTTCCGGACCGCGCTGCAGGCCACCCTCACGGCCGCGGACGCCATCCGCACGGGCCGTGCGCCGACGGAAGCGGGCGGGGCGGGCGGCGAGGTGCTGGGCTATGAGGAGATCCAGCGGCTGGTGGGGGAGGAGGAGTAGTTCAGGCCTGCTGGCTGTGGCGGCTTCCGTGGCTTCCGTGGCGTCGGCGGTGGACGGCGAGGGTCGTACCGACCACGCCCAGCGCAGCGGCCCCACCGATCAGCCCTGCCGTGGGCAGCTGGCCGGCCTTCTCCGCCAGCCCGGCCAGCCCGTTGTCGGGCAGCATGATCGACGTCCGGCTCTCCGAGGGGCCGGTGGGTTCGGCGGCCATGGCGGCGCCCGCAGGCAGCAGCAGCACGGCCAGCGCACCGGTGGCGACGGTGACGGTACGGATCACGGAGCGGCGCTGGGCCGGCATGGGTACTCCTCGTCGTGGGCGGCTCGGGCCGCCGTGGGGATGCGATAGGGGATGAGGGGCGGGATGAGGGACGGACCAGGGGACGGAAAAAGGACGCGATCGAAGTCAGAACGTTACGGAGCGTCCTTAACGGCGATCCATCCGTTGTGTAACAGTCACCGGGATCTCTGGGATCGGTCCTGTGAAGGAGCGCCCGCGCAGGCCGGGCCAAAGCCACTGAAATCCCCTTCGGGGCGCAGCTCATGGCCCACCCGTGACCGAGCGCAGCGGCACTCCGTCATCGGCTCACCGGCCGACGACATCGGCTCCGGCTCAACCGACCGAAGACCTCCGCTCCAGCTCAGCGATCCATGCCCCCCGTCTCACCAATCGATGTCATCCGGCGGCTCCGGCAGTTCCTCGTCTTCGGGCTCCGGAGCGAGGTGAGGCTCGTCGGCAGCCCCAGCCACCTTCGCGGCTCCGGCGCCGGATCCGGCCCCGGCGCCCGCTCCGGCGCCGACAGCCCCCGCATCCAGCACATCCTCCTGACTCTCCCGCCCGGCCAGCACATCCAGGATCTGCTGGCCGTACTTGGCGAGCTTGTTCTCGCCGACTCCGCTGACCGTGCCCAGTTCGGCCGTCGTCGTCGGCCCGAGCGTGGCGATCTCCCGCAGCGTCGCATCGTGGAAGATCACATACGCGGGCACGCCCTGCTCCTTGGCCGTACGGCCCCGCCAGCCGCGCAGCGCCTCGAAGACCGGCAGTGCAGCTTCCGGCAGGTCCGCCGGGACCGCGCGCTTGCCCTTCGCCTTCGCCTTGGCCGGCCGTGCCGCCTTCTCCGGCTCCCGCCGCATCGGCACCTCGCGCCGGCCGCCCAGCACCTCACCGCTCGCTTCGGTGAGCACCAGCGTGCCGTAATCACCCTCGACGGCCAGCAGCCCCTGCGCCAGCAACTGCCGTACGACGCCCCGCCATTCGGCTTCCCGGAGGTCGTCCCCCACTCCGAAGACGCTCAGCCCGTCGTGATCGAACTGGATGACCTTGGCGGTCTTCTTCCCCATCAGGATGTCGATGATCTGGCCCGCGCCGAACTTCTGCCCGCGCTCCCGCTTCAGCCGTACGACCGTGGACAGCAGCTTCTGCGCGGACACCGTGCCGTCCCAGGTCTGCGGCGGGGTCAGGCACGTATCGCAGTTGCCGCATGCGCTGCTCTCCTGCCCGAAGTAGGCCAGCAGCCGCACCCGCCGGCACTGCACGGTCTCGCACAGCGCCAGCATCGCGTCGAGATGGGCCGACAGCCGCCGCCGATGGGCCTCGTCGCCCTCCGACCCGTCGATCATCTTCCGCTGCTGCACCACATCCTGCAGCCCGTACGCGAGCCAGGCCGTCGACGGCTGCCCGTCCCGCCCGGCGCGCCCCGTCTCCTGGTAGTAGCCCTCCACGGACTTCGGCAGATCCAGATGGGCCACGAACCGGACATCCGGCTTGTCGATGCCCATCCCGAACGCGATCGTGGCGACCACGACGAGCCCGTCCTCACGCAGGAAGCGGGCCTGGTGCTCTGCGCGCATCCGCGCGTCCAGCCCCGCGTGGTACGGCACCGCCGGGATGCCGTTCTCCACCAGGAACTGCGCGGTCTTCTCCACCGATGCCCGCGACAGGCAGTAGACGATCCCCGCGTCCCCGGCATGCTCGTTCCGCAGCAGCTCCAGCAGCTGCTTCTTCGGCTCGCTCTTCGAGGCGATGCGGTACTGGATGTTCGGCCGGTCGAAGCTCGCCACGAAATGCCGGGCGTCCGCCATCCGCAGCCGTGAGGTGATCTCGGTGTGCGTGGCCTCGGTCGCCGTGGCGGTCAGCGCGATCCGCGGCACCTCGGGCCACCGCTCGTGCAGCATCGACAGAGCCAGATAGTCCGGCCGGAAATCGTGGCCCCACTGGGCGACACAGTGTGCCTCGTCGATCGCGAAGAGCGAGATCTTGCCGCGGTCGAGCAGATTCAGCGTCTGCTCCACCCGCAGCCGCTCGGGCGCCAGATACAGCAGATCCAGCTCTCCGGCCAGAAACTCCGCCTCGACGAGCCGACGCTCCTCCAGATCCTGCGTCGAATTCAGGAACCCGGCCCGCACACCGAGCGCCCGCAAGGCGTCGACCTGGTCCTGCATCAACGCGATCAGCGGTGAGATCACAATCCCCACACCGCTTCTGACCAGCGACGGAATCTGATAACACAGCGACTTGCCGCCACCGGTCGGCATCAGGACGACCGCGTCCCCGCCCCCTATGACGTGCTCGATGATCTCCTGCTGACTGCCGCGGAACTCGTCATACCCGAACACCCGGCGCAGCACCTGCACCGCCTCGCTTGCGTCCGAAGCGCCTTCCACATCCATGTCCACGACCACTTCCACGTCCGCCAGAGCCATTCCGAAAGCCTACGAGCTTCGCGGGGGTCCCCGTCGCCCCTGTGGATAACTCACACCGTCCGGACCGTCCCGGCGCACCGCCACAGGCCCGACGCGTCATCGGGAGCTGCCCCCGTCGGCCCGCTTCCCCCACCCCGTCGGCAGCGGCGGCAGCTCCGCATGCCTGACCTTGAAGCCGCCCTTCGTCACCGACGCGAACGGGGCCGGTGCCATACAGGTGCCGACATGCGGAAAGACGGCCTTCCCATCGACGACATCGACGTTCGAGACCGCCCAGGAGAACCCGAACCGCCCCTTGCCCGGCCCGCCGCTCTTGACGCTGAAGCCCAGCCGCTCCCCGATCTCGTCGGGATCCTCGGACTTGGTGACAACGGCGCTGAGCGTCGCGGTATCGCCCCCGGTGGCCAGGCAGTCCACCGCGGCCTCCGCACGCCGGCCCTGCTTCTTCTCGGGCGACCAGTGGGAGATCGTGACCGTGCCCCGCGCGTCGGTGGGCATCCCCTGGGGCAGCCCATCGACGGGCCGACTGAACGGGGCCGCCTTGGCATCGACCGAGAAGCGGATGTCGTCGCGCGGCGAGTAGACGTAGAAGACGCGGGCCTGTCCACTCACCCGGGCGAGCCCGGCCGGTGCCGTCGATGCCTCCGCGGCACCCGAGGGAGCAGCGGACGCGGCGGGCGTAAGCCCCGTCAGCGCAACAAGCATGGCCACGGCGGCGCCGGTTCCCACCACGGCCCTACGACGCCGCGAAGACACGAAGCAGCCGGAACTGTCCACAGAGGACGAACGAACGGAAGAACCAATACCGGTCACGATGAACTCCCCGAATACGCAGCAGCCTTGACGGCCACCACCCTGCCGATGACGCCTCCAATCTGTCGCCGGGCCCCCACTCGCGACCATCTGCCGATCGGCAGATCCCTGGCGCTGGATGGGGCGTCACCTCTGCCGATCGGCGGAGGGAGCGCGTACACGGCCGCTCGTAGGATCGACGGCATGGGGAGGCAACGAACTCCCCTACGCCTTAGGCCGGTTCAAGGCATACAGCGATAGATACAGGGACGATGAATCCCGAGGCGACACATGGGGGTGAGCCTGGATGAGGCGTCACGTGGGGACAGACGCGAGATGAGGCGCCGCAACCTACCCCCGACCCCGACCCCGACCCCGACCCCGACCCCGACCCCGGCCCTGGCCCCGCCTCCGCCCCGGCCCGCACCCCATCTCGCGCCCGCCACCGCCGCCACAACGGCCTGCACAGCCCTGACCGCCCTCGCCGTCACCCTCGCCGTCACCCTCACCCTCGCCCTCGCCCTCGCGTACGGCACCTGGGCGGCGATCCCCTACGGAGCCGTCCCGGCCCTCGCATCCGCCGCCCTGCTCCTCTGGACCGTCGCTTGCTGGCCGCGCTCGCGTGCCCGCCTCGCCCGCCCGCTGGCAATCGCCGGCGGCCTCTCACTGGCGACCACGGTGGTCTCGCATCCCCCGTCGACGTCCTGGGGGTCCGTATGGCGGCTGGCCGAGATGGCGGTGCTGCTGATGCTCCTTGCCGTAGTGGCCCGTTGGGCGCCGCTCCGGCAGGCGTTGATCGCGGGTGCGGTGGCAGGCATGGCGGTCGCGACGTGGACACTGCCGCTGATCCCGTCGCCGTCCCTGCTCTCACTGGCCGGAGCCGCCGCCTTCTGGACGCTGCCGGTCCTGGGCGCCGCTGTCGTCGGCGGCTACCCACGGCTGGTGGAAAACCGGCGGTACCGACTGGTCATCGAAACCCGACGCTCCCAGCAGCTCGAACTCGCCCGGGATCTACACGACTTCGTCGCACACGACATCAGCGGAATCGTCGCCCAGGCGCAGGCCGCCCGCTTCGTCGCCGCGTCCGACCCGGGCCAGGCCCTGCCCGCCCTGGAACGCATCGAACGAGCCGGTCTGAACGCCTTGGAGTCCATGGACCGCACGGTCCGGATGCTCCACGAGGCAAACGGCAACGACATCACCAGCCCGCATACCCCGGAACCATCAACTGCCCTCGTACCTCAGGGAGCACCGACACCAAAGGGCCTACCCCCGGAGCCCAGCCCCCACCCCGAGCCCCCACCAGGAGTAGACCAACTCCCCACCCTCATCGAGCGCTTCACCTCCGCAGGAGCCGCCGAAGCCCGGCTCACCATGCCGCCCACCACGTCCCAAACCCTCTCCCGCGAAACCAGCTCCACGGCCTACCGGCTGGTCGTAGAAGCCCTCACCAACGTCCGCCGCCACGCCCCCGGAGCCACCCGCGTCGAAGTGGCCCTTACCCCCGTCACCACCCGCAGCCTCGCCACCGCCCCCGCACCCGCCCTAAAAATCCAGATCCTCAACGACTCCGGAACCACGCCCGCCACCGCACCCGCCACCACTCCCACCACCACGCCCGCCACCACCCTCCGCCCCCGACGGATCCGCGACGGCCACGGCGGACGCGGCCTGAAAGCCCTGCGCGAACGCGTACAGGCAACCGGCGGCGGAACCCTCTCCTACGGCCCATACGAAGGCGGTTGGCAAGTACTGGCCGTACTCCCGCAGACCCACCCCCACCCCCAGGAGACCCACCCTCACCCCCAGGAGAAGACATGAGCGGCACCCCCACCCGCATCCTCCTGGCCGACGACCAGGACGACGTCCGCAGCGGCTTCCGACTCGTCCTTAACTCACAGCCGGACATGACCGTCGTCGGCGAGGCCGCGGACGGCGCCACAGCGCTCGACCTGGCCCGCCACCTCCGCCCGGACGTCGTCCTGGCGGACATCCGTATGCCCCGCCTCGACGGCCTGGAACTCACCCGCCTGCTAGCGGGGCCCGAGGCCACCCGGCCAACCAGGGTGGTCGTCGTCACCACCTTCGACCTCGACGACTACGTCCACACCGCCCTCCACCACGGCGCCTGCGGCTTCCTCCTCAAACGCTCCGGCCCGACCCTGCTGATCGAGGGCGTCCGCGCAGCGATGGCGGGCGACGCCCTGATCAGCCCCCAAATCACCGTACGACTCCTCCGAAAGCTCTCCCCGCCCCCGGCCGCATGCCCCCACCCGGGCCCCGAAGCCCTCACGGACCGCGAACGCGAAATCGTCCGCCTGGTGGCCCGAGGCTCCACCAACCAGGAAATCGCCACCGAACTCGTCATCTCACCCGGCACCGCAAAGACCCACCTCGCCAACATCCAGTCCAAACTGAATCTCCGCAACCGCGTAGAAATAGCCTCCTGGTCCTGGCAAACCGGCCTCACCTGAGCAGGCCATGGCCTATCGAGCGCTCCGCCTCCGGCAGCTTGTCCGCGCATAGCCCCTGACCGAATTCCGTGTGCTGTTGCACCAGCTGCTCACTGGATCAGTCAGATGCGGTCGGCAATGGTCCCAAGCGAAGCGCGTATAGCCAAGGGTCATCAACTTGGCGGTCATATTAAGAACTTACCGCCTGCAAGTTTCGGCTTGAACTTAATGTTTGCTTGTTTCCGCGCTTGACTTGTGCGCGGTTGATCCCAATGGGGGGACTGCATGAGCATCACTGTCGATCCTCTGCGGCTGTCCAAGCCGCAGGACTCCAGCACCTACCTTGCCATCAAGACGCCTCAGGGCGGTCGCACCGTCTACAGCGTGCGCGTACCTCTCCTCGACCTCCCGACCATCCTCCCTGTTCCCGACCCGAACAACGTCGACAAAGACAACCGCAAGGTCGACCGTCTCCACGCCAAACACTTCGGTGAATACCTCGATGCCAAGCAGGACTGGGTTGCCCCCACACTCCTGGCTCGGGACGGTGGCGGCTGCGCCTTCGAGAAGGTGGACGATCAGGGTGCCGTCGGCTACCTCACCGTCCCGTGGGCGATCGGCGGCATCTCTTCCCTGCGGACCATTGACGGCCAGCACCGTGTGCTCGGCGTCGCCATCGAGAAGCAGCGCATCACCGATGCCATCTCCGCCGTCGACCGCGAGGTTGCCCGCAAGGTCAGCCCGGAGAAGGCCGCCAAGCTTGAGGTCGAGCGCGAGAAGCTCATCAGCCAGATGAACCGTCTGAAGGCGGAGTACGTCGGTCTGGACATCTACGTCGAGCCCGACCCGATCAAGGCCCAGCAGATGTTCGTGGACGTCGCAGACAACGCCAAAGGCATCAGTAGCGCCGTCCGCGCCCGCTTCGACAGCTACAAGGTCGCCAACCGAACGCTGTCGGATGTCATCGATCACCCGCTGCTGAAGGGCCGGGTCGATGCCGAGCAGGACCGCATGACTCTCAAGAACCCCAACTTCATGGGTGCTAAACACGTTGCCGACATCACGCGCGCCGTCATCGCCGGCGCCGGCGGCCGAATCAGCAAGAAGGCCGAGCAGACTCTCACCGACGGCGAGGTGATCGAGCAGGTCAAGGACTTCCTTGACGTCATCTCCAACGCCTTCACTGACCTCGCCAACCTCACCGAGGACGATCCTGACGCGGAGCGTCAGCCTGGAGTCCTCACCCTGGCGCAGGAGGTACGCCGCACTTCTCTTCTGGGCTCGGTGGGTATGCTCCGGGTTCTCGGCGGCGTGTTCCGTGAGCTTCGTGCGGGCGACAACCCGGTCGAGCTGGACGACATCACGGCGTTCTTCAAACGGCTCGACCCGCATATGGCCGCGCCGGTCTCTGAATCCAGCATCTGGCGTACCACCGGGGCGAACGACGACTTCGAGCCGAACGCCGCTGCGCCGATCATGCGGACCCAGAACATCGTTCACCTGGTGAGCGTCATCGCCGGCTGGTACAAGAAGGCCCCCGCCGCGCTGTAGCTGCCGCTGGCAACGACGGACGCCGCGTGATCCCGGCTTAAGAATGATCAAGGCCCAGGCGCCCGGTTCTCCACCGGCCGACCTGGGCCTTCATCGTGCCCGCCGCATACGCGGCGCCTGGTGCCCCCGGCAGGATTCGAACCTGCGACACCCGCTTTAGGAGAGCGGTGCTCTATCCCCTGAGCTACGGAGGCGGGGATCCGTCGGGAATGTGCCCGGGAATCGGTCCAGGTAGACGCGATGATCCAGAGCGGCTTGCCGACAGCGAGCGGAGGCCTGGCCATGAGGCCGGGCCACCGCGGTCAGTGTAGCGGGTGGGGCTTGATCCGCATTCGGGTCTATGGCTCCTGGTCCCTGTCGTTCCTCGTGGACGACCTGGAGGTCTGGAGGTGCGGCGTGGTGACGTGGCGGCGGTCCCCGCCTTCGGGAGGCGGTCGGCCTCCCAGCCGGGAGGGGTCTCCAGAAGCCCAGCCCCCGGAGACCCCTCCTCTGCCCGACTCTGCTCGACTCTGCCCGGCGCGACCACCACCACCGCCGCGTCACCGCCCGCCAGGCATCTGCCGCTGCCGTTTCACGGGCGCCTGCCCCCGCCCGTTCACGGCGACTGGAAAGCCAGTCGTGCCGCGAAGCCGATGAGGAGGATTCCCGTTACCTGCTCTATTCGGGCTCTCACCCGTGGGCGGCGCAGCACCTTGCCGAAGTGGTCGACCGTGAGGACGTACAGGCTGAACCACAGGAGGTAGATCAGCGCGAACGCCAGCGACAGCAGCAGTGCCCTGGGGAACACGTTGTGACCGGCCGGCAGGAACTGGGGGAGGAAGGTCACGAAGAAGAGGGCGACCTTGGGGTTGAGTGAGTTGGAGAGGAAGCCGTGCCGGAGGTATTTGGTGTCCAGTTTTGCGGCCTCCGGGTCGGCATCTTCTGTCTTCTGGGTCATGGTGCGTCGGGCGCTCAGGAACGTCGCTATGCCCATCCACACCAGATAGCCGGCGCCCACGACCTTCAGGATGGTGAACGCGGTCGCCGAGGCGACCAGCAGGGTGGAGATGCCCAGCACCGCCGCTGCCACATGAACGCTCAGCCCGAGCGCTCCGCCCACCATCGTGAGCAGCCCGGCCGCCCTGCCGCCGGCGAGGGCGTTGCGGGTGATCAGGGCCTGGTCCGGGCCGGGGATCATGACCAGGACCAGTGACGCGGCGGCGAAGGTCAGCACGGTGCGCTCCTCTCCTTCGTACGGACCGACCGGAGCGCACCCGCGAGCGACCGCAGGACGGGGGCGGGCTGCTCACGCAGGTAGAAGTGGCCGCCGGGGAACTGCTGCACGGTGACCTCGCCCGTCGTGAGCTCCTGCCACGCCTGGAGCTGTTCGGCGGTGACATGGTCCGCGCGGCCGCCGAACACCGTGATCGGCAGCGACAGCGGCTCCCCGGCACGCCAGGAGTAGGTCTCCAGGACCTGGTAGTCCGCGCGCAGCGCGATGGCCGCCAGCTCCCGCAGCTCCGCGGAGGCCAGCACCTCCTCCGGGATGCCGCCGTGGGTCCGGGACACCGTTTCGATCAGCTCGGCGTCCGGCAGCGTGTGCAGCTCCTGTGAGGTGCGCGGCAGATGGGGCGCCGGATAGCCGGAGACCACGAGCCGTGCGGGCAGCGGACGGTCCGCCTCACGCAGCGCCCGGGTCACCTCGTACGCGATGAGCGAACCGAGGCTGTGCCCGAAGAAGGCGTAGGGCGCGGCGCCGAGCGGAAGATTGGCCAGCAGGCCCTCGACGAGTGGGTCCATCGAGGTGAACACCGGTTCGTTGAGGCGCGAGCCACGACCCGGCAGCTGTACGGCGTGGATTTCGGCTCCCGGCAGGTCACGGGCCCAGCGGAGGTACTCCGCGGCCGAACCGCCCCCCTGCGCGAAGCAGTAGAGCTTGGGGGCGGCCGGCCGCGGTGCCCCGCTGACAATCCAGCGGGGCATCGCGACTGAGTGCATGTTTCGTCTCACCCCTTCGCCGGGACGGGTCCGGCCAGGTACCGGGCCACTCCCTCGGCCGTGAAGTGCTGGAGGACGTCCTTGGGGCGCACCCGGGCGCCCAGGTCCTCACGGAGTCGGGCGCAGATCACCAGGACGGTCGCCGAGTCGGCACCCAGCTGGTCCAGCGGAGCCGTCGGGTCGATCGCCTCCGGGGAGGTGTCGAGGATCTCCGCCAGGAAATCGGCGAACCAGCGCACGATCCGCTCCTGGGTCAACGGGGTGGTCTCGGTCATCACTTCTCCTGCGGCGGTCATCACTTCTCCTCCGGCATCAGCTCGGACGGGCCGAGCAGCTGCTCCAGGTACGTATCGAGTGCCTCCACCGTCGTGTGCTGCAGAATCGTGCCGACGGGCACGGTGACATCGAACGCCGACTGCAGGTTGGCCGCCACCCGGGCCGCGAGCAGCGAGTCGCCGCCCGCCTCCAGGAAGTCGTCGGCCATGTCCACACTCTTCAGACCCAGGACCTCGCGCCAGATCTCGACCAGCTTGAACTGCCGGTCGGTACGCGGTGGCTTGGCCGGGCGGTTGCGCATCGAACTGCGCGCTCCCGCCTTCGCCAGGGCCTTGCGGTCCACCTTGCCGGTGCTGCTGAGCGGAAGCTCGCTCAGCGCGAGAAGCTGCGCCGGCACCATGTACTTGGCCAGGTGGTCGGCGGCGAAGGAGCGCAGCTCCTCGGGGGCGAACCGGCGTCCGGTGCCGGGGCCCTGGGCGACGATCACGTCGAAACCGACCGAGCCCGGACCGCCGGAGGTGGTGATCACCTCCGTGTCGGCGAACCCGGCAGCCGTCAGCTCCCGCTGCCACTGACCGCGGTCCAGCAGACAGTGCCCGGTACGCAGATCCGTGTCCTCGAAGTTGTCGAAGCCCTGCTGAAGGCCCATCACCAGGTCGAACCACGGATGGAAGGTGGTCTGCTCGACCAGCAGGAGCACGCCTCCCGGCGCCATCACGGAGCGCAGACTGTTCAGCGTGCGCCGGACCTGGCGCATGTCGTGCAGCACGCTCGCGGCGATGACCAGGTCGGCGGACTGGTTCTCGAAGCCCTGGGTCTCGGCCGGCTGGTCGAGGTCGAACAGCTCGTACCGCACGAACGGGAAGTCCTCGAAGGCGGACTGCGCCCGGTCGGTGAAGTAGCGGGAGATGTCCGTGAAGACGTACTCGGTGCGGTCGGGCGGCAGCAGCGGCAGCAGATGCCGCGTCAGCGAGCCGTAACCGGACCCGACCTCCAGCACATTCAGGGGCCGGTCGGCGGGCCAGGACGCCACCATGTTCCGTACGGCCTCGGTCGCGGTCGCGTAGGTCGGGCCGAACAGCTTCTCGTAGATGCCCGGGGTCCGGTCGGAGGCGTACAGCTCGGCCGAGTGGATGCTCTGGGTCAGCACGCCGGCCAGGTCACCGGCGAGGGAGAGCATCCAGTCGCTGACGTCCTCGGCGATGTCCAGGACGTCCTTGAGCACGGTCCGGGCCCGCTGCGCCAGCTCCGGCGGGACGGCGGTGGGCAGCTCCCGCGCCACCTCGTGTCCGGCCGGGCCCCGCCGCAGGAAGCCGGCCTGCTCCAGGGAGCCGACCGCGCGCGCGAGCCAGCGCTCGTAGCGCGGCGCGATACCGGCTCCGCGCAGTGCCGCAGGGTCGAACGGCTCACCGGGGGAGTGCGGCAGCCCGAAGGAGCGGAAGGCGGTCGCGGTCGCGACGGCGTGGACGTCGTTGAGCACGTCCCAGGCGGTCCGCAGCTCCTCGGGGCCCGGCCCGGGGGCCGGCATCCCGGCGGTGTCGCGCAGCGCCTGCCACTGGCCCTGGCTGACCTCCTGGTCCGCGTGCTCGGTCACGAACAGCGCGCTGTCGTCCTCCGACGGCACGACATACCCGATCAGCCGGGACGCACCACCGTCGTCGGACGCCTTCACGACGACGGCGCTGTCGACGCCGGGGTGGCGGGCGAGGGTCGTTTCGATCTCGCCCAGCTCGACCCGGTGCCCGTTGATCTTGACCTGGCCGTCCCGGCGTCCCAGGAACTCGATCGTGCCGTCCGGCAGATAGCGGCCGAAGTCGCCGGTCCGGTAGAGCCGTTCCCCGGTGAGCGGGTGGCGGATGAAGCTCGCCGCCGTCCGCTCCTCGTCCGCCCAGTACCCGCGGGCCAGGCCCACGCCGCCGATGTGCAGCTCACCCGCCGTCCAGACTGGGCACGGGTCGAGGTGGGCGTCCAGGACGTGGAAGGTCTGGTTGCGCAGCGGTATCCCGTACGGCACGCTCTTGGCGCCCGCTTCGGTCTCGCCGATCCGGTGGTGGATCGACCAGATCGACGCCTCGGTGGCGCCGCCCAGGCTGATGACCTCGGCATCGGGCCACAACGCGCGGATGCGGTCCGGCAGATCGACCGGGACCCAGTCGCCGCTCAGCATCACCAGCCGCAGCCCCTCGGGGATCTCACCCCCCATTTCGAGGTGCTCGACGAGCATCTGCATCTGAGCCGGTACCGAGTTCCAGACGGTCGTGCCATAAGTGGCCATGACCTTCGCCCAGTGCGCGGGGTCCGACCGCAGGTCCTGGTCGGGCAGCACCAGCGTGGCGCCCGCGGCGAAGGTGCCGAACAGGTCGTAGACGGACAGATCGAAACTGAGGTCGGCCAGGCCGAAGACGAAGTCCCCGGGGCCGACGCCGAAGCGCTCGTTGATGTCGATGACGGTGTTGAGCGCGGCGTGGTGCTCGATCATCACGCCCTTGGGCGCCCCGGTCGACCCGGAGGTGTAGATGACGTACGCCAGGTCTTCCGGCCGCGCCGGCCCGGACGGGTGCCGTACGGAGCCGCCGGCCGGGGGCTCCTGGTCGGCGTGGACGCGCGGCACGCCCTGCGGCCACTCCAGTCCGCTCTCCAGGGCCTTGTCCGTGATGACCGCCAGGGCCTTGCCGTCCTCCAGGATGCGCGCCCGGCGCTGCAGCGGAAGAGTGGCGCTGACGGGGAGGTAGGCACCGCCGGCCATCATCGTGCCGTAGGCGGCGGCGACCTGGGCGGGCCCCTTGTGCAGGGTGATGCCCACCAGCCGGTCCTGCAGGCCGGAGTCGCCGGCCTGCTCGGTGAGGCGCCCGGCGATGGCGTGGGCCTGTCCGGCCAGTTCGCCGTAGGTGAGGGTGCCGGCGTTGCTGAGTACGGCGGGGCGGTCCGGGTGGCGGGTGGCCATGTCGAGCAGCGGTTCGTGCAGCAGTCCGGCGGGGGCCTGGCCGGCGGTGTCGTTGGCCTGCTCGCGGCCGGTCAGCTGCCGGGACGGCAGGGTGACGCGCAGCTCCTTTTCCCACAGCGAGTCGTCGGAGGCCAGCTGCTCGACCATGCCGCAGTACGTGGCGAACATGTCGTCCAGGAGCCCCGCGGGGAAGAGCTCCTCCACGCAGTCCCACGTCAGGTTGAGCGAACCGGTGATGTCGACCACCTGGTGGTCGAGCCATACCTGCGGGGTCTGGCTGATGCGGTAGGAGATGTCGCCGAAGCTGTCCATGGCCTGCGAGACGTCGGCGGCGGTGCCCAGCCCGCTGGTGAACACCACGGGCATCGTCTCGAACCCGTCCTGCAGTCCGAGCCGGCGGCGCTCGCGCAAGGTCTGCAGGGCGCTGACGTGGCGGTGGCGCAGATCGCGCTGGAGCTGGAGCTGGGTGGTGTTGACGCGCTCTTCGAGGGGCCTGCCACCACTGGCGTCCATCTCCAGCAGACAGATGGAGGTGAAGTCGCCGACCACCCGCCGCAGGTGGGGATGCAGGCTGCGGTGACCGGCGTCGTCCTCGGTCAGCAGCAGTGGCAGCCGGTTGAACAAGGTGAGGTTGAGGGTGAAGCGCCGGGTACCGCTCCAGGCCGCCAGCACTTCGGAGAAGACCGTGGCCAGCACCGCGGTCGGGGTCAGGCCGCGGTCCTCGCAGCGTTCCTGGAGGCGCTGCCAGTCCTCTTCGGGGAGGTGGAACTCACGGTGCGAGAAGCGGGGCTTGTGCACACTCACCGGGGACTTGGCGAGCGGGAGGTCCGGCGGCGGGGCCAGTGTCTGCGCCCGACTGGTCCAGTACTCCAGTGCCTTCTGGTGGCGCGGTGCCTGGCTTCCCCGTTCCAGCGCCAGCGCGTAGTCGCGGAAGGTCACGTCGACCGGTTCGAGGTGATGGTCGGGGTCCACGTACAGCGCACTCCACTCACTGAAGAGCAGAGTGATGCTCGCAAGGTCGACCATCAGCAGGTCGAGGCTGATGTGGACGCGGTCGTAATCGGCAAGACGGGTGAGCCGGATGTCGAACAGCGGCCAGTCCGCGGCGGTGTAGACGTGATGTGACATCTCATCCCGGATGCCGTCGAGGGTGCGCTCCGCTTCGTCCGCGGGCAGCGAGCGCACATCGGTACATCGAATCCGGAAGTCGGGGACGTGCTCCAGGACGCGTTGCCGGCCGTCTTCCGCCACGACGGCCCGTAACATGTCGTGGCGCGCGATGAGCCGGCGCCAGGCACTGGAGAGCCGGTCGACGTCCAGCCGGCGCCCTTCCAGCTCGAAGTAGGCGTGCGGAGCCACGTTGCCCAGCACGAAGTTGGGACCCCGGCCGACCCAGTAGGCGTACTGGATCTCGGTCAGCGGAAACTCTTGAAACCTCTCTTCGGGGACAGTCGCGTCCGAAGGGGCGGTATTCATAGATCTCCCTCTTGGTTACACGGTTGCTGGCAGCTGTGTATGAGCCTGGGACCCGGTTTTGCTGCGGGCAGGCTTCGGGGTGAAAGATGAGGTGGAATTCGCCGGGATAATTACATCCGTGACAGTGGTCCGGAGTAATTCACTCGTCAACGTCAGGCCGATTTCTTTCCATGGACGAACAGAGCGTACCTGGGACGGACTGTGCGCTGAAGAAATCGAAAACCTTTGGCCGGATCATTACGCGCGGTTGCTCCGCGCCCTCGCCGGAACGGGTGCTGCGCGGGTGCGCTGGAAATACGTGTGAACTGGGTGTATGGGCCAGGTACGGCCCTTCCCCGGGGTGTGCGAAGGGGTGCCCGAAGGGGCGGGGGTCGCGGGCGGAAAGGGGCCGATTCCTTTCGCTGAAACACCGCAAAACGGGCAGGGCGGCGCGTCAACCGGAATCGGGCGCCTCACATGGGTAGCGGTAGCGAGAATTCCGGATAGCTCTCCGGGGAGGTGTGCGTGGATCGCTCGGGGGATCCTGTGCAGCGCGCGCCAGTTTTTGCCGGAATTTAGCGAGCGGTGAAGTGTGATTTCTGTGAGGGGTCTCGCCGGGTGGGGATGCGGAAGGAATCCTCCCGAGGAATGTCGTGGGAACGGCAACCGGCTGCTGCTTCTTGGGGCTGCAAGGCCGATAGTCGTCGGTCCGCTCGCTCTCCGTGCCGGCGCCGTCGGTTCGCCGAATTAGTGGCCTGTGCGTAGTCCGGTGATGAGGAGGGCCACCAGGGGGCGTGCGTCGTAGTGGGGGTCGTTTTCGGCGCCGATGCAGAGGTTTCCGATGCCGCGCATGAGTTGGTACGCGTCGAGGCCGGTGTGGATTTCGCCCGCGGTGGTGGCGGCGTCGAGGAGCTGGGTGCAGACCGGCAGGAGGCGGTCGAGGAAGTAAGCGTGCAGCGTTTCGAAGCCGGCGTTGTCGGCCTGCATGGCGGCGGCCAGGCCGTGCTTGGTGGCCAGGAAGTCGACGAACTGGTCGACCCACTGTCCGAGGGCGGCGTGCGGTGACGGGCTGGTCGCCAGCAGGGCCGGGCCGGCCTCGGCGCAGGCGTCGACCTGGTGGCGGTAGACCGCGATGATCAGGTCCGCCCGGGTGGGGAAGTGGCGGTAGATCGTGCCCATGCCGACGCCTGCCTCGGCTGCGATGTCGCGCACCGGCGCTTCCACGCCCGAGGCGACGAAGACCGCGGCTGCCGCTTCCAGCAGGGTCTGCTGATTGCGCCGGGCGTCCTTGCGCTTGGACCCGGCTGTGCTTCCCGTGCCCTGGCCGCTGTCGTTCACTGCGGCACTCCTTCCGTGACCGATGACCCATGATCCATGACCCATACGCATAACCCGGGAGGGGGCTTGCGAAGCGGAACAGCGCTCCGTATCGTTAACGGAGCGATGTTCCGGTTCGGTCATGATGGCAGAGCGGAGGGTCGGTGACCAGGCCGTCTGCTGCCCTCGCGGCCAGAAGAAAACGAACGGAAGGCACTTCCATGGACGACACGTTCGGCTCCGAATCCGGCTCGCGTGGCGCGGATGGGCAGGAGCCTGTGGGTGCGCCTGGCGCGGTGGTATCCGTGAAGCCGGTTGTTCTGCGGGCTCCGGGGCGTGGGGTGGATCTCCAGGTGCGGGTGTCCGCCCCCGCGATCGGCGGCGATCTGCCCGTCATCGTGTTCTCGCATGGCTTCGGCTGGTCGATGAACGGCTACGCGCCGTTGGCGGACTTCTGGGCCGCGCAGGGGTTTGTGGTCGTGCAGCCCACCCACCTCGACTCCAGGACGCTCGGGCTGCCTGCCGAGGATCCCCGTACGCCGCGGATCTGGCGCTATCGGATAGAAGACCTCACGCGGGTGCTGGACGGGCTCGACGTGCTGGAAGCTGCTGTGCCGGGGCTCAGTGGGCGCGTCGATGGCAGTCGGGTCGCGGTGGCTGGTCACTCCTGGGGAGCTCAGACGGCGAGTGCGCTGCTGGGGGCGAGGGTTCTCGACGCCGATGGTGTGGCGGGAGAGGACCTGTCCGATCACCGCGTCACAGCGGGTGTATTGCTCGCGCTGACCGGGCTGGGGGATGACCTGACGCCGTTCGCTGTCGAGAACCTTCCCTTTATGAGGCCGTCCTTTGACGGCATGACCGCGCCGGCCCTCATCGTCGCCGGGGACAGCGACCGGTCTCCTCTCTCCACCCGTGGGCCGGACTGGTTCACCGACCCCTACACCCACAGCCCGGGGAGCAAGAGCCTGCTCACGCTGTTCGGGGCGGAGCACTCACTCGGGGGCATCCCCGGGTACGAGGTCGCCGAGACGACGGATGAGAGTCCCGCGCGCGTCGCTCTGATTCAGCGGCTCAGCACGGCATTCCTGCGCAGCGCACTCCATCCCGAGGACGCCAGTTGGCAGGCGGCGGTCAGCGCGCTGGAGGAAGAGCCCAGCCCGCTGGGGAAGTTGGCGAGCAAGTCAGATCAGGACGGCCACGGAAGGGGCGGGCGATGATCCTCGTCACCGGAGGTCTCGGCTTCATCGGATCGCATACCGTGCGAGCGCTGCTGGACCTGGGCGAAGACTGTGTGGTGGTGCAGCGCCGCGCCTCTGAGCTCCCGGCCGTACTTGACGGGGCGCGGGTGGCGGTGGAGCGGGCGGATATCACCGATCGCGATGCCCTGCTCGCGATCGGCCGGCGCCATCGCATCACGGGCATCGTGCACCTGGCCGGGTCCTTTCCCTGGCCTCCCGTCCCTGAGGAGCCGGTTGAGGCGACACGGCAGGCGCTCGGCGGACTGCTGAACGTCGTGGAGGCGGCGCAGGAGTGGGGCGTGCGGCGGCTGGGTGTCGCCAGCACGATCGGGGTCTACTTCGGCGCCGGGGGTGATGGGCCGCTGCGCGAGGACGCTCCGCTGGCGATGAGCGCAGCCGTCTCGATCCCCACCTTCAAGAAGGTCGGTGAACTGCTGGGCGGATTCCTCGCCGATGCCACGGGTGTCGACATCGTCAACTATCGGATCTCCGGTACGTGGGGCCCGCTCGGGCACCCGGATCCGTTCTTCGCCGCGCCCGCCCTCATCCACGCTGCCGCCCGTGGCACCGTCCCGGACCTCTCCCACCTCATGGGGCCGGCCTTCGCCGAGGACGGGCTCGACCTCAGCTATGTGAAGGACACCGGGCGGGCGATCGCCCTGCTCCAGCTCGCGGGCAGGCTGAACCACCGTACGTACAACGTCGGTTCCGGCCGGGCCACGACCAACGCCCAGATCGTCGAAGCGATCAGGGGGGTGGTCCCTGGTGCCCGGGTCGGCCTCCCTGCCGGGGGCGGTGGACCGCACATGGTTCTCGATATCGGTCGTCTCCAGGAAGACACCGGCTATCGGGCGGAGTACGACACCGAGCGGGCCGTGAGTGACTACATCGGGTGGCTGCGTGCGGGTAACGAGAGGTGAGTTGAGGATGCGCCTCGGTCCCGGCCGTGGCTCCGGCGAGCCGTGGCCGGGTTCGGGGATCAGCCGCCGATGTGCCAGCTGATGGTGCCGTCCGTCGTGGTGAGGAGGGCGAGGAGGAGCAGGTCGGCGGCGCCGAGGGTGAGGCCCAGGAGGGCGCGGCCGCGGCGGTGGGTGCCGCGGGCAAGGGCCAGGCTGCCGAGCACCAGGGCGCAGGGGCCGAGGAGGAGGTTGAGGACCAGGGTGCCGAGCAGGCCGAGGATGAAGGAGGCCACGGCCATGCCGTCCGCCTGGGAGCGGCGGGGGGAGGTGGCCGGGCCGGCGGTCTTGTTCGGCGTGGCCGGATTCGGCGTGGCCGGAGTCGTCCGCAGGGGTGCGCTGAGCGTGGTCATCGGGAGGTCACCTCGTCGTGGTGGCGGCGTTCGCGGAGGAAGAAGACGAGCAGCCAGCCGGCGATGACGGCGGCCGCGACCAGGGTGACGGGGACGGGGAGGTGTGCCGCGGTGCCCAGCAGGATCCCCATCAGGAGGAGGGCTGCGACGAGGAAGAGCATGATCTTCCTTTCCGATTCCAGAGGACAGTTGTTCACTCAGTTCCTTCAGTCTACGACCGCCCGGGGGTGGAGTAGTTCAGAGAACGGTTGTTTACTGGATGACATGAGTCACAGTCTTGGAGTGCGGCAGGTCCAGAAACAGAAGACCCGTCAGGCGTTGCTCGATGCGGCGCTCGGGCTGTTGGAGGAGCAGAGCCTGAGCAGCCTGGGGCTGCGGGAGGTCACACGGGTGGTGGGGGTCGCCCCGACCGCGTTCTACCGGCACTTCAAGGACATGGGGGAGCTGGGTGTCGCGCTGGTCGAGGAGGCGCTGGGGAGCCTGCATGTGATGGTGCGGGCGATCCTCGCCGAGCAGGACGGGGCCGAGGAGCGGATCGACCGTACGGTCGCGGTCGTACAGCAGCATGTGCGGCACCATCCGCTGCACATCCGGTTCGTGGCGCGCGAGCGGCACGGTGGGGTGCGGGATGTGCGGCTGGCCATCGCGGGGGAGATGGACCGGTTCGCGGAGGAGGTCGCGGCGGCGCTCAAGTCCCAGCCGGTGTCGGAAGGCTGGTGCGATGACGATGTGCGGATGCTGGCCGAGTTGTATGTGGACCGGCTGGTGACGACGGCCGCGGCGCTGCTCGATGCCGAGGCGGACGATGCGGAAGGGGCGGACGGCGTGGCCGGCGCGGGGGGCGCGGCCGGCTCTGAGGGGGCGGCTGAGCGGGTCGTACGGGTGGCGCGGCGTCAGCTGCGGCTGATCAGCATCGGGCGGCGGCATTGGCGGGAGGAAGGGGGCGGAGAGTAGTTCCCGGCCTGCCCACGACGGACCACGCGCGGAAGGGCCCCTACGGAAGGGCCCCTACGGAAGGGCCCCCACGGAAGGGCCCCTACGGAAGGGCCCCCACGGAAGGGCCCCGCGGAAGGGCTGCGCACCGAAGGGCTACCCCCGGGCCGGTGTCACCCGTACGCGATACGTGCCGTCCGGATTCTCCGTCAGGACCGTGACGGCGGCGCCGCTGGTGCGGTCCGTGTAGGTGTCGCCGGGGCGGAAGGTGGCGTCGGTCAGTTCCGGGTCGACGTATTTGTTGTCGCGGTAGCAGCCGCCGCTGTGCGGGGTGGCGTCCACGATGCGGAGCGGGCCGCGGCCCGAGGGGACGTGGGTGGCGACGCGGTAGATGAGGATGCCGGGGCGGCAGACCGTCGGGTCCAGCAGGCCGCGGGTGCGGGCCTCGGCGACCAGGGCGGTGTGCGGTGAGGTCGGGATGACCACGATCTTGGTGCCGTCCGGGGCGGAGACCGGGGTGAGGGTGTGTTCGCCGGGTGTCCCGCGGTGGGGGGCGCAGTGCACCTGATCGGCGGAGAGCCAGCCGAGCTTCCACTTGTGCCAGCCGACGAAGTCATTGCTCGGCCCCCAGTCCTCGTCCATCGGGTCCCAGTGGCCTGCCGGGGGCGGGGCGTCGCGGCCGTCCGTGAAGTAGAGGTCGGGCAGGCCGAAGCTGTGGGCGTTCTCGTGGTTGAGGACCCGGAAGGCGCTCGCCCCGGTCTGCCGGCTCCAGATGAAGGACGCGTTCCGGAACGGCACCCCGTCGGCGGTCCTCAGCCCCATGTCGCCGCCGCTGAAGGTGACCGAAAGGACCGTACGGGTGGCGGGCGGCCCCGCGTTGGGGGTGGCGATGATGTTGATGACGTCGTAGTCGCGGAAGTCGACGAGCGGGTCGACGGCGCGTACGACCTCCCGGGAGAGCGCGTGGTAGCCGCCGTCCGAGGCCGGGTCGAAGCCGGCGCCGCGCTGGATGCCGTACGCCGCGAGCGGCCGTGACATGTGGATCCACCGGAACAGGGGCCTGGCGCGGTACGTCAGCCTGCCGTACGAGCTGGTGCGGAAGTAGTCCGTCGCGGCCGGGAAGAACTCGGCGAAGCGGGCGCGGGGGGACATCGTGGCGCGGGCGTCCGGGAAGTCGATGAAGAGGGTGAGCGCCTCTACGGTGCCGGACGAGCGGGAGAAACCGGCCGGGGTGTCGGTGGATTCGGCGACATCGTCGCTGATGCCGCGCAGGGCGCACGGGCCGCGCGGCGGGGCGCCGGGCGCCGAGGGTATGGCCACGGCGCTGGGCGGTGAGCCCAGGGCTATGGCTGCGGCCGCCGTGGCCGCGCCTGCGGCCAGCACCGCGGATACCTTGTGCTTCATATCGATCACCTTGTGTCGGGAGGTGATCGCTCGCGCGCCGGGTTACGTCAACTGGAGTCATGACGGGGTGGGGTGGGGCGTAGCGGCGGGGCGGGCGGGTTTGGAGTGTGTGGTGCGGGTCACGTGGCGGGTGGGAAATATCCGGGGACGGCTTCCCCGTTTAACCAGGCGTACGGGAAACCGGGGAGCTGTTCCCCGGTTCGCGCCGACCACCTGACCGACCAGCGCCGAGAGACGAGAGAGGTGAGCTGCCGTGACCGCCGCTGCCGCCGCCGCATCCGCGAAGACCGGGAAGCCCGCGAAGCCCGCGAAAACCGGGAATTCCGGGAAGCCGGCGGAGCAGGAGCAGCAGCCCCGGCTGCGGGCCGATGCGCTGCGCAACCGGGAGCGGATCGTCGCGGCCGCCCGCGAGACGATGGTCGAGTTCGGGGCCGAGGTCCCGCTGGACGAAATCGCTCGACGCGCGGGTGTCGGTAACGCGACGCTCTATCGTCACTTCGCTGATCGCCTGGAGTTGATCCACCACGTCACGCTCTCCGTGATGTCCCGTACCGCGGACCGCGCGGAGAGTGCCCTTGCCGAGGAGTCCGATGCCTTCCAAGCGCTGAGGCGTTTCGTCCACGCTGCCGTGGAGGAGCGGATCGGGGCGCTGTGTCCGTTGCTCGCCGACGGCGTGGACCGGGACCACCCCGATCTGGTCGCGGCGCGGGACCGGCTGGAGGCAGCCGTCGAGGCCGTCATGGCCGCCGCACGCGACAGTGGCCGGCTGCGTACCGATATCGCCGTCGGTGATCTGATGGTCGCGCTCACCCAGCTCACCCGGCCGCTGCCGGGCAGCCGCTGCGGGAACTTCGACCAGTTCGTGCACCGGCATCTGCAACTGTTCCTGGACGGTCTGCAGGCTCCCGCCCGCTCCGAACTCCCCGGCGCCGCCGCCACTTTGGACGACCTGAGGCGCCGCTCGTAAAACGGGGAGCGCGGGCCGCGGTGGCGGCATCTGTCGCCCGGCCCGCAGCGTCCCCTCTCCCGTCTGCCCTATCCCGTCTGCTCCCCTCCCCTCAGTCCGAGCCCCGTCCGCTCCGCCCCCTGTTCGCTCCTACGCCCCGTCCGTCGCCGCGCTGACGGGCACCCCACCCGCCCCGTCCTAGCTCCCGTTCGCTCACCGCACCACTAGGTGGATACCCCCATGCCTGAAACCGCCCCATCCGTCGATCCCCGGCGCTGGAAAGCGCTGATATTCATCGCGCTCGCCCAGCTGATGGTCGTCCTCGACGCGACCATCGTGAACATCGCGCTGCCCTCCGCCCAGCAGGATCTCGGTATCACCGACGCCAACCGGCAGTGGGTGATCACCGCCTACGCGCTGGCCTTCGGCGGTCTGCTGCTCTTCGGCGGGCGCGTCGCCGACCTGTGGGGCCGGAAGCGGACGTTCATCGTCGGGCTCATCGGCTTCGCGGTCGCCTCCGCGCTCGGCGGTGCCGCGTCCGGACAGGGGATGCTGCTGGGCGCACGTGCGCTCCAGGGCGTCTTCGGTGCGCTGCTGGCACCGGCCGCGCTGTCGCTGCTGGCGGTGACCTTCACCGAGGCCAAGGAGCGCGCCAAGGCGTTCGGCATCTTCGGTGCGATCGCCGGTGGCGGTGGCGCCGTGGGACTGATCCTCGGCGGCGTGCTGACCGAGTACATGAACTGGCGCTGGACGTTCTTCGTCAACATCCCGTTCGCCGTGATCGCCGCGACCGGTGCCTTCCTGGTCATCCGGGAGCCCGCGGGTGGCCGTAACCCTTCCCGGCTGGACGTCCCCGGCGTCATCCTGGCCACCCTCGGCCTGGTCTCGCTGGTCTACGGCTTCACCCGCGCCGAGTCGGACGGCTGGCTGGCCGGCCCGACCCTCGGCCTGTTCGCGGCGGCCGCCGTCCTGCTGCTGGCGTTCGTCCTGGTCGAGTCCAGGGTGCGGGCACCGCTGCTGCCGCTGCGAGTGGTCATGGAGCGGAACCGCGCCGGTGTCTACGCCTCGCTGGGCCTGGCCGTGATCGGCATGTTCGGGCTCTTCCTCTTCCTGACCTACTACCTGCAGATCGTGAAGGGCTACACGCCGGTCACTACCGGTCTGGCCTTCCTCCCGATGATCGTCGGCATGATCACCGGCTCCACGCAGATCGGCGCCCGGCTGATGACCCGCGTCCGGCCGCGGCTGCTGATGGCGCCCGGCTTCACGGTCGCCGCGCTGGGCATGCTGGTGCTGACCCAGATCGATCTCGACACGTCCTACCCGGCGCTGATCCTGCCCGGCTTCCTGCTGATGGGCCTGGGCATGGGTACGGCGTTCATGCCGGCCATGTCGCTGGCCACGCACGGTGTCCAGCCGCGCGATGCCGGGGTCGCCTCCGCGATGGTCAACACCTCCCAGCAGGTGGGCGGCGCGATCGGTACGGCCCTGCTGAACACCATCGCGGCCAGCGCCACCACCGCGTACGCCACCTCGCACGCGGCCGGTGCGCGCTCGGCCGACCTGCTCAAGCTCCAGTCGATGGTGCACGGCTACTCCACCGCTATCTGGTGGGCGGTCGGCATCCTGGCCCTGGCGGGCGTGATCGCCTTCACCTTCATCAACACCGGGCGGCCGGGTGCCGGTTCGCCGGCGGCCTCCTCCGCCGAGGGTGAGGGCGAGGGCACGGTCCTGGGCTCGTCCGAGGAGGACGGTGAGCTTCAGGTTCCGGTGATGGTGCACTGAACTGAGGGTGCACTGAGCAGCCGGGGGGCGGCCCGTACGGCGTTCCCCTACGGGCCGTAAGCCGTTCCCTACGGCCCGTACGGGCTCCCCTACGGGTCGTACGGCCGCCCGGCCACCGGCATCAGCCGTACGACCACCGGCGTCGGCCTCCCGGTTCCGCTGATCCCTCAGCGCAGCCAGGGGAGGTCGGCGCCTTTCGGTTGCAGTCCTTCGGTCATCACCTGGCAGATCTCGGCCAGTTGGCCAATCTGCTCCGGGGAGAGACGGTCGAAGATCGCGGAGCGTACGGCGGCGACATGTCCGGGCGCGGCCTTCTCCAGGACCCGCATCCCCTCATCCGTGAGGAGGGCGTTCTGGCCCCGCTTGTCGGACGGGCAGTTCTCGCGCCGTACCCAGCCGTTCTTCTCCAGGCGCGCGACCGCATGCGAGAGGCGGGAGCGGGTGATCTTGGCGTTCTGCGCCAGCTCGGTCATCCGCATCCGGCGCCGCGGCGCACGGGAGAGCTGGACGAGCAGGCCGTAATAAACGTGCGGCATGCCGGCGTCCCGTTGCAGCTGGCGGTCGAGGTGGTCCTCCAGGAGCGTGGTGGCGTGGAGGTAGCACTGCCAGGCAAATTGCTCCTCGTCACTGAGCCAGCGTGGCTCGGCTGCGGATTCGTTGCTCATACCATCCACTCTCTCACCACTTGGAGAGTTATTTAAGTTTTAACAACGTCAAATTGCACCCAAATCCTGACGTTTGAGCATTCAAGTGTAGGGAGGTGCCGGTGCGGCGGCCCTCCACTCCACTACTGTCAATTGTGACGCCGTGGAGCGGCGATGTGGTGATGTTTGTGGTGCTGATATTGAAGGCGTGCTTGATCATCGGCGATGGAGGAGGGCGCCGGGCGGGGCGTCCGTCAGTCGTCGTCCTCGTCGATCAGTGTGAGGGCGTTCAGGGCCGCAGACAGGGCGCGGGTGTCGCCGTCCTCGGAGGCCGCCGCGACGTCCAGCGCGGTGTCCGCGAACTTGATCGCATGCTCGTTGCCGTGGGCGACCGCCCGCGCGAACACCTCCTCGGAGGTGACCGTATCGGCGTTCGGCGCCGAGCGCGGTGCGTCCGCGGCGTAGAGGGTGGTGAGCGCCGAGGCCGCCGCCCAGGCCACCGCGTACGAGCCCGCCCACAGCTCCCGGGGGAGCGCGGGCAGGGTGCGCAGCACCGCGTTCGGCGCGGTGGCGGCGTGCACCAGCAGGATGCCGTGACCGTGGCCGTGGTCCGCGTAGTTGAGAGTGGCGGCGCGCACCAGGGCGGCCAGGCCGTCGCGTGCGGCCTCGGGGGCTTCGGGGATGTGCAGCGACTCGGTGGTGCGCAACCAGCCCGGGGTGTCGGGCAGTTGGGCGTAGCCGTTCAGCGGTGAGGTGGGCCGGTCGGCGAGCCGGGGGAGGGCGGCCAGCGCAGCTGCCGGGGTGGCGCTGCCCGACGGGTGCACCGCAGTGGGCAGCGGCAGATGGCGGGCGGCCCAGTAGCCGAGTGCGTGCGCGAACTCCGCTGTCCGGGCAGCATTCTCGCCCTCCACCAGCAGGCTGCGTACGGCATGGCCCACACGGATGACGGGGTGAGTGGCGGCGCCCGCGATGCCCGGCAGCAGCCGTGGCCACCATGCGGCGAGCAGCTCGCGCCAGGGGTGTTCGGCGCTCTGCTCGGTGAAGTAGCGGGTCCAGTCCGTGACGCGGCCCGGATCGCCCAGCGCCTGTTGCCAGTTGGCGTCGGTGATACGGGTTCGGGGAGCCGGTACGTCCTCCAACTTGTGCGCGTAGGCGTCGAGCCAGCGGTGGACGGTCCGGGCCTGCCCGTTGCGGATCATGGCTTCCACGGCCATCGGTCCGTGGTTGCTGAGATAGCCCGCGAACTCGGGGCCGGAGGTGTGCAGTCGTAACAGGGCTTCGTCGAGCGTGCCGTTCGTCGTGTCCATGGCCCGAGGCTAGGTATGGCGAATGCCGTCGCGTAACGGGCTTTCGGCCTACACCGCTGGGCGGCGGCGGCTTACGGCGCTGGTCGTAAGGCCGTGGTGGAGGGCGCCGGCGGGAGCCGGGGACGGGGTGCGGCGGCGTCGCCGGGCCCTGCTTCCCGTCTGCCTACCGGGTTCTCCAGACCGGTTTCTCCAAACCAGGTTCTCCATACCGGACAGAAGGTGTCGGGTATCGGGGGGAGGGTGCTCCCATGACGGCTGAGAGCAGAGGTGCGGCAGACGGGGAGAGCGGCGTGGGCGAGGCGGTTGGCTGGTCGGGGGTGGAGGCGGCGGTTCCGGAACTTGCCCGGCGGGTGCGGGAGAGGTTCGGGGCGTATCGGCATCACGTTCTGGCGACCGTACGGAAGGACGGTGCGCCCCGGCTCACCGGTCTGGAGGCGGACTTCCGGTACGGGGAACTGTGGCTGGGCATGATGACCGGCTCGCTCAAGGTGGTCGATCTGCGGCGCGACCCCCGGTTCTCGCTGCATGCGAATCCAGGGCCGGGCACGGATCTCGCCGGCGGGGACGTACGGGTGTCCGGGCGGGCGGTGGAGGTGACCGACCCCGGACTGGTCGCGCGCTATGCGGCGGCGGTGGGGCCGCCGGAGCCGTTCCATCTCTTCCGGGCGGAGCTGACAGAAGTGGTGCGGACGTCCACCGAGGCCCCGTACGTGGTGGTGGAGACCTGGGCGCCGGGCCGGGCGCCGCGCACCATCCGGCGGACGTCCCACGAACCGGCGCGATACGTGGAGTGACGCGATACGTGGAGTCAGGAGGGGCGGCCCGCGCTCAGCCGACGTCGCGGCTCTGTGAGCGGCCGTCGTCAGCTTCGAGGTGCCAGGCGATGACGCGGCATGGATGGACGCGGAGCACGTCGTTGCTGAAGAAGTCGGGGGCCATCGGGGGCGCGTCGAGGGTCAGCAGTTCGGCGCGGCCGCGGATCTCCACGCCGCGGCCCCAGCCCGGTGCGACCGGGTCGTCGGCCGGGGCCATGTCGTCGATGAGCAGGGAGACTTCGGGGCGGGCCTGCGCGTTGCGGTACTTCTGGGTGCGGCGCATCGTGGGCCCGCCGATGTCGAGGGTGTCGTCGTCGTTGAGCACGAAGCCGACCGGGCGCACCTGTGGGCCGCCGTCGGGTCCGGTGGTCGCCAGACGGGCCAGTGGCTGACCGGCGAGGTAGGCGCACTCCGTGGGAGTGAAGACTTTCCCATGGGTGCCGGGGGCGGACTGGCCGGTGGCGTCCGCCGGGGCCGAGGCCGGGGTCTCCGGGGTCGGGGAGGGCGAGGGAGTGGTCATGGCGGCGACGCTAGAACCTCAATCGCGGTTGAGGTCAAGGGGTGGCCCCGTGGGGCAGGGGCTTCGCTTCAGTGGGTGGCCACCGGCAGCCGGCGGCTCCGGTCGCCGCCGACGCCCCGGTGGTGCGGGTGGTGCGGCCGGTGCAGGCCGTGCGGCTCGCGGGTGCGGTGGGTGCGGAAGACGTAGAGGGCGGCGACGAACATCACGGCGCCCATGGTGAACCCGAAGGCGCACGACTTGAGGATGGCTTCGCCGCCGAGGCTGTAGACCCAGCCCAGGGAGCAGCCGAAGAGCACGCCGTAGGCGGCCGCCCGGGTCTCGGTGATCAGGGTCGACTGGAAGTGGGCCACCACCAGGCCCAGCGCTCCCGAGACCACGGCCCCGGACAGCCCGTACAGCATGGCCGGGCCGCCTTTGATGCCCGCGGTGTGGGTGCGGAAGACGATGAAGCAGCCGAAGGCGAGCGCCGTGATGATCGGCAGCGTCACGGTCGCCGGGATGTGCTTGGCCCGCTCCTTCATTCCGGCCCTTCCCGGGGCCCGCTCCAGGGCACGGGGGCCGGCCGTCGCGCCGTGTTCGGGTTCGACGGTGCCGTGGGAGCGGGCGGCCCTCGCGCCGTGCCGCTGGGCGTGCTGGTCCATGGCGGGCTCCTCTCGGTTTCCCCCGCTGCCCTCCTGTCCAGGCGACACCAGGGCGCCGCCCGCGGCAACCGGAACGGCGGACGGCGGCGTCGGGGGTGGCGCGGGGGCCGGTGATGCGCGGGGTCAGCCAAGGCCCGGGGGCGGCCCCGGCCTCAGCCAAGGCCCGGGGGCGGCCCCGGCCTCAGCCTGAGCCCCGGCGTCAGCCCAGTCCCCGGCGTCAGCCCAGCTCCTTCTCGTACCAGGCCACGTCCCAGTAGCGGCCGAACTTGCGGCCCACCTCTGTGTACGTACCGAGGTGCCGGAAGCCGAAGCGGGTGTGGAGGCGGACGGATGCCTCGTTCGGCTGGGCGATCCCGGCGTAGGCGCGGTGCACGTCCTCGTCGGCCAGCGCCTCGAAGAGGGCCTGGTAGAGGAGCGTGCCGATGCCCCGGCCTGCGGCGTGCGGGGCGCAGTAGACGGTGACCTCGACGGATGGGGCGTAGGCGGCCTTCGGGCGGAAGGCGCTGCTGGTCGCGTAACCGAGCAGCGTGCCGTCCGCCGACCCGGAACCGGATATCGCCGGACCTACGCCAGGACCAGGCGACGGCCCGTTGTGCGGGTTTTTCGTCCGTTCTGTCGTCTCTTGGGCAACCAGAAGACGGTGCGGACCGTCTTGGGGGTGGGAGTGCAGCCATGGGCGGCGCTGTTCCGGAGTGAAGGGCTCCAGATCGAAGGTGATGGAGGTCTCACGGATGTAGTGATTGTAAAGATCCGTAAGGGCTGGAAGATCCGCTTCGACGCCCGCTCTGACCTGCACTTCCCCTTGCTGTTGCAACATGTGGCCTCCTCATCGGCGCCGCAGGGTACTGCATGATCAGAAAAATAGCGGGGCTGCCTGGGAATTCTGTCCGGATTCCAGCCGTTGTTTCCTTCGGATGGGCCGCTCGGCGAGCATCGGCTTCGATGCCACCACCCGGCCCGCCCACCGTCCCGCGACCGACTCATCGCAAAGGGAGCACACGCATGGCAACCCGTGCCGTCGCCCGCCGTCAGGAAAGCAGCAGCGGTTCTGACGGGGCCAACAGTGTTCGCGCCGTAGGCGGGGAGATCGCCGACCGCGACCTGGTCGGCATGTACCTCGACGAGATCGCGCGTACGCCACTCCTCGACGCGGCCAAGGAGGTGGAGCTGTCCCAGACCATCGAGGCGGGCGTCTATGCCCAGCAGATCCTGGACGGTGAGGTCACCGACGGCAACGCCGCAGGCGCCGACCGCGAGGAGCTGGCCGCGCTGGTCGAGGAGAGCGCCAAGGCCAAGGACATCTTCATCCGTTCCAACCTCCGCCTGGTGGTGGCGGTAGCCCGCCGCTACCCGCGCGCCGGGCTCCCCCTGCTGGACCTGATCCAGGAGGGCAACGCCGGTCTGGTGCGCGCGGTGGAGAAGTTCGACTACGCCAAGGGCTTCAAGTTCTCGACGTATGCGACGTGGTGGATCCGCCAGGCCATCACCCGCTCCATCGCCGACCAGTCGCGCACGATCCGGCTGCCCGTGCACCTCGTCGAGGAGCTGGGCCGAATACGCCGGGTGCAGCGCGAGTTCAACCGTGAGAACGGCCGGGATCCGGAGCCCTCGGAGGTCGCCGGCGAGCTGGGCTCCACGCCCGCCCGCGTCACCGACGTACTCGACTGGGCGCGCGACCCGGTCAGCCTCAACATGTCGGTGGACGACGACGGCGACACCCAGTTCGGCGATCTGCTGGAGGACACCTCCGCGGCCTCGCCCGAGCAGTCCGTGCTCACGCTGCTGCGCAGCGAGGAGCTGGAGGACCTGATAGACCGCCTCGACCACCGCACCGCCTCGATCATCAAGGCCCGCTACGGCATCGAGGACGGCCGCGAGCGCACGCTGACCGAGGTCGGCAAGCAGCACGGCCTGACTCGCGAGCGGATCCGCCAGATCGAGAAGCATGCGCTGCTGGAGCTGAAGCGGATGGCACACGACACGGGATTCGACGCGGCCGCATAGCCGGCGCGCGGCGGCGCCCGCCGAAAACCGAGACCCGGCCTGTGACGGACGAGCCCCGACGCCCCTTCCGGCGCCGGGGCTCCGTCGTAGGTCGCGCCGCCTGATCCCAGCCGCTTCTCTCTGCCGTTTCGCTGCCCGAGACCCTGGCGGACCACTACCGTGCGTATTCCGGCCCTTACGGGAATGGGCCGGAATTCGCCGCGAATGCCGCGTGATTGCGGTACTTCGTCGCCACGCACCGTTAGTTCCACACCTTCCACGGAGGAGGTCGCCATGCCACCGAGGCGAGCAGTCACCGGTAGGAGCCAGGAGCCACGCCAGCGCTACGTAGAAGAGCTGCGATTACTACGCGCCGAGAAAGGCGACAGCCTCCGGCAGCTCGGTGACGCGCTGGGGTGGGACTGGTCGCTGTTCGGGAAGATGGAGAGCGGCCATACTTTGGGCGGCCCGGAGGTCGCACAGGCCTTGGACCAGTACTACGGGACGGCGGGGCTGCTGCTGACGTTGTGGGAGCTGGCGGCGGGGGATCCTACGCAGTTCCGGGAGCGGTACCGGCGGTACATGACGCTCGAATCGGAAGCGTTGAGCGTGTGGCACTACGGGGTCAGCACCGTTCATGGACTGCTCCAGACGCCGAGCTACGCACAAGAACTACTCTCGGCCGGTGGCCTTGATGGCGAAGAACTGACGCGGCAGGTCGAAGCGCGCGTAAGGCGTCGGGCAGCGCTGGACGGTGATGGCACACCACGGTTCCGCACGATCCTTTCCGAGGCTGTGCTACGCACACCGTTGCAAGACGCTGCGGAGTGGCAGAAGCAGCTCGAACTCCTCCTGGACCTGGGCGAGCGACCGAACATCATGATCCAGGTTGTGCGCCACAGAGTTGGGCTCCATGCCCTGTCGAATACCGACACCACGTTTCTGCGGCTCCCCGACGGCCGCACCGCGGCATGGGTGGAGACTGGGTACTCGGGCGAACTCGTAGAGGAAACGGCAGCAGCCGAACGACTTCAGCTCAGCTACGATCTGGTTCGTGACTTAGCCCTATCCCCGGTTGAATCACGGAAGTTCATAAGGCAGATGCTGGAGGAAGCCTCGTGCGAACCATCGACCTGAGCACCGTTTCCTGGCGCAAGAGCTCATACAGCAACCAGGACGGCGGCGCCTGCATCGAGGTCTCCGACGACCTCCCCGCCCTCACCCCCGTCCGCGACAGCAAGACCCCCCACGGCCCGGCCCTCCTCTTCGAGGCCGCCACCTGGTCGTCCTTCGTGAACGCCGTGAAGGGCGGGCAGCTGCCCGGCGCCTGACGCCACGGCTCCCACAGACCGGCCCCCGTCGCTCGCCCGCGACGGGGGCCGTCCGCTACCCAGCAAACGGGGCTCATTGACGCCCTGTTGGGCCTCCGCAAGGCGCCTACGCTGCAAAGTGCCACCTGGGCCGCACCACAGGAACCACCACGCGAACGTGGGAGGAAGCACTGTGCGAACCATCGACCTGAGCACCCTCACCTGGCGCAAGAGCTCACACAGCAACCAGGACGGCGGCGAGAGCGTAGAAGTGTCCGACGACCTCCTGAGCGCTGTCACCTGGCGCAAGTCCAGCTACAGCAACGCGGACGGCGGCAACTGCATCGAGGTAGCCGACGACCTCCCCGCCCTCGTCCCCGTCCGCGACAGCAAGAACCCCCACGGCCCGGCCCTCCTCTTCGAGGCTCCCGTATGGGCGTCCTTCGTTACCGCCATGAAGAGCGACGAGCTCCCCGGCGCCTGACGCCACAAAACGGCGATGGCCGGCCCCCACCAAGGGACCGGCCACCGCCGTCACACACGCGCCGCGCGCCTCGCCCGGCTCAGGCCGCGCTGCCCTGCTGCCACTCGGACCAGGGCATGTTCCAGCCGTTGAGGCCGTTGTCGGGCTTGACGGTCTCGTCCTTGGAGTTCTTGACGATGACGACGTCGCCGATCAGGGACTCGTTGAAGAACCACTTGCCCGGGGTGTTGCCGCCGCCGCCCTTGTTGTCGCGCAGGCCGACGCAGCCGTGGCTGGTGCCGGCCTGGCCGAAGATGGACGGGGCGCCCCAGTAGTTGCCGTGCAGGAAGGTGCCGGAGGACGACAGGCGCATGGCGTGCGGGACGTCGGGGATGTCGTACTCGCCCTTGCCGTCCTTGCCCTTGAAGCCGACCGTCGAGCCGTCCATCCGGGTCTGCTCGAACTTCTCCGAGATCACCATCTGGCCGTTGTAGGTGGGGTGCTCGGGGCTGCCGCCGGAGATCGGGATGCTCTTGAGGGTCTTGCCGTCCCGCTTGACCGTCATGGTCTGGGTGTTCATGTCGACCGTGGAGACCTGCGAGCGCCCGATGGTGAACGACACCGTCTTGGACTGGACGCCGGTGATGCCCTGGCCGCCCTTCACGCCGTCCAGGTCGATCTTCATGGTGACCTTGGAGCCGGCCTTCCAGTAGTCCTCGGGACGGAAGTCCAGGCGCTGGGTGCCGAACCAGTGGCCGACGACCTTCTGGCCGCTGCTGGACGTCACCGTGATGTGGGACTGGACGTCCTTCTTGTTGGTGATCGCCTTGTCGAAGTTGAAGGACACCGGCATGCCGACGCCGACGGTCTTGCCGTTGTCGGGGGTGTAGCTGCCGATGAAGCTGTTGGCCGAGGAGACCGTCGTGAAGGTCGCGTTCTCGGTGGCGGCCCGGCCCTTGGCGTCCTTGGCCTTCGCCACGATCCGGTACTTGGTGCCGCGCTCCAGCTGGGCGCCCGGCTTCCAGGACGAACCATCGGGCGATATGGCACCGGCGACGTCCTTGCCGGAGTCGGCCTCGGTCAGCTTCACCTCGGTCAGCTTGCCGCCGCTGGCCTTCACACCGGTGTCGTTGATGCTGGCGTTGGTGGCGCCGTCGTCCGACGAAACCTTGATCTTGACGTCGGAGGCGTTCTTGGCGGCCGCGGCGTCCGCGCCGGCCTGGCCGTTCTTGCCGTCGTCGTTACCACCGGCCGAGGCGTCCCCGCCACAGGCGGACAGGGTCAGCGCGCTCGCGGCGAACAGGGCCGCCACGGCGAGCGTGCGGCGCGTCCGCCGGTGACGGCGCGGCGTGCCCGACGCCGGCTGCTCGGCAGACAGGAGCAGCTGGTGCGGGGTGCGGGACCGAGCGGGCGCGAGGTTGTCCGGCGTTGTCACGAGCTGCTCCATAACAGTGGCGTTGTGGTTCCGTGCTGCTAAACAGCACGAGCGGGCGGATTCGGTTGCGGGTACGGCATTCTTGTGACCAAGGTCACATTCGCGGCGGCAGGGGGTCGTCGGCGGGCCCCGACAGCCAGGTTCGCAGTGCCGTGCCGTGTTCGTCCAGGCGGGGTGGAGCGAAGGGTTGGGCCACCGGCGTCCCCGAAAGGCGGAGTGGGCTGGTGACTTGGGGGGTGCGCCCCTCGCCGACCGGTGTCACCGGATCGAGACCTAGCCGCGCCGCCAACTCCAGCGCCTCGGAGACCGTATTGACCGGGCCGCACGGCACGGACGCGGCGGACAGCCGCCCGGTCCAGCCGTGTGGAGTGTCGGCGGCCAGCCGGTCCTCCAGTGCTTTGATGAGATCTGTACGGTTTCGGACCCGGTCCTCATTGCGGGCGAAGCGGAGATCCTCGGCGAGTTCCGGGGCGCCCAGCACCCGCGCCAGCTCCCGGAACTGACGGTCATTGCCCACCGCCACCGCGAGCAGCTGCCCCTCGCGGCAGGCCAGTGTCTCGTACGGGGCGATGCTCGGATGACGGTTGCCCATCGGGCCCGGATCGTGACCGGTGGCCAGATAGCCGGACGCCTGATTGACCAGCGAGCCCAGTAGTGATGACAGGAGATTGACCTCGACCAGCTGGCCCTGGCCGGTGCGGTCGCGGTGGCGCAGCGCCGCGAGGATGCCTGTGGTGGCGTCCTTCGCGGTCAGTACGTCCACCAGGGCGACGCCCGCCTTGAGGGGGGTGCCGCCGGGCTCGCCGGTGATGCTCATCAGCCCTCCGACGGCCTGTACGACGAAGTCGTAGCCGGGCAGCCGGGCGCCCGCGCCGGAGCCGAAGCCGGTGATCGTGCAGTGCACCAGGCCGGGGTTGGCGGCGAGGGTGGTGGTGTGGTCCAGGCCGATGGGGGTCCCCCCCCTGGACGGAGCTTGTCGGGTCCTTGGGGGAGGGCGAGCGAGCCGGGACGGAAGTTCTCGATCAGTACGTCGGCCCGGCGCGCCAACTCGCGGGCCGCGGCCGCGTCGTCCGGGTCGCCGAGGTCCAGTGTCATGCCGCGCTTGGAGCGGTTCGCGGCGTCGAAGTACGCGGCGGTCCGGTCGGCGGCGAACGGCGGGCCCCAGGCGCGGGTGTCGTCACCGGTGCCCGGCCGCTCCACCTTGATCACCTCGGCGCCGAGGTCGGCGAGCGTCGCGGCGGCCAGCGGCCCGGCCAGTACCCGGCTGAAGTCCGCGACGAGGACGTCGTCGAGGGCGCGGGCGGCGGGTGGAGTGGGTGGTTCCGTCCCGGCCGGGTCGGTGGCGGCTGCGTCCCCGGCCGGGTCGGTGACGGCTGCGTCGGCGCGGGCGGGGGTGGGGGTGGCGTCGGCGGGCGGTCGGGGCCGGGGCCGGGGCGGCTGCGGGTGCGGCTGCGGCACGTGCGTGCTCCTCACGTCGCGGACGGGTGGCGTCATCGTCCGGGACGATCTTCGCCGGACGGAAGCCTCCGGGGTGTCCAACGGGGCGGGGGGAATCCTGCCGGGGCGGCCTCATGGGGTGGCGCCTTCACGGGGCATGCCGGGAATGTGGCGAAATGTCATAGGAGATGTGTCACTTCGGGACGTATGGCCCAAGATCTCCTGTCCGAAGTCCCGAAGCGTGGTGTCTACTGACCCCAGGGCTGTTTCTTCGGACCGGCCCGGATCAGCCCGCGGCGTCCACCGACACGTCCTGAGACACGTCCCGACCCAGCGCCCCATCCGTCCGGGAGGACCACATGCTTCCCTCCGTTTCGATCCTTCAGCAGATCGGCCTCGGCGTCCTTGTCGCTGTGGGCGTCATCTGGGCCGTCGGGATTTCCAGACTGCTGCGACGGGGCCGCTACGAGGCCGCACTGCGGCGGGATCAGCGGGAGATGCGGGCACGGTACGCGTCATGGGGGCGGTTCGCACCGGGGAATGGCCGATTTGCATCGGGTGGCCCGATGCCGCCGGGTGGCCCGTTCGCCGCGCGTGGGCCGGAGAGGGTGCCCGTTCAGCCGGAACTGCTCGGATCGGTGCCGCGGCAGACCGGGCCGGGCGGGCCGCCGTCGGAGTGTGTCGAGCTGAGCGCCGCCGAGCGGGCGGCCTTCGAGGGGCTCGTACGGCAGCTGAGCAGCCGTAGTTGAGCCAGCTGTAGTCGAGCCGGCTGTAGTTGAGCCGGTCGTGGTGGGCCGGTCGTGGGGAAGAGCCCCCGCGGACCGGCCCCGTGGCCGCCCTCGGTGGACCGGCCTCGTGGGCCGGCCCCGGAGTCAGCTGACCGGGCCCAGCCTCAGCAGGGCCAGTGCCGCCAGCATCTGTACGGAGACCGCGGCTGCCGACTTCCACGTCGACAGATGGTGCTGGCCCCGTATGAGCAATATGGCCAGAACATAGCCAAAGCCCCAGGTCGTCCAGGTCGCGGCCTGGACGAAGGTGGCGTCGGTCGGCAGCCAGGCGGCGATCGCCAGCCGCGGCAGATCCGTCACCCAGAAGAGCACGATGAACAGGCTCGCGGTCGGCGCGAACCGGCCTATGCCGCCGAGCGTACGGGCGATCGCATGGGCGACCGCGCCCAGTACGAAGCTGGCGACCAGCACGCCCACCTCGGCCAGCCCGATGAGCTGGAGGCCCGCGGTCCGGTCGACGGCCCACTGGGCGTGGAACGCGTCCACCGACAGCACCCCGATGGCGCCGCTGACCAGCGACAGCATGATCGCCGCGCTCCAGGCGCTGCGGTCCCGCGCCTCGTCCAGCACCTCCACCGGGCGGTACCAGAGCCCGAATATCAGCCGGTGCCACCACAGTCGGCGACGTGGCGCGGGCTCGCGGGGGGCCGGCTGGAGGAGCGTGGGCGGCGGGGGCTGGGGAGGCGGTGTGGGGGGTGGTGCGGACATAACGCCGTTTCTACCACCGGCTATTCCGGGGCGACGCGGGGGCGTCGAACGGGGCACGCCCGGTACGGGTGAGACGCTCTGCCGATGACCTTGCAGACACCGGACCATGGTGAGGCGCACGATGGCGGACTCGGCAGCCGGCTCAACTGGCTGCGGGCGGCGGTCCTTGGTGCCAACGACGGCATCGTGTCCACCGCCGGACTCGTCGTCGGGGTCGCCGGAGCGACCGACAACCGGGGCACGTTGCTGACGGCGGGGCTGGCGGGGCTGCTGGCCGGTTCCCTGTCGATGGCGGCCGGTGAGTATGTGTCGGTCTCCACCCAGCGCGATTCGGAGAAGGCCGCGCTGGCGCAGGAGAAGCGGGAGCTGGCGACCGAGCCGCAGGCGGAACTCATCGAGCTGACCGAGATGTTGGAGGGGAAGGGGCTGGGCGCGGACCTCGCCCGGGAGGTGGCCGAGCAGCTCACCGAGCACGATGCGCTGCGGGCCCATGCCGAGGTGGAGTTGGGCATCGACCCCGACCAACTCACCGATCCGTGGCACGCGGCGGGGGCGAGTTTCCTCGCCTTCACGGTGGGGGCGCTGCTGCCGTTGCTGGCGATCGTGCTGCCGCCGGCCGCGCATCGGGTGTGGATCACGGTGGGGGCGGTGGTCGTGGCGCTGGTGCTGTGCGGGTGGAGCAGCGCGCGGCTGGGGGCTGCGCCGGTGGGGCGGGCGGTGGTGCGGAATGTGGGGGGTGGGGTGGTGGCGATGGGGGTGACGTATGGGGTGGGGGTGTTGTTGGGGGCGGTGGGGGTTTGAGGGGGTGGGGGCTGCCGCCACGGGCGGCGGGTCTCCCACCTCGTCACGGTCTACGGGGCGCGTCCCCCCTCGGGGTGTCCCCTTAAGGGCGCCCCCGTCAGGCCGTCCCCGGCCACGTCGCCCCCGTCAGGGTGTCCCGTACAGGTCCCGATAGGACGGGAAGACCCCGCCGTGTCCCCGTACCGTCTCCGCCGAGTCGATCGCGTTGACGATGGCGCGGGTCAGGACGTCCGCACCGGCGCCGAGGATCTCGTTCAGGGCGCCGGCCTCGGCGTGGATACCGAAGGCGGGGTCGGCCGGGGACCCGTCGGGGGTGAGCGGCCGGGTGGCGGTGGACAGGGCGAAGACCGTGTCGCCGTCGGAGAGGAGATGGACGGGGCGGATGGCGCGGGCCAGGCCGTCGTGGGCGGTGCCGGCGAGTTTGTGGGCCTGGGCGCGGGTGAGGGCGGCGTCGGTGGCGACCACGGCGAGGGTGGTGTTGAGCGGCGGACCGACAGACGCCGCCGAACGGGCCAGAGACGTTTCCCGGGCCTCGGCCAGTCGGCGCAGGGCGGCGGTGTGCACCTCCTCGGGCGGGAGGGCGGTGGGCTCCTCGTACAGCTGGCCGTAGAGGGCGCCGGTGCGCGGGTCGGTGACGGAGCCCGCGGCATTGACGGCCGCCAGCGCGGCGACGGTGGCGCCCGAGGGGAGGACCGCGCTCGCGGTGCCGATGCCGCCCTTGAGGTCGCCGGCCACCGCGCCCGTACCGGCACCGGTGTTGCCGCGGGCTACCGGGGCGCCCGGTTCGGTGCCCGCCGCGGCGTCGGCCGCAGTCCGGCCCAGGGCGGCGTCCGGGCGGGCCCGCCAGTTGCCACCGCGGCCCAGGTCGAACAGGGCCGCGGCCGGTACGACCGGGACGACCTGGGCGGGATCCGGGCCGACCCGGAAGCCCCGGCCCTGGTCCTCCAGCCAGGCGACGACACCGGACGCGGCGTCAAGACCGAAGGCGCTGCCCCCGGTCAGCACCAGCGCCTCGACACGCTGGACGAGGTTGCGCGGGTCCAGCGCGTCGGTCTCCCGGGTGCCGGGGCCGCCACCCCGTACGTCGACGGCCGCGACCGCGCCGCCCACGGGGGCCAGGACGACGGTGGTGCCGGTCAGGTACCCGTCACCGATGCGCTGGGCGTGGCCCACCCGGAGGCCGAGGACGTCGGTGAGGGCGTCCTGCGGCCCCGTGGGGTGGGGCGGGCCCGCCGGCTGCTCAGTAATCGGCCGGTCCCATCACGATGACCGGGTGCAGGTCGGGGTCCAGGGTGCGCAGCAGCTCCCGCATCACCCTGGGCTTGAGGCTGATGCAGCCCTGTGTGGGGCCGTCGTGGTCGACGTGCAGCCAGACGCCGCCGCCCTTGGCGGCACCCAGCGGGCGCTGCTGGTCCAGGGGGGACGTCCCCGGCTCGCGGTTGTAGTTGATGGCGATGACGTAGTCGAAGGCGCCGGCCAGCGGCTCGCCCTCCACACCTGTGCCGTCGGCGACAAAGCTGTTGTTGCGGTCGTAGGGGAGTTTGGTGCCCTCGGGGGCGGGCAGCAGGCCGCCCGCGTCGGTGAGGGAGTAGACCCCGATGGGCGAGCGGAGGTCGCCGTAGCGGTGGTCGTCGGTCCAGCCGCGGGCGGCGTTGTGCGCGGACCAGGTCGGGCCCGGCTCCCAGTCGTCCGAGCCCTCCTCACGGGTGTAGAGGACGACCTGGGACTTGAAGGAGTCCAGGTCCTGGCCCGTGACGACCAGTACTTGCCGGGAGTCGGCCGGTATCCGCTTCCTGGCCGCGTCGCTGAGGCCCGGGATCGGCCGTGCGGCCCCCGGGACCGGCCGTGCGGCCGGGGCGTTCGGTGCGGCGTTCGGGGCGGTTTTCGGCGCGGACGCGGGCGTACGTGGCGTGTCCGGGCCGGAAGCCGTCGTCGACATGGTGCTCTTGGCGTCGGTCCCGCTGTTGTGGTCGTCGCCCGAGGCCGGCCACGCCCAGAGGGCGGTGCCGATCAGGGTGGAGAGGGCGAGACCGCTCACGGCCTTGCTGCGCCGGGACAGTCTCGTCCGCGGCGCGCGGGACTGAGCGTGGCGGGCCATGGCTGGCGTCTCCTCAGGTACGGACGGTGGTCGGTCCCGGGGCTTCCTGCGGGGCTTCCGCAGGGGCACCCCTGTCATAAAAAGGGCAATCTGCACCCTACCGCTTCCGCGTCCGCGCGCCTCCGTTGTCCACAGGGGGCAGTGGGGAACAAGGGCCCGAAGTGGCGGGAAGTGGGGTCCATTGGTGGGTAATTGACGGGCAATGGGGTGGGTTCGGGGCGGCACCCGTGCTGGTGACCGGCCCCCGTTCGGCGGAGGGCGAAGATGGCCGAATCTGATGCGGGATCAGGGTCGGATCAGGGGCGGGGCGGGGTGCGGGGCAGGGCTGGACGGGTCGTCAGGTCCGTTGACGGGGAGCGGAGTGGACCCTGGCCGGGACGGGGGCCGGGCCTTCGGCGAGATCGGTGCCGGGGTGATCGTCGAGATGGGTGACGGGCGCCGTCACTGCACCAGCGCGGCGCCCTGACGGGAGGAGAGGCTGACGCCGACCGCCACGGCGGCGGAGGCCACCAGCCCGGACGCCAGGACCGCCCAGTGCCCCGCGAAGGTGCACACCAGCACCAGCAGCGCCGACACCGGAAGCACCAGCTGCTGTGCCAGGCCGCGCTTCTGATGCCGCGAATGGATCAGCCACACCGTGAGCATGAACAGCGCCGCCGGCACCGTGACACAGGCGGCCGCCGCGAACGCCGACAGATGTGCCCTGCCGAAGGACTCCGCCACCGCGACCTCGATGCCCGCACCGACCGCGGCCGCCGAGCCGAACACCAGGTAGTGCCCATAGCCCCACAGGAACGACTGACGGTTCGAGCGCAGATGCAGGTGGATCGGCACCGAAAAGTAGATCCAATACGCGGCGAAGACCAGCAGCAGTCCGCCGGCCGCGATCGGCAGCAGCGTGCCGAGCGCGTCGTCCCGGTCCAGCGCCGCCTGCACGGCAAGGGTGGCCGCCGCGATCGTCTCGCCCAGCACGATGATGGTGAACAGGCCGTAGCGCTCCGAGATGTGATGCGGATGCCAGGTCGTCTGCCGCTCCCGTTCGGCCAGCGCCGGAACCGCCAGCTCCAGTAGGCCCACGACCACGAACACCCAGGGGATGTCGTGCTCGGGCAGGGCCAGCAGCCCCAGCCAGCCGATCTGGCACACCGTCACCCCCAGGGCGTAGCGCAGCGCGGTCCGCCGCTCGGCGCCCCGGCTGTCGTGGGCGACCCGCAACCACTGGGTGACCAGGGCCAGCCGCATCACCAGATACCCGAACCAGATGACGGTGAAGTCGCTGTGCTCGAAAGCCCGCGGCACCCCTGCCGCCAGGACCAGTACGCCCGCCATCTGGACGAGCGTCACCACGCGATAGAGCGAGTCATCGGTGTCGTACGCCGAGGCGAACCAGCTGAAGTTCATCCAGGCCCACCAGACGGCGAAGAAGAGCATCAGATAGCCGGAGACGCCGTGCCCCGGATGCCCCTCGGCGAGCGCATGCGCCAACTGGCGGCCGGCCTGGGCGACCGCCACGACGAAACACAGGTCGAAGAAGAGCTCCAGCGGCGTGGCGGCGCGGTGCTGCTCGTCGCGGCGGCGCGCCCGCATACGGACCGGCACCTCAGCTCCTCTCGTCGGCCGATGCGGCCGCCCTCAGTAGAGCGCGGGCGGCCGGTACGACCAGTGAGGGGAGCGGGGCGCGGCGTGTCGGTCCGGGGCGGCGGCTACTCGGCGACCGCCTCCACGATCGAGGGAAACGCCGAGGTCGGCAGCACCCGCGTCAGCCGGAAGCCGCCGGCCGACAGCAGCGTCGCGAACTCCTCCGCGGTGCGCTCCTGCCCGTCTAGCACCGCCATCATCGCGACGTCCATGGTCTTCCCGAAGTGCGGGGCGTTGCCCGGTGGCAGCACCGACTCGATGACCAGCAGCCGGGTGCCCGTCGCCATCGCACGGTGGCAGCTGCGCAGGATGCGCCGGCACGGTACGTCCGGCCAGTCGTGCAGCACATGCTTGAGGACGTAGAGGTCTCCGCCCTGGGGCACGGACTCGAAGAAGTCGCCCTCCTGGGTACGCCAGCGGCCCTTCAACTCATCGCCATCCAGGAGGTGATGGGCCAGCGGCGGCGCCTGGTCGAAGAGCACACCGGTCAGCTGCGGGTGGCGGCGCAGTGCGGCGCGCAGCAGTCCGCCGCGGCCGCCGCCGATGTCCACGACCGTGCCGGCCGCGGGGAAGGGGTAGGCGGCGGCCACCGCCTCGTCCACCGGGGCGGACAGCGACGACATCCCGTCGTCGAGCAGCCGGCGGGCGGCCGGGTCCGACAGCAAATGTTCGAAGAGCGGCGCCCCGAAGATCCGCTCGAAGGACGCGCCGCTGTGCTCCACGGCCTCCGGCATGGCCGATGACGTCCGCAGGAACAGCTCATCGGTCGCCATCAGCACGGCGGCGTGCAGCGAATCGGGGACGTCCGTACGCAGCGGCTGGGCGGCCGGCGTCAGCTGGTAGGCGCCCGCGGCGTCCTCCCGGAAGATGCCGCGGGTGGCGAGATAGCGCAGCACGCGACGCAGATGCGGGGCATGGGTGCCGGTGGCGGCGGCCAGCTGCTCGATCGTGCGCGGGCCCCCGGCCAGGAGGTCGGCGATCCGGTGGTGCACCGCCGTGCGCAGCGCGGCGGAGAAGAGATGGCCCATGGCCAGGTCGATCAGATGAGCCGTGAGGTCGCGGGGCTCGCCGGTCGGTCGGTTGGGGGAAGTGGCCAACGTCAGCCTCCAGTCATCGGCTTGGGCGTGCTGATCCCGGTCGCAGGCGGTGATCCACGGTTGCAGCCGCGGGCTTCGGTGTCACCAACGGAGGGAGCGGCAACCGCGAAGTCCGGCCAGCGGGGGCGCGGGCCCACGGAGAGACTCCCCCTACGGCCTGCCCGGCGGATCGGGCCGGACAGCCTTAGGGGGCGGGTCCGGGAGATACCAGGGGTCCACCGCTCGATGCCGGGTGGCTGTGCGTGGTCGAATGCATGCATGAGCGACAGCGACACGACAGGTACGACGACCGCTAACGCCGGCCCCCGCGACAGCTCCGCCCCCGCCACCGTCCTGGCCCCGCTCGACGGCCGCCTCGCGGATCTCGTGGCCCTCTACGAAGACCTGCACCGCCACCCCGAACTCGCCTTCCAGGAGACCCGTACGGCCGCCGAGGCCGCCCGCCGGCTGACCGCCTGCGGCTATGACGTCACCACCGGCATCGCCGGGACCGGCGTCGTCGGCGTCCTGCGCAACGGCCCGGGGCCCGTGGTCCTGCTGCGCGCCGACATGGACGCGCTGCCCGTCACCGAGAACTCCGGCCTGGACTACGCCTCCACGGTCCCCGGCCGGATGCACGCCTGTGGGCACGACGTCCATGTGACCTGCCTGCTGGGCGCCGCCGACCTGCTCGCGGCGGGCCGCGACCACTGGTCCGGCACCCTGATCGCGCTCTTCCAGCCCGCCGAGGAAGCGGGCAACGGCGCCCGCGCCATGCTCGACGCCGGCCTCTACAGCGAAGGCATGGTCCCCACCCCCGATGTGGTGCTGGCCCAGCATGTCGCCCCGCTCGGCGCCGGGCTGATCGCCTACTGCCCAGGCCCCTGCATGGCGGCCGCCGACAGCCTGAAGATCACCTTCCATGGCAGCGGCGGCCATGGCTCGCGCCCCGAGACCACCATCGACCCGATCCTGATGGCGGCGTCCTTCGTCCAGCGAGTGCAGTCCGTAGTGGCCCGCGAGATAGCACCGAAGGACCAGGCGGTGGTCACGGTCGGCTCCTTCCACGCCGGGGACAGCGCCAATGTGATCCCCGACCGGGCCGTCGTACGGCTCAGCGTCCGCACCTTCGACGAGACCGTCCGCACCACCGTGCTCGCCGCCATCGACCGCATCGCACGCGCCGAGGCCACCGCCTCGGGAGCGGACCGCGCACCGGAAACCGAGGTCCTGGACTCCTTCCCCGTCACCGTCAACGACTCCACGACCCTGCAGGAGGTCAACGAACAGTTCACCGAACTCTTCGGAGCACAGCGGCTGTTCCCCTACGCACCGGCCACCGGCAGCGAAGACGCCGGACTACTGGCGACCGCCGCCGGGGCGCCGCTCTACTACTGGTGGCTGGGCGGCTGGGACCCGGAGGAGTTCCACACGGCAGTGGCGGCCGGCCGGCTGGCCCAGGACATACCGTCCAACCACTCACCGCGGTTCGTCCCGGTGGTTCGGCCGACGCTCACGATGGGGGTAGAGGCGCTGACTGCCGCGGCGCTCAATCGGTTGGGGGCGCAGGGACGGATGTGACGAGGGTGGGGGTGGGGGTGGCGCGGGTGTGAGGGGAGACAGAGCGGTCGTGACCTAGGTGGCGGGCGGGAAAGGCCGGTCCGGCGGCGGTGTTTGACCTTGTCCCTGGGGCAAGCCCCAGCATCGGCCGTACCGGGCGAGGTGCCCGGTACGAGGAGGACGGACGGGTGGACGAAGACGGGTGCGCGGCGCCGTACGACGGGAGCACGGCGCCGTATGACGGCGGTGCGCTGCTGACCATCGGGGCGTTCGCACGGGCCTCCCGGCTCTCGCCGAAGGCACTGCGCCTCTACGACGAGCTCGGCCTGCTGCCCCCGGCCCGTGTCGACCCGCACAGCGGCTACCGCCACTACGCCCCCGCCCAGTTGGAGCGGGCCCGGCTGGTGGCCTGGCTGCGTCGGCTCGGTATGCCGCTGGCCCGCATACGTGAGGTGTGCGAGCTGGCACCGGACGCGGCGGCCGTAGCGGTCGCCGCGTACTGGGCACAGGTCGAGGCCGACACCGCGGCCCGCCGGGACCTCGCCGCCTTCCTCGTCGACCAGCTGGAGAGGAAGAACACCACCATGACCACACCCCACACCCCCTTGACGATGCGCTACGCCGCCCTGACCGACCAGGGGCTGGTGCGTCCGTTCCACCAAGACGCCGCCCACGCCGGACCACGACTGCTGGCCGTGGCCGACGGCTACGGCCCGGACGGCGGCTCGGCGGCGGCGTCCGCGATCGAGGCGCTCAATGCCCTGGAAGAGCGGGACCTGACCTCCGCGGACCTGCTGGGCGCCCTGGAGGAAGCCGCCCATCGCGCCCACCGTGCCGCCCCGGCGGCGGACGAGGCCACCAGCACCACCGGCAGCACCCTCACCGCGCTGCTCCGCTCCGGGACACAGCTGGCGCTGCTGCACATCGGGGACTCCCGCGCCTACGTCCTGCGCGACTCCGCCCTCCTCCAGATCACCCACGACCACAGCCTGGTCCAGTCGCTGATCGACGAGGGCCGGCTCACCCCCGAGGAGGCGGCCTCGCATCCGCAGCGCTCACAGCTGCTGCGGTCGCTCGACGCGGCGACCGAGTTCGCCCCCGATCTGCAACTCCTGGAGGCCCGCCCCGGGGAGCGCTACCTGCTGTGCACCGACGGCCTGACCGGGGTGGTGCCGGCCGAGACCCTCCAGCAGGTGCTGACCTCGGCCGACGGCCCCGACCAGGCCGTACACGAACTGATCCGGCTGGCCCGCGAGGCGGGAGCTCCGGACAACGTGGGGTGTGCGGTGGCGGAGATGACGGGGGCTTAGGGAGGGGGTAGGGGGCGGCCCTTAGGGGGTCGGTGAGCCCCTTGCATGATCCCTGCCCGGTGGGCGGCGTGGTTACGCCGGTCAGGCCGTGTGCGTCGCCCACGTCGGCCGTCCACGCCGCCTGCATCGCACACGCCGTCCACGTCGCCCACTCGCCGACGCCGGTTACTTCGCTACGCCGCCCACATCGCCCCGCTGGTGAGGCCAGTTACGCCAACCCCTTGAGCATCCCCTTGAAGTAGAGCTGCGGCAGTCCGTAGCGCTTGAGGAACCACATGTCGGTGCGTTCCCGGGTGGTGTCGAGGAACGGGATCGAAGGGGTGGGCTGCAGGTCGTAGTCGAACTCGGCGAGCAGCATCTTGTGCCGGGCGGTGACCAGAGGACAGGAGGTGTAGCCGTCGTAGCGGGCGGTGGCGGGACGGCCGCGCAGCCCGGCGAGTAGGTTGGCGACCGCGACCGGAGCCTGCTTACGGATGGCGGCGCCCGTCTTAGACGTCGGCAAATTGGCGACATCGCCGAGCACGAACACATTCGGGAAATCCGGGTGCTGGAGCGTTTCCCGGTCGGTCTTGACGTACCCGTACGGGGAGTCGGGGTCGGCGAGCGGGCCGTCCGCCAGCCACTGGGGGGCGCGCTGCGGCGGTACGGCGTGCAGCAGGTCGTAGTGGACGGTCTCGGCCGTGCCGGTGGTGTGATCGGTGATCACCGCCTCCCGGGCCGCCCCGTCGAGCCGGGTCATCTCCGAACTCAGCCGCACCTCGATGCCGTACCGCCTCGCCGTCTCCGTCAGCGCACGGGAGAACACCGGCACCTTGAACATCGCGGGCTCCGGGAGCACCAGAATCGTGCGGATCGCCCCCAGCACCCCGCGCTTACGCCAGTGATCAGCCGCCAGATACGCGATCTTCTGCGGGGCGCCGCCGCACTTCACCGGTCCGGACGGCATGGTGAACACCGCCGTGCCGCTCCGCATTCGGCGGATCAACTCCCAGGTCAGCGGCGCGAGATCGGGCCGGTAGTTGCTGCTCACCCCGCCGTGCCCCAGGGCAGCGGCGAGACCGGGCACCCCGTCCCAGTCCAGTTGCAGACCCGGGGCGAGCACCAGCCGCCCGTAGGAGAGGACCCGGCCCGAGGCCGTGGTGACCGTACGCGCGGTCGGGTCGACGGCGGTGGCGCGCTCCCGCAGCCAGCGCACCCCCGGCGGTATGACCTCCGCCTCGGTGCGCAGCGATGAGCGCAGCGGCGCCTGACCGCCGCCGACCAGCGTCCACAACGGCTGGTACCAGTGCGTCTCGGAGGGCTCCAGCAGCGCGATGCCGCGGACACCGGCACGGCGTAACCGGGCGGCGACGGTGATGCCTGCGGTGCCGCCGCCGATGATCAGGACCTGGTGATGGGACGGTGCGGCGGGTGCGGGGGCCATGTGCTTCCTCCTGAAAGATGGGTGGGAATCGGGTGGGGTCGGTGTGTGTGGGACGCCGGTCACCAGAGACGGGGCAGGGCGGTGGCCGCCATGGTGACGGCCAGGACGGCGACCAGGCAGGCGAAGGCCGTGGCCAGGACGTGTGGGCGCAGCCGGGTGGTGAGGCGGTTGCCGAGATGGCTGCCGAGCGCCGCACAGGCCGCGAAGCCGGCCAGCAGCGGCCAGTCCAGTCCCCCGGTGCCGGCCCGGGTGGCCAGCGCCGTAAGGGAGTTGATGAGGATGACGAGGAGCGAGGTGCCGACGGCGACCGGCATCTCCAGGCCCAGCACCAGAGTGAGGGCCGGTACGACGACGAAGCCGCCACCGACCCCGAAGAAGCCGGTGAGCAGCCCGACGGCGGAGGCGGTCACGGCGAAGCGGGCGGGGCGCAGGGGCATCCGGCGAGCGGAGCCGTCGATCTTGCCGGAGGATGCCGGGCCTGCGGTGTCCCGTACGGGCACGGTGTCTGCGGGCTCGTGGGAGGCGGCCGGCTCTGCGGCGTCCTGTGAGGGCGGTGTCTCCGGGGACTCCTTTGAGGCCAGCGGCTCCCGGGCCTCCCTTGAGACCAGTGGTTCCCCGTGCCCCCGTAAGGGCACAGCCTCCGGGGAGTCCCGTAAGGGCGCGCTCCCCGCCGGATCCCCTACGGGTGTGCTCTCCATCGGGTCCCGTAGGGGCGTGCTCTCCATCGGGTCCCGTAGGGGTGTTCCCCCCGCTGGGTCCCGTAGGGGTGCGCTCCCCGCCGGATCCCCTAAGGAACGGGCGTCCACCGCTGCCCGCCGCTCCCGCCACCCCCGTGACACCAACATCGCCGCCACCACGAGCAACAGCCCCGCGAACGCCGCCATCAGCACCGTGGGATCCAGGGCTGCGCTCCACCGGGAGCCGAGGTAGCTGCCCGCCGTTCCCAATGCCCCGAAGGCCGCACCGGCCGCCCAACGGACCCGCCCGGCCCGGCCGTGGCACAGCAGCCCGGTCACCGCGCCGACCGTGACGACGACCAGCGCCCCCGCGGACGCCTCGTGCGGCGACTGCCCCAGCAGATAGACCAGCACCGGCACCGCCAGCACCGAACCACCGCCGCCGAGCGCACCCAGCAGCACACCGATCAGTAACCCGCACGGCAGCGCCGCCAGGGCTATGAGGACGGACACGAGGCCCGCGGCGCAAGGGCAACCGCCCGGCTGTCGTCGGACCACTCCGCGACGAAGGTGAACCGGTCGCCGCGCACCACCGTCTCGCGCCACTCCACCGGCCGCTCCCCGGCCTGCCCGAGCCGCTCGATGGCGAACGCCGCCTCCCGGTCGGCCAGCCCCAGCAGCCACGCCTGCCGGATGTCCGGCAGGAACGGCTGGATCCGCTCGCGGCCCCCGGTGACCTTCACCCCGCAGCGCCGCGTCAGCTCGCCGTAGAGCGAGGTGTGCCCGAAGTCGGTGTCCAGTAGGGGCTCGGCGGACTCGGCGGGCAGATAGGCGGTGTCATGCGCGAGCGGTTCGCCGTCCGCGAGCCGCAGCCGCTCCAGTACGACCAGCGGCGCCTCCGGGACCAGCCCCAGATGCCCGGCGACCGTCCCGTCCACGGTCCGTTCCAGCCGCAGCACCTCACTGCGCTGCTCCACCCCTTGGCCCTCCAGCTCGCGGAAGAGGCTGTAGAGCGAGCCCAGCGGCTGCTGTATGCGGCGGGTGTCCAGCCGGCTCGTCCGGCCGCGTTCGGCGATCACCAGGCCGTCGGCACGCAGTTTGCGCAGCGCCTCACGGACGGTGTGCCGGCTGACCTCGTACTCGCCGGTGAGCCGGTGCTCGGCCGGGAACTCCTCACGGAACGCGCCGGCTTCCATCCGCCGGCGCAGATCGGCGGAGAGCTGCGCCCACAGGGGCAGCGGCGAGCGCCGGTCCAGGGTACGCGGGCCGTGCGCGCCGTGCGGCGGCTCGGTGGTCATGTGGATTCCTCCGCGGGCGTACGGGGGGTGCAGTGGTGATGCCGGAGCAATGGACGTCCGCTCCATAGGAGGTGACGGGGTGACGGTTGACGGGGCGTCCAGACCCGGCCCTCCCGCCCGGCTTGTCGCCCGCCATCCGGCTACCTAATGTACGTACATCCGTGCATCCGCACAACGCACCTGCCCGAACGGGCCCCGGCCGCCGCGCACGGGCCCCGCGCACCTCTGGAGGCCGACCGTGCACTTCGCGCAGTACTACCTCGACTGCCTCTCCCAGGCGTCGTATCTGATCGGCGACGAGACCACCGGACGCGCCGTCCTCGTCGACCCGCGCCGCGATATCGACGACTACCTGCACGACGCGGAGGCCGCCGGCCTGCGGATCGAACTCGTCATCGAGACGCACATTCACGCCGACTTCCTCTCCGGCCACCTCGAACTCGCGCGGGCCACCGGCGCCACCATCGCCTTCGGGGAGGCCGCCGAAACCGGCTTCCCCATACGGCGGTTACGCGATGGCGAGCGCATCTCGCTCGGCGCGGACGACGGCCAGGGGGTCACCCTCACCGTGCTCGCCACCCCGGGCCACACCCTCGAATCCATCTGCCTGGTCCTGCGCGAACACCCCGAGGACGACGTGCCGTTCGGCGTGCTCACCGGCGACACCCTCTTCGTCGGAGACGTCGGCCGCCCCGACCTGCTCTCCGCCGCCGGGCACACTCCGCAGGACATGGCCGCCCGGTTGCACCGCTCCCTGCACACCAAACTCCTGACCCTCCCGGACGCGACCCGGGTCTTTCCCGCACACGGCGCCGGCTCCGCCTGCGGGCGCAACCTCTCCAGCGAAACCAGCTCCACCATCGGCGACCAGCGCCGGTTCAACTACGCCCTCCAGCCCATGCCGGAGGCCGACTTCGTCCGCCTGATCACCGCGGGACAGCCCGCCACCCCCGGTTACTTCGCCCACGACGCGGCCCTCAACCGGGACGGCCACCCCCTCCTGGAGCCCGGCCCGCCACTCGCCCTCACCCTGGACGAGGCCCTCGCGGCCCGCGACCGGCAAGGCGCCGTCCTCCTCGACTGCCGCCCGCTGGCCGCCTACACCCACGCGCATCTGACCGGCTCGCTCCATACGAGCCTGGACACCCGCTTCGCCGAGTACGCCGGCAGCGTCGTCGCCCCGGGCACCCCGATCGTGCTGCTCGCCGCCCCCGGCACGGAACAGGAAGCCCGCCTCCGTCTGGCCCGCATCGGCTACGACCACGTCCTCGGCCATCTACCCGACCCATCCGCCGTACTGGCCAACAGGCCCGAACTCAGCCGCGCCAGCCGCCGCATCCGCCCTGAGGAACTGGCCATGCGGGGGCCGGGGTTGGCGCCGGGGGAGGAGGGCGAGGCCGCTCGGAGGCGCGGCGCCGAGCCGGCCCGTCCCCAGTCGGCCGATGCCATGACGACGGGCGCCACACCGGCCGACGCCGTTCCTCCCCGCCCCATACCGGCCGACATCCAGCTGATCGACGTCCGTAATCCTGCCGAGTACGAGGCGGGCGCCCTCCCCGGCGCCCGCAACGTCCCCCTGGCCGGCCTGTCCGACCGCATCACCGAACTGGACCCGGCCCGCCCGGTGGTCCTGTACTGCCGCAGCGGCAACAGATCGGTGATCGCCGCAGCGCTCCTGGAGGCGCGCGGCTTCACCGAGGTCTCCGATGTGATCGGGGGCTATGACGCACTAGGGGCGGGCATCCAGTAGGCAGACGGGCGGACGGTCGCTTCACCTTCACCTTCACCTTCACCTGCACCACGGGCTTACGCGCATGGTCGGCTCGCCTGCGGGCACCGCCTTACGCGCACGACCGCATTACCCGCCCCTACCCGCCCTGCCCGCGTCGGCCCGTCTGGCGTCGGGCCTGTCGGTGCCTATCCGGCGTCAGCCGCTCGGCGTCGGGTCCGTCCGTCGTCGGCCTGTCCGGCGTCGGGTCCGTCTGGAGTCGGCCTGTCCCTAGTCAGCCCGCTCGTCGTCGGCCCGCCCGGCGCCCATGCGGCGTCGGGTCCGTCGGTCGTTGGCGCGCCCGGAGCCAGCCCGGCGCCGGTCCCACCGGCGCCAGTCCGCCCGGCGTCCGCCACCCCGCGGCGTACGGGCACGAGCACGCGCTCCCGTATGCGTACGGGCACGGGAACCCGCCCAGGTAGCGACCACGCGCCCGAGTACAAGCGCGAGCACGAGCACCCCAGCAGTGACCAGGCAGACAACAGCGGGAAGCCACAGAGACGGGCCGATCCCGCCACCACCAGCCCCAACGCCACCACCCACCCCGGCGCCATCACGACCGGCCCCGGCGCCACCACTCTCCACCCCAGCCCCGCCGCTGCCCACCCCCACACCCGTGAGGGTGAGCCCCGCCCCCGCCGTAGCCGTCATCACGGCCTTGGTCACCCCCGACGCCTCGCCCGCCCGCGCGCGGCGCACCACCGCCTGCGTGCCGGTGAGGGCCAGCCCGCCGGCCACCCCGAGCGCCGCCGCGGCCGCCGTCGAGGCAAGCAACAGGGCGGGCGTACCCGTACCGCATGTAGTGGCCAAGAGCGCGCCCCCGGCAGCCGCGAGACAGAGCGCCATCACCGGCACCGCCGCCGCCGGACGCACCCGCCCGGCCAGCGGACCGCCCACGGCCAGGGCGCCCGCCGGAACGACAAGGGCCACCCCCGCCTCCCCCACAGACCACCCGGCGGCCTGCTGAAGCGTCCACGGGACCACGTACCACAGCGCCACGGTCGCGGAGTTGGCGACCGCACCGGCCAAAGTCAGGGCCACATACGGGCGGTTACGGAACAGGGCGAGGTCCACCAGCGGCGCGGGCGACCGCCGCTCGGCCCGCACGAACAGCGCACCGAGCAGCACCCCGCCGACCGCCCAGCCCCACGCCGCGACGTGCTCCAGCCAGCGCGCCAGGCAGGCCGGCACCCCCGTAGCGGCGATCGCGCCGACGGCGTCGAGGCACGGCCCGGCATCCGGATCGCGGGACTCCGCAGCCCGTCGGGCGGCCAGCGCGGCGGCCAGCGCGAGCGGCACCGTCAGCCAGAAGACGGCCCGCCAGGACACGGACCGGGCCAGCACACCACCGATGAACGGGCCGCAGACGGTGGCCAGTCCGGCCAGCCCCAGCGCACGCCCCATCACCCGCCGTCCACGCCCCGGAGGACAGGAATGCGTGAGCAGAGCCAGCCCCACCGGCATGATCAGCGCACCGCCCGCTCCCTGCACCACCCGCGCCGTAACCAACAGCGGCAACGACGGCGCAAGCGCACACAGCCCGGAGCTGACACCGAAGAGCACCAGCCCGGCCGTCAGCATCCGGCGCCGCCCCCAGAGATCCCCGAGACGTCCGGCGAGGGGCATCAGGGATCCCGCCGCGAGGAGATAGCCGCTGACGACCCACGGCGTGGCCGTCACGGAGCCGTGCAGCGCCTCGCGGACGACGGGCAACGCCAAGTTCAGGGCAAACGAATCCAGTTGGACACAGAACGCACCGATGGCAACAGCGGCCAGCGCCCAGCGGGCCTGCGGGTCCAGGTGGGGATGCGGTTCGGGTTTCGGCATGACGGGCACAGGGCCGCCTCTCACGGGTCCGCCTCGCGCGTCTGCGGAGGAAAACGGGAAAAGGAAGGGAGAGGGGGGATGGAGTGCACCGGAAAGGGGCAGGAACCCGGGAGCGGGTGGTGCGCACGGCCGGAAGACCCGAAGCGATGAGCCGGGCGGCGGGCGCGGCGGCCGAAAGGGCCCGGAGCGAGCTGCTGCCGCATGGTGCGGGAAGAGGCGGCGCCGACCTCGTACAGCGGACGTTCAGCGATCGTTGATCGGTGATCTCCATGCTGAACCGCATGTTGCGCCGTGTGACTTCAGAGCATGCAGATGACGCCCGGGAAGTGCAAGAGCCGGAGGCGTCGCGGATCGCCCTCACCTGGAGTGGGGAGCCCGGACGCCAGGAGGAGCTGACGCACGGCATGCTCCTCGACCGGGCCGAGCGCGCCGCCACCGTCCTCAGGCGGCTCGGCGTACGGGCCGGTGACCGGGTCGCGGTGCATCTGCCGCTGGTGCCCGAGTCGGTGATCGCCACGCTCGCCATAGGGCGGCTGGACGCGATACGCACCACGCTGCCGGTCTCGCTGACGGTGCCCGAACTGGTCGCGCGGACCCATGAGTCCTCGGCCCGGGTGCTGATCACGGCCGATGCAGCGTTCTGGGACGGCGCCGTACGGCCCGTAAAGGCCCTGCTCGACCACGCACTGGCACGGAGCACGGCCTCAGGCGCCACCCCGGACCGCACCGTCCTGGTGGTCAACCGCTGCTCCCGCCCCGTCTCCTGGAAGCCAGGACGCGACCTGTGGTGGCACGAGTCCCTCGGCCTCCCGGCCACCACCCACTAACGCCACAACCACCCGGCCTCCCCCTAAGGGATCCACCGGCAGAAATCCAGTCCCTTCAAGGGGCCCCGTAGGGGCGCGGGTTGGGGGGGGAACGTCCGCTCAAGGGTTGGGGAACCCTCATCGGACTCCTCCGGGGCGTGTGGCCCTTCGGGGGCGCGTCCTTGGGATCGACGGAGCGGGGGCGGGGCTGCTTCGGGGGTGCGTGGCGCGGGGGCACCCCGTACTTCTGATGGCGCGGGGCGTGGCCCATGGGGGAGCCACGCGGCGGGGGCACCTCAGGGGACGGCGCGGGGCGGGGACGCGGCGCTCCGGGGAAGCGGGGCACGAGGAAGCTGGGCGATCCGTGGGGCGGCGCGGGGGCGCGGCCCTCGGGGAATGCGGGGGCGGGGGCGCTTCGGGGAGCGCAGCAGGGGAGTACGGGGTAGGGGCCGGCGAGCCTCGGGGGAAGCTCGGCGTGGGGCAGCCCGGTGCTTCGGCTGACGGCGCGGCGGCGTGGCCCAGGGCGCGGGGGTGTGGCCCACGGGCAGCGCGGGACCGGGCGCGGCGCGACGGGGCGCGTCGTACGGGGGTGCCTGGTGCTTCGGGGGGATCGCGCGGCGCGGGGCACATGGGGGAGCCACGCGCCGGAGCACTCCAGGGACGTGGCGCTTCGGGGGCGCCTGGCGTGGGGGCGCCTGGCGTCTTGGGGTGCGGTGCTCGGGGGCTCGGCGCGGCAGCCTGGTGCTCTGCGGAGCGAGGGGGTGGAGCCTGGTGCTGCGGGGCGCGACGCGGCGCGGTCCTCCGCGAGCGCGGCGGTAGAGCGTGCCGCGTCGGGGGAGCGTGGCGTGGGGGAGTCTCGCGCCTCGGAGCGTGGCGCTGGGGTGTGGCTCTTTGGGGGACGCGGCGTGGGGGAGCGCGGCCAGAGAGCACAGCTCGGCGCCCCCCGAGGCTCGCACTCGCCGAAGAGGTTCGGGCCGCACCGATCGACGAGATTCGTAGCCGCACCCGCTGACGAGGCGCGCCCCTCAGAGCCCTCACCCACTCAGGTCACCAAACGGGCCATTCGCCTCATCCATGCCTAGCGTGGAGCACGTGTCACAGCCACCCGCTGTCGCCCCACCCACGTCGGGCCGCGGCGCCAAGGACAACTGCGGCACTGGCTGGGCCGAGTCGAAACACGCTCCACGCGGCCAGGGGCCCCGCCCCCCCCGGCCCCTCCCCCCCCGCCCCGCCCACCACCACCCCCACCACCTCCGAGCGGAAAGGTCGCTGACCCATGGCTCGTCATGAGTACGCACACCCCCGCCACCCCCTGCCGGGCAGCGGCCGCAACCGGCCCCTCAGGCGCAGTCATGCCTCACAGGGACCGCCGACCCGGCCCCATGACGGCCACCGCCCGCACCCCATACCCACCCACGACAAGGGCCGCTAGGACAGGAGGCGTTCGCCCTCCCCGCGAGCCGTCCTCCACGTGCCTTGCCTGGTGGCAGCCTTCCTGCCTGCTCCCGGGCGGGTCCGTCCAAGGCTCGGATTCCGCCCGGCGGGGAAGACGAGTGGGCCATCAGGCCGTCGGCGAGCCAGCACTGCGCGGGGCCTGATCGGACGCCGTAGCCGTCCGGCGCCGACCTGACGAGCACCTGATCGGACGCCGTACTCGACGGACACCGCACTTGGCCGGGCGCCGCACCTGACCAGCCTCGATCGGGCGCCGACTGGCGAGCATCTGATCCGACGCCGTACTCGACGAAAGCCCACCTGGCCGGGCGCCGTACCTGCCCAGCCTCGGCGACGCCGCACCTATACGGACGCCGCACCTATCCGGGCGCCGCACCTATCCGGGCGCCGCACCTATCCGGGCGCCGCACCTGACCCACACCCGTCCGGCCACCCTGAGCCGCGCCCTTCCGAGCGCCGCACCCGCCCCGGGTTCCTCTGGTAGCACCCTTTAGCGCCCTTCCCGGGGCGCCGCCCCCGCCGTGCGCCCGTGGCCACTTACCCCCGGTCGTCGTCGCCCCGCCGCCATCGATATCCCCCCGCTATCCCCCACCGCCGCCCATGACACGATGGGGCAATGGCGGCAAAGCCCGAAGAAACCTCGGAGTTTCGGCCCGCAGTTAGCGAGTCCTGGTCTGATGGGGAATCTCTGCATACTGAGCTCCTCGCGGCGAAGGCGTCGGTTTACGACCCTTGTGGGTTCACCTGCTCGCGTCCGGTTCCCGAAGTGGAGAGCGCTGAGTACGCGGCACATGAATTCACGCTTGACGGCTCCTCCGTCAGGTTTCGGGTTGCCAAGACCACCCCGACGAAGGTCGGCCAGTTCGTCACGGTGTGGAAGCGGAGTCCCGGCGGGCCGATTGCGCCGTTCGACTCCGAGGATCCGGTAGATCTCTTCGTCATCAGCAGTCGCCAGGGCGATCACTTCGGGCACTTTGTCTTTTCGCGCGAGGTGCTCTGTGCACGAAATATCGTTTCCAGGAACGGCTCCGGTGGGAAGCGGGCCTTTCGCATCTATCCGCCATGGGTGGAGACCACCAATCGGCAGGCCCGCACCGCACAGGCGTGGCAGCTGGACCACTTCCTGCACATTCCTGAGGACGGGCGGCCCCTCGATTCGGCCCGTGCCCAAAAGCTCCATCACCCGTGACTGACGACCGCCGCTCCCATCACGCGGGGCGGCGCGGCCCAAGGGAACTCATGCCAAGTCGGCAGTCCCCGTTCGGGCGGCCCGTGGATCGGGCCGGAGGGGCGGAACGTCTCCCGGTGCGCGGAGAAGGGCTCGCCCCGCCCGCCGGGCGCCACGGACAGAAGGGTGCCGTGGGCCCACGCCGGGCGGTGACCGCGACCCGCCCGCCCGTACTCTGGATGCGTGAGCACCACCCCTGAACCCGACTCGGCCCCTACACCCCAGGACGCCCCCGATGCCGAGCCGGCCTCCGCATCTCCGGACGCCCCCGAGGCCAAGCGAGCCCCTGCGCCCTCGGCCGCCGTGCGTCCCGTGGCATCCGGGTCTGCCGCGCGGCTGATCTTTGATGACCCGCTGAACCAGCAGTCCTCGGACGACACCGACCGTGGCTGGGGTGAGCGCCCGGCCGGTGGTGACAGCGCCGCCGACCTCGCCCGTTTCCTCGACGAGAAGCCGCCCCACCACCTCTGAGCGACGCGAGCGAGGCGAGTGAGCCGGCGTCGTCGGCCGGCGGCTGTGGGCGTCGGTTACTCGTAGGTCTTCTGTGTGCCGATCGTGCCCGGCGTGGCCGCGGGCATGGACGGTGAGCCGGTGCGCTGGGCGATCAGCGCATCGCGGATCTCGGTGAGCAGCTCGATCTCGGTGGGGTCCGCGGGAGCCGCCTCCAGCGCCTGCCGGGCCGCCTGGCGTTCCTTCCACTTGTTGATCGGAAGGATCATGAGGAAGTAGACGACCGCGGCGGTGATCAGGAACGTCAGGGCGGCGCTGAGCACCGAGCCCCAGAGGATGTAGATCCCGTCGGTGAACGCGCCCGTCTTTGGATCCTTGGCGCAGGTGGCGGTCAGGCAGGCCTGGTAGTGATCGAGGTTCTGCGAGCCGAGCGCGCCCACGATGGGGTTGATGATGCCCTTCACCACCGCGTTGACGATGTTGGTGAAGGCTGCACCGACGACGACCGCTACCGCGAGTTCGATGACGTTGCCGCGCATCAGGAATTCCTTGAATCCCTGAAGGACGCCCTTGCTCTCGCTCACCTGACAGCCTCTTTCCATGCTCACTACGGACGGTGCACCAACAATCAGCACCGCAACTTACGGCAGGGCAGGGCAGAGGTGTCCAGTCGTGTGACATGAACCATCGAGCGGCCGGTGTATGCGGGCGGAATTGGTCGTTCCGACGGAGGGCGCTGATCTCGCCGACCTCCTGGCCGACCTCCTGGACAGATGCCGCGGTACCGGTGCCGTGAGCGCGCCCCCATTGGCGCGCGGCGGGTGCCCCGCCCCGCGCAGCAGTCTCGCGTGGGACGGACGCAGCGGCCACTTGATCTTGAGGCATGGTCACCGCCCTCCCGAGGCCGCCGCCGACGGGCATCCGGGGGCGGGAGCGTCCCGTACGGCACCGTACGAGGCCCCGCCGGCCAGTGCTGCGGCGGTCATCGCCAGGCCGACCGCCAGTAAGCGCCGTCGCGCGGTCCGCCCCCATCCGTGCCGACCGCCACCGGCCCGCACCGGTGGAAAGTGCGGCACTTCACACGGCGGCGGAGCGGGAAGCGGCGGCGAAAGGAAATCGGTACCGGCAAGGGAAACGAAGCCGGGAGGGCATGAGGAGGAGGGAGAGGCAGGAGCGGTAGAGGGAGAGGAAGAGGAAGAGGAAGCGGAAGCGAGCGCGAGAGAAGCATCAAGCGAAGCACCGAGAGACCCACCAAGAGACCCACCGAGAGACCCACCAGACATACTGACCACCACCCATGGCGTGAAGGACCGGGCTGACCCGCTGAGCACCACCGTGCCCGAACACGCCTTCCGCCCGCTCCGGGCTGTGGATGAGGCCGCCGCTGTGGACAACTCGGCCACCCGGGAGAGGGAGGCCGAGTGCGTCGCGGGGTGTTACGGCAGGTCGATGCCCAGGTCCCAGCCGGTGTGGGCGCCGGTGCACAGGCAGCTGCGGGCGGTGTTGTCGGGGAGGGTGGCGATCGCGTCGAAGAGGACCTCGCGGAGGCGGCCGACGTTCTCGGCGAAGACCCGGAAGACCTCGTCGTGGGAGACGCCCTCGCCGGTCTCGGTGCCCGCGTCCAGGTCGGTGACCAGGGCCAACGAGGCGTAGCAGAGGCCCAGTTCGCGGGCCAGGACGGCTTCGGGGTGGCCGGTCATGCCGACCACCGACCAGCCCTGTGCGGCATGCCAGCGCGATTCGGCGCGGGTGGAGAAGCGGGGGCCCTCGATGACGACGAGGGTGCCGCCGTCGACCGGCTCCCAGTCCCGGCCGCGGGCCGCCGAGAGGGCGGCCTGGCGCCCCACGGGGCAGTACGGGTCGGCGAAGGTCAGATGGACGACGTTGGGGACGCTGCCGTCGGGCAGGGGCTCGCCGTCGAAGTAGGTCTGGGTGCGGGCCTTGGTGCGGTCGACGAGCTGGTCGGGGACCAGGAGGGTGCCGGGGCCGTACTCGGGGCGCAGTCCGCCGACCGCGCACGGGCCGAGGACCTGGCGTACGCCGAGCGAGCGCAGGGCCCACAGGTTGGCGCGGTAGTTGATGCGGTGCGGTGGGAGGTGGTGGCCACGGCCGTGCCGGGGCAGGAAGGCGACCTGGCGGCCGGCGATCTCTCCCACGAAAAGTGAGTCGCTCGGGCGCCCGTACGGGGTGTCCACTGTGATCTCGGTCACGTCGTCGAGGAGGGAGTAGAACCCCGATCCGCCGATAACGCCAATCTCCGCGTCAGCCATGCCGGTCACACTATCGGGGCGCGGTGACGGGGAGGGGTGGGCGGTGGAGGGGAAAGGGGGCCGTCATGCGGCGGACCCCGCCGTCGGTGACGGCGGGGTCCGGGTGCGTGCTCGGTGTCAGGCGGCGGAGCTGGTGCCCGAGGAGCTGCCGGAGGGCGAAGCGGCGGCCGGGGCGGAGGACTTGCCCTCGGAGCCGCCGGAGCTGCCGGAGCCGCCCGAGCTGCCGGACGAGGAGCTCGACGAGTCCGACGAGGACGTCGTGCCCGACCCGGAGGCGCTCTTGGCGGGGCTGCTGCTGGACGACGAGCCGCGGCTGTCGTTGCGGTAGAAGCCGGAGCCCTTGAAGACGATGCCGACCGCGGAGAACACCTTCTTGAGGCGTCCGTTGCAGGCGGGGCACTCCGTGAGCGCGTCGTCGGTGAACTTCTGCACCGCCTCTAGGCCCTCGCCGCACTCGGTGCACTGATACTGGTAGGTCGGCACTTGTCTTCCTCCTGGCACTCTCACTCGATGAGTGCTAACGACGCTCCATATTGCAGTATTCCCGTCCGCCAGTCCACCAGGACCGGCGGACGGTGACCCACTCCACGCTCCGTCAGGCGCGCGCCAGCTCCCGTTCCCGGTCGTCGGAATCGGTCGCAACCGGGGCGTCGGCGCCGTGAGCCGGGCCGCCGACGGTCACGGACGAGGAGCGCGGCAGCAGATGGGCGCGGAGCGCCAGCAGCACCGTCAGGGCCAGCGCCGTACCGGCCAGCGGCACCAGGAACCCGGCGCTCGGCCCGAAGCGGTCCGCCAGCTGGCCGGACGAGGTGGACGCGGCCGCCTGGCCCAGCGCGACCGCGCCGGTCAGCCAGGTGAATGCCTCGGTGCGGGCGGCGGCCGGGACCAGCGATTCCACGAGCGTGTAGCCGGTGATCAGGGCCGGGGCGATGCACAGGCCGACGAGCAGGCCGGCGGCGCCCAGCAGCGGCACCGCGGTGACCAGCCACAGCGGGGTGGTGGCCAGCGCCAGCAGCCCGTAGGCGACCAGCAGCCGGCGCCGCGGGCCGACCTTCCAGGCGATGGCGCCGCAGGCGATACCGGCGAGCATGTTGCCGCCCGCGAAGATCCCGTAGAGCACGCCGTTGATGCCGGGCTGCCCGATGTGCTCGGTGAACGCCGTCAGCGAGACCTGCATCCCGCCGAAGACCGAGCCGATGCCCAGGAAGGCCACGATCAGCACGCGGACACCGGGCACCGACAGCGCCGAGACGCGCGGCCGGCCGCCGGCCTGCGTCCGGTGCACCGTCGGCTGGCTGCGCCGCTGCGCGGCGAACAGCAGCCCGCCCGTCAGGGTCAGCGCGGCCTCGGCGACCAGCCCGGCCGCCGGGTGAAGGCCGGTGCACAGCGCGGTCGCCAGCACCGGGCCGACCACGAAGGTGAACTCGTCGGTCACCGACTCGAAGGCGGCGGCCGTCGGCATCAGCGGGCTGCCGCCGAGCCGGGCCGCCCAGCGTGCCCGCACCATCGGGCCGACCTGGGGTGTGGAGGCGCCCGTCGGGACGGCCACCGCGATCAGCGCCCACAGGGGGGCGTGGGTGAGGGCCAGGGTGATCAGCGCCGCGACACCGGCGACATGCACCAGGACGCCGGGGAGCAGCACCGCGCGCTGGCCGAAGCGGTCGGCGAGTTTGCCGCTCTGCGGGGCGAAGAGGGCCATCGCGACACCGGTGGTGGCGGACACCGCGCCCGCGGTGCCGTACGAGCCGGTGGTGGACTGGACGAGCAGCACGATGCCGATCGTCAGCATGGCGAAGGGCTGCCGGGCCAGAAAGCCGGGCAGCAGGAATGTCCACGCACCTGGGGTGCGGAGGAGCGGTCCGTATCCGGTACGGGAGTCCTTGACCGCGGATGCCACGGCCGGGCCTTTCTGCCGCCTGGTAGCGCGCCACCCGCGAGGTCCTCACGGGAACGCGCCGAGAGCTGTCCTCTCGCGCAGGACCGAGTGATACCGCGTGGTCCGCACCGGAAGGTGGCTGCTCAAGGCAGGGGGACCGCGGCCGCCGAGCGGTCGCGCCAGCTCTGCATCAGGCAGAGTTGGTTCGTCGATGTGCCGCTTCATACTACAGGCCGCGGCGTGTGAAGCCCTGGGATTCATCAGGGCTTCACACGGAATTCCTTAGGATTCGTGGAGAGATACCGCACATTTCGGGCCTCGGGGCAGTGGGACGTCAGCGGTGGCGGTGGCGCGACTGCCCCGAGGGGCCGCCGGTGCCCAGCCAGCCGGCCAGCTTGCCGCCCTGGGAGACCGCCTGCAGCCGCCGCTCCGCCGCGTCGCGGACCGGATCGGTGGCGACCACCAGCAGCTCGTCGCCGCGCCGCAGCACCGTGGCCGGCGAGGGCACGAAGCTGGAGCCGTCCCGGACGATGAGGGTGACCGCGGCGCCCGCGGGCATCCGCAGCTCGCCGACCTCGACGCCGTGCATACGGGACGCCGGGCCGATGGACGTGGACAGCAGATGGCCGCGCAGCCGCTCCAGGGGCGCCGATTCGATGCCCAGGTCGGCGGCCTCCTCGCCCTCGCCCAGCCGCAGCCGTCGGGCCAGCCAGGGCAGCGTCGGCCCCTGGAGGAGGGTGTAGACCACGACCAGGACGAAGACGATGTTGAAGACGCGTTCGCTCTCCGGGACGCCGCTCACCATCGGGATGGTGGCCAGCACAATGGGGACCGCGCCGCGCAGCCCCGCCCACGACAGCAGGGTCTTCTCCCGCCAGGGCACCCGGAACGGCAGCAGCGCCACGAACACCGAGGTCGGCCGGGCCACCAGCGTCAGGATCATGCCGATCAGCAGCGCCGGGACGATGTCGTCGAGCAGGTTGTGCGGGGTCACCAGCAGGCCCAGCAGGACGAACATGCCGATCTGGCCGAGCCAGCCGAGGCCCTCGGCGAAACCGCGGGTGGCCGGTGCGTGCGGCAGTTTGGCGTTGCCGAGGATCATCGCGGCCAGGTAGACGGCGAGGAAGCCTGAGCCGTGCGCCAGGGCGCCGGCCGCGTAGGCGGAGACCGCGATGGCCATGACGGCGATCGGGTACAGGCCGGACGCGGGCAGCGCCACATGCCGCATGCCGTACGCGCCGAGCCAGCCGATGGCCAGTCCGATGGCCGCGCCGATCGCCAGCTCCAGGGCGATCTCGCCGAGCAGGGCGTACCAGTGCTCGACCGGGCCCGTCGTGGAGAAGGCGACGACGAGGATGACCACCGGGGCGTCGTTGAAGCCGGATTCGGCCTCCAGTACGCCGGTCAGGCGGGCCGGCAGCGGCACACTGCGCAGCACGGAGAAGACGGCCGCGGCATCCGTCGAGGAGACCACGGCGCCGATCAGCAGCGCCTGGCGCCAGTCCAGTCCGGCCAGGTAGTGCGCTCCGGCCGCGGTGACCCCCACGCTCACCGCGACGCCGACCGTAGAAAGGGCCGCCGCCCGGGGCAGCGCCGGTTTGATCTCTTTCCACTTGGTGCCCAGACCGCCCTCGGCGAGGATCACGACCAGCGCGGCATAGCCGAGGAGTTGGGTCAGCTCGGCGTTGTCGAAGATGACGCCACCCGGGCCGTCCTGGCCTATGGCGACGCCTATCCCCAGGTAGATGAGCAGGCTGGGGAGCCCGCTGCGCGAGGAGAGCCGTACCGCGGCGACCGCGATGAGCAGTACGAGCGAGCAGATCAGCAGGAGTTCGTTGAGGTGGTCGACAGTCAGGAGCTGATCCTTCCTCGCACGGGTTACCGGGGCGGTCTTTCCTTACCGTATCTAGTTACTGAGGCTAACAATTTACCATTACTTGAACGTTGGCTACGCCTGCGGTGACTCCGCGTAGGGGTCTTTGAACCCGTGCGCCTATGGTTGCTCCAGCACTCCCACCCTGCCCCTCGAAGGACAGAGATGCCCGCCAACAAGTCCGGCCCAGTCCCCAGGAAGAAGAAGGGGCGGCGCGGCCGCCTCGTCGCGATCACGGTCGTGCTGCTGCTCGTGGCGGGCATCGGCTTCGGCGCGTTCTGGGGTGTCAGTACGGTCAGAGCGTCGTTCCCGCAGACCACGGGCTCACTCAAAGTCCCGGGTCTGACCAACCCGGTGGACGTCACCCGTGACGCCCACGGCATTCCGCAGATCTACGCCGACACCGACGAAGACCTCTTCCGCGCCCAGGGATACGTCCAGGCCCAGGACCGCTTCTGGGAGATGGACGTCCGGCGCCATATGACCTCCGGCCGGCTCTCGGAGATGTTCGGCAAGAGCCAGGTCAAGAGCGACTCGTTCCTGCGCACCCTCGGCTGGCACGACGTGGCGCAGAAGGAGTACGACACCAAGCTGTCGCCCAGCACCAAGAAGTACCTCCAGTCCTACTCCGCGGGTGTCAACGCCTACCTCAAGGACCACGAGGGCTCGGCGCTGTCCCTGGAGTACGCGGCGCTGGACTTCGAGAACGACTACAAGCCCGAGAAGTGGACCCCGGTCGACTCGGTGGCCTGGCTCAAGGCGATGGCCTGGGACCTGCGCGGCAACATGCAGGACGAGATCGACCGGTCCCTGATGACCAGCCGCCTCACCCCCGCGCAGATCGCCCAGCTCTACCCGGCATACCCGTACAAGCGGAACAAGCCGATCGTCGAGGGCGGTGCGGTCGACCCGGCCACCAAGCGGTTCAAGCCCGGCGGTTCGGCGAACGCCGCCCCGGCCGGCGCCGCCGGGGCCACCGCGGGCCTGCAGTCGCAGCTGTCCTCGCTGTCCAAGACGCTGGACGAGGTCCCGGCGCTGCTCGGCCCCAACGGCAACGGCATCGGCTCCAACTCCTGGGTCGTCTCCGGCACCCACACCACCACCGGCAAGCCGCTGCTCGCCAACGACCCGCACCTGGCCCCCCAGATGCCGTCGCTCTGGTACCAGATGGGCCTGCACTGCCGCACCACCGGCCCCAAGTGCAACTACGACGCCTCCGGCTTCACCTTCGCCGGGATGCCCGGCGTCGTCATCGGCCACAACCAGGACATCTCCTGGGGCATGACCAACATGGGCGCGGACGTCACCGACCTGTACCTGGAGAAGGTCAACGCCGACGGGTACTTCTACGACAACAGGCAGCGGCCCTTCATAACCCGCAAGGAGACCATCAAGGTCGCCGGCGGCGAGAGCCGCGAGATCACCGTCCGGTCCACCAGGAACGGGCCGATCGTCTCCGACCGCGACGGCCAACTGGCCGAGGTCGGCAAGGACGCCCCCGTCGGCAACGCCGCCCCGGACCGCGGTGACGGCTACGCCGTATCGCTGCGCTGGACCGCGCTGGACCCCGGCAAGTCCATGGACGCCGTCTTCGAGATGAACCGCGCCAAGGACTGGAACGGCTTCCGCAAGGCCGCCGAGCACTTCGAGGTCCCGTCCCAGAACCTGGTCTACGCCGACACCAAGGGCAACATCGGCTACCAGGCCCCGGGCCGGATCCCGGTCCGCGGCAAGGGGGAGGGCCAGTTCGACGGCACCTACCCGGCGCCCGGCTGGGACCCGAAGTACCGGTGGACCGGCTACATCCCGCAAAAGGCCCTGCCGTACGAGTACAACCCCCAGCGCGGCTACATCGTCACCGCCAACCAGGCCGTCGCCGACGAGAAGTACCCCTACCTCCTCACCAAGGACTGGGGCTACGGCTCCCGCAGCCAGCGGATCAACGACCTGATCGAGTCGAAGATCAAGGACGGCGGCAAGGTCTCCACCGACGACATGCAGACCTTCCAGAAGGACAACAGCAGCGAGATCGCCCGGCTGCTGACGCCCTACCTGACGAAGATCGACATCAAGGACAAGTACGTCCGCGACGCCCAGCAGCTGCTGGAGGGCTGGGACTTCACCCAGGAGCCCGACTCCGCCGCGGCCGCCTACTTCAACGCCGTCTGGCGCAACACCCTCAAGCTCGCCTTCGGCAACAAGATGCCCAAGGAGGTCCGCCCCGACGGGCAGTGCCTCACCGTCCGCCCGGCCGACGAGACCGGCCCCGCCGACGAGAACGACAAGTACCTCCGCGAATGCGGTGAGCGGGCCGGGGACACCGCCCAGCCCGACGGCGGCGACCGCTGGTACGAGGTCGTCCGCGGCATCCTGGACGACCCGAACAACGCGTGGTGGAAGACCGAGGACCGGCCCAACCGCCCCGGTGACAAGAACCGCGACCAGCTCCTGGCCCACGCCATGAAGGACGCGCGCTACGAGCTGACCTCCAAACTGGGCAAGAACATCGACAACTGGAGCTGGGGACGGCTGCACCAGATGTTCCTGACCAACCAGACCCTGGGCAAGGACGGACCCGGCATGCTGCAGGGCCTGTTCAACCGCGGCCCCTGGAACCTCGGCGGCGGCGAGGCCGCGGTCGACGCCACCGGCTGGAACGCCGCCGGCGGCTACCAGGTCACCTGGGTCCCGTCGATGCGGATGGTCGTCAACCTCGCCGACCTGGACAAGTCCCGCTGGATCAACCTCACCGGCGCCTCCGGGCACGCCTACGCCGCCCACTACTACGACCAGACCGACAAGTGGGCCAAGGGCGATCTGCTGCCCTGGGCCTACAGCGAGAAGGCCGTGAAGGACGCGACCAAGGACACCCTGACGCTGTCCCCGTAGGGGCGGGGGCCGCGCGCCCCGCCACCTGGTGAGCGCCGAGCCGTCGGGCGGGCCGGAGGATTCCGGTCCGCCCGACGGCTTTCCGTTTCCGGCCCGGCCGCGCCGTCCGGCCCGCCCGTCCGTTCGTATTCCGCGCCGCCCGCCCGTATGCGGCCCGCCTCAGTCCTCCGGAAGCTCGCCCGGCTCCCTGAACCGGTGCACCCCCGACGGGGTCACCGCGGCATGCACATGCCGGTCGTGCGGCTCGGCCGGCACCTCCGCCAGCACCTCCGCGTCGTACAGCAGCACCACCAGCGACGCCCGCGCCCCGGCCCGCGCCAGCCGCGCCAGCACCCGGTCGTAGGAGCCGCCGCCGCGCCCCAGCCGCAGCCCGCCGCGGTCCACCGCGAGGCCCGGCAGCAGCACCACATCCGCCTCCGTGACGGCCTCCGGGCCCAGCCGCTGCCCGTCCGGCTCCAGCAGCCCGCGGCCCGCCCGTACGAGCCCGTCCGCGCCCTCGTAGAGCGCCCAGTCCAGATCGTTGTCCGCCAGCAGCACCGGCAGCAGCACCCGCACCCCCTCCGCCCGCAGCAGATCGAGCAGGGCGCGGGTGGAGGGCTCGCCACCTATCGAGACATACGCGGCGACCGTCGGCGGCACCTCGGGCCGCGGGGAGACCGGCCACACCAACTCGTCCAGCTCCAGCGCGCGCCGGGCCAGCGCCTCCCCCGTCGCCGCGACGACATCCGGCGGCAACGCTCTCCTCACCTCCAGGAGGTCCCGCCGCAACCTGCGCTTTCTATCGTGATTCGCGCTCACTGTGTGCCCTTGCTCCACTCTCATGCTCTTTTCGCCAGACCCTCATCATCGTTCCGATAGGGCCGGTTATGGTGGCGCGCATGACCCCATCGCACACACGGATCAGCAAGGCTGTCATCCCCGCAGCCGGCCTCGGCACCAGGTTTCTCCCCGCCACCAAGGCCACACCCAAGGAGATGCTCCCGGTCGTCGACAAGCCCGCCATCCAGTACGTGGTGGAGGAGGCCGCCGCCGCCGGGCTCTCCGACGTCCTGATGGTGACCGGCCGCAACAAGCGCCCCCTGGAAGACCACTTCGACCGTAATTACGAGCTCGAAGAGGCCCTGCACCGCAAGGGCGACGAGTCCCGGCTCGCCAAGGTGCAGGAGTCCAGCGACCTGGCGACCATGCACTACGTACGCCAGGGCGACCCCAGGGGTCTGGGCCACGCCGTGCTGTGTGCCGCACCGCACGTGGGCGACCAGCCCTTCGCGGTCCTCCTGGGCGACGACCTGATCGACCCCCGCGACCCGCTGCTGGCACGCATGGTCGAGATACAGGAGCAGTACGGCGGCTCCGTCATCGCCCTCATGGAGGTCGACCCGGCGCAGATCCACCTCTACGGCTGCGCGGCCGCCACCCCCACCGGCGACGACGACGTCGTGGCCGTCTCCGACCTGGTCGAGAAGCCCGACCCGGCCGACGCTCCCAGCAACCTCGCCATCATCGGCCGCTATGTCCTGGACCCGGCCGTCTTCGAGGTGCTGCGCAAGACCGCCCCCGGCCGCGGCGGCGAAATCCAGCTCACCGACGCCCTCCAGGCGCTGGCCGCCGACCCCGCCCTCGGCGGCCCCGTACACGGCGTGGTCTTCAAGGGCCGCCGCTATGACACCGGCGACCGCGGTGACTATCTGCGTGCCATTGTCCGACTGGCATGCGAACGTGAAGACCTGGGCCCGGACTTCCGGACCTGGCTTCGCAGTTACGTCACCGAGGAGATGTAAGACGTTGAACGGCACCACCGACCAGACCCGCCACCAGGACCGCGTCTGGTCGGTGGCCGAGCATCTCGACGACGTCCTGTCGAAGATCGCCCCGCTGGACCCGATCGAGCTGCAACTCCTCGACGCCCAGGGCTGCGTCCTGGTCGAGGACATCACGGCCCCCGTCGCCCTGCCGCCCTTCGACAACAGCTCCATGGACGGCTACGCGGTCCGCGCCGCCGATGTCGCCGACGCCACGGACAGCGCCCCGGTCACCCTGACCGTCATCGGCGATGCCGCGGCCGGCAGCGGCGAACTCCCCGCGGTCGGGCCCGGCCAGGCCGTCCGCATCATGACCGGCGCCCCGGTGCCGCCCGGCGCCGAGGCCGTCGTCCCCGTCGAGTGGACCGACGGCGGCACGGGCCAGGGACCGGCCGCCACGATGCGCGCCCACAGCGCCGCCCCCCAGGACGCCGGCGGCGAGGTCCGCGTCCACCGCCCGGCGGCCGCCGGCGCTCATATCCGCGCCCGCGGCAGTGACGTCACCGAAGGCGAACCGGCCCTGCGGGCGGGCACGGTCCTCGGCCCCTCCCAGATCGGCCTGCTCGCCGCCATCGGCCGCGGCACGGTCCGGGTCCACCCCCGCCCCCGTGTCGTGGTGCTGTCGACCGGCAGTGAACTGATCCAGCCCGGCGAGCCGTTGGGCCCCGGCGAGATCCACGACTCCAACAGCTTCCAGCTGACCGCCGCCGCCCGCGACGCCGGAGCCATCGCCTACCGCGTCGGCGCGGTCGCCGACGACGCCGACACCCTCCGCTCCACCCTGGAGGACCAGCTCATCCGGGCCGACATCCTTGTCACCAGCGGCGGCGTCAGCGTCGGCGCGTATGACGTGGTCAAGGAGACCCTGATCGCGCTGTCCGCCACGGAACCCGACGGCTCGGCCCTCGCCGGGGCCACCGTCGAGTTCCGCCGGCTCGCCATGCAGCCCGGCAAGCCCCAGGGCTTCGGCCTCATCGGCCCCGACCGCATCCCGCTGCTCGCCCTGCCCGGCAACCCCGTCAGCTCGTATGTCTCCTTCGAGCTGTTCGTCCGCCCGGCCATCCGCGCCCTCATGGGACTGCCCGAGATCCACCGCCCCACGACTCCCGCCCGGTGCACCGAGGCCGTCGCCTCCTCGCCCAAGGGGAAACGCCAGTTCCTGCGCGGTTCCTACGACGCCGACGCCGGCACGGTCACCCCCGTCGGCGGCGCCGGCTCCCACCTGATCAAAGCCATGGCGCACGCCAACGCCCTGATCATCGTCCCCGAGGACACCACCGAGGTCCCCGCGGGCACGGACGTGGACGTCGTCCTGCTCGGCTGACCTGCCGCCGCCGGGGGTACGGTGTCGTCCCACAGGCGGCAGTTTGGTACCGGGAGAACGATGAGCAGCGGCCAGCAACACCTCACCCATCTCGACGCGGCGGGCGCGGCGCGGATGGTCGACGTCTCCGGGAAGGACGTCACCGCCCGCACCGCCACCGCCCGAGGCCGCGTCCAGGTGTCCTCGCAGGTCATCGAGCTGCTGCGGGGCGAGGGCATGCCCAAGGGCGATGCCCTGGCCACCGCCCGGATCGCCGGCATCATGGGCGCCAAGCGCACCCCCGAGCTGATCCCGCTCTGCCACCCGCTGGCCGTCTCGGGGGTGAAGGTGGATCTCTCCCTCACGGACGACGCCGTCGAGATCACGGCCACCGTCAAGACCACCGACCGCACGGGCGTCGAGATGGAGGCCCTGACCGCCGTCTCGGTCGCCGCACTCACCGTCGTCGACATGGTCAAGGCCGTCGACAAGGCCGCGGTGATCTCCGACATCCGCGTGGAGGAGAAGACCGGGGGCAAGTCCGGCGACTGGAGCCGGTCATGACACCCGCCCGCGCCCTGGTCGTCACCGCCTCCAACCGCGCCGCCGCCGGCGTCTACCCCGACAAGAGCGGCCCGCTGCTCGCCGAGGGCCTGACCGCCATGGGCTTCGAGGTCGACGGCCCGCAGGTGGTGCCCGACGGCGAGCCGGTGGAGGCCGCCCTGCGCGAGGCCGTCGCCGACGGCCGCTACGCCGTCATCCTCACCACCGGCGGCACCGGCCTCACCCCCACCGACCGCACCCCCGAGGCCACCCGCCGGGTCCTGGACTACGAGATCCCCGGCATCCCCGAGGCGATCCGCGCCGCCGGTCTGACGAAGGTCCCCACCGCCGCGCTCTCCCGCGGCCTGGCGGGCGTCGCCGGGACGACCCTGATCGTCAACCTCCCCGGCTCCTCCGGCGGCGTCCGCGACGGCCTCGCCGTCCTCACCGGCCTGCTGCCGCACGCCGTCGACCAGATCCGCGGCGGCGACCACCCCAGACCTTCCGGGAGCCCGAGCTGAACGCGCCCTGGCCGGTGATCCTGACGGACGGTGAGGTCACCCTCCGCCCGATAAGGGTGCGCGACCAACGGGCCTGGCGCGAGGTCAACCGCCGTAACCGCGACTGGCTGCGCCCCTGGGAAGCGACCATCCCGCCGCCCCCGCCGGGCCTCGCCCCGCCGCACCGCCCGACGTACCGTCAGATGGTGCGCCATCTCCGCGGCGAGGCGCACGCCGGGCGGATGCTGCCGTTCGTCGTCGAATACCGCGGCCGGCTCGTCGGCCAGCTGACGGTCGCGGGCATCACCTGGGGCTCCATGTGCTCCGGCCATGTCGGTTACTGGGTCGACCGGGACGTCGCCGGACGTGGCGTCATCCCGACGGCCGTGGCGCTCGCCGTCGACCACTGTTTCCGCTCCGTGGGACTGCACCGCATCGAGATCTGCATTCGCCCGGAGAACACCCCCAGCCGCCGGGTGGTCGAAAAGCTCGGCTTCCGCGAAGAAGGCATCCGCCCGCGCTACCTGCACATCGACGGCGCCTGGCGCGATCACGCCGTTTTCGCCCTCACCGCGGAAGAGGTGCCCGAGGGCCTGCTCAACCGCTACCGGCGGCGGAAACCCCGTACCCCCGGCGCACCCCACAAATAAAATAAATGTTCGAATGCATTCGCCGATTGACCGGATTGGCAGGGGTGCTGATCTCTACGATCACAAAAAAGTTCGAGATATCAGCCAGATCGTGCGACACACCGGCTCAATTGGCGGATGGCCCCACGCAAACCCCTCTACCGTGTGAGTTGTGAGAAGCAGCGGCCTCATCTACGCAGTCATCGTCGGGGCCTGGGCCGCCTATTTGGTGCCGATGTGGCTCCGTAGGCAGGACGAGCTCAACGAGGCCCGTCCGACCGAGCGCTTCAGCACCGCCATCCGGCTGCTGTCCGGACGGGCGGCCATGCAGCGCCGCTACGACAAGCGGCACGGGGAGTACCCCGCCGACGATGCGGGCGACGCAGCGGACCCGGACGCCCCGGCCGACGAGGCCGCCGACCGGGCCTTCGGCGACCCCGCCGCGGCGGAGGCGGTCGAGGCCGGCCACACCCGGGTGCAGGCTGCCCCGCCGCGCCCCTCCGCCGCCGAGCGGACCAAGCGCGCCAAGGTCCTCGCCCGCCGCCGGCGCACCATCACCATCCTGTTCCTCACCTTCACCGTCGGCGCCGTCGTCGCCGCGGTCGGCGGGATCCCCTTCCTGTGGGCCCCCGCCCTGCCCGCCCTCCTCCTGACCGCGTACATCATTTACCTGCGCGCCCAGGAACGGCGGCGCTTCACCTTCACCATGGACCGGCGCAAGGCGGAGGCGGCGGCCCAGCGACTGCGGGAGGGCCGGCGCCGCCCTCCGCAGGCGGCCGACCAGCCGCCCGCCGACGAGCACCCGGCCGAGGCCCGCACTGACACCCCGGCCGACACCGCCCCCGAACCGCCCCGCCCCGCGACCCCCGCCCACACCGCGGGCCGCCGCGCCCTGGTCGAGGAGACCGACCACGCCGAGTGGGTCGACCAGCAGCGCGAACGCGAGCGCCCGCACCCCGCCGCCGACAGCTGGGAGCCGGTCCCGGTCCCCCTGCCCACCTACGTCACCGCCCCGGTCGCCCCGCGCGCCACCAGCCATGTCGACCTGGACGCCGACGACGCCTGGAGCTCCGCCCGCTCCAGCGCCGCCGCCGACCACCCCCACCACGACCCCCAGGCGGACCGCCCCACCCACCCCGGCCGCCGCACCCGCGGCCGCACCCCCCTCTTCGACCAGTACGAGAACGAGGACCGCCCGCGCGCCGCGAACGAGTGACGGCCCTCCGCTGACCAGCACCGGAAGCGATTTCCGAGCACCGCGACCGAGATGCTAGAGTTTCACTCGTCGCAAGGGCCTGTGGCGCAGCTGGTAGCGCACCTCGTTCGCAACGAGGGGGTCAGGGGTTCGAATCCCCTCAGGTCCACCGCACGGCCGTTCTTGAGTTAGCTCGGGGGCGGTTGACGAGATCCCGTCCGATCGGTTGATCGGGCGGGATTTCTGCATTGTGAGGCGCTGTTCGAGGCGAGATCCGAACTCGGATGGCGTGTGGCACGGGTTCTCGGTGGTCCGTGGTGGTGGTTCTGAGTGGTCCGGTGTGCGGAGGGCATGCCGCGGCGCCTGCGGGCCGGGGCCGGCAGGCGCTGGGGAGGTTCATTCAGGATCTGGGCCTTGCGGAGTTCAGCGGAGTGGCGGGATGCCGTTGACGGCTGGAGGTCTCGGCACGATGCCATCGGTTTTGGGGCAGGTGTCCTCGTCTGTGGGTGCGGGTTGGGTGCCGGTGGTGAGGTGCCAGCTGTAGATGATCTGCAGGTTGAGGGTGCAGATCATGAGGGCGACGAGGATGGTCTGGGCGACTCTGCCGTGGGCGAGGCGTTTCTCGGGGCGGGAGATGTCGATGCGGTGGCTCTTGGCGCGGCCGTTGAGTCCTTCGTTGTTGGCGCGGATGGGCTTGAAGGCGTCGCGCCAGGAGGGGCTGAGGTGGCGGAGGTCCTGGCGGTATCTGTCGCGCTGGCCGAGGTCGCCGGGGTGGATAGTGATGGTCGGCTTCTGGCAGCTGCGTGGCAGCTGGGTCTTGGGTAGAGGCCGCAGCCGTTCTGCCGGGTCGATGGGGACGGTGGGCTTGGCTGTGGGGTGGGCGGCGGTGGAACGCACAGAGGTGAGGTCCACCACCGCGGGGCGCGATGCGGGTTTGCCGTTGCTGAGCTGGAAGCGGGGGCAGTGCCGGGTCGCCGAGCCGCGTTCACCGATGAGCGGCCAGCACTGTCGCGAGGCCTTCTTGCAGGTCCTTGACGAAATACTCGGGAACCTCCAGCGACGGGAAATGTCCCCCGATTTCGGGCGCCCTCCATCGGACGATCTGTCGGTACCGTTCCTGTGCCCAGGCGCGCGGACACTTCTCGACGTCGCGGGGATACATAGTGATTGCTGACGGGACGTCGACCCGAAGTTCGGGGTCCAGCGAGTTGTGGCTTTCGTAGTAAATGCGGGCCGACGATGCGCCGGTCCGTGTCAGCCAATACAGGGTGACGTTGTCAAGAACCCTGTCTCTGGAAATCGTCTCGAACGGGCTGTCTTCGGTGTCTGACCACTCGGCGAACTTGTCAAGGATCCAGGCAAGAAGCCCGACCGGTGAGTCGACGAGCGAGTAGCCGATGGTCTGCGGTCGGGTCGCCTGCTGCTTCGCGTACGCCGCGCGGTGGCGCCAGAAATCGCGGGTTTCCTCGGTCCACTTGCGCTCGACCGCCGTCAGCCCGTCCGTTGTCAGACCGGGCGGCCCCTCCGCGAACGTTGTGTGGATGCCGAGAATGTGCGCCGGGAACCTGCCGCCGAGAACCGTGGTGATATTCCCTCCCCAGTCGCCGCCGTGGGCTGCGAACTTGCTGTAGCCGAGCCTTCCCATCAGCTCCACCCATGCGGCTGCGATCTTTTCGGTTCCCCACCCGGTGGTGGCCGGCTTGTCGCTGTAACCGAAGCCTGGCAGCGATGGAACCACGACGTGGAACGCCGGCGCGTCTGCATCTTTGGGATCTGCCAGCTCGTCCACTACATCGACGAACCGGGCAATGCTGTCCGGCCACCCGTGCGTCAAGATCAGAGGAGTGGCATCTGCGCGCGCGGATCGGCGGTGCAGGAAGTGGATTCCCAGATCATCAATGGTCGTGCGGAACTGGCCGATGCGGTTGAGGCGCGCTTCGAACGACCGCCAGTTGTACTCGGTGCGCCAGTAGTTCACGACATCGACGAGGTCGGCGAGAGGGACGCCCTGGTCCCATCGGCGAGGGCCGGGCGCGGCGCGATAGACCGTCTCGGCCTCCGGTAGTCGCGCCGCGGCCAGTCGCGCGCGCAGATCGTCGAGGTCAGCGTCAGTTGCGTGGGCTTCGCATGCTTGCACGTCGCTGGCGAGACGGGGCATGAGACCTCCTGGGCATCGCGGAACCGGCTAAGGTGGTTCTAGCAGCTTCCCGAACCGCACTGCAACCACCTAAGGTGGTTCCATGCGCGCTGGATTCCCTGACTTCCGCCTCGGCAACGTGCTGGCGACCAGCTTCACGGGGACTCTGTCGGAGCGTCATGGCGACTCCGTGGAGCGCATTCCCACGCCGCAGCGACTCATCGACTGGCTGGCGGTGTACGGCCTCGCCGTGGACTCCTGCACCACTGCCCAGCTCGACCGCGCTCGGGAACTGAGGGAGTCGATTCACGCCGCCGCGACAGCGGCCGCGATCCAGGACGCTCTCCCTGCATCTGCGGTCCAAGTCATCAATGACTGCAGCGCTCAGGGGCGGGCCTCAGCGATCTTGACCCCCGAGGGTAATCGGCAATGGCGGCTCAGCTCGGCTTCCTGTGTGGAAGATGCCCTCAGCGTGATCGCCGCCGACGCGATCAGCATCATCGCAGGCGAACGCGACGGAAGATTGGCCTTGTGTGCATCACCGACCTGCCAAGCCGCCTTCTTCGACACCAGCCAAAGCCGCACCCGCAAATGGTGCGACATGAACACGTGTGGGAATCGTCAGAAGAAAGCGCGCTTCCATGCCAACCAGCGCAAAACCCCAGATCAGCGGAGTGATAGGTCTCTCGGGCATGCCTGATGGGACAGCACGAACGCGTCGATCGTCTCCGTCCGCAGCCACACCACCGGATCGCGCGGAAGTCCTGTCGGCCCACACGGCCAGCCGCCCGACGGCATGCAGAAGCCGCCGCGCCTCATAGCAGGTGGCCGGGGCGGTGGCCGCCACCGTTGCACGGAGCTGGTCGGCGTCCGGCGCCCACGGCCGGTGCGGCAGCCTCGGGCGGTAGTCGCGGATTCGGCCGGAGATCTCCGAGTTCAAGGTCACGGACCAAGCCCACCGGCTGGTCAAGCAGCCGGTGAAGGGGGTGGAGCCGATCTTCACGGAAAGGAGTGCATCTGCATGGTCGGAGGGATGAACCAGGCGCCACGTGCCTTGAAACAGCGGATCGGATTGACCGTCTCAGCCGTCAACAGCGCCCGCGGCCCCAGGATGTCGCCCAGCTACTCGGCCCAAAACTGCGGTGTGTTGCGGAAGGCGGGGGTCACGCAGGCGGCGGCCTTTTCGATCTTGCCGGCATCGAAGGGAGGCTCTCGAAGGCTCGGCCGTGAGGTCTTATGATTCCTGGGCAACTGAGGTGTTCTGCAGTGTCGTCGGCACTCCTGCCTGTCCGTCGGTGGTGTCCCGGGTTCTTCCCTGAACACTGGGAAACGGCGAGGATCTTGCTGAGACGACGCCCGGGGCGGGGGGCTCTACCTGACTGAGGGGGCACGGTGACGGGGGTCGAGTCGGACCATCTTCGTTTCAACATCCTGGGCACGCTGGAGGGCTGGGCCGGGGGGACCCGGCTGCGGTTCGGGGGATCGATCCAGGAACGCGTGCTCGCCACCCTGCTCTTTGAGCCCGGCAGGATCGTCCCGGTCACCCGCCTGGTTGAGGCCGCCTGGGACGAGGAACCGCCCACGAGTGCCGAACACCAGGTGCGCAAGGCGGTTTCGGAACTGCGTCGGCGTATACCGCGCGGCGCCGATGTCGTCGTCACCGACGACCCCGGCTACCGCGTCGAACTGGGTGACGGTCAGCTCGACCTCAACGACTTCGCAGACCTGCTGCGCGTTGCCCATGCGGCGGTCGGCGCAGACCGTACGGCCGAAGCGGAGGCGGCCCTGCGCCAGGCGCTCGCGCTGTGGCGCGGCCCGATCATGGCCGGCCGTGGCGGCAGGGTCATCGAGGCGGCGGCGACGGTGTGGGAGGAACGCCGGCTGACCGCGGCCGAGCAGCATTTCGAACTGCGCCTGGCCCATGGCGACGCCGCGGAACTCGTCGGCGACTTAAGAGATGTGATCTCCCGTCACCCGCTGCGCGAGACCCTGCGTGGGCATCTCATGCTCGCCCTGTACCGCTCCGGGCGCGGCGCCGAGGCCCTGGAGGAGTACGCGGCCGTACGCCGATTACTCGTCGAGGAGCTCGGCATCGACCCGGGCGCCCAGCTCACCCGCCTGTACGAGGGGATCCTGCGTGAGGACCTCGAATCGGCTCCGTCGCCCGCCGAACCGCAGCCCGCACTGGCGGCCCCCGTGTCCGAGCCGGGCGTGGCGGACCGGGGCGTGTGCACGCTGCCGTACGACCTGACCGACTTCACCGGCAGGGACGACAAGCAGCGGCTGCTGCTGGAGAAGGCCGGCGAGCCCGGCGGCGAGGGCACCCGGATCATCGCCCTCGACGGCATGGGCGGCTCCGGCAAGACCACCCTCGCGGTGCGGGCCGCGCACCGGCTGGCCGACCACTACCCCGACGGCCAGCTCTTCATCGACCTGCGCGGCTTCACCCCCGGCGAGCGGCCCCTGCAGCCTGCGGTGGCGCTGGAGAGCCTGCTGCGGTCCCTGGGCGTACCGGACGAGCAGCTTCCGGAGGGCACCGAGGAGCGGACGGCGCTCTGGCGGGTCACGGTCGCGCGCAAACGGGTGCTGATCCTGCTGGACAACGCCGCGGACCCCGGCCAGGTGATCCCGCTGCTGCCCGCCTCCTCCGGCTGCCTGGTGCTGATAACCAGCCGAGGGCGGCTGGTCGACCTCGACGGCGCCGAGTGGATCGGGCTCGGCACGCTCGCCCCGGAGGAGAGCGCCACGCTCCTCGCGAAGACGCTGGGCGTCGAGAGGACCGCGGCCGAGCCCGAGGCGGTGGCCGAACTCGCCGAACTGTGCGGCCGACTGCCGCTCGCTCTGCGCATCGCGGCGGCCCGGCTGCGCAACCGGCCCCGCTGGACGGTGGCCCATCTGGTGGAGCGGCTCAGCCACGAGACGCGCCGACTCGACGAGCTGAGCACCGGTCGGCGCAGCGTCACGGCCACGCTGGAGCTGTCGTACCAGGCACTGAGCGCGAGCGGACGCGCCGGGTTCCGCCTCTTGGGGCAGCACCCCGGCACCGAGATCGACGTATGGTCGGCCGCGGCCCTGACGGGTACCTCCGCGCAGGAGGCCGAGGATCTCCTCGAAGACCTCCTGGACGCGCACATGATGCAGCAGCAGGCGCTCGGCCTGTACAGCTTCCACGACCTGGTGCGCAGCTTCGCCCGTTCCCTGCCGGGCGACGACGCCGGGGGCGGGGCGCTGGCCGGGCGGCTGCTGCCGTACTACCTCGACGCGACGGAAGCGGCCTGCGAGGTGCTGTTCCCGGACCGGTTGCGCATGGAGTTCGACGTGGAGGTTCCGCCGACCGCCGAACTGCCCCCGCTGCGGACGGCGGCGCAGGCCATGGACTGGTTCGACCGGGAATACCAGACGATCCAGCTCGCCATGGACCGGGAGGGCGACATCGTCGACCCGGCCTGTGTGGTGCGCCTCTCCCGCAATCTGGCCTTCTATCTGTACACACGCAGCAAACCGGATGAGCAGGTCGCCCAGGGCCTCACGGCCGTGCGCGCGGCGCGGCGGCTCGGGGAGCAGCGGCTGCTGTGCCTCAGCCTCAATAACCTCGGTGTGGCGCAGTGGCGGGTGGGCCGCTTCCGCGACGGCATCGACAGCGTCTCCGAGGCCCGCCGGATCGCTCGCGCGCTCGGTGATGAGGTGGGCGAGGCGATGAGCGTCGGGCGGCTTGGGCTGCTCCACCTGGACATCGGTGAACTGGCCGAAGCCGTCCGCTGTCTGGAGCAGGCGGTGGTGCTGCGGCGCGAGAGCGGATACGCGACGGGCGAGGCCGACAGCTGGGCCAACCTCTCCTCCGCCTACCGCCGCCTCGGCCGGCACCACGAGGCCGTGGCCGCGGCGGAGGAGGCCTTGCGCATCAACCGCCGCGCCGGCGTCCCCGACCGGGAGAAGTTCGTCCTGAACGACCTGGCCGCCGGGCTGCTGGGCATGGATGAACCCGAACGGGCGCTGGCGGTCCTCGACGACGGACTGACGCCGGGCGACGAGACCCGGCAGACGGAGAACCACGCGCTGACCCTCGCCCTCTCGGCGGAGGCCCGCCAGCTGCTCGGGGACACCGAGCGGGCCCTGCGTGACGCCGACCGCGCCCGCGAGATCGTCGGCCGCTCCGGCGTACGACTGCGCGCCTCGGAGGTCGAGAACATCGCCGGCCGGGTCCACCGCAGGGCCGGCGACCCCGCCCAGGCGCTGCGCCTGCACCGGCTCGCCCTCGACCACGCGACGGCCCTCGGCTATCGCGCCGAGGTCCTCGACGCCCTGACCGGACTGGCTTGTGCCGCCGAGGAGTTAGGGGAGAAGGATGAGGCGGCGGGGTACCGGGCGCGGGGGCGGATCCTGCAGGCGGAACTGGGGATCGGGGCGGGCGAAGAGGAGTAACGGTTCTGTGAGACCCCCGTTCGAGAGGTGGCCCTTTCCGGCCGTTCGTCAGCCCCCGTTTCCGGCCTGGCGGACGCGTACGGGAACGAAACGGGAAGAGGTGCGCGGAGACTCCCGGTAGCGACGCCCAGACTCCCGAGGAGCCTCACCATGCAGACCCGACCTGACCGCATCCTCATGGTGCTGCCGCGCGCCCGGCTCGTCCGCAAGGCCGTCGACGCGGGGTACCGGGTCTGGTCCGTGTGGGACCCGGTGCGACGCGACGCGGCCGAGCGCGGGGATGTGGCCCGGTACTCCGAGGGGGTCCTGACCGCCGACCTCACCGACGAGTCGGCTCTGCGCGCACTCGTCGTGCGGGCCGCCCGGGAGCATGGCATAGCCCACGTGATGTATCTGGGCGGCGGGGTGGGCATGCGGCCCGTGCTGGAGGAGGCCCACCGGCTGGGACTCAGTGCCAACCCGCCCCAGGCCCACCAGCTGTTGGGGGACCGCGCGGCTCTGTGTGAACTGCTTGACGGCCACAGCAGGCTGAGCGTGCGCTTCCGGCGGGTCGAGCAGCAGGCCAAACTGCCCGACGCCGTGAAGGAGTTGGGCGGCCACCCGGTCGTCGTCGGCTCCCTGGCCCGGGACGTCGACCGCCGCCCCGTCCTCGCACCCGGGCCGGGCGCTCTTGACGCCTGGGCCGGGCGCACCCCGGGGCCGTATCTCGTCGAGGAGTTTCTGGCCGGGCCGCAGTACACCGTCAGCACCCTCAGCGTCGACGGTATGCACCAGGTCGTCGGCATCACGGCCACCAGGACCGGGGGGCCGCCGCACTTCGTGGCCCTGGAGCATGTGCACCCGGCCCCGCTCGGCGAGCGGGAGGGTGCCGAGATCCGGTCCGCGGTGTGCGCACTGCTGGACCTCGCGGGATTCGAGCACGGGCCGGCCGACACCACCGTCGTACTGACCGGCACCGGTCCCCGCATCGTCTCCTCCCGCCCCGGGTTCTCGCGGGACGGCATACCCCTACTGCTGAGGCTCGCCCGGGGGATCGACCTGGAGGCGGCGTTCTTCCAGACCCTCACGCTCGGCGGATGCCTGCCGCACACCGACGCCGTACGCACCGCCGCGGTCGGTTTCTTCCAGCTGCCACCCGGCCGGCTGACCGCCGTGACCGGCCTCGACGACATACGCGCCCTGCCCCATGTGCACGCGTTGCGTTTTCCGTTCCGCCCCGGGGACCTTGTGCCCGCCACGGCGGACGGCGCGACCGTGCACGGCTTGGTCGTGGTCGACGGTGCGGACGCCGACGAGGCCGCCGAACGCCTCGCCACCGTACGGCGGTTGCTGCGCGCCGAGTTCGAGCCCGCGCCCTGACCCCGAACCCCCGACCGTCGCGCCGGGGTCCACGTCGCACCCACCCGTGCACCAGCCCGCCCGTGCCACCGTACGGCGCACGCACGCGCACCGGCCGCCAGTGACCCCCCATCTCCCACACCCCGGAGGACAGGACACGTGGACATGCGTCAGCTCAGGACATTTCACAGGGCCGCCACCCTGCTCAGTTTCAGCCGCACGGCTGCCGAGCTCAACTACGCGCAGTCCAGTGTGACCGGGCAGATCAAGGGCCTGGAGAATGCCCTGGGCGTTGCGCTGTTCGAGCGGCTCTCCGGACGCAGGGTCCGGCTCACCCCGGCTGGCCGGCGGCTGCTGCCGTACGCGGAACGGCTGCTCCTACTCGCCGAAGAGGCCCGCAGCGCCGCCTCCGGCTCGCCCGAGCCGTCGGGGCGGCTGGTGATCGGGACGATGGAGAGCATCGCCACGTACCGCATGCCGCCGCTGCTGGAGTTCTTCCACCACCGCTGCCCGCAGCTGGAGTTGGTGCTGCGGCCCGGCAGCGGGGCGGAGATCCTCGACGGTCTGCGTCAGGGCGCCCTGGACCTGGTCCTGCTGATCGACACCGAGACACTCCATCCCGGCCTGGAGAGCACGGTGTTCGGGCCCGAGCCGCTCGTCGCCGTCGTGGCACCCGACCACGAACTGGCCGGCCGGCGATCGGCCACCGGTGAGCGGCTGCGGTCGGTGCCGATCCTCGCGCCGGAGTCCGGACGCGGCTACCGGCGGCTGCTGGAGGGCGAGATGGACTGCCGGACGGCGCCGATCCTTGAGTCCGGCACGGTCGAGTCGACCAAGCGGTGGGCCGCGGCCGGCCTGGGCGTGGGCCTGCTTCCCGCGGTGGCCGTCGCCGACGACATCGCCGCCGGTGTGCTCGTCCCGCTCGACTGGCGCCCGCCGTCCGCCGTGTACACGCAGCTCGTACGGCGCCGGCGCACCCCGGTCAGCCGGGAGATGCGGCTGTTCATCGACCAGGTCAGCAACCTGATGGCCGAGGAGAACGACCAGCTCGCGGCCTGACGAAACCCGACCCATCGGCTTGTCCGAATTTCCATTCCGGGTAAGCCGATCAGGAATTCATTGACCGTTACCGCCGCAGTTGATGAAATTAAATCACCAACAAGGAAGCCCCCCGGGAACAGGAAAGAAAAAAGGGGGGGCGAAAACCAAAGGAGTCCGCTATGAGCAACGTCTCCACCCCGGCCCAGCAGATGATGAACGGCCTGTACGCCGACGGCGCTCAGTTCGACGCCGACTGGAGCAAGGTCGACGACGCCACCCTCGCCAAGCTGCGCGAGGCCGCTGCCTCCGGTGACGAGGCGCTGCAGTCGCTCCTCACCAGCCTGGCGTTCAGCAAGTTCGAGGGCGCCGACCAGGCCGCGCGTCTCTCCGCCTCCCTGGCCGGCATCAAGCAGGCGGCCGTCGCGGAGATCTTCGAGGAGCTGCCCACCACCTCCATCGAGGACCTGCGCGCCGCCGCCGAGGCCGCCGGCTACGAGGTCGAGATCCTCGCCTGACCTCGACGCGGGATGGTGCGGCCCGGCCCCGGAATTCGTGTCCGGGGGCGGGCCGCCCCCTCGGAAAGCCCACCCCGCTCCCAACCGAAGCAGAAAGAGAAAGGGAACGTCGTGAGTGAGTCGTTTTCCATCGAAGGACTCGGCTGGCGTGAGAACTGGCGGATCGAGAACGGGAACGATTCCTACGTCGTCCCCTTCCCGACCCTGCGGCCGGCGACCCTGGTTTTCCACGGGGAGACGGAATTCAGCTACGGTCACTACGGAATTCACCTGGGTCAGGCGGACGTCCTCACCTTCATGGGGCCGAGCAGCGGTACGGTCACCGGCTGGTTCATCGACTGCCGAGAGGGCTCGCCCACCGCCGGGTTGCGGGAGAAGCACACCTGGTCGCCCACCTCGGCCCGCGCGCTGTACATCCCGCCGGGGGTGGCCCACAGCTTCGACGGCCTGGAGTTCGTCAACACCATCAACTCCTACGAGCTGTTCCTCCCGGAGCCCGCCGAATGGGTCCACGGCAGCCTCGACTGGCAGCCCGACGCGGACATCATCAACATTCCCCTCGGCATCGCCGACGAGGGCATCCCCCTCTACAAGCCCAACTCCCACCCCGCCAGCGAGCTCTGGTACGACATGGTCGCCGCCCAGCAGCGCGCCATGATCCCGAAGGTGGCCTACGAGTACCCCGTCACCCGGGACGTGAAGCTCGCCGACGGCACGGTCCGCCGGGTCGAACTGCGCCGCCCGCTGCCCAAGGACGACCGGAAGAACTGGGAGCCGCTGGCCGACGTCTTCGGCGTGGGCTGGGTGCGCCACCCAGTGATCCGCAGCGGCGCCGAGTCCGGCTTCTCCGCCCTCCTGGACCGCCACCCGCTCTACTTCATCGACCACGGCGAGACGGGCTACACCCACGACGCCTACGGCATCCACCTCGGCCAGGAGGACCGGCTCACCTTCGCCGGCCCCCGTAAGCAGCTGGTCACCCTCCACCTCATCGACACCCGGGTGGACTCGCCGACCTACGGCGCGGACGTGACGTACACCTTCTGCCCGGACCCCGAGCGGTACCTGCTCATCCCGCCGGGCGTGGGCCACGCCTTCGAGCACCTGGAGAACGTGTACACCATCAACCGGCCGCGCACCCTGCTGCCCGAGGACGGCAGCGAATACCAGCCAGGCAACGACGTCATCGACTGGCAGGTCGCCAAGCGGCCGATCCCGGCGCTGCGACCCAACACGGTGCCGGCGAGCCGGGAGTACTACGAGGCTCAGGTCGCGGACCAGAAGGCCCTGCGAGCGCTGCCCGTCACCCACTCCACCCCCTCGGTGATGATGATCAAGGGCAAGGACGGCAAGGAGATCAGGGTCGCGCTGCGGAAAAAGGTGGCGATGACCGGCTCCTGAGGAACAACCAGCAGCGCGGCGGCCGACACGGCCGCCGCACTGCTGTCGTATACCCCACGCACCATTAGTCGTCCACGGAGTTGGAACCCATGCCGAAGTCCCGTTCCCTGTACCGGTCGTTTGCGCCCCTGCGGCACCGCGACTACCGCCTGTTCTTCATCTCGTACCTCATCAGCATGCTCGGCGACGGGGTCTGGCTGGTCGCGCTGCCGTGGGTGGCCATGGAGCTGGGCGGTGACAGCTCCGAACTCGCCATGGTGGTGGGCGCCGAGGCGGTGGGCCTGATCTCCTGCGTCCTGGTGGGCGGTGCGCTCGCGGACCGCTTTCCGCGCAGACGGGTCATCGGCTGGTCGTTCGTGGCGAGCTTCGCCGTGCTCGCCGTGCTCACCGTCGTCCATGTCATCGGGGACCTGATGGTGTGGCAACTGGTCGGCGCCGCTTTCGTGCTCGGCGCGTCCGCCGCGATCAGCGGACCCGCCTCCGACGCCTTCACCCCCGACCTCGTGCCCGAGGAGAGCCTGCACTCAGCCAACGCCCTTGAGTCCACTGTGCGTTCGCTCACCACGCGGATGGTCGGCCCGGCTCTCGGCGGTGTGCTGATCTCGCTGCTCGACTCCATGAGCGTCATCGTGCTCAACGCGGTGAGCTTCGGGGTGGCGGCAGTGTGTGTGGCCCTCATCCGGCCGGGCGTGTCTGCCGGTTCCGTGTCCGAGGAGGAGGCCGAGTCGGCCGAACCCGTCCCGTACCGGCAGGCGCTGCGCTACCTGTTCGGGGAGCGGTGGCTGTGGGTGCTCATCGTGTGGTCCGGCGTGGTGCTGCTGCTCCAGTCCGGCCCCCGGCAGGTGCTCCTGCCCTTCCTCATCAGCGACCGGCTCGGCGGCGATGCCCGCGACTACGGCCTTTTCATCGCGGTGACCGGCGTCGCGGCCGTGGTCGCCTCCGTAGTGCTGGGCGCGCGCAAACTCCCCAAGAACTATGCCCGTTGGATGCTGCTCGCCTGGACGGCGGGCGCCGCTCCGCTGGCGGTGATGGTCTTCGTACCGTCGTTCTGGCTGCTGCTTCCCATGGCCGTGATGTACGGCTGCTTCTCGACCGTCGGCAACGTGTACTGGTCGACGCTGATCCAGACCGTGCCGAGCGCGGTGCGCGGTCGCGTCATCAGCATCGACTGGCTGGGCTCGCTGGCGCTCGTACCGCTGTCGGCGGTGATCGCGGGTGTGGGCTCGGGCGGGGCGTTCGTGGTGACCCTCTTCGTGCTGGGCGGGACGCTGCCGGTGCTGATGACGCTGGCGACGCTGCGGTGGGTGGACCTGAGCGCGCTGCGGCCGCCAGGGGAGGTCGTGGAGAAGTCCGAGGAGCCGGCGCCCGAGGCCCTGGAGTCCCCGGTCGCGGCACGCCCCGCCTCGTGACGCGGGCGGCCTGCCCACTGCCTTGATGTGCGGTTCCTTGTGCGGTTCCTTGTTCGTTCCCGTGCCGAGGGAAGGCGGTGGGAACGGCGGCGAGCAGTATCCGTCACGTCGAGAGCGATCGACGTGACCACGAGACAGGCACAGGCCGCGACAAAGGGGTGGGGCATGCTCAGCAAGGCGATGAAGCTGGCCGGGGTTGTTGCAATGACGCTCGCATTGGCACTCGGGGAAAGCGCCGCGCTGGCCGGGTCCGAGGACGCGGCGTACAGCGTGGCCCAGGGGGAGGGTCCGGCGACCTTGAGGCCCTGACCGCCACGCGAGCCCGCACCGCTCCGTACACCGCGTCGTGTACGGAGCGGTCAGTTTGTCCGGGGAGACGCCTGGGCCCGGCCCCGTTTCTCAGCCTTTCGGGATCGGGTCGGCCACGGCTGCGGCGTAACGGGCGAGTGAGTTGTTGTAGCACGGCAGATGGTGGGAGAGCGCGCCGAGGGCGAGCGCCGCGGCCTCCCGTTCGCGTCCGAGGTCGACGAACGCCAGGGCGAGGAACGCGGTGACCACGTCGTCGAGGTGGTCCGAGGTCTTCCCGCGCTCCGCGAGCAGCATGTCGGCGCCGGCCTGCGGGTGGCCGAGGGCGCGCAGCGTACTCGCGAGCTGGACGACCGCCTGACGTCGGCGTTCGCCGTCCAGGCCGTCGTCCAGGGCCTGCCGGTAAAGGGGAACGGCCCGCTCGCCCAGGTCGGTCGCGTCATAGGCGGAGGCGAGCTCGAACGCGGCGACGGTGTGCCCCTCCGGCAGTTCGTCGGCCAGCGTCCTCATCTTCGAGCGGAACTCCGCCGCATCGCAGTCCTCGAAGGCGGCCCACAGGGCGGCGCAGCGACGTTCCCACTCCGCCGTGATCTTCATGGTCATCGTCATAGCTTTGCAGACGGAGCCAGCCGCCGGAGCAGCCCTCGCTGGCGTCAGCTGCTCCGCCGTCAGCAGCTGGGCGAAACGCCACTCGAACTTCCGCAAGATTGCCCTTATGACTGGCATCGGCAACCGGCGCACGAAGTACGTCCCGTGCTCCGATTTCCTCAGGGGACTCAAGGGGGTGGGGTGGGGGCTGTCGGTGGTGGGGCGGGGGCTAATGGCTAGCGGTGGCGGCGGTGGTGATGATGATGGCGGTGCTGGTGGTGACGGTGATGGTGGGTGTGGTGGTGGCGGTAGCGGTGATGCGCGCGGGGGCGTTTGTGGGGGCGGTGGGGGTGTGTGGTGGGGGTGGGGTGGGTGAGGTGGATGCCGTGTTGGGCTAGGTAGGGGAGGGGGTTGATGTCGGTGCCGTAGTAGCGGGCGGTGCGTACCTCGAAGTGGAGGTGGGGGCCGGTGGCGCGGCCGGTGGCGCCGCTGTAGCCGAGGTGGGTGCGGGCACGGACCTTCTGGCCGGTGCGGACCGTGATGCGGGAGAGGTGGCCGAAGAGGGTGTAGCGGCCGTCGTTCATCCGGATCGTCACGGCCTTCCCGTAGGCGCCCGACCGTTTGGCGAGGACCACGGTGCCGGAGCCCACGGACCTGACCTTGGTCCCGGTGCGGACGGCGAGGTCGATGCCGGTGTGGTGACCGGCCTGCCAGCCGCCGCGGACGCCGTAGGGCGAGCTGATGCGGTGATGGGCCTTCGCGGGCGGGCCCGAGTTGCCGGCCGGGGCGGCGACGGCCACCTGGGAGGCTGCCAGGGCGAGGACGCAGCCCGTGGCCGTCGGGGCTATGGCGAGCAGCAGCATTCTGCGCAGCGGGGTGCTTTTGCGGAACGTGGTCATAGTTGCGAGCCCACGCCTGGTGGCGGGTGTGCGCATCCCGGGGCGGGGGGCCTGGCCGCCGAACGGGTGGCGGGTCGTCCGCCGGTCGGGTCTTGGCGGTCCTGGTGGGTGGTGCGGGTGGATGGCTGTGGTGGTCGGTGGTCGGTGGTCGGTGCGGGCGGTCGGTCCGGGTGGATGGTCGTGGTGGTCGGTCCCGGCGGACGGTCCCGGGGGACGGTCCCGGGACCCGATCTCGATGAGTGGCGGCCTGGCCGACAGCGGCTACCGGCTGCTGTCGGCCTGGCGGCCCGGCCTTACTTCAGGTGTCGGCCGAAGAACCGGTTCCCGTCCTCCACCTCGAACCACGGGGTGCCGGTGTGCCCGCCCAGATTGGCGTGCAGGGTCTTCTCCCTGGTGCCGAAGGTGTCGAACAGGTCCAGCGCGCGCCGGCGGGGGTTTCCCTCGTCGTCCCACTGCAGCAGGAACAGCAGCGGGATGGTGACCTGGCGGGCCTCCTCGCGCTGGGCGCGGGGCACGTAACCGCCGGCGAAGAAGCCGGCGGCCGCGATGCGCGGCTCGGTCACCGCCAGGCGGATGCCGACGGCGGTCCATCCCGAGTAGCCGACCGGGCCGCCGATATCGGGCAGGGCAAGGAGGGCGTCCAGGGTGGCCCGCCATTCCGGGACCGCTTTTTCGACCAGTGGGCCGATGAAGGACTCGAAGATGTCGTCGGCCGGCTCGCCGGCCTGCATGGCGCGGCGGAGGTCGGCGCGGGCCTGCTCGTCGGCGGCGGAACGGGGCCGGTCGCCACAGCCGGGGGCGTCGATGGAGGCCACCGCGTAGCCGTGTGCCGCGGAGTGCCGGGCGCGGGCCACCAGCCGGGGTTCTGCCTTGGGCAGGCCGTTGTTGTGGGCCATCAGGATCAGCGGGGCCGGTGCGGCGGATTCGGGCGTCCACAGGGTGCCGGGGGTCTCGCCGAGGGTGAATTCGCGTGCGAGGACGCCGTCGTCGAGGCGCTGCTCGGAAGTGAAGTGCATGGTCGTGCCTTTCGGGAGTGCTCGTGAACGGCGCTCCCGGACGACCTATCGCCCGACCGTGACCCCGGAGGGGAGCACCCATGTCGATACTGCGTTCACGGGTACCACCTCCTCGTTCTCTCGCACGGCCTCCGGGAAGGTAGCAGTGGTCGCCGGGGTCCTCCAACGGGTTTTCGCGGAGGCTCTGGTAGCTGGATGCCACTCAGCCACGTGCCTGCCGAAGGGCAGGGGCGTCTTAGACCGTCAGGCGTTCTACGGCCTTGAGGACCTTGCCGGGGCCGTCCTCGGTGGCCAGGCGGTGGGCGGCGGTGGTGGCGTGAGTGCGGTGGGCCGGGGTGGTGGTGGCCTGGGTGAGGGCGTGGGACAGGCGGGCGACGGCGTCGTCACCGGACAGTTCCTTGAAGGGGATCGGGGTGGTGGCGACGCCCAGGGAGGTCAGGCGGGCGGCCCAGAAGGGCTGGTCGGCGGTGACCGGGACCGGGATGGTGGGGACGCCGGCGCGCACGCCTGCGGCGGCGGTCCCTGCGCCGCAGTGGTGGACGACCGCGGACATGCGGGGGAAGAGGAGGGCGTGCGGCACTTCGCCGATGGTGAGGAGGCCGTCGTCCGATGAGGTGTGCCGGGTGGACAGGCCGGACCAGCCGGACTGGAGGATGCCGCGGAGCTTGGCCCGGCGCAGCGCGGCGGCCGCGATCGTGCTCAGGCGCTCGCCCTCGCCGCCCGCCATACTGCCGAAGCCGACGAAGACCGGGGGCGGGCCCGCGGCCAGGAAGTCCTCTACGGCGGGCGGGAGTTGGGCGTCCGGGGCGTGCCAGGGCCACCAGTTGCCGACGATGTCGAGGCCGGGGCGCCAGTCCGTGGGTCGGGGCACCAGGACCTCGCTGAAGCCGTGCAGGACCGGCCGGCCGACGGCTTCGGCGCGGCGGCGGACCGTACGGGGTGTGGCGGGCGGCAGTCCGAGGCGGGCGCGCAGGTCGCGGGACGCGTCGGCGTAGAGGCGGTCGATGATGCGGAGCGAGAGGCGGCCGGCGGCGCGGTTGCCCCAGCGGCCCAGGGAGCGGCCGCCGCTGACCACCGGGGCGAAGTCGCTGGTGGGGGCGCCGGGTACGAGGGGCAGGTCCAGGTAGGGGATGCCGTGCGCCTCCGCGAGGTGGTGGCCGAGCGGTGCGGTGGTGGCGGAGAGCAGGAGGAGGCCGGTGTCGTCGCGGGCGGCATCGGCCAGGCCGCCGCCCAGTTCCTTGATGAAGGCGGCGGCCTGCCGCATCAGGGTGCGTCTGCTGCCGGGGTCGGCGGGCCGCGTCCGTACGGCGGTGTCGTCTGCGGGACGGTGCGTGCGGGGGTCGGCCGGCAGCGGGCGGAACTCCAGGCCGGCGGCCCGTACGAGGGTGGCGTAGCGGTCGTGGGTGGCGAGGGCGACGTCATGGCCGGCGGCGCGGAGCCGGGCGCCCACTCCGGTGTAGGGGGCGATATCGCCGTGGGATCCGGCGGCCGTGATGAGGATTTTGGTCATGGGTGGGCGGCCTTTGTCGGGTCTGGGGGCGGGGTGTTGTGTGGGTGTGGTGGACGCACGGCGGGAGGGCCGGGCATGCGGGGATGGCCGGTATGGCGATGCGGCGGATGTGGCGGATGTGGGCGGGCGGTCCCCCGCCCACCCGCGGCCCGCTATCCGCCGCTCACTCCTCGCCGTCCGGCGACTGCCGTACGGCGTTGGCATGTACCGCCGTGTGGAGGTAGGACGCGAGGCCGGGGCGTTGTTCTGTGGGCGGCACGAGGAGGGCGAAGGCTCGGGGGTCGGTGGTGAAGTCGTCGGCGATGCGGGTGTGCATGTCGGTGGGGCAGGGGGTGAACCAGCGGGTGATGTGCTGTCGGTGTTCCTCGGCGAGGTCCATGGCGGGTGGGCCGTCCGGTGCTTCGCCGGTGTCGAAGGCGGTGAGGAGGCGTTGGCGCCAGTCGGCGGCCTCGGCCATGAGCTGTGCCCAGTCCTCCTTGGAGTGTGCGGCGGCCCGTGCCATGGAGTGCTGATGGCCCTCGTGGTGCTGCCACTTGAGATGGGCCTGGGTGGCGTAGGTGAGGTCGAAGGTCACCTCGCCGAAGACCTCGAACCGCTCCTCGGGGGTCAGCTCCACCCCGGTCTGCTGGACCCGCATGGCGTGTTCGGCGACCTCGACCAGCCGTCGCAGCTTGGTGATCTGGTCGGTGAGGAGGCGGTGCCGGGCGCGGAGGTGGTCCAGGGCGTTGGCCTGTGGGTCCGCCAGGATGGTGGCGATCTCGTCGAGGGGGAAGCCGAGTTCCCGGTAGAAGAGGATCTGCTGGAGCCGGGCGAGGTCGGTATCGCTGTAGAGGCGGTAGCCGGCGGGGCTGCGGTCACTGGGGGAGAGCAGGCCGGCCTTGTCGTAGTGGTGCAGGGCCCGCACCGTGATCCCTGTGAAGCCGGAGACCTGTCCGACCGAGTAGCTCATCGCAGCGCCTTTCGTCCCGTCCCATCCCGTCCCCTCCCGCCATGTTCGGTCGGGCCGCCGTCGTCCGGTGGGGAGGTCGCCACCGGGGCCGGGCCGGGGCCGGGGGAGGTCCTGCCGTTCCTTCAGGGTGGGGCCTGACGTTGCGTGAGGGTCAAGGGAGGACGGGGGGACGAGGACGGGGGACGAGGACGGGACGGGACGGGGCGGGGCGCCACACCACGGCGCCCCGCCCCGTCCCCGTACTCGTCCCCGCCCCCTCAGCCGTCCGGGTACCGGTCCTGGAGCACCGAGGTCACCAGTGCCTGGACGTCCTCCCGGTCCAGGCCCCCGGCGCGGGCGCGGTCCATCCAGGAGCGGAGTTCCTCGCGGAGCAGAGCGTCGGCGGCGGAGTCGGGGCGGGCGAGCGTACGGCTGACGAAGGTGCCGAGGCCGGGGCGTGGTTCGACCAGGCCCTCGCGTTCCAGTTCGCGGTAGGCCTTGAGGGTCGTATTGGGGTTGACCTTGGTCGTGGCGGCCACCTGGGCGGCGGTCGGCAGCCGGTCGCCCTCCACCAGGACGCCCAACCGAAGTGCCTGCTGGACCTGTTGCACGATCTGGAGGTAGGTGGCGACACCGCTGCGGCGGTCGATCCGGAACTCGACGACGCTCACCACCTCTCTGTCTCTTCCGCCCGTGCCGTCCGGTGTGCCGCCGGGGCCGGGGCCGGGTTGCCCAACCGCTTGATGATCCGGTGGGGCGTGCCGGGTGTCAAAGCGCCGCCCGGGGCGCGCCCCGTACGGTATGGCCCCGGGGCCGGCTGCTCGTGTAAGGCGCCACGTGGCTGCCCGTTCACAGTGGCCGCCCGTTCACAGTGGCCGCCGGTGTGTCCGCCAGACGACGAACGCCAGCACCACGGCGGTCAGAGCCAGCAGGATCGCCGCGCCCAGCCACTGCATCCCGGCCATCTGCCCGTAATCGAAGTACTGGGTCACCCGGTTGACGATGCCCAGCTTGGCCCGGCATGCCTCGGCGCCGCTGTCGGTGCAGGTGCCGAAGCCGTAGAGCTTGCCGTCCGCGGTGGACACCCAGTCGTCCATCCGTACGGAGGCGAAGGGCAGGCTGGGGCCGTTGTCGGAGTCGTACGGGTAGGTGACGCTGCGCAGGGTGCCGAGCCGGGGGCGTATCTGCTCGGTCCAGACCACGTCGGTGACCACGGAGAGGGCGAGGGTGGCCGCCATGGCCGGGACCACCCGCTTGATCAGCATGCCGAGGGCGATACCGCAGGCGGTCAGGAACAGCGTCTTGGCGACCGGGACGGGGCCGGTGGTGTCGAAGGGGCCGTTCGTCAGCCAGTCGCCGCTCGCGGCCAGCCCGTGGGCCGGGGCCCACAGCCAGGTGAAGACCGCCGACAGCAGAGTGCTGCACAGCACCGCGACGGCCAGCGGCAGGCCGAGCGCGGCGGCGATCCAGCGGGTGCGGCTCACCGACTGGGTGGTGACCAGCCTGACGGTGCCGTGCTCCAGCTCGCCGGCGATCAGCGGTGCGCCGAGGAAGATGCCGGCCAGGACCGGCAGGCCCTGCAAGAAGGAGAGGTCGTTGCCGAACATCGGGCCGTAGCTGTTCTGGAACTCGGTGAGCAGCTCTCCGTCGGGGTCGGCGGTGGCGCGGTGGCTGTGCAGGAGGTCCTGTACGCCGATGCGCTGGCAGGCGAAGGTGATGCAGCCGACGACGGTGGCCAGCAGGGCGGCGCACAGGAGGGCGCGGTGCCGGCGCCAGACCAGCCAGGGCAGACCGTGCAGCAGGCCGCGGCGGCCGCCGGCCGTATCGGTGAGACCGTTCCCGTCGGCCGCGTCGGCTGTGTCGTCCGCGTCGGTGGTGCCGCCGGGTGTGCGGCCGGAGGTGTCGGTCGTCTTCATGCCGCGGTCTCCCGTGGCGCGTCGACGCGGGCCTCGTCCGCGATCAGGGTGGGGGCGTCGGGCGAGCGCAGATAGGCCAGCAGGACCTCCTCCATGCTCGGCGCCAGCACCTCCCAGCTGTCGGAGAGCGGCCCGCCGGTCCGGACCAGGGCGCTGAACTGCCGCCCGCTGACCCGGGATTCGACCACGGTGTGGTGCCGGCGCAGCTCCTCGGGCACCCCGTCGTCCCCCTCGGCGACGCCCGTCACCAGCTGGTGCGCGGGGACCAGGTCCTCGGTCTGGCCGGCCATCCGCAGCCGGCCCTCGGCGAGGACGAGGAGGTAGTCACACATGACCTCCAGCTCGGAGAGCATGTGGGACGACATCAGGACGGTCGTGCCGTGTTCGGCGGCCTCGGCCATCAGCAGTCCGGACAGCTCGTTCCGGGCGAGCGGGTCGAGGTCGGACATCGGCTCGTCGAGCAGCAGCAGCTCGGGCCGCTTGCCGAAGGCGAGGGCGAAGGCGACGCGGGTGCGCTGGCCGCCCGAGAGGGTGCCGATACGGGCGCCGAACGGCACATTGCCGGAGCGGACGATCCGCTCGGCCAGCGCCTGGTCCCAGCGCGGGTTGAGCTCACGGCCCAGCCGCAGTGTCTCGGCCACCGTGAAGCGGGGGTAGAGCGGCTTGTCCTGGGCGAGGTAGGCGATCCGGGACAGCACGGCCGGGTCGGTGACCGGGACGCCGAACAGCTTCAGCGTGCCGGTGGTGGGCTGCACCAGCCGGGTCGCGGTGCCCAGGAAGGTGCTCTTGCCGGCGCCGTTGGGGCCGACGAGGGCGCAGATATGGCCCGCGGGGAGCCGGAAGGAGCAGTCTCGCAGTGCCCAGCCGCGGCCGTACTGCTTGCCCAGTCCTTCGGCCTCGATGGCCCATGGGCTCGGGTGACTCACCCGGATCCCCCCTTTAGCTAGTTGATTAGTGGAATGAGTATGGGGAGCGGTCCGGAGGCGTGTCAACAAGAGGGGGGCGAGGGTGTGGGGGCGGGGTGGCCCGGGAGGGCGGCCGCTCAGCGACGGCCCGGGGGCCGGCCGGGGGCCGACCGGGGGCCGGCCGGGGCCGGCCGCTCAGCGACTCCGGGGCGCCTCGCCCCCGCTCACCAGCGATTTCGCCATGCAGCGGCTGTCGTCATACGTCCGGTACAGGCCGAACTTCTTGACCAGCGCATAGCCGGACGAGGCATAGAGCTCCAGCGCCTCGGGCTGCTTGATCCCGGTCTCCAGCACCATGCGGGTGCGCCCCGCGGCCCGTGCGTCGGCCTCCAGGGCGGCAAGGATCCGCCGGGCCAGCCCCCGTCCGCGTGCCTCCGGGACCACGTACATCCGCTTGATCTCCGCGTCGCCGACCGCGTACCCCTCCGCGGCGTCCTCCTGCCGCCGCCATCCGCCGGTGGCCAGCGGGCGGCCGCCGTCGTAGGCGATCAGATACGTGCCGTGCGGAGGGGTGAACATCTCCGGGGTGAGCGGGGTGATGTCGCCCTCGTCGCCGTAGCGCCGGGCGTACTCCTGCTGCACCAGAGCGTCGAGGGCGACCGCGTCGGGGTGGTCGTAGCGGGACGGGCGTATCTCCATTCCAGAAAGCGTACGGGGGGCCGGGTGCCCGGCGCGATGAGGTTCCAGGGGTGGGTATCGTGCCCGGATGCTCACCGTGACCTCTGTGAATGTGAACGGGCTGCGCGCCGCGGCCAAGAAGGGCTTTGTCCCGTGGCTGGCGGAGACCGGGGCGGATGTGGTGTGCCTCCAGGAGGTACGGGCCGAGGCCGCCCAGCTTCCGGAGGAGGTGCGGGAGCCCGCGGGCTGGTACACCGTGCACGCCCCGGCGGCCGCCAAGGGCCGGGCCGGCGTCTCCCTCTACACCCGGCGGGAGCCGGACCGCGTCCAGGTCGGCTTCGGCTCGGCGGAATTCGACAGCAGCGGCCGCTATGCCGAGGTGGATCTGCCCGGTGTGACCGTCGCCAGCCTCTATCTGCCCTCCGGTGAGGTCGGCACGGAGCGGCAGGACGAGAAGGAACGCTTCATGGCGGAGTTCCTGCCGTACCTCGTCGAGCTGCGCAAGCGGTCCGCGGCGGACGGCCGTGAGGTGGTGGTGTGCGGCGACTGGAACATCGCGCACCAGGAGGCCGACCTGAAGAACTGGAAGGCCAACCGGAAGAACGCCGGCTTCCTCCCGGAGGAGCGCGCCTGGCTGACCGACGTCCTGGACGAGACCCGCGGCGGCTACGTGGACGTCGTCCGCGCCCTGCACCCGGACACCGAGGGCCCGTACTCCTGGTGGTCCTACCGCGGCCGCGCCTTCGACAACGACGCGGGCTGGCGCATCGACTACGCCATGGCCACCCCCGGCCTCGCCGCACGCGCGACGAAGGCGTATGTGGAGCGGGCGGCCAGCCATGACCAGCGGTGGTCGGACCATGCGCCGGTGACGGTGGTCTTCGAGCGGTAGCTCGCACCAGGGCGCCCCGTCCGGCTGTGGTGCTCGCCGCCGCTGGACGGGACCGCAAGAGGTGCTTGGGCTTCCCGGGCCCAAGGGGGTTTGCCCTCACGGCCTGGGCAGCACCCCGGACGGGGGCGGACCGGGGCGAGAGCCCCGAGCCCGTCAGCTCGGACCGGGCGCGTCTGCCCGCGCTCCAGGCTTGTCCGGCCGGGGTCCTCACACGACCCCGCCTACCTGTCCCGGGTGCTGAGCGGCAAGCAGCAGCCGTCGCCCAAGCTGGCCGGGTCGCTCGACGATCTGCTCAAGACCGGGGGAGCGCTGGCCGGAACCCTGCTCGACACTGACGACCGCTCTCGGGTGACCCGCAGTGTGGCCAACCCCTCCCGGCTGGACGCGGGGACCGTGGACGCACTGGCCGGGGTCCTCGCCGCGTACCGGCGGCTGGATGACACGGTCAAGCCCCAGTCGGTACTTCCGGCCACCCTGACACAGATGAACGAGGTGACCCACCTGCTGAAGGCCGCCCGGGGGCCACAACGCGACCGGCTGGCGGAAGTCGCCTCCGAGTTCGTCCAGTTCGGCGGATGGATGCTCGCCCAATTACGCCAGGACGCCAAGGCGGTGCACCTGCTGAACGACGCGGTGGAGCTGGCGGACGAGGTGGGCAACGGCACGCTGGCCGCGCAGGCGCTCAACTTCAAGGGGTATATCGCACGCCGGCAGGGCCGACCGCGCGGGGTTGCCCGCTGGTACTCCGCTGCCGCCTACACCCTGGGCGCCCACCCCGCTCAGCGTCTCGGGGACATGCTCCAGGCAGCAGCAGGCATGGCGGAGTCGGGGGAGAGAGACGATGCCCTCCGCTTGGTTGAGAACGCGGAGAGGCTGACGGCCGCTGCCGCCGAACTGCCGCCCCCGGAGACGGCCTACTGGCTCACGCCCGAGTTCAACCGCCTGAACATGGGGCTGGCGAACCTGGGACTTGCCCGGTACACGGATGCCATGGACCACATCACGGCGGGGCTTGCAGGGCTGCCTGATGAACTTCGTGACGCACCGTGGACCTGGGAGCACCGCGACGCGCGGCAAAGGGCAGTGGCGGCGCGGTAACCCGTACTGCGAGGGGTCCCCCGCCCCAGCGGACGGTCTCTCCGCGCCCTTCTCGTCGCCGTTCCCGGCCGCGCCTCGCGTTCGCACGCGCTCGGCCCGGTCGGGGATTGCAATTCCGCTTGCGGTGTCCAGTTCTGGTCGCAGGGAATTCATGAGGTGGTCCGACGCAAGGGATATCTCGGGGACTTTTGTGCTGTGGTGGGTGGTATGGGGAACGGCCCGCCGGGTGGTCCGGCGGGCCGTTGTGAGGGGAGGTGGGTCAGTGGTGCGACCGGGGGCTCAGGAGACGCGGGAGAACTTCACGTAGCCGCCGTTGTCGGGGCGCTCCCAGATGCCGCGGAAGGCCCAGTTGATGTAGCCGCCGTCGCCCTTGTTCGTGAACTCGCCGTCCTCGAAGACCCAGATGCCGTAGACGACACCGTCGTAGGTGGCGGTGCCGAACGACTTCACGCCGTTGAAGTGGTCCTCGTACGGCTGGCTCAGGTTGTGCACCATGACGTTGTACTTGCCGCCGGCCGCGTAGAACGCCGACTCCATGAAGCTCTTGACGAAGCCCTCGCGGTTCTGGGCGGTCTTGATCGACGCCTCGATCTTGTTGGCGATGCCCAGAACGTCGACGTTGAGGTTGAGGTTCGCGTTGGCGCCGACGCTGACGGGCGACTCGCCCGCGGCCGCGGCGGCGGCCACCGGCGTGGCCGAGGCGGTCGCGGGGAAGGCCACGGCGGTGCCGGTCAGCGCCGCGCACAGGGCGGCTGCGGCGAGGCTCTTCTTCACGAGGTTCTTCCGGGACATGGTTTTCCTCCATGTGTAGGGGGTGGCAGACCTCCCCGTCCCCGGTGCGGTTGCGGGGGCGGAGAGGCGGCCCGGGGCAGCCGCTTGGGAATGCCACTGCGCCGGTGCGGAAACGATCATTCGCGGCCCGGCTCATGATCCGCTCACGACGTGATCACGGAGTCCGTCAACGGCCCGTGTTTAAGTGACTTTTCGTCAATTCGCTGACTGTGTCCATATAGTGAGAGCGAATGAGGGAAACGGAACCCTGTGTTCCTATCGGTGGTCTTCCTGGAAAAAGGGGCGGTTTGCCGTGCGTCCACCGGCGGCATGAACTCGAAGGTCACAATGGTTCAGTTGCGGCTACTAGGGCCAGTTGAAATTGAAGTGAACAGTGGGCGACTGCTGAGTTTGGGAACCGGCCGGCTGCGCAGTGTGGCGGCGATTCTGATCAGCGAGGTCAACCAGGTGATCACGGTGAGCAGAATGATCGACCTGGCCTGGGACGGGGACCCGCCGGCCAGGGCGAGAGGCGTGGTCCACAACCATGTGCACCGTCTGCGGCGGCTGCTGGTCGGCCAGGCCGAAATCGCCACCCGTGGCCAGGGGTATGTGCTGCTCGCCGATCCGTGCGCGGTGGACGTCCACCGGTTCCGGTATCTGGTGTCCGGCGCCCATGAGGACGAGCCGCGGACCGCCGTCGCCAAACTGCGCCAGGCACTCGGGCTGTGGCGGGGCGAGGCGCTGGCGGATGTGCCCGGTGAGCGGGTGCGGCGGACGCTGGGCGTCGGACTGACGCAGGCGAGGGTGGCGGCGTTGCAGGAGCTCGGCTCCAGGCTGTTGATGCTGGGCCGCTACGGGGAGTTGATCACGGAGCTGACCGCCTGGCTCGCGGAGCACCCCCTGCACGAGGAGCTGACCGCGCTCCTGATGCGCGCGCTCCAGGCCAGCGGCAGACAGGCGGAAGCCCTCGACCACTACCACCGCACCAGACGCCATCTGGAGGAGCAGATGGGCATCGACCCCGGCCCGTCGCTCAATGCGACCTATCTGGCGGTGCTCAGCGGGAAGCCAGTGATCGCCCCGCCCGTGTCCACCCCGACCGTCGTCACCCCGACCCACACCGCTCCCGGCGTCCGCTCCGGTCCGGGCGTCGCCCCGCCCCCGCCCCGGCCCGCCCAACTCCCGCCCCGTATAGCCGACTTCTGCGGACGGGTACGGGAGATCGCCGCGCTGGACCAGAAGCTGGACCGGTTGCCGCGGCCGGACTGTGTGGTGCTCGCGGGCGGCGGCGGGGCCGGCAAGACCACGCTGGCGGTGCACTGGGCGCACCGCCACAAGGCGGAGTTCCGCGACGGGCAACTCTTCGCCGATCTACGGGGGTTCGAGCGTCCTCCGATGCGGCCCGACACTGTGCTGGGGATGTTCCTGCGGGCCCTGGGGGTGCCCGAGGCGCGGATACCCGACGGTCTGGCGGAGCGCTCGGCGCTCTACCGTGCGCTGCTCGCCGGGCGGCGGATGCTCGTGGTGCTGGACAACGCCGGCACGGCGGAACAGGTGCGCCCGCTGCTGCCCGCGACGCCGGGCTGTCTGGCCGTGGTGACCAGCCGGCGGCGGCTGAGCGGGCTGGTGGTCCGGGACGGTGCGGCCCTGGTCACGGTGGGGCCGTTCGCCGCGGACGACGCCCTGGAGCTGTTGGGCAACGTACTGGGCCCGGCGCGCCTCGCGGCGGACCCGGCGGCCGCCCGGGAGCTCGTCGAGCGGTGCGACAGGCTGCCGCTGGCCCTGCGGATCGCCGCGGCCCGGCTGATGGCGCACCCCGACTGGTCACTGGGCTGCTGGACCGGGAAGCTGGCCGACGAGCGCCGCCGGCTCCAGGAACTGTCCGCGCATGACGCCGACCTGGCGGTGGAGGCCTGCCTCTATCTCAGCTACCGCGCGCTGTCGAGCGGGGCGGCCCGGCTGTTCCGCCTCCTCGGGCTCCACCCCGGCCCGGACGTGGACCTGCCCGCCGCCGCGGCCCTGGCCGGCCGCGATCCCGAACGCACCCACCGCCACCTCGCCGAACTGACCGACGCGCACCTGGTCGAGGAGCATGTGCAGGGGCACTACGTACGGACCGAGCTGGTGCGCATCTACGCCGCGCAGCGCGTCGCGTCCGAGGAGACCCCGGCCGACCGGGACCTCGCCCGGGAGCGGCTGCGGGATCAGGCGGCGCGGTACCGGCCGTGACGGTACGAGGCCGTCCCCCGGCGGCCCGCGGTCACCTCTCCTCCGGCCCTTCCCGGCCCTCCTCGCGCAGCCACTGCGCCACCTCCGCCCGGACCCGGCGGTCCATGGCCATGGAGAGCTCGGCCTCGACCACGCCCTTGGAGAGCGGGCGGAGCTTTTCGATGGTCTCGGTGATGTGGTCGGCCTCCTGGGGGCCGACGCCCTCGCACGCCGCGACGCGGGCGAGGACATCGGAGAGGAGGTGGGTGCGGATCAGGTCGGTGAAGACATCGGCGAGGGCGTCGGCGTGGGCGCGCACCTGGCGGCCGGCTTCCAGGACGGCGGCCAACGGGACGCCCCTGTTGACGAGTTCGGTGGAGGCGTCCAGCAGGCGGCGGCTGATGTGGACGAACTCGTCGCCGTCGACGGCGAGATAGCCGAGGTCCAGGGACGTGCTGAGGTTCTCCGGGGTGATGTCCTTGCTGAAGTGGTCGGCGAGTTCCTCGGGGGTGAAGCGGACCGGTGTCTCCTCGGACCAGGCCGGGACCAGGGGGTTCTCCAGGCCGAGGAGTTCGCCCACCTCGCGGCCGGTGTCGAAGGCGGAGAGCAGTTCGGCGATGCCGCCGAGGGTGTGGCCGCGCTCCAGGAGGGCGCCGATGGTGCGCAGCCGGGCGAGATGGTGCTCGTTGTACCAGGCGATCCGGCCCTCGCGGCGCGGCGGCGGGATGAGCTTGCGCTCGCGGTAGAAGCGCAGCGTGCGGACCGTGATGCCGGCTTCCCTGGCCAGGTCGGCCATGCGGAATTCGCGCGCGGGAGGGTGGTCCGCGGGCTCCGTCCGCTCGTCGTGGGGGTTCTGGTTCGCTGCCACGGGTTCAGCCTATGCCGGGGGTGTGACGCGGGGGGCCGGTGTGCGACCGGCAGTAACTTCCTACCGTCCGCCCCCTACCGCTGGGTACGTGGCTGCCCTACGCTCCCATTGCGCCAGTGATTGCTGGCGTGGTTGGGCGGGCGGCTGGGACGGCTGCCGTGCCCGGGGCATGGCAACCGAAAATGGCAGGAAGAACGTCGAACTCGGGAGGCGGCGGGATGGACGGGCGCGAGCGCGGGCATGTGCGGGTTGCGGTGATCGGATCGGGCTTCGGTGGTCTGGGGGCGGCGGTCCGGCTGCGGCGTCAGGGGATCACCGACTTCGTGATCCTGGAGCGGGCCGACGCGGTGGGCGGCACCTGGCGGGACAACAGCTATCCGGGGTGCGCGTGCGATGTGCCCTCGCATCTGTACTCCTTCTCCTTCGCGCCCAACCCGGAGTGGCCGCGCAACTTCTCCGGGCAGCCGCATATCCGCGCGTACCTGGAGCGGGTCACCGACATCTTCGGGCTGCGGCCGCACCTCCGCTTCCAGTCGGAGGTGCGCTCCCTGCGGTGGAACGCGGAGGCGCTGCACTGGGAGGTGGAGACGGCGAGCGGGTCGCTGACCGCGGAGGTGGTGGTGTCGGCGACGGGACCGCTGTCGGACCCCAAGGTGCCCGAGATCCCGGGGCTGGACACCTTCCCCGGCAAGGTCTCGCACTCCGCCCGCTGGGACCACGACTACGACCTGCGCGGCAAACGCGTCGCCATGATCGGTACGGGGGCCTCGGCGATCCAGATCGTGCCGGCCATCCAGCCGGACGTACAGCGCCTCACGCTCTTCCAGCGCACCCCGCCCTGGGTGCTGCCGCGCGCCGACCGGCGGATCAGCGCGGCCGAGAAATGGCTGCACACCAAGGTCCCGGCGACCCGGGCCGCGCGCCGCGGGCTGCTGTGGGGCATCCGGGAAATGCAGGTCAGCGCCTTCACCAAGCGCCCCGAGCGGCTGGGCCTGATCGAATCCCTGGCCCGGAACCATATGAAAAAGGCCGTCAAGGACCCGGCGCTGCGGGCCGCGCTGACCCCCGACTACCGCATCGGCTGCAAGCGCATCCTGCTCTCCAATACGTACTACCCGGCCCTGGCGCAGCCGAATGTGGACGTGGTCACCGCGGGGCTGGCGGAGGTCCGCGGCAGCACCCTGGTCGGGTCCGACGGGAGTGAGGTGGAGGCGGATGCGATCGTCTTCGGCACCGGGTTCCATGTGACCGACCTGCCGATCGCGAAGCGCGTCACGGGTGTCCACGGGACGACGCTGGCCGAGGAGTGGAAGGACGGCATGGAGGCGCTGCGCGGCGCCACCGCGGCCGGTTTCCCCAACTTCCTCACCATCATCGGGCCCAACACCGGCCTAGGGAACAGCTCGATGATCCTGATGATCGAGGCGCAGCTGAACTATCTGGCCGACTTCATGCGCCAGCTGGACGTCCTCGGCGGGAAGATCGCGCTCGACGCCCGGCCGTCCGCTGTCCAGGACTGGAACCGCAAGCTCCAGCAGCGGATGACCCGCACGGTGTGGAGCACCGGCGGCTGCGACAGCTGGTATCTGGACGCCAACGGCCGCAACAGCACCGTCTGGCCGGGGACGACCGGGGAGTTCAAGAAGGTCACCCGGCAGGTCGACCTGGCGGAGTACGAGGTGCTGCGGCCGCCGAAACCCGCGGGCAGCAGCACCGGCGAGCGCGCGGAGGTGGCCGTATGAGCCGCCGCCCCGCCCATGTCACCAACGGGCCGTACGCCCCGCCGGTGCCGCGGACGACGCGCACCGTCACCTCGGCGGACGGCGCCCGGGTGTACACCGAGGTCCATGGCCCCGAGTCCGCCCCCGCCGTCGTCCTGGCGCACGGCTGGACCTGCTCGACCGCCTTCTGGGCCCCGGTGGTCCGCGATCTGGCCACCGACCACAAGGTCATCGTCTACGACCAGCGGGGTCACGGCCGCAGCCCCGCCACCGGGCCGGCCGGTCACAGCACCCATGCCCTCGCCGATGACCTGGTCGCCGTACTGGAGGCGACCCTGACGACGGGCGAACGCGCCGTGCTGGGCGGCCACTCCATGGGCGGCATGACGATCATGGCCGCCGCCGAGCGGCCGCAGCTGCGCGAGCGGGCCGCCGCCGCCCTGCTGTGCAGCACCGCCAGCGCCGGACTCCCCGCCGAATCAACGGTGTGCCCCCTGCGCAGCCCACAGGGCCGCCGACGCGCCCACGGGCTGATGCTGCGCTCACGGGCCCCGCTCGGCCCTGTATCGCCGCTCACCAGGCTTGCACTGAAGTACGCCACCATGGGGCCGGGCGTCACCGCCGAACAGATCGAGGCATGTGTGCGCATCGTGCACGGCTGCCCGTCCGGCGTGCGGGCCCGATGGGGCGCTGTACTGGACAGCCTCGAACTGACCGGCGGCGCCGGGCGGCTGGAGCTGCCGACCGCGGTCCTCGTGGGCACCGCCGACCGGCTCACCCCGCTGGTGCAGGCCCGTCGGCTGGCCTCCGTGCTGCCCGATTTCCGCGGGCTGACCGAGCTGCCGGGCCGGGGCCATATGACGCCGATCGAGGACCCCGGCGCGGTCTCCGGCAGGCTGCGCGACCTGGTCCGGGACCATCTGCGGAGCACCGGCACCGGCACCGGCACCGGCAACGGCGCGGCCGCGACCGCCGAAGTCCCCCACGGCGCACGGCAGAAGAAGAAGGAGGAGACGCCATGAGGGCGAGCAGGGATCTGGCCGGGCAGGTCGTGGTGGTGACCGGGGCGGCGCGCGGGGTCGGTGCGCTGCTGGCCCGCAAGCTGTCGGCGCGCGGTGCGACGCTGGCGCTGGTCGGTCTGGAGCCGGACGAGCTGCGCGGGGTCGCGGCCGCGCTACCCGGCCCGGCGCACCACTGGCACGCCGATGTCACCGACCACGGGGCGATGGCCCGGGTGGCGGACGAGGTCAAGGACCGTTTCGGGAAGGCCGATGTGGTCGTCGCCAACGCCGGGGTGGCGACCGGCGGCCCGTTCGCCGACTCCGACCCGGTCGCCTGGAAACGGGTCATCGAGGTCAATCTCATCGGGGGCGCGGTCACCGGCCGGGCCTTCCTGCCCCTCCTGACGGCCTCCCGCGGCTACTTCCTGCAGATCGCCTCGCTGGCCGCGATCACCCCGGCGCCGATGATGACCGCGTACTGCGCCTCCAAGTCGGGCGCCGAGGCGTTCGCGCACAGTCTGCGCGCCGAGGTCGGCCACCGGGGCGTACGGGTCGGCGTCGGCTATCTGAGCTGGACGGACACCGACATGGTGCGGGGCGCGGACCGGGACGACCTGATGCGCGAGCTGCGCTCCCGGCTGCCCTGGCCGTCGAACAAGACCTATCCGCCGGGCCCCGCCGTCGACCGGATCGTCGCGGGCATCGAGCGCCGCTCCGCCCATGTCTACGGGCAGTGGTGGCTGCGCGGGATGCAGTCGGTCCGGGGGTATCTGCCGGCGCTCATCGGGACGGTGGGGCAGCGGGAGATGCGGCGCTTCGGGGACCGGCTGGACGGGATGCGGGTCGGTCTGCTGGGGGCCGGCGGCGAGGCCGACGAGAAGGCGCGGGCGGACCGGTGAGCGGCCGCTGAGCACCGCCGTCCCTTACGGAACGTAGTCATCCGTGATCGAAATGCGAGCAATGTCCGGGCGTGTCACGCTGAACGGGGCCCAAACCCCCCTCAAACACCCCACTAGGAGTGAACAGCATGGGCATCAAGGACCAGTTCCAGGACAAGGCCAACGAGCTGAAGGACCAGGCGCACAAGGCCATGGGTGACTCCCGCGAGCAGGGTCACGAGCGTCAGCGCCAGGACCAGGAGCGTGGCGGTCAGCGCCCGGAGCGGGAGGGTGACCGCCGTCAGGGCGGCCAGCAGCCCCGTGACCGTGGCCAGCAGGGCCGTCGTCCGGCCCAGGACGCGATGGACGCCGCCGAGGGCCGCTTCCAGAGCTGACGTGGCACGTCCTGAACACCACGCGCGGCGGCGTACGCGCCATGCGTGAGGGGCGCACCCGGTCGACCGGGTGCGCCCCACCGCTTCCCCCCTGTGTCCCCCCAACCTCCGCGCCGACGAGGTCAGTCGGCGCCCGAGGTCAGCTGACGACCTTGAGCTTCTCCGGCCAGCCGTACCGCTCGGCCTTGCTGAAGAGGTTGTTGATGTCCGTCGGGTTCAGCTTGATGCAGCCCAGCGAGCGGTAGTCATCGGAGCCCTCCCAGCGGTAGGGGTTGTCCTTGCCGGGCTCGGGGGACGCCTGGCTGCCCTCGGGCCACATCTCGCTGTGCACGAACAGCTCGGCGCGGGTGGTCCGGCCGTTCTCGCACAGCTTGTCCTCGACGTGTATGACCTTGCCGTTGATGCCCTGGTCCCCGCCGTTGTAGTGCGCGTCGTGGGCCAGCACCTGGTAGCTGCCGTTGGGCAGCCAGCCCTGCGAGGTGGCGCATTCGTCCTTGCCGCGCGGGCCGCCGTCGCCGGAGCCGGCGCGGTACTTGGCGAGCACCGTGTCCTTGGCGTCCGGAACGCTCTGCATCAGGTAGAGCCGCGAGTTGTGCGGGTTGCTCTGGTTCTTGTTGAAGTAGAGGTACGTACCGTCGGCCGCGGCCGTCCCGGTGGTCTTCCCGGACGCCGGCTGGGCGGCCAGCGCGGGGGTGGCTGCGGTGGCGGTCAGGCCGCCGGCCAGAGCCAGCACGGCGGCCAGCGGCGCGATCCGGTGACGGATTCCCATGGGTGTATCTCCGTTGAGCTGGGGGGTGTTGACGGGGCGTCTGCGGATGCCCCGGCCGTGGAGAGTACGACCCGTATGTGATGAGCCCGTAACCGGAAGATGATCTTTCGTCTCTGGCCCGGTGCACGGCTGTCCGCGCAGGCGGGAGGGGGTGTGCTGAGGTGTCAGGAAGCAGGCTTCAGGAGCCCGCAGAGGTCAGGAAGCAGGGGCAGGCGCCCGCAGTCGTCAGGAGCCCCCGGACGTCACGCGCCCGCAGGCGTCACGCCCCCGCCGCCTCCGCCGTGCCCTCACCCCGTGGCGGCAGCGGCGGCCGCCGCAGGTCCGGCACGTCCGACAGGTCCGGAGGGGTCGACGCCGGGTGCCGCTCCAGGAGTTCCAGTGCCGTGCGGATCGCGACGCCCAGTTGGGGATGGCGGCCCTCGGCCCAGTGCAGGGGGGAGCGCAGTGCCTCGATGTCGACCTCGACGCCATGGTTCTCCACGCCCCAGCCGTACAGGCGGAACCATGCGGCGTTCATCGGGACGGTGATCGCGGTGCCGTCGGCGAGCCGGTGCCGGCCGGTCATCCCGACCACCCCGCCCCAGGTGCGCATGCCGACCACCGGGCCGATGCCCTGGAGCTTGAAGGCCGCGGTGATCATGTCGCCGTCGGAGGACGTCATTTCGTCGGCGACCGCGACGACCGGGCCGCGCGGCGCATTGCTGGTGTACGAGACGGGCTCGGCGTCCCGGGTCAGGTCCCAGCCCATGATGGTGCGGGTCAGCTTCTCGATCACCAGCTCGGAGATATTGCCGCCCGCGTTGCCCCGTACGTCCACGATCAGCGCGGGCCGGGAGACCTCCATCCGCAGATCGCGGTTGAACTGCGCCCAGCCGGAGCCGCCCATGTCGGGGATGTGCAGATAGCCGCACCGGCCGCCGCTCAACTCCCGTACCACGTCCCGGCGTTTGGCCACCCAGTCCTGGTAGCGCAGCGGCCGTTCGTCGACCAGCGGGACCACCGCGACCCGGCGGGCCGGGCCGTCGCCGTCCGGCGGGGAGAACGTCAGCTCCACCGTGGTGCCGCCGGCCGCGGCCAGCAGGGGAGCGGGGCCGGCCACCGGGTCCACCGGGCGGCCGTCGACATGGGTGAGCGCGGTGCCCTCGCGGATGCCCGTGCCGGCCAGCGGTGAACGGGCCTTGGAGTCCGAGGACTCACCGGGCAGGATCCGGGTGACCACCCAACGGCCGTCCCGGCACACCAGGTTGGCGCCGAGCAGGCCCATGGCACGCTGGTAGTGCGGCGGTCCCTCGTTGCGCCGGGCGCCGGTGACATAGGCGTGCGAGGTGCCCAGTTCGCCCATCACCTCGCGCAGCAGATCGGCGAACTCGTCCGGGGAGGCGACCCGGTCCAGCAGCGGCCGGTACTGCGCCAGCACCGCGTCCCAGTCGATACCGCACATCCGCGGATCCCAGAAGTACGCCCGGGTGATCCGGCCCGCCTCCTCGAACGCCTGGTGCCACTCCGCCACCGGATCGACATCGTGCAGGATGCGCCGCAGGTCCAGGAAGACCGTGCTGTCGCTGTCCGGCGTTTCGGTCGCCGGTACCGCGCGCAGCTCGCCCTCGTCGTTGACGACCAGCCGGGAGCCGTCGCCGCTGAGCGCGAACTCGTCGAGGGAGCTGGTGAGTTCGGTGCGCCGCGCCTTGGTCAGATCGAAGTGTTCGAGAGTGGGGCGGCCCGAGGTCTCGGCCGGGTTGGCGAAGGTCTCGCCCAGCGCACCGGAGATCGGCCAGCGCAGCCAGACCAGCCCGCCGCCGCTGACCGGCTCCAGGGAGGAGTACTTGGACGCCGCCACCGGGAACGGGGTGACCCGGTTGGCCAGCCCCTCCACCTCGACCAGCAGCGGCCCCTCGCCGGACGGCGGAGGGATCTCGTCCGGATCCAGGCCGCCCGCCGCGGGCCGGCCCTCCGGGGACAGCGCGAAGGGGGACGGGGTCGCCGACGACAGCGGGACGAGATGCGGGCGGCAGCCCAGCGGGAACGACAGATCGCCGGTGTGCACGTCGTAGACCGGGTCGAAGCCGCGCCAGGACAGGAACGCCAGATAGCGGCCGTCGCGGGTGAACACCGGCTGCTCGTCCTCGAAGCGGCCGTTGGTGACGTCCACGATGTGCCGGTCGGCGAGCCGGGCCATCTTGATCTGCCGCAGCGACCGGCCGATGCCGGGGTGCGACCAGGTCAGCCAGCGGGAGTCGGGGGAGAACGCCAGATCGCGGACCGGGCCGTTGGCGGAGCGGACCAGCTCGGTGACCCCGCCGGAGGCGTCCTCCTCGCTCGCCCCTTCCTCCGGCCGGGCCACGTCGACCAGCAGCAGCCGGCCGTCGTTGGCGGCCACCGCCAGCCGTTCGCCGTCCGGGGCGGCGGTCATCTCCTGGACCCGGCCCAGCTCCCCGGCGGCCAGCCGGCGCGGTTCGCCCGGCGCGCTGGCCCGCGGCAGGTTGGTGATCTCGATCGCGTCCTCGCCCTCGGCGTCGGTGACATAGGCGATCCGCCCGCTGTCGCCCAGCATCTCGGGGAGCCGGACCCGTACGCCCGGGACGTCGTGGATGGTCCGGGCCGGGCCGTCGCGGTGGGTGAGCCAGTACAGGCTGCCGCGGACGCCGACCGCGCTGGCCCGCCCGGTTCCGTCCACCGCGAGCGCGGTGACGTGCGCGGCGGCCGGGACCTGGTAGGTGCGCCGCCCGGCCCGCGGGCCGCCCAGGCGCACGGCCAGCTTGCGGGGCACCGCGTCCGGGCCGAGATCGTCGATCAGCCAGAGATCACCGGCGCACTGGTAGACGATCCGCGCGCCGTCGGTGGAGGCGTGCCGGGCGTAGAAGTCGGTGTGGTCGGAGTGGCGGCGCAGATCCGTGCTGTCGGGCAGACAGGAGTAGACATTGGCGATGCCCTCGTGGTCGGAGAGGAACGCGACCCGGCCGCCGACGAACATCACCGAGTCCAGGTGCCCGTACAGATCCGGCAGCAGCCGGGTGCCGTGCAGCCACATCCGGCCCATCGCGCCGCCCCGGTAGCGCTTCCAGGAGGCGGGCTCGTGCGGTGGTTTGCCGCTCAGCAGCAGGGTGCGGTGCTCACCGCCGATATCGGCCACCGCGATATCGGAGACCGGCCCCCAGGGCAGCTGTCCGCCGGGGCTGCCGTCGGTGGGCACGCTGTAGGCCCACGAGTAGTACGAGAACGGCTGGCCGTGCGAGGAGACCGCCAGGATGTGGGAGTGGCCCTCGTGGTCGGGGGGCGTCCAGCCGCAGACCCGGGCGTCGGTGCTGCCCCAGTACGTCAGCCGCCGGGCCGGGCCGCCCTCGACCGCCGCCAGATGGACCTCCGGGTCGAGGCTGCGCCAGGTGGTGAAGGCGATCTGCTGCCCGTCGGGGGAGAATCGGGGGTGGCCGACGCGGGTGCGGTCCACGGTCAGCCGCCAGGCGCGGCCGGGCTCCGCACCGTCCGGGGCGAGCGGGGCGATCCACAGATCGTCCTCGGCGGCGAAGCAGAGCAGCTCGCCGTGCAGATGCGGAAAGCGCAGATAGGAGCCGCCCGGCGGGTCCGGCCGGTCCGGTATCCGGCGCGGCTGCCCGCGAGGCTTGGCGGGGTTCGGCTCCGGGCGCGGCCCGACGGCCTCGGGTGCATCGCTCACGCACCCATCGTTTCGGGACGGGCAAGCGGCGGCAACTCGGTCGGGTGACGCCGGTACCGCCGCCTGGCCGCGAGGTGCAGGTTCCCGCCGCTTCGCACATATGTGCCCCTCGGGGAGGGCGCCCAGGCGGGACCCCCCTGCGCGGGCGCCGTGACCGTTCCGCATCATGGGTGCTCTTGCAAGAGATTTGCAGCAGGCACCACCATTGGTGCGTTCCTGCGCCTGAAGCGGAGAAGCCGAGATGCACGTACCCGATGGATTCATCAATGCGCCGGTGTCGGCGGCGACCGGGGTGGTCGCCGCCGTCGCGGTGGCGGTCAGCCTGCGGGGTGCCCGGCGTGAGCTGGCGGGTGCGGGGCCGGGCGGCAGCGCCGCCGCCGAGCGTACGGCGCCGCTGGCCGGACTGGTCGCGGCGTTCATCTTTGCCGTGCAGATGCTGAACTTCCCGGTCGCGGCGGGCACCAGCGGGCATCTGCTGGGCGGTGCGCTCGCGGCGATCCTCGTCGGCCCGTACACCGGCGTGCTGTGTGTCTCGGTCGTGCTGCTGATGCAGGGCGTGCTGTTCGCCGACGGCGGGCTGACCGCGCTGGGCGTGAACATCACCGATATGGCGATCGTGACGACCGTGGTCGCCTACGCGCTGTTCCGGGGCCTGGTGAAGGTGCTGCCGCGGCGCCGCCGCTCGATCACCGTGGCCTCGTTCGTCGCCGCGCTGCTCTCGGTGCCCGCGGCCGCGGTGGCCTTCACCGCGATCTACGCGCTCGGCGGGACCGCGGATGTGCCGATCGGCAAGGTCTTCACCGCCATGGTGGGCGTGCATCTGCTGATCGGCATCGGCGAGGCGGCGATCACCGCGCTGACCGTCGGCGCCGTGATCGCGGTGCGCCCCGACCTGGTCTACGGTGCGCGCGGGCTGACCCAGCCGCTGGAGCTGCGGACCTCGCCGCTCGCCGGGCCCGCCGACGGGACCGAGGCGGCCGAGCCCGCCCCCGCGCCCGCTGCCGCCACCGAGGCCGCCGCCCCGGCCCCCGCCCGCCGCTCCGTCCGCCGCGTCTGGCTGGCCGGCCTCGCCGCCGCCCTGGTGTGCGCGGGCGGCATCAGCTACTACGCCTCCGCCGACCCCGACGGCCTGGAGAAGGTCGCCCACGACCACGGCATCGACGCCAAGGCCGAGGACCACGCCGCCAAGGACTCCCCGCTCGCCGACTACAGCGTCAAGGACATCACCAACCCGCGGCTGTCCGGCGGCCTCGCCGGGGTCATCGGCGTCGGCGCGACGCTGGCCGTCGGCACCGGCGTGTTCGTGGTGGTCCGCCGCCGCCGGAGCGCCGCCACCACGGAGCGGCCCGACGCGGGTGCCGAGCGCCCGAGCGAGAGCGTCTGACATGGGCGCAGGACATGCGCACAAGCTCTACCGGCACGGGCATTCGCCGGTCCACGCGCTGCCCGCGCACTGCAAGATCGCGGCGGTCTTCTGCTTCGTCCTCGTCGTCGTCTCCACCCCGCGCGAGGCCGTCTGGGCCTTCGGGCTGTACGCCCTGCTGATCGCGGCCGCCGCCGGGGCCGCCCGGATCCCGGCCGGGTTCCTGCTCAAGCGGCTGCTGATCGAGGTGCCGTTCGTCGCCTTCGCGGTGCTGATGCCGTTCGTCGCCGAGGGGCCGCGGATCACCGTCCTCGGCATGAGCCTGAGCGAGTCCGGGCTGTGGGGCGCCTGGAACATCCTCGCCAAGGGCACGCTGGGCGTCGCCGCGTCCGTACTGCTCGCCTCCACCACCGAGCTGCGGGAACTCCTGCTGGGCCTGCAGCGGCTCCGGATGCCGCCGCTGCTCGTGCAGATCGCGTCCTTCATGATCCGCTACGGCGATGTGATCACCGACGAGATGCGGCGGATGCGGATCGCCCGGCTCTCCCGCGGCTTCGAAGCGCGCGGCGTCCGCCACTGGGGCGTGCTCGCCAAGTCCGCCGGGGCGCTGTTCATCCGCTCCTACGAACGCGGGGAGCGGGTCCACCTCGCGATGGTCAGCCGCGGCTACACCGGCACCATGCCCGTGGTCGACGGCAGCGCCGCCACCCGCACACAATGGACCCGCGCGGCCGCCCTCCCGCTCGCCGCGCTCGCCGTCTGCCTCCTGGGATGGACCCTTTGAGCACCACCACGCCCGCCCCCTCCCTCGCCGTCTCCGGCCTCGCCTACGCCTACCCCGACGGCCACCAGGCGCTCTTCGGCGTCGACCTGACCGTCGGCAGCGGTGAGCGGGTCGCCCTGCTGGGGCCCAACGGCGCCGGCAAGACCACCCTCGTGCTGCACCTCAACGGCATCCTCGAAGCGGGCGCCGGCAGCGTCGCGGTCGCCGGACTCCCGGTCGCCAGAGAGCATCTCGCCGAGATCCGCCGCCGCGTCGGCATCGTCTTCCAGGACCCCGACGACCAGCTGTTCATGCCCACCGTCCGGGAGGACGTCGCCTTCGGGCCCGCCTCCGCCGGGCTGCGCGGCGCCGAGCTGGAGGAGCGGGTCACCGAGGCGCTCACCCGGGTCGGTATGGCCGAGTACACCGACCGGCCGCCGCACCACCTCTCGTTCGGGCAGCGCCGCCGGGTCGCCGTCGCCACGGTGCTGGCGATGCGGCCGGAAATCCTCGTCCTGGACGAGCCGTCCTCCAATCTCGACCCCGCCTCCCGCCGTGAACTCGCCGACATCCTGCGGTCGTTGGACGTCACCGTCCTGATGGTCACCCACGACCTGCCGTACGCGCTGGAGCTGTGCCCGCGGTCCGTCGTGCTCTCCGGCGGCGTGCTGGTCGCCGACGGGACCACCCAGGACCTGCTGTGCGACGAGGAACTGATGCGCACCCACCGGCTGGAGCTGCCCTTCGGCTTCGATCCGCGATCGGTCCAGGTCCCGCGGTAGTCCACGGCTGAGGCGGCCCCCGCCTCGCTCTCCGCGTGTGACGAACACCACGGGCGCCGCGGTCCTGGTCATGAGCACTGATCCGCGCGTTGCACCATGGATGGGTCACGAATGCGACGGATGAGTGGGAAGCGGGAGTCAGTGGTGGACGTCCAGGGCACGGTCGAGGACGGCTTCGAGCCGGTCCGGGACGCCTTCATGGCCAACTTCGCGCGGCGCGGTGAGCGGGGCGCGGCGGTCGCCGTCTACCGGCACGGGCGCAAGGTCGTGGACCTGTGGGGCGGCACCAGGGACGGCGACGCGGGCGACGACCCGGCGGCCGCGCCCTGGGAGGCCGGCACCGCCCAGGTGATCCGCTCCGCGACCAAGGGCATCGCCGCCGTCGTCCCGCTGCTGCTGCACCAGCGCGGCCAGCTCGACCTCGACGCGCCGGTCGGCACGTACTGGCCCGAGTTCAAGGCCGCCGGCAAGGAACGCGTCCTCGTCCGCCATCTGCTCACGCACCGCGCCGGACTGCCCGTCCTGGACACCCCGCTCACCCCCGCGCAGGCCATCGACGGCGTCAGCGGCCCCGCCGCCCTCGCCGCCCAGGCACCCGCCTGGGAACCCGGCACGGACCACGGCTACCACGCGCAGACCTACAGCTGGCTGCTCGGCGAACTGGTGCTGCGGGCCACCGGCCGCACCCTCGGCACCTGGGTCGCCGACGAGATAGCCGGGCCGCTCGGCCTCGACCTGTGGATCGGCCTGCCCGAGGCGGAGCGATCCCGCGTCGGGCGGCTCGCCGCCGTCGAGACCCCGGCCCCGCCCGCCGCCGCGGGGCTCCGCGTCCGCCCGAAGCGGTCCGTCGCCGACGCGTACGCCGATCCGGACTCGCTCACCCACCGCGCCTTCGCCGCGATCTCCCCCGCCCCCGACGAGAACGCCCCCGCCTACCGCGCCGCCGAGCTGCCCGCCTCCGCGGGCATCGCCACCGCCCGCTCCCTGGCCCGCTGTTACGCCGCCCTCATCGGCCCCGTGGACGGCCACTCCCGCCTCTTCGCCCCCGCCACCCTCACCCTCGCCCGCACCGAGGAGTCCGCGGGCCCCGACCGCACCCTCCTGGTCCCCACCCGCTTCGGCCTCGGCTTCATGCTCCACGGCCCGTCCTCCCCGCTCCTGGCCCCCGGCGCGTTCGGCCACCCGGGGCGCGGCGGCTCGCTCGCCGGCGCCGACCCGGAGCGCGGGCTGTCGTTCGGATACGTCACGAACGGGATGCAGCGCGGGGTTACGGCGGATCCGCGGGCGCAGGCGCTGCTGCGGGCGGTTTCCCACGTTGCCGGGTGACCCGCCGCTTTCCCTCTGTGGGTCGTAGGCCCGCCTCGGCGGGAGCGGAAGCGGGGGCGCGGGCGGGGCGCGGGCTGTTACGTCGCCATCATCCGGCCATGGAAGGGCCATGACGCGGGGGCGGTTCAGTGTGCGGCATGAACGCTACAGATTCCTTTTCGCGGCCCGGGGACGGGCCGGGCGAGAGCTTGGACGGCCGGGCGCGCCGGTCGCGCCGGAAGGTGGGCCTCACGGCCTCGGTGGGCGTGGCGGTGCTTGCCGGGTCGCTGCTGACGCCGTGGAGTGCGGGGGCCAGCCCGGGAAGTCCGGCGGCGGGTGCCGCCCCGGTGGGGACGATCAAATGGTCCGCCTGTCCCAAGGCCGATCCGCCCTTCCCCGACCCGAGCAAGCGGGCCCGGTGCGGGACCGTGGAGGTGCCGGTCGACTGGGCGAAGCCCGACGGGCCGACGATGAAGATCGCGGTGGCACGGCAGAAAGCCACCGACCCCGACAAGCGCCTCGGTGTGCTGCTCTCGAACCCGGGCGGCCCCGGTACGGGCGGTCTGGACGACGCCCTCTACGCCGACAGCCCGACCGAGGGCTATGACAAGGACATCCGGAGCCGCTTCGACATCATCGGCTTCGACCCGCGCGGGATCGGCCGCAGCGGAGAGCTCCGGTGCGACGAGAAGCTCGCCGGGAAGATTCCCACCCGCCCGAAGAACGCCGCCGAGTTCCAGCGCCTGCGTACCCTCAACAAACAGCTGGCCGACAGCTGCCGTCAGCGCAGCGGCCCGGTCGCCGACCACATGGACAGCGTCAGCGTCGCCCGCGACATGGACGCGATCCGCGCCGCCCTCGGGGAGAAGAAGATCAGCTTCCTGGGGCACTCGTACGGCACCCTCATCGGCCGCCAATACGCCCGCCTCTTCCCGCAGAAGCTCCGGGCGCTGGCCCTCGACAGCGCGATGGACCCGTCCCGGCCGGACGCCGGGCGCTACCTCAGGGACGGTTCCGCCGCCGTCGAGGGGAGTGTGCAGCAACTCGCCGACTGGTGCGCGAAGACCACCTCGTGTGCGCTGAAGGGCAAGGACGTGAAGGCCGTCGTCCGGGGGCTCTTCGCGCGCGCCGACGCGGGCAGGCTCTTCGAACCGGGGCCGCACGGCCCGACGCGGAAGAAGGTCACCGCCGACAAGCTGTCCGGCTTCCTCACCGACTACCTGGGGAAGTGGAACCCGCAGACCACCGCTGAGCAGCTGAGTGCCCTGAACAGCGGCAGGGGCGAGGTCTACTGGACCGACAGCACTCCGGTACTCGCCTGGCGCACCGTGATGTGCCGGGACTACGACTTCCGCATCCGCGACTGGGACGAGTACCGCGAGCTGCGGCAGCAGGCCCGGTCCGCCGCGCCGCACGCCCGCTACAACTCCCAGGCCCTGGACATGGTCCTCGGCTGCCAGGGCTGGCCGGCCGCGCCCGAGCCGGAACCGCAGCAGGCCAAGGGCACGCTCCCGCCGGTGTTCGTGGTGAACGCCCGGCACGACCTGGCGACCCCGCTGCCGGGTGCGCGGCGCATGGCGCAGGAATTCCCGTCGGGGCGGCTCGCCGTCCTGGACTCCGTGGACCACTGGCTCTACCGCAAGTGCCAGTCGCCGCTCCCGGAACGGGCGATCAACACCTATCTCCGTACGCTGGAGACACCGCCCGACGGCACGGTCTACCCGCGTCGTTGACGGGGCCCGGGTCGGTGGCATCTGCTGGTGCCGGGCGTGGTGTTCCCGCGCCCGGCAGGTCCGGTGACCATGAGGGGGAGCCCGATGAAGATAGTGATACCCGGCGGGACCGGTCAGGTGGGCGGCATCCTGAACCGCGCGCTGACCGCCGCGGGCCACGAAGTCGTGGTGCTGACCAGACGTCCGTCGCGGGCGGGCGAGGTGGCCTGGGACGGTACGACGCCCGGCCCCTGGACGGCGGTGATCGACGGCAGCGATGTCGTGATCAACCTGGCCGGACGCAGCGTCAGTTGCCGCTACACCCGGGCCAACCTCCAGGAGATGATGGACTCGCGGGTGGACTCCGCGCGGGTCGTGGGCGAAGCGATCGCGGCGTCCGCCCGGCCGCCCCGGGTCTGGCTCCAGATGAGCACCGCAACTATCTACGCCCATCGCCACGACGCGCCCCATGACGAGGCGACGGGGGAGATCGGCGGTGCGGAGCCCGGCGTCCCGGACTACTGGGCGTTCAGTGTCGAGATCGCCAAGGAGTGGGAGCGGGCGCAGGAGCAGGCCGCCACCCCGGATACCCGTAAGGTCGCGCTGCGGTCCGCCATGGTGATGAGCCCGGACCGCGGCGGGGTGTTCGATGTGCTGCTGCGGCTGGTGCGGCTGGGGCTGGGCGGGCCGGTCGCGGGCGGCGCCCAGTATGTGTCCTGGATCCATGAGCGCGACTTCGTCCGCGCGGTCGAGTTCCTGGTCGACCGGAACGATCTGACCGGTCCGGTGAATCTCGCCGCGCCCGGTCCGCTGCCCCATCGGGACTTCATGCGCGCGCTGCGGTCCGCCTGGGGCGCACCGGTGGGGCTGCCCGCCACGAAGTGGATGGCCGGACTGGGCGCGTTCGCACTGCGCTCCGACACCGAACTGCTGCTCAAGAGCCGCCGGGTGGTGCCCGGCCGGCTGCGCGAAGCGGGCTTCGCCTTCGAGTACGAGGCGTGGCCGGGGGCGGCGGACGACCTGGTGCGGCGCGTCCGTACCCGCTGAGCCGTCCGCGCGACGCCCCCTCAGCCCGTGTGCAGCATCAGCCCGATGCCGATGACCATCAGCCCCGCCGCGGCGATCCGCGGGGCGCCGAAGCGTTCCTTGAAGAAGAGGGCACCGATGGCGGCGCCCACCATGATCGAGGACTCGCGCAGGGCGGCGATCGGCGCGAGCGGGGCGCGGGTCTGGGCCCACAGGACCAGGCCGTAGGCGAAGACGGAGAGCACCCCGCCGGCCAGCCCGCGCAGGGCGAACGGGCGGAGTTCGGTGAGGAGTCGGCGGCGGCGGGTGGCGAGCGCGTAGGCGGGGATCACGATGCCTTCGAGGATCATCAGCCAGCCGATATAGCCGAGGGAGCTGCCGGAGGCGCGTACGCCCAGGCCGTCGACGGTGGTGTACGAGGCGATGGCGAGGCCGGTGGCGAGCGCGGCGAGCAGGGCCGGCCAGTGCGGCCTGGTCCCGGAGCCGCGGATGCCCCAGAGGGCGACCCCGACCAGGCCCGCGGAGGCCAGCGCGACACCGGCCAGCGCCCAGCCGTCGGGGATCTCGTGCACGAAGACGGCCGCCAGGACGGTGACGACCAGCGGCGCGGTGCCGCGGGCGATGGGGTACATCTGCCTGAAGTCGCCCAGGCGGAACGACTGCATCAGCAGGGCCTGGTAGACGATGTGCAGCACGGCGGAGGCCAGCAGGAAGGGCCAGGCACCGGCGGCCGGGAGCGGGGTGACCGCGGCCAGGGCGGCACCGCAGACCGCGCCGCCCCCACCGACCAGAGTGAAGGCCAGCAGCTGGTCACGGATGCCGTGGGCGATGGCGTTCCAGCTGGCGTGGGTGACGGCCGCCATCAGGACCGCGGCGACGACGAGCGGGGTCACGAGGTGCGCTCGCGCACACGGGGCGATATGTCGGTCGGGGTTCCCGGGGCGGTGCCGGACGCGGAATCGCTCATGGCCCGCACGCTAGCCAAAGCTGTACGGGCCATGCGAACGAAATCCGGTCGCTGAGACGGGGCTGGGACGGGGCGCCCCCACGGCGCCCCGTCCCAGAGTCAGCCGGCGGTGAGGACGGAGCGGACCACCGGGCCCGCGTTGGAGCCGCCGTGGCCGCTCGCCGGGACGACGGCCGCCGCGGCGAGGTCGTCGCGGTAGGCGGTGAACCAGGCGTTGGGCTTCTTCTGGTTGTCGACCTCGGCCGAGCCGGTCTTGGCGCCGACGTCACCGCTGACCCCGGACATCGCCTCGGCGGCCGTACCGGACGTCGCGGTCAGCTTCATCAGCGACCGCAGACCGCTGAGTGTGGACGGCTTCATCGTGCGCGGGGCCTTGGCGAGCGTCCGGTGGTCCAGCGACGGCGGGACGATGTACGGCTGGTGGAAGGAGCCGGCCCGGACCGTCGCGGCGAGCGTGGCGACATTGAGCGGGTTCATCCGCACCCCGCCCTGCCCGATCAGCGAGGCCGCCATCTGCGCGTCGCTCTGCACCGGCACCGCGCCGTCGAAGGTGGGAATGCCGGTCTGCCAGTTGAGGCCGATGCCGAAGACGTCCCGGGCCTCCTTGGTCAGATCGTCGTCGCTGAGGTCCTTGGCGTGCGAGATGAAGGCGTTGTTGCAGGACGCGGCGAAGCTCTGCGCGAAGGTGCCGTCCTTGATCTCGGACTTGTTGAGGTTCTGGAACTTCCAGCCGCCGACGGTCACGTACTTGGGGCACGGGTTCTTCTTGCCCGGCGAGGTCAGGCCCTTGTCCATCAGCATCGCCGCGGTCACGACCTTCATCGTCGAGCCGGGCGCCATGGACCCCTGGGTGGCCAGGTTGAAGCCCTTCTCCGGGGAGTTGGCGAGCGCCAGGATCTCGCCGGTGCTGGGCTTGACCGCGGCCACGGACGCCGACTTCTTGCCCTTGACCGCCCGCTCGGCCGCCGACTGCATCCCGGCGTCCAGGGTGGTCTTGAGGGTGCCCGGCGTCCCCTTGGAGAGCACCTTCAGCGTCTTGTCGGGCAGCTGGTCGGCGGGCTTGGCGCTCTTGGCGCGGTGGATGAACAGCTCCACACCCGGTTTGCCGTCGGTCTTGTCGCCGTACTTGTCCCGCAGGCTGTCCAGCACCCCGGCCAGCGCCGGATGCGCCTCGGGGGTCAGCGCCGCGCCCTTGCGGTCCACGGCCTTGATCGGCGGCGCCTCGGCCTCGCCCGTGCGCAGTTCGTCACCCTTGGCCAGGCCCGGGTGCATCATGTCCGGCTTCCAGGCGATCTGCGGCTTTCCGGTGGACTTCGCACGCTGCACGGTCGCGGAAGTGCGGTACGAGTACGCCGCCTTGGTGCCCTTGTAGTCGATCTGCGCGGCGACGGTGTACGGCACCTTGTCACCGGCCGGCGTGCCCGGAGTCACATGGACCTTCGAGAACCGCGCCTGCTTGCCGAGGGCCGCGAGCGCGCTCTTGCACTTCTCCGGGTCGTCCGTCAGCCCGGCCGCCTTGGCCGCGTCGCCGGACTGCCACGCGGTCAGGAACTCCCGTGACGTCGTCTGCACTTCCTTGGCCGACAGCGGGCCGGTCGCCACCTTGGCGCCCTTGTCGCCCGCCTTGGCGTCCGTGGAGCTGACCTCCTGCGACGACTCGTCCGAGCCGCCGAACAGGGTGAGGCCGCCCACGACGCCCGCCACCAGGGCCACCGATCCGCCGATCAGCCCGTACTTCACCTCACGGCGCATACCACCGATTCCCTCCAAGAGCCTCGTCCCTGAATACGCACACAAGAACGTGCCCCGCACTCTAAGGGACACGGGAGGGCGGTGAGTCTCGATAGGGGCACGGTCCGGTGACACGCTGTTGTAAGGCTGTTACGGAACCGTCAAATTGGCGCCGCTACACCCAGGTGTCGAACCACATCCGCTGGTGCCAGGCCGACTTGGGGATCGGCATCCCCGTATAGAGGGGGAAGAAGTAGATGAAATTCCATGCGATCAGGAGAACCAGGACACCCGCGCCGACTGCCCCGATCGTGCGACGGCGCTCCGTCGACCCCGGTGGCCCGATGATCGCGCCGATCAGCATCGCCAGCGCCAGACACAGGAACGGGACGAACACCACCGCGTAGAAGAGGAAGATGGTCCGCTCCTGGTAGAGGAACCACGGCAGATAACCGGCCGCGACCGCGCAGAGGATCGCCCCGGCCCGCCAGTCCCGCCGGAACAGCCAGCGGTAGAGGACATACAGGAGCGCGAAGCAGGCCGCCCACCACAACAGGGGGGTGCCCAGCGCCAGCACCTCACGGGCGCAGGACCCGGCCGCGGTGCAGCCGTCCTGGCCGGCCTTGGGCTCCTCGTAGAAGTATGAGACCGGGCGGCCCAGGATCAGCCAGCTCCAGGGGTTGGACTGGTAGGTGTGCGGGGTGGTCAGTCCGGTGTGGAAGGAGTAGACCTCGGTCTGGTAGTGCCACAGGCTGCGCAGCCAGTCCGGCAGCCAGGTCCAGTGGCCCGTACGGCCCTCCGGCGAGGTCGCCCAGTCGCGGTAGTAGCCGCCCTTGGTGGCGATCCAGCCCGACCAGGACGCCAGATAGGTGGCGAGGGCGACGACGACGGTGGACCCGAAGGCGGGCAGCACATCGCGGCGCAGCGCCGAGCGGAACGGGCGCCGGGCACCGGCCGTACGGCGTGCCGCGACATCCCACAGCACCGTCATCAGGGCGAAGGCCGCGAGGAAGTAGAGGCCGTTCCACTTCGTCGCGGTGGCCAGCCCCAGACACAGCCCGGCCGCGATCCGCCAGGGCCGCCAGCCCAGCCGCAGCCGGTCGCCGACGCCCTCGTCGGGGCGCATCAGCCCATCCGGGCCGATCGGCAGCCTCGCCGCCAGCCGGGCCCGGGTGTGGTCCCGGTCCACCAGCAGACAGCCGAACGCGGCCACCACCCAGAACATCACGATCAGATCCAGCAGCGCGGTCCGGCTCATCACGAAGTGCAGACCGTCCACCGCCAGCAGCGCGCCCGCAAGACAGCCCAGCGCCGTCGAGCGCAGCAGCCGGCGGCCGATACGGCAGACCAGCAGCACCGAGAGGGTGCCGAGCAGCGCCACCATGAACCGCCAGCCGAAAGGGTTCATCCCGAACACGCTCTCGCCGAGCGCGATCAGCCACTTGCCCATCGGCGGGTGGACGACATACGAGTGCTCCGGCGACAGCAGCAGCTCCGGCGGATGCCCGACCAGCGCGTCATTGGCGTTCTTGGCCCAGGTGCCCTCATAGCCGTACTGCAGCAGCGACCAGGCGTCCTTGGGGTAGTACGTCTCGTCGAATATCACCTTCCGCGGGCTGCCCAGATTCCAGAACCGCAGCACCCCGGCGAACAGCGCCACCAGCAGCGGACCGAGCCAGGCCGCCCAGCGCGTCAGCCGGACCGCGGCCTCCGGGCCCGCGCCGAACACCGCCCACAGACGGCCGCTCGGCTCGGGGAAGGCGGGCACCAGCCGCGCGCGGACATCGGTCTGCGGGCGGACGGGAAGCCCGAAGCGACGCAGCCGCCGCTGCCACACGGGGGGCGCTCCCGGCGGCTCCGGAGCGGGCTGCGCGGCGGCATCGGTCGCGGTGGTGTCACTCGTCACCCGGCCCATCGTAGGGAAGCCGCCTGTGGACGGCGCGGAGCGCACCGGGGGGACACCGACCGGCCGGAGCGCGGCGGCGCCCTGGGAGGATGGGGAGGTGACTGGAACGCTGGTACTTGCAGGGACGCCCATCGGAGAGATCGCGGACGCACCGCCGCGGCTCGCCACCGAACTGGCCGCCGCCGATGTGATCGCCGCCGAGGACACCCGGCGGCTGCGCCGGCTGACCCAGGCGCTGGAGGTCCAGCCGTCCGGGCGGATCGTGTCGTACTTCGAGGGCAACGAGGCGGCCCGGACGCCCGAGCTGGCCGAGGCGCTGGCCGGCGGGGCGCGGGTGCTGCTGGTCACCGACGCGGGCATGCCCTCGGTCTCCGACCCCGGCTACCGGCTGGTCGCCGCCGCCGTCGAACGCGACATCAAGGTCACCGCCGTACCGGGCCCCAGCGCCGTACTCACCGCCCTGGCCGTCTCCGGGCTGCCGGTCGACCGCTTCTGCTTCGAGGGGTTTCTGCCCCGCAAGGGCGGTGAGCGGCGCACCCGGCTGCGCGAGGTCGAAGACGAGCGGCGCACCCTCGTCTACTTCGAGGCCCCGCACCGGCTGGACGACACCCTCGCCGCGATGGCCGAGATCTTCGGCGCCGACCGGCGGGCCGCGGTCTGCCGGGAGCTGACCAAGACCTACGAGGAGGTCAAGCGCGGGCCGCTGGCCGAACTCGTGCCCTGGGCGGCCGAGGGCGTACGCGGCGAGATCACCATCGTCGTCGAGGGCGCCCCGGACAGCGGGCCGCAGGACCTGGACGCCGAGGAGCTGGTCCGCCGGGTGCGGGTCCGCGAGGAGGCCGGGGAGCGCCGCAAGGAAGCGATCGCCGCGGTGGCCGCGGACGCCGGCCTGCCCAAGCGGGAGGTCTTCGACGCGGTGGTGGCGGCGAAGAACGCGGAAAAGGGCCCGGCGAAGGGCGCCTAGCCGGACGCGGCGGAGGGCCCGGCGGGGCGCGCGGCGGAAACCGACTCATCAGAAGGTAAATGACTGGCCTGAAAGGTAAAGCGCAGGCCGGGATGGCGGGGACTTTTCCCTGCCCCCGGCCAAATCTGGGCCAATACGGTCGGCGATCTGCTGCTTTGTGACCGGGAAAGGCGTCCACTGGACGAGGGACGAACGGTTCCCGAAGACCTTGTCCGGAGGACAAGAGGAGCGCAGCACATGAGCGATTTCGCCAGGACCCACGGAGCTTCCACCACGACCACCGGCGGAGAGCATCCCGATCACCGGCCCGACGCCGCCGCGCACGAGGCGTACTCCTTCGCCTGTATGCGATGCGGCTACGGCTGGGAGCAGGCTTACGAGATAGTCCACGAGGTCGACGGCAAGGGAGAGCTGCATGTCGTCTACTACGCGGACGGCGAGCGCGTCCGGTCCCCGCTGACCTGCCCCACCTGCGTGAACTGCGGCAGCGACGTGGTCCGCATCATGCGTTCCGGCCAGGTCTCGATGGTCTCCGCCGCGATGGCGAGCATGCACCAGCGCGGGAACGGCGGCGAGAAGAAGCACGGCGGCGCGAAGAACAAGGAACCCGCGGCCGCGGACCCGGACGGCACCGACGACCGCACCGCCGGGGACAAGGACACCGGACGCCACCACTGGCACCTCTCCGACCTGCTGCACCCCTTCCAGCACCACCGCAAGTGAGCTCCGTGCCGCGCCCCTCGTAGGATCGCGGCCATGGCACCGCAGGACAAGAACACCCCGCCGCCGCTGCCCGAACCCCTTCGGGTGGCGGTCGCGGATTCGCACACCCACCTGGACATGCAGGACAGCACCGTCGAGGAGGCGCTGGCCAAGGCCGCCTCGGTCGGGGTGACCACCGTCGTCCAGGTGGGGTGCGACCTGGCCGGTTCGCGCTGGGCCGCCGAGACCGCGGCGGCCCACGACAGCGTGCACGCCACCGTCGCCCTGCACCCCAACGAGGCACCCCGGATCGTGCTCGGGGACCCCGACGGCTGGTCCCGGCAGGGCGCCCGGGAGCCCGGCGGCGACAGCGCGCTCGACGCCGCCCTCGCTGAGATCGACAAGCTGGCCGCCCTCCCGCAGGTCCGCGGCGTAGGCGAAACCGGCCTGGACTACTTCCGCACCGGCCCCGACGGCATGGCCGCCCAGGAAGCCTCCTTCCGGGCGCACATCGAGATCGCCAAGCGGCACGGCAAGGCCCTGGTCATCCACGACCGCGAGGCACACGACGACGTGCTGCGGATCCTGCGCGAGGAGGGCGCCCCCGACCGGGTCGTCTTCCACTGCTACTCCGGCGACGCCGCGATGGCCGAGATCTGCGCCGCGGCCGGCTACTTCATGTCCTTCGCCGGCAACGTCACCTTCAAGAACGCCCAGCCACTGCGCGACGCGCTCGCCGTCGCCCCGCCCGAACTGGTCCTCGTCGAGACCGACGCCCCCTTCCTCACGCCCGCCCCGTACCGCGGACGGGCCAACGCCCCGTACCTCATTCCGGTCACCCTGCGGGCCATGGCCGAGGTCACCGGGATGACGGAGGACGCCCTCGCCACCGCCGTCGCGGCGAACACGGCGCGGGCCTTCGGTTACTGACGGTTCGCGGCCGGCTCCCGGCGGCCGCCGCAGGGCCCGTACGCCCCGCCCGACGGCCGCCCCCGTTCCCCCGATCTGATCACTTTCCGTATCGGGGCGAGTTGGGAGAGTGACGCCGACTCCGCTAGATTCCGGCCGTCAACCGCAGCCGGGGCATGTGGAGCGCGTTCGTGAGCCATTCGCAGAGCAGCAGCCACCGCGCCGCGCGCGGCCGTCGCAGACGCCGCGCCGAACGCCCCGAGGCGCTGCGCGGGCTGCTGCCCCGGGCGCTGGTCGTGGCCTTCCTCGCCGGCGGCACCACCGCCTTCATCGCGCACGACAAGGCGGTCCGGCTCACCGTCGACGGCACCCCGCGCACCCTGCACACCTTCGCCGCCGACGTCGATGACCTGCTGGCCGACGAGCGGCTCGCCGTCGGCGCCCACGACATCGTCGCGCCCGCCCCCGGCACCGCGCTCAACAGCGGCGACGAGGTCGTGGTCCGGCACGGCCGCCCGGTCGTGCTCACCATCGACGGCCGGCGCCGCACGGTATGGACCACCGCGGACACCGTCGCCGGCGCCCTGCACCAGATCGGCGTACGGGCCGACGGCGCCTACCTCTCGGCCTCCCGCTCCCGCCGCATCGAGCAGCGCGGCATGGAGCTGGCGGTCCGTACCGAACGCTCGGTGGCGATCGTCGCCGACGGCCGCGCGCACCGGATCCGCACCAACGCGGCCACCGTCCGCGAGGCCCTCACCGAGGCCGGGATCACCCTGGGCGACAAGGACACCACCTCGGTGCCGCCGGACAGCTTCCCGCGCGACGGCCAGACCTTTTCGGTGCTGCGGATCACCGGCTCCAAGCAGGTCCGCGAGCGGGCCATCCCCTTCCGTACGATCCACCGCGCCGACGCCCGCCTGGCCCGCGGCACCGTCGTGGTCGTCCAGCAGGGCCGCCCCGGCGTCCGGCGGGTCACCTACCGGGTGCGCGCCGTCAACGGCGTCAAACAGAAAGCGAAGCGGCTGCGCAGCGAGGTCGTGCGCGCCCCGCGCCCGCAGATCGTGCACCTCGGCATCCGGGAGCTGCCCACCTCCGTGCGCGGCGCCGACCACCTCGCCTGGCACGCGCTGGCGCAGTGCGAGGCGGGCGGCCGGCCGAACGCCGTCGACTCCTCGGGCACCTACGGCGGGCTCTACCAGTTCGATGTCGCCACCTGGCGGGCCCTCGGCGGCCGCGGCCGCCCCCAGGACGCCTCCCCCCAGGAACAGACCTTCCGGGCCAAGAAGCTCTACATCAGAAGGGGGGCGAGCCCGTGGCCGGTCTGCGGCCGTAAGCTTCACGGGTGAACGAGCGCAACGAGGCTGTGGCATGAGCAAGAGCACCACCGACGATCCCGGTCCCCTGCTGGGCGCCGCCGACATCCGCGAGCTGGCCGCCGCGCTGGGCGTCCGCCCCACCAAGCAGCGCGGCCAGAACTTCGTCATCGACGCCAACACCGTCCGCCGGATCGTCCGGACCGCCGAGGTCCGCCCCGACGACGTGGTGGTCGAGATCGGCCCGGGGCTCGGCTCACTGACCCTGGGGCTGCTGGAGGCCGCCGACCGGGTCACCGCCGTCGAGATCGACGAGGTGCTCGCCGCCGCGCTGCCGTCCACTGTCGCGGCCCGGCTGCCCGAGCGCGCCGACCGCTTCGCGCTGGTGCACCGCGACGCCATGCACGTCACCGAGCTGCCCGGCCCCGCGCCCACCGCGCTGGTCGCCAACCTCCCCTACAACGTCGCGGTGCCCGTACTGCTGCACATGCTCGCGACCTTCCCCACCATCGACCGCACCCTGGTCATGGTCCAGTCCGAGGTCGCCGACCGGCTCGCCGCCCGCCCCGGCAACAAGGTCTACGGTGTGCCGTCGGTCAAGGCCAACTGGTACGCCGAGGTCAAACGGGCCGGCGCCATCGGCCGCAACGTCTTCTGGCCCGCCCCCAACGTCGACTCCGGCCTGGTCTCCCTCGTACGCCGCGACAAGCCCATCGAAACCTCGGCCAGCCGCGACGAGGTCTTCGCCGTCGTCGACGCCGCCTTCGCCCAGCGCCGTAAAACCCTGCGCGCCGCGCTCTCGGGCTGGGCCGGCTCGGCCGCCGCGGCAGAGGCCGCCCTGGTCGCCGCGGGCGTCTCCCCGCAGGCCCGCGGGGAGGCACTGACCGTGGAGGAGTTCGCGAGGATCGCCGAACACAAGGGACCGGGCGGGACGCCCGGCATCCGCCAGTCCGGGGGAGCACACGCATCAGGGGGAGAGCAGGCATGACCGACAACACCGCCAAGACCACTCAGCAGACCACCGCCGCGACCGCCGCCCCGGTCACCGTCCGGGTACCGGCCAAGGTCAACGTCCAGCTGGCGGTGGGCGCCGCCCGCCCGGACGGCTTCCACGACCTGGCGAACGTCTTCCTCGCCGTCGGCCTCTACGACGAGGTCACCGCGACCCCCGCCGACACCCTCCGGATCACCGCCGAGGGCCACGACGTCGACCAGATCCCCCTGGACCGCACGAACCTCGCGGCCCGCGCCGCCGAACTCCTCGCCGCCCGCCACGGCATCGAGCCGAACGTCCACCTCCACATCACCAAGGACATCCCTGTCGCGGGCGGTATGGCGGGCGGCAGCGCGGATGCCGCCGGCGCCCTGCTGGCCTGCGACGCCCTGTGGTCCACCGGTGCCTCGCGGGATGAACTCCTCTCCCTCTGCGCCGAGTTGGGCAGCGACGTACCGTTCAGCCTGGTCGGTGGCGCGGCGCTGGGGCGGGGGCGAGGCGAACTGCTGACGCCGCTGGCCGTCGGCGGAGCCTTCCACTGGGTCTTCGCCGTCGCCGACGGCGGCCTGTCCACCCCCGCCGTCTACGGCGAGTTCGACCGCCTGACGGCGGGGACGGACGTCCCGGAGCCGGAGGCCGCCCCGGAGCTGCTGGCCGCCCTGGAGTCCGGCGACGCCACCGCGCTTGCCTCAGCTCTGTCCAACGACCTCCAGGCGGCGGCGCTGTCCCTGCGGCCGTCGCTGACCGCGACGTTGGAGGCGGGCACTGCGGCCGGCGCCCTGGCCGCGCTGGTCTCCGGCTCGGGGCCGACCACCGCGTTCCTGGTCAAGGACGCGGAGGTGGCGGAGGAAGTGGCCGCGGCGCTGCTGGCGTCGGGGACCTGCCGTCAGGTACGGGTGGCGGATTCTCCGGCGGTGGGGGCGCGGGTTCTGTAGGGCGATGGTCCTCTAAGGGGCGGGGGAACAGATCCCGTAGGGGGTACGAGCGCCCCCTGCGGGGCCACAACGCGGCGGGGCCGGGCGGGTATTCCCGCGCGACCCCGCCGCGTTGTATTGGCTGGGAAGTTCAAGCGCCCGGCAGGGCAGTTGGCCTCTGACCAGTGATCTTGACCGTTTGTCAGGCGACTTTGACCGTTCCTAGTCACCACCGCTGGTGGTCCGCGTCACGCTCCGGCGCTGGCGCCGGCGCCGGCGCTTCTCGGAGCGACGCACCAGCTCGCTCGCGGCGAGCGTCACGGTCGCCACGCCGCGGACCCAACGGGGTCCGCCGCGCTCCGCCCACACCACACATGCACACCCGCCGACGGCGAGCACCAAGACGCCGAGCAGTACCAGATTAATCATGTTCTTCACCCCTGCGTTCAGTCGTACGGCCCTGGTGATCGTTTCAGACCAGGAAGGACCCCAACGGGATGTCCGACCGAAACGACATCTGGCCCACTGCCTCTCCCTCGTGTCAGAGGACAGCAGTGCCTTTGACGGCGGTGACGAAGGACGACCAGGCAGCGGTCGGGAAGATGATCGCCGGGCCCCCGGGGGCTTTGGAGTCGCGGACGGGGATGATGCCGGGGAGGTTGTCGGCGACCTCGACGCAGTCGCCGCCTGAGCCGTTGGTGTAGCTGCTCTTGCGCCAGGTGGCCGTGCTCAAGTCAGCGTGGCTGTTTGTCATTTCGGCCTTCCCCTGTTGTTCCCGGATCTCCGGAAGGGAAGCGCGCCCGCCTTGCGGGCCACAACGCGGCGGGGCGGGGAGCCCGTCCCCGGGCGCCCGGAACCTGCCGGGCGCCCAGGAGGACTCAGGCGCCTGGCAGATCCGTTTCCTTTACGGAGGAGACGAACGACGACCAGGCGGCGGCCCGGAAGATGATCGCCGGGCCCTGGGGGTCTTTGGAGTCGCGGACGGGGATGATGCCGGGGAGGTTGTCGGCGACCTCGACGCAGTAGCCCCCGTCCCCGTTGCTGCGGCTACTTTTGAGCCAATGGGCCTTGCTCAAGTCCACGTGAGTGCTTGCCATTCCGGTAGTCCTCTGCTGCTTTCTCGATCGCTTTCAGAGACACATCAGGTGGCAGAGCGGCGGCCCTGAGTCGATCATAGGCCTTTGCATACTTCCTGATGCAGCTCGGATCATCGGTGAGCTGACCGCTGTACATGCCCTCTGTGTACATGAGAGGCGGGGCATCGGAGAAGGTCAGGAGCCTGGTCGTGCCCATCGTGAACGGGTGGCCTGCGACATTCCACGGAAGAATCTGTGGAATGAATCGGCGGCGTTGTGCAACTTCGACGACGTGGGCGAGCTGTTCGGCCATACCGTCTGGATCGAGTACCGGGCGCAGCAGAACCAACTCGCTCATGACAACCCAGGTCTCAGGGCTCTTGGCATCCTCGAAGAGCCACGCTCGCTCCCGCCGCGCGGAAACCTTCGTCGATACCTCTTCCTCGGGCTCGGTCGGGTGCGTTGCGTGGACGACGGCTCGGATGTACGGCTCCAGTTGCAGCGGGCCGGGGAGCAGATCGGGCATCCATTCCTCGACGTCCCGGGCTCGTTCCTCCAACTCAACGACATCGGCATAGTAGTCCGCGTGCCCTCTGGTCTTCGCCTTCCGCACGTCCTCGCAGCAGCGGGCGAAGAAGCCGTCCGTCTTCAGAACCCTGTCCACGTGTTCGGCCAGGTCCTGGGGCATCCGGCGCTGACCACGCTCGATCTCGCTGAGGTGGCTCAGTCCGTAGAAGCTTCCCTTCGTCAACTGCTCAAGCGTGAGCCCTGCCGCCTCTCTCTTCCAGCGCAGCTCCTTGCCGTAGAAGGTGGGGACTCCCGCCGATCCGTCAATTTCCTTGCGTCGTGCCACGGTTCACCGCCGTACGTGTAGCCGAGTCAGAGCGGTTGTGGGCGATCCCCGGCGGTCCTCACTGTTCCACCCGTCATACGCGCATTCCCCGGACCGCGACCGGGAGCCCAAACACTTTCACGCTACGCCGCGTCACATCACTCTGTAAGCAGTTCGTTGCGATGCGTACAGAAAGGTGGGGTCCATGCCCCTCGACCGTTCCCTCCCCGACGACGTGCACCAGAGCGCCGAAGAGCTGCGCAGTGCGCTGAAGGACCACGGCATCACGCTGCCGTCGCTCGGCGTCGAGCTGCCCGGCTTCGCGAGCGTCTACGGCGCCTCGCTTGTCGCCCTCGGTAACTGCAATGCGGCCACCGCCCGCCGCCTCGCCGAGGTTCTCCGCAAGGCGGCCGACCGTTGAACGGTGGGCCAGGGCTCGTCCGCACCGTCCTTGGAAGGCTGCTGAGTTGCTTACTTCCGGGGCGGGGCGGCCATCGGGCGGTCGGCAGTGCGGTCAGTAGTACCGGTGCTCCTCCGCCCACGGCCTGTTTGCCGGACGGGACGCTGGTGCGGCGTCGCCTCGTACGCGTCCGCCGAGTGCCGCCCGAACTACTGCCGTTGTGCGGCGAGGACGGCCGCCTCGTCCGGCCGTACATGCGCGTCCGACCGTCGGAGCAGGCGCGGCCCGCCGCAGACCAGGCGGCTCGGCGCCGGGAGCTGGAGGAGGCCGTACGGAGGCTCAACACCTGGTCGTCCGGTGGGGGAGGCCGCCGCTGACCGACACGGATCCCGTCCCCGTAACAGGGACGGGCGCGCACCGGCTGTCTGCTGTGCTCGTTTCCCTTACGGGCGCGGGCAGTTGACCCGTACCTCACGCAGGTACGCACCACTCACAGAGGCACCGCCCACGAATGCACCAGGAGGAAGAGATGGGTGTGATTGCCCAGAACGGCGGCGGCAGCGACAGGCTGCCAGAGGCAACAGGCATGGAAGAGCGCCCCGGCCTCAACGGGCTGGGGCGTGCCCTCATGGCGGCGGGTGTTCTCTCCCCGGACTGGGTCTCCGCCTACCTGGCCGTGCCCAGGTCGGCCGTACTGCCCGAGCTCATCTGGCCGTTCGACATGGCGGCCGGGCGCAGCGTGCCGGTGTCCCGTACGGAGAGCCCGGAGGTGTGGCGGGAATACGTGGATGCGGACGTTCCCGTCGTCACCCAGTGGGACGACGGAAAACGGTCCGGCGCCTCACCCGGTGAGGTGCCGACCAGTTCCGCATCGATGCCGTCGGTCGTCTTCCGGATGCTCCAGGACGTGGACCTGCACCCCGGGCACAAGGTCCTGGAGATCGGGGCCGCGACGCTGTGGAACGCGCTGCTCATGGCGCACCGTGCCGGGCCCGGGAACGTCACCACCATGGAGGTCGACGGGGCGCTGGCCGCCGCCGCCCGCGCCACGGCCGCGCGGTTCGGGAACTCCGTCCGCGTCCTCCACGGTGACGGGAGCCGGGGCCACCCGGAAGGCGCGCCGTACGACCGCATCATGGCGACGTGCGGCGTTCGGTCCGTTCCGTTCGCGTGGGTGGAGCAGTGCCGTCCCGGCGGGGTCATCGTGGCCCCGTGGGGGACGCACTACAGCCATGGTGACGCGGTGGCCCGCCTGATGGTCGCGCCGGACGGGCAGAGCGCCGCCGGACGCTTCACGGGCCCCGTGGAGTTCATGAAGCTCCGCTCCCAGCGCCCGGCCGCCGTGGACCATTCCGCGTACGTCACGGGGAGCGTCGCGGACGGCGAGGAATCGTCCACGACGCTCACCGAGGCGGAGTTCCTCGGGGAGCGGTTCGGCCCCGAGGGGTTCGTCCTGGGCCTGCGCGTCCCCCGCTGCCTGCACGTCGTGGCGGACAAAGGCGATGGTGGGCGTCCGGTGTGGTTCTACGGGCTGGGGGATGGGGTGAGCGGCGGGGTGGGCGACGGGCGGCCGAGCGATGGGCAGCCGAGCGATGAGCTGAGCGACGGGGCGCGCGACGCGTCCTGGGCGTGCGTGCTGTTCCGGGACGGGGACACCGCCCGCGTCTGGCAGTCCGGCCCTCGCCGTCTGTGGGACGAGGTGGAGGACGCCTTCCACTGGTGGGAGGGGCGGGGGAGGCCCGAGCACACCCGGTTCGGCCTGACCGTGACGGCCGAGGGTGAACGGGTGTGGCTGGACGACCCGGCCGACTCCTGGGCGCTGACGGGGCCGTGAGGGGGCGCTGGCGGGGCCATGGATGTCCCGGAACTGGCGCGAGTTGTCAGCCCACTTGAGCACGTTCCACGCCGGGAAGACGGATCGGTCCGCCCGGTACCCACCGCCCGTAGACTCCGGGCCCTATGCGACGAGTTCGGCCCCCGAGGCGCGACCACCGCGTGGCCGCGCTGGGGGCGGAGATCGCCGCGCTGAGCACGCCGTGACGAGAGGGCGGGCCTCCTGGCGGCCCGCCCGCCGCTGAGACGTCGGCAGCGGCGCTACGCCGCGCCCCCACCCCCGCCGGCCGCCGCCAGCACCCCCGCCACCAGCCGCCCCGCCCGTACCGCATGCTCGGCCGTCGTCGGGAGGCAGCGGTCCGCCGCCGGGTCGTACGCGGTCATGGTCACGCCCGCGTGGTCGGTGTCGGTCTCCTGGAGGGTCGTCGCCCGGCCCGCGGCGCGTAGGGCCTCGGTGAGGTCGCGGGAGTAACGGGCGTCCAGGACGGTGTCGCGGGTGCCGTGGACGAGATGGACCGGTACGCCCGGGTCGCGGCCCGCGGCGAGGTCGTCCAGCGGGGCGGTGCCGGTGGTCCGCGCCAGCAGGTCGTAGCGGCCCGCGACACCCACCACCGCCCTCGGCCGCCACCCCGCCACGCTCTCGGGCCACAGCGCGACCCCCAGCGCGGCCCCGGCCCCCGCCGACCACCCGGCCAGTACGAGCGACTCCCCGTCGCCGCCCAGCCCGCCCGCTTCCTTCCGGGCGAAGGACAGGGACTCCAGCAGATGTGACCGGCCGCCGTCCGCCGCGTCCGAGCGCCAGTCCGGTACGAGGACCAGCAGCCCGCGCGCCGCCGCCGTCCGCGCCAGCGGTTCGAGCACATCCCGCTCGTCGGGGCCGAGGCCGTGCCAGAGCAGCACGGTGGGCGCCGCGCCGGACGCCCCGGCCGGACGGTGGACGTCCAGTTGCTTGCCGCTCGGCCCGTAAACCAGCCCGCGTACTGTCTCCGTCTCCACTGCCATGCCCATGTCCGGTGCCATGACGGCACGTTACAACGGCGAGCCGGATCCCTCAGCTGCCCACGATGCCCAGCGACACCACCCAGGACAGGACCAGCAGACACGGCGCCGCCAGCAGGCATCCCCAGCCCACTGTGCCCCTGCTGCCCATCCCCACCACCGCCAGGAGGGCGGCCACGAAGGCGGCGCCGACCGGCAGGCCGCCGACGATCTGCTGGGCGCTCGCGGAGCAGATCGTGCGGGCGTCCTTCTCGGTGCAGCTGTCGCTCGCCATTACCAGCAGCGGCGCGAACAGCCCGGTCACCCCGGCGAACGCCAGCACCAGCAGGCTGACGACGATGCGGCCCACGGTGGAAGCTGTCCCCGAACCTGTCCCTGAACCTGTCTCCGAACCTGTCTCCGAACCTGTCACCGAACCTGTCACCGACGGTGCCGCGTCGTGCACGGGAGTGCCGGATGCCGGAAGGGGCGTCGGAGCCTGGTCGTTGATCATGCGGCCCACGCTAGGACCGCCCGCAGCCCCCGCCATCAGTACGGATACTCAGCTCCGGGCGGGCCGCATACCCATCCCGGGCGGGCCGCGTCTCCATCCCGAGCGGGCCCCGGCCCCACCCGAGCCGACCGTAGCCCCACCCGAGTGGACTCCATCCCCATCCCGGACGGGCCCCAGCACGCCACCCCCCGAGCGGCCTCCCCTCCCCACCCGACCGGCTCCCCTCCCCCCGCCGACTAGGCTGGGAAGGTCGCCCGATGTGAACCGCAGGGATGAAACGCAGGAGTGAGATGGCCGTCAACCTCGTCAATCTGGAAGCCGTCGGCAAGGTGTACGGAACCCGTGCCCTGCTCGACGGTGTCTCGCTCGGCGTCAACGAGGGGGACCGGATCGGCGTCGTCGGACGCAACGGGGACGGCAAGACCACCCTGATCCGGATCCTCGCCAAGCTGGAGGACACCGACAACGGCCGGGTCACCCACAACGGCGGGCTGCGCCTCGGCGTCCTCACCCAGCACGACTCCCTCGACCCGGCCGCCACCATCCGGCACGAGGTCATCGGCGATCTCGCCGACCACGAGTGGGCCGGCAACGCCAAGATCCGCGACGTACTCACCGGCCTCTTCGGCGATCTGCACCTGCCCGGCTTCACCCAGGGCCTGGACACCGTCATCGGCCCGCTCTCCGGCGGGGAGCGCCGCCGTATCGCGCTCGCCAAGCTGCTGATCGCCGAACAGGACCTGATCGTCCTCGACGAGCCCACCAACCACCTCGACGTCGAGGGCATCTCCTGGCTGGCCCGCCACCTCCGGGCCCGCCGCTCCGCCCTCGTCGTCGTCACCCACGACCGCTGGTTCCTCGACCAGGTCTGTACGCGGATGTGGGACGTCCAGCGCGGCGATGTCCATGAGTACGAGGGCGGCTACAGCGACTACGTCTTCGCGCGGGCCGAGCGCGAGCGGATCGCCGCCACCGAAGAGGCCAAGCGGCAGAACCTGATGCGCAAGGAGCTTGCCTGGCTGCGGCGCGGCGCCCCGGCCCGTACGAGCAAGCCCCGCTTCCGCATCGAGGCCGCCAACGAGCTGATCGCGGACGTCCCGCCGCCGCGCGACAACGCCGAGCTGATGAAGTTCGCCAGCTCGCGCCTCGGCAAGACCGTCTTCGAGCTGAAGGACGTCAGCGTCCAGGCCGGGCCGAAGGTCCTCCTCAAGCACCTGACCTGGCAGCTGGGCCCCGGCGACCGGATCGGCCTGGTGGGCGTCAACGGCGCCGGCAAGACCTCGCTGCTGCGGGCGCTGGCCGAGGCGGCCCGTACGCAGGGCGACGCGCAGCCGGTGGCCGGCCGGATCACCGTCGGCAAGACCGTCAAGCTGGCCTACCTCTCCCAGGAGGTCGGCGAACTCCCCCCGACGCTGCGGGTGTTGGAGGCCGTCCAGCAGGTGCGCGAGCGGGTCGACCTGGGCAAGGGGCGGGAGATGACCGCCGGCCAGCTCTGCGAGAAGTTCGGCTTCACGAAGGAGAAGCAGTGGACGCCGGTCGGCGACCTCTCCGGCGGTGAACGCCGCCGCCTGCAGATCCTGCGCCTCCTGATGGACGAGCCCAACGTCCTCTTCCTCGACGAGCCCACCAACGACCTCGACATCGAGACCCTCACCCAGCTCGAAGACCTCCTCGACGGCTGGCCCGGCTCCCTCATCGTCATCAGCCACGACCGCTACTTCATCGAGCGCACCACCGACCGCGTCCACGCCCTACTCGGCGACGCCACCCTCCGCATGCTCCCGCGCGGCCTGGACGAGTACCTGGAACGCCGCCAGCAGGTCATCGACGCCGCCACCCCGGCCCCCGCCCCACAGACCGCAACGGCCCCCAAGAAGGCCGCCGCGGTCAACCGCGCCGCCCAGAAGGAACTCCAAAAGATCGAGCGCCAGTTGGACAAGCTCGGCACCAAGGAAACCACCCTCCACACCCAAATCGCCGAGAACGCGACGGACTTCGAAAAGGTCGCCGGCCTCGACGCCCAACTCCGCGAACTGACCGCGGAGAAGGAGGAGTTGGAGATGCGGTGGCTGGAGTTGGCTGAGGAGGCGTAGGGGGAGTCGGGAGCGTAGGGGCGGGCGCTCGGAGACGGGCGCTCGATGACGGGCGGGACGCTACTGACCTCTAGAGCGACGCCGGTCGCCGTACGGTCACCGCGGCGCATCGACGTGGTGACCGTACGGCGCTCAGCGTCGCTCCGGGAGTTGCTCCGCGCGCAGCGCTGAGCTGAGGGGTCCGACTACAGCAGATTGCAACAAGTTGCAGGGCGAATCACAGCGGTTTCCTGACCTCACCGCGAATCTTGCCCGCCTTATCGGCGAATTCCTGAAGGTCTACGGAACGCGGATCCTTCGACAGCGCCGAAGCATCGGTTTCGACGACATTCCCGCTCGTACTGGAATCAGCCCAGACGCAGAACGGCATTGTCACCTTCTGCCCCATATCTGTCTTCACATCCACACCACACGTGAGCGGATCTCCACCCCCACTGGGCGTGAACTCCTCATCCATCACGACGGCTTCCGTCTTACCATCCCGCGTCATCCCACGGATGGTGTGGTCGACGGCCTTCTCGGGATCATCAATGACCCCGTAGAGCCCCAGCATCACCAGCGACTTGGTCCCGGACGAGTACTGCCCGCCCACTGCCTTGACGCCGTGAGCGCCGGCCCCGTCTTGCGGCACCGCATCGCTGGCCTGCTGGGATATGTCCTTGGCGAGCTTGTACTCCCCACCCGCCAGCGTCTTCGGCACCGTAATCCGGTACTTCGGCCCCGCGTCGGCCCCGCCGGACGAACTCCCTCCACCCCGGATCCCCGCATTCGACGCCACCGTCCCCAACACCAGCACCCCGGCGATAGCCCCAAGAATCCCCCACGCTTTCCCGGCCTTCGACTTGGGCGGTATGGGCGGGGGCATGCCTGGCCCCCCATACCCAAAGGGGGGCGCCTGCTGCGGCATCCCGTAGGGGCCGGGCTGTTGGCCGTACGGCGCCGGTCCGGCGGGGTGGGGCTGCTGTCCGTAGGGCGCGGCTCCGCCGGGTCCGGGGTGAGCCTGCTGCCCATACGGCCCCGGCCCGCCAGGAGCGCCCCCGGGCGGATACCCGCCCGGCTGTCCGGGCTGCGGCATCCCTTGCGGAGCACCGTAACCGGGCGCTTGCCCGTAACCACCTGGCGGCTGTTGTGGAGTGGTCATTTATCCCTTTCCCCTCTATGGCACGGACGAAATCCCGAACGGGGACTTTTTGAGGAATCTGGCTTCACCCGAGGCTCGCTTTCCAATAATGCGTCGACAACTTCCGGCGACTGGTAGCGCATGCGTCGTCGGCATTGACATGCCGCGTCGCGATCTTAGGGTGGCGCGGCACGACCTGAACACGTGATGGTTTGGCGAGAGTTGACGAAGCATGAGCAGGGGGGCTCCTGCCGTCGGCGCCCAGGGATGGTGGGATTATGGCGCATGCCAGGGCCTGTTCACGGGGCTGATCGCGAATTCTTGGAGGGTGTTATTGTGATGAGTTCGAGTCGTTGGTGAGTGCTACCCCAGTGGCATGTTTCTAGCAAGCTCGGAAATTCGTTCCTTTCCGAATGCTTCCATGTCGCGCACGGAAATAATCCGAGTTTCGGAGCGCTCCAAGAGGACAAGGCAGATGCTCGCCACGCCTTCTAGGAGTATCCTCAATGCGGGATTAGCTGTATCTCTGTGTCGATGGATCAAAATGGTCGTGAATTGGAGAAAATCCCCCTTGTTGATCTCGCATTCATCGTCGACGATTGGCCCGATCCCCGTTTTCTGGTCAAGTAGTTTGGATAGGGCGAGCGCCTGTCCGATGAAGGCATTTGCTACCAGATTGGAAGGATTCCATACGTCTCGGTCATCGATCCGGAAAAAGCAACTCATTAACTATTCCACCTGATCCTCACGTCGACGCCGGGGTTACTTCCACGCCAGGTTTGCACGGCCTCCTCCACTGCTGCCCTGAATGCTGGTGTCGCCCCTGGTTCTGTAAAATGGAGGCCGATCGGGGAGTCTTCCCACCCGGGTAGATGGCTTCTTGCTCTGAGGTACGAGTCAAGCTTCTTGAGAACATGCTTGTCAGTCCATGGCTCAACCTTCATATTCGGGTTTTGCCCCGTTGCGGTCTTTTCTTCCCAGAGTACTCCATTCTCGATCTTGTCGATATCTGTGATGGTGTCCGACCAGTCGTGAGGGTTATCGACGATGTAGTTCGTGTCTCCTTCAATCGGCGGCCGGTGCCGATTGGTGACCCCGTCTCCAGGATCGCAGTCGAGTCCGAGTGGGTCGATCCATGTGTGGGGATTGAGGACGTACGATGCCGGGTTCGGTGCAGGGGATAGTCCCAACGGGTCGGGGCTAATGTACCGCGCGGTGGCGGGGTCGTAGTGTCGGTGGAAATTGTAATGAAGCTGCGTCTCGGGATCGAAATATTGACCGGGGAAACGCAGAGGTGTGTACCCGTCGGCATGGGTGTTCCAGGTGGTGGCCCCCCAAAGGCTACTCTGTGCGCGCCAAGCGAGGGAGCCGCCTTCATTTACGAGTTCGGTGGGGGAGCCTACAAGGTCGGTGATAATAGCAAAGAAGCGCCGGTCGATGATGTTTTGTGGGGAATGCGACAGGTCTGTGGATTTAATTTCACTCTGAGTCAGTGGACTCATTCCATTGTGATCCCAGGTGAGGGTGATGTTCTGTGAAGACCCTGCGCAGTGGGAGTTTTGTTCGGCGATCTTGGGGCCGTCCCAGGTAAAGTCTGTTTGCTCCGCTATTTCCGATGTGCCGGTCGCGAGGCGTTGTTTGGATATTCGACGGCCGGATGGGTCGTAGAGGTAGCGCCAGATCGTTCCGTCAGGTGTCGTGACGCTGATGAGCCGGTCTTCTGTGTTCCAGGTGTAGTACCAGGTGTCGGGCTTGCGTGAAAGACGGGTCTTTTGGCGGAGCGAAGCGCGGCCGAGGGAATCGTATTCGTAGCGGATGGCGCCGGCTTGGGTGACGCGCGTGCCCGTGTAGGTGCGGTCCCCTCGGGCTGAAGGGTTGGCATGGCGGTCGGGCCAGGTGGCGCGGGTTTGGTTGCCGGCTTTGTCGTAGGCGTAGGTTTCGGTCCAATTGTTGGCGTGGACGGCAGTGACACGACCGGCGTGGTCGAGGTCGAAGGTGCGGCGCCCGGTGTGGGAATCCTCAATGGCGCTCAGGTTGCCGTCGGGTCGGTAGGTGTAGCCCCGGTGGAGGAGCATTGCCTCGTTGACGGCAAGGTTTGGCGCAGGGGCTACGCCTGGTGGGGCCTGCACGGTCTCAGCACCTGTGCTGGTGAGAGTGCGGGTGGCGAGGCGGCCAGTCGGATCCCACGTGTGGGTGAGGGCGAGGTTGTCGCCAATGGCGCGAGTGTGTTCTTGTCCTGCGACGTCGTGATCGAAGGTGAGGATATGGCCGGCGACGTCCATGGCGGTCCGGTTGCCGGCGGCGTCGTAGGTGTACCGGGTGGTGTGGCCGGTGGGGGTGGTGCGGGAGGTGCGGCGGCTCAAGGCGTCGTAGGTGAACGTCATGGTGCGGCCGTTGACTGTTTCGGTAGTGACTAGGCCGAGGACATCTCGGGTGTAGGTGACGCTGGCGTCGGGGTTTGCCGCTTGGAGGAGATTGCCGTTGGTGTCGTGGGTGTAGGTGGTCATCAGGCCCGCGGCGTTCTTCTCGGTGATGCGGCCGAGGGTGTCGCGCCGGTAGGTGGTGACCTCGCCGAGCGCGTTGCTGCGGGAGGCCAGTTGCCCTGCGGCGTCATGGGCGTAGGCGAGGACGCGGTCGTCGAAGTCGGTCTCGGATATGAGGCGACCGGCTCCGTCGTACGCATAGTTCCAGGTCAGGCCCTGGGGATTGGTTACCTGGGTGAGGCGGAGTTCGGTGTCGTGGGTGAACTCGTGGCGGACGCCGTCGGGGGCGGTTCGGGCCGTGAGGAGGTCGAAGTGAGTGTATTCGTAGCGGGTGGTCTGGCCGATGGCGTCGGTGTGGGTGAGGCGGTTGCCTTCGCCGTCGTAGGTCCACTCCTCGGTGGCGCCGGTGGCGTCGATTCGGGCAGCTAGCTTTCCTTCCACCGTCCACACCATGTGCGTCGTCTCGCCGAGGGGGTCCGTGACCGAGGTGGTGCGGCCGAAGGCGTCACGGCGGTAGTGGGTCACCGCGCCGAGGGGGTCGGTGACCGAGATCGGCAGGCCGGCCTTGTCGCAGTAGAGGTGGGTGGTGTTGCCCAAGGCGTCGGTGACGGCGGCGATGTGGCCGCGCTCGTCGTGGGTGTAGGTGGTGGTGGCTCCGGCAGGGTCCGTGGTCGAGGTCCGGTTGCCGTGGGCGTTGTACGTGTGGCGCCAGGTGGTGCCGTCCGGGCCGGTGACGGCCAGCGGGTTGCCGTCGGCGTCGTAGGTCGTGGTGGAGCGGCTGCCGTCGGGGAGGACGACGCTCAGCGGGCGGCCCTCGTCGTCGTAGTCGATGTGGGTGGTGCGGCCCAGGGGGTCGGTTGTCGACAGGACGCGGTGTTTGGTGTCGCGGACGGTGCGGGTGGTGGCGCCGGTGGGGTCGGTGGTCGCGATGATCTGGTGGCGTTCGTTGACCAGGTAAGTCGTGAGCTCGCCGAGGGAGTTGTGGTGGAGATTGGTGCGCAGTCCGGTGACGGGGTCGGGGGCGCCCCAGGAGAAGGCGCCGCGCAGGTGTCCTGCGATGCCGCTCTGTGAGGTGCAGCGGTCCTGGTCGTCGTAGACGTAGGTGTAGCTGCTGTTGTTGGTGTCGGTCCAGGACGTGATCCGGCCGTGGTCGTCGTAGGTGAAGCGGAGGGGCAGGCCGGAGGAGTTGGTGGTGGTGATGAGATTGCCGGCGTCGTCGTAGCCGTACGTCATCAGCAACTGGTCGGAGCCATCGGGAGCCGCGCCGGCCAGGTGGAGGGCGGTGATGCGGCCCTCGTCGGTCGTCAGCAGGAGGCGGTAGCCGGCGCTGTGGGTGATGGCGGTGGGGGTGCCGTCTTCGGTGTAGTCGAAGGTTTGGTGGTTGCCGCGGCGGTCGGATATCTCGTCGAGGACGGCGAGGTTTTCGGTGTAGGTGGTGAAGTAGCGGCGGATGCCGGTGTGGGGGTCGGTAAGGAGGTAGTCGCCGTCCGGGGTGAGTTCGAGCGGGGCACCGTCGCCCTCGGCCGGCAGGGTGGGGACGCCGACGGCGGGGTGGGGGTAGAGGTGGAAATCGCCCTCTTCGCCGATGAGGATGACGCCTTCGGAGTCGATCTCCAGGCGCTGGTCGACGGTGGACATCCAGGTCGGGCCGAACCAGCGGCCTTGGCGGTAGGACGACTCGAAAGTGCGGGTGAAGGAGAGGGGGAGGCTGCCGGGGAGGGTGATGTCGGTCTGCGGCAGGATCATGCGGCCGGTGGCCATGTCGATGGGGTCGCTGCCGAAGGTCTTGCACCAGGCGATGCGAGCACGGTCCCAGACAGTGATCTTGCCGCCGTTGTTGGCGGCGTGCCGTGCCCAGCCCTTCGTGATGTTCTTCGCTCCGGCCCGTAGACCGCCCTTGGCCAGGCCGCCTGCGCCCTTGCCACCGAACACGTTGACGACCATCGATGTACCGGCATCCAACGGGTCGCTGCCCCAGCCGGAGCCGAGCATGCCCTTCGCGCTGTCGATGGGGTGGAGCGGGGCCTGGGCAAGGCCCATGAGGGTGGTGGAGGCGTGCGAGAGGTACTGCCAGGGGTGGGTGATGTTGTAGGGGTCCATCGGGTTGACCGTCCGGACCAGCTTGAGGGTCCCGGCTGCGGCCTTGAGGGCACCGCCGGCCAGATGCACGTTCGACAGGAGGAATGCTTCGCCGCCGTCCTTGAGCGCCGCGCCTGCCAGCTGCGTCAACGCGGGCTTGTCAGGGGCGTGGGCCAGGGCGCTCTTGATGGCGTTACGGGCCCGCCCCGCAGCTTCGTTGCGCTGGGTGCGGGCGTTCTTGAGCATGTCCTGGGCCGCCTCGCGGCCCTCGGTGCCGGGGTCTTTGAACGCGACCGGCTTCTGCGGCTGGGCGCCCGGGTCCTCGCCCCGGTCGACGGCGGTGTTGTACGAGTCGACCTTCGCGTTGAAGGTATCGACCTTGGTCTTGTACGCCTCGATGGCCCGCCGGGTGGCCTCCAGCGCCTTGCGATACTTGTCGATCGCGTCGCCGGCCTTGCCCTGTGCCCAGGACACCGTCTCCGCGTAGGACTTCAGCGCCTTCGAGGCGTCGTCGCAGGCATCGGCGGCGTGCATCCACTGCTTGGGATGCATATCGAACGCCTCGCGGAACGCGTCCGCCGCCATGCCGCTCCAGTGCTGGCCCGAGCCGATCTTGCGCATCCCGTCGGCGACCCGGTCGAAGGCCGTCGAGAAGTCCTTGAGGTGGGACGCCGTCTCGTTGATCTTCTCCACGTCGCCGTGGATGAGCTCCTTGGGGTCTTCCGTCTCGCCCAGTTGGCGTTCGTCGACGTGGGCTCCCAGGGCGCCGGCAACGTCGGCGCCGGCAGAGCGGACGGCGTGTCCGGCGTCGTCGAGACCGGCCGCCTCCAGGGCGTCACCGGTCAGGTCGGCGCCATGCTCGACCAGCTCACCGGCACCGCGTTCGACTGCCCCCGTGAACTTGCTCGCGCCTTCGCCTACGGCGTTGACGGCATCCCCGACCCAGCTCACTTGTTCTTACCCCCCTGGCCCTGCGCACCCTTCGGCTCGTGGAACTCCGTCTTGACCTCGCCGGGGTCGTCGAAGGGGTGGCTGGCACGCTCGGGGATCGACTGGAAGTCCGAGGCGACTTGGTCAGCCGTCTGCAGCATCTCTGCTTGTGCGTCGATCGAGTCCTTGGATGTCGGATCGAAGTCCGCGTTCGCGACTTGGGAGAAGGGGTTGTCGGCGCCGATTTCGCTCCAGGAGGTCTTGTGCAGCTGCTCCGCGGTCTTGGACGGGTCGCCCATGGACGCATTCACCGTCTGCTTCAGCGCGTCCGAGACGTACTGCTCCTGCTCGTAGTACATGCCGGCGGTAATTCCGAGCTTCTTGGAGAATTCGTTGGCGTCCTGCATCAACGTGCGTACGCCCCAGCCCCAGCGGTCACAGAAGGAGTCGAGCACAGCGGCCAGGCCGTCGTCGCCGCATTCCATGCTGTCCAGGGACAAACGGTCGAAACCGCGCCCCATTTGGGCCTCCATATCAAAGCCCAGCTCTTTGAGTTCGGCCGTTGCGGCCTTGATGCCCTTGGTGAGCCGCTCAAAAGCCTCGGGTTCGAGTCGGTAACCGCTTCCGTTGATCAGGCCCATTTATTCTTCCCCTTTGTGCGCTACGTCCGAACTGCCGCCCGTTGGTGCGTCCACCGCTGCGCTGTCCGGAACGATTCCGGCCACCGGAGGGAAGAGCGCGCCTTGCTCGCTGCCCGCGTCCAGGGCCACCCCCGCAGGGCCCTCGCAGGCAGGAATCAGCACGTCAAGGACCCGGGCGCCGGACGCGGTCACATACCGCCACTCCGTCCCGGGCTCGCTGCCGCGGGAGAGGGCGAAGCGGGACAGGGCGTCTTCGTCGGTGAACGCGTACAACCAGCGGATGCCATCCAACTCCGCTGACATGAGGGTGTCGTTGACCGTAGGGATCAAGACATGCGTACGGCGGAATTCCCCCACCAAAGCGGCTGGATCTGGTTGCCCTGCATGAAGTGCTGCCACCTCGTCGGTCAATGACATACCGGGCCGGACCCCTCCCCGAGGTTCTGTTCAACTACCGAAAGAATTTTCGCATACGGCACTGACAGCGCCCTTGGTGACACTCGCGGCGAAAACCGGCAGACTGTCCTTTTTGGATTCAACAAAGGGGGTGGGGTGCGTAGTTCGGTTCGGCCCGGGAGCGGCGGCCTGCGCCTTCCCGTCTTTGCGCGCCGCCGAAAGGGCGCAGTAGTACATGCCGTCGCTCAACTTGCTGGCTAAACAGTCCTGTTGTCTCGGCGACTCGTCGGGTTCGGCAGGTCAGGCCCCGCGACGGTCAGCGCACCGCCCAACGGCGGACGCTGAAGGCGCACTTCCTCTGGACGCGGCGGTGTCGCCGCAGCCCCTACTCCCGCCCCCACCCGTCGAAACCACGCCAACCGGCCCCGAATGGCCGGGATTCCAGCATTCCGGGGGGCTTCTTCCCGGTAGGGGGCGCGCTATCGGGGCCGAGCGTGTAGCTTCCCGGGGACAAGCGGCCCGGCCGGGGGGTCGCGCCGGGGCCCGCCGGGGTGGAGGGGGTTGCTCGATGGGCGTGCGGCTCATGGTGGTCGACGATCATCGTCTGCTCGCGGAGGCGCTCGCCTCGGCGCTGAAATTGCGCGGGCACCGGGTGCTGGCGGCGGCCGCGCCGAGTGCGGGGGCCGCGGAGCTGGTGGTGAGCAGGGCGCCCGAGGTGTGTCTGCTGGGTACCGCGGCGCCGGCCCGGCCCGGGGTGTTCGACCCGGTCGTACGGATCAAGAAGGAGCGGCCGCAGGTCGCGGTGGTGGTGCTGGGGCCGGTGCCCAGCCCGCGCGGGATCGCTGCCGCTTTTGCCGCCGGGGCGTCCGGTTACGTCCGTAACGATGAGCGGATCGAGGGTGTGGAGCGCGCCATGATGAAGGCGCGGGCGGGGGAGTCGGCGGTGTCGCCGCAGCTGTTGCAGCAGGCTTTCGAGGAGCTGCTGCATCCCGCGGCGCAGCCGGACGACGAGGGGGCGCGGCTGCTGGAGCTGCTCACCCCGCGCGAGGTCGAGGTGCTGATGCGGGTCGCGGACGGCGAGGACACCCGGCTGATCGCGGCGGGGATGGATATCGCGCCGAGTACGGCGAGGACGCATGTTCAGCGGGTGCTGATGAAGCTGGAGGTCGGCTCCCGGTTGGAGGCCGCCGCGCTGGCCGCGCGTACGGGGCTGCTGGAGCGGGCGGGCGGCCGGGGCGCGCTCGGTGGGCCGACGGGACCGGAGGACGATCCGGCGCCGTCGACGCGGTAACAGGTAACAGGTAACAGCGTTCGGTGGGTGCCGGGTGCCGGGTGCCGGGTGCCGGGTGCCGGGTGCCGGGTGCCGGGTGCCGGGTTGGCGTTGGCCTAGTTGGGCCGACGGGACCGGACGCCCCGGCCCCCGGCACCCGCCGCCCCGGCCCCCCGCCGCCCCACTAACCACGCCTCACGCCCCCCCATCCCCCTCCTCCGCCAGCTCCTCCGCCGTAGGCGGCACCGCGGGGCGCAGCTGCTGCCATATGAGGAAGAAGAGGCCGAGGGCGAGCATGCCCAGGCCCGTCCAGAGGTTGATGTTGATGTTCTGGGCCTTCTTGAGGTCCGCGTCGGTCGCCATTACGCCGGCGATGGTGACGATGACGCCGTAGACGGCGAACAGGCCGCCGATGATGCGCCGTACGTCGAAGAGCCGCGCGGCCGTCGCCGACTCGCGCTCCAGCTCCTCGACTTCGTGCTGGTAGTCACTCATGGTGCGTCAACTCCGCTGTTCAGGCAGGTCAGAAGGAGAACGGGACGTAGCAGAGGGCGGCGAGGACGACTGCGCTCCAGCCCAGCAGGGCCGGCTTGCGGTACCAGGCGTCGTCGCCCTCGGCCGGCAGTTCGGCCATGCCGGGGGACCTCGTGCCGTAGACCAGACCGGCCAGCGATTCGGCGGACTTGGGCTCGGTGCACAGGGTGACCACGAACATCACGAGCGCGCCGACGATGAAGGCGACGATGGAGGAGACGAAGTTGGCGCCCTGGTCGGAGGGGATCGCGATGATGCCCTGCTTGTAGAGCCAGAAGTAGTTGACCATCGCGGCCGCGGTGCCGGAGAGCAGCCCCCAGAAGCCGGCCGCGGCGCTGGTCCGCTTCCAGAACATGCCGATGATGAAGACCACGAACAGGGGCACGTTGAAGAAGGAGAAGAGGGTCTGGAGGTAGTTCATGATGTTGCTGAAGGACGAGGCGATGAAGGCCGTGCCCATGCCGATCAGCACGCCGACGGCGGTGACGATCCGGCCCGTCTTCAGGTAGTGCGCGTCCTCGCGGCCCTTCTTCAGGTACGCGGCCCAGATGTCGTTGGTGAAGACCGTGTTGAAGGACGAGACGTTGGCGGCCATACCGGCCATGAAGGCGGCGAGGAGGCCGGTGACGGCGATGCCCAGGACGCCGTTGGGCAGCAGGTCGCGCATCAGGACCGGTATCGCGTCGTTGTACTGGAGGCCGTCCTTGGACTTGCCCAGGCTCGGCTCCATGACCAGCGCGATCAGCCCGGGGACGACCACCACCAGCGGGATGAAGATCTTGGGGAAGGCGGCGATCAGCGGGGTCCGCTTGGCCGCGGAGAGGTTCTTCGCGGACAGCGCGCGCTGCACCTCGGCGAAGTTGGTGGTCCAGTAGCCGAAGCTCATCACGAAGCCCAGGCCGAGGACGATGGTGAGCCAGTTGGCGCCGAGCGGGTTGCCCTCGCCGATGCCGGTGCCCTTCCAGGCGGTCAGGAAGGCGTCACCGTGCGAGGAGCTGAGCGAGTCGGTCAGGCCGTCCCAGCCCCCGACGCGCTTGAGGCCGACGATCGTCAGCGGGATCAGCGCGGCCAGGATGACGAAGAACTGCAGCACCTCGTTGTAGATCGCCGAGGAGAGTCCGCCGATGGTGATGTACGCCAGGACGAAGAAGCCGGCGACGACGATCGCGATCCACTGCGGCCAGCCGAGCAGCGCCTGCAGCACGATCGCCATGGCGTACAGGTTCACGCCCGCGATCAGCACGGACGAGACGGCGAAGATGACCGAGCTGAGCAGGTGCGAGGAGGGGCCGAAGCGGTGCAGCAGGAACTCGGGCACCGAGCGGACCTTGGAGCCGTAGTAGAACGGCATCATCACCAGGCCGAGGAAGACCATCGCCGGGATGGCGCCGATCCAGTACCAGTGGACGGTGTAGGCGCCGTACTGCGCACCGTTGGCGGCCATACCGAGGATTTCGGTGGCGCCGAGGTTGGCGGCGACGAACGCGAGACCGGTGACCCAGGCAGGCAGTGACCGCCCGGAGAGGAAGAAGTCCAGGCTCGTCTTCACGCTGCGTTTGGCCGCGAATCCGATGCCGAGGACGACGATGAAGTAGAGGGCCAGGATCGTGTAATCGAGCCCGTTGGTAGGGAGCCGGAGCCCCTCGGCCAAGGTGATCATGGTGGGAACTCGCTTCTCTGCGCGATCGGAACGCACAGAAAGCTACGCCCGGCTCTTCAGAAACTGAATACTTTTGTTTAGTTGAGTTGTTCATTCGTGATGGGGGTTGTCGATATGTCGCAGATGTCCCCGTGGGCCCGTGATGAGTCGCGCACATTGACGCCGCTGTTTAGTTGTGCTTCATTGTGTTTGTTTGTGTTGGGTCGGCGTGTATGAGGGAGCTCCGTGAAGAAGACCACGACCCGGCTGGCGGACGGCCGCGAGCTCATCTACTACGACCTGCGGGACGACGCCGTACGCGGTGAGCGCGACGCCCGCCCCCTCGACCCCGTCGCCACCGCCGCCGAGATCCGCCACGACCGGCTCCTCGGCGACTCCGTCGCCATCGCCTCCCACCGCCAGGCCCGCACCTACCACCCCCCGGCCGACGAATGCCCGCTGTGCCCCTCCCGGCACGGCCGGCTCTCCGAGATCCCCGCGCCCGACTACGACGTCGCCGTCTTCGAGAACCGCTTCCCCTCCCTCGCCGGTGACAGCGGCCGCTGCGAGGTCGTCTGCTTCACCCCCGACCACGACGCCTCGTTCGCCGACCTCACCGAGGAGCAGGCCGCCCTGGTCCTGGAGGCCTGGACCGACCGCACCGCGGAACTCTCCCAACTCCCGGGCGTGGCACAGGTCTTCTGCTTCGAGAACCGCGGTGCGGAGATCGGCGTCACCCTCGGCCATCCGCACGGCCAGATCTACGCGTACCCCTTCATCACCCCGCGCACCGAGCGCATGCTCAGCTCGCTCGCCGCGCACCACGAGGCCACCGGCCGCAACCTCTTCGACGACATGGTCGCCGACGAGCTGGCCGACGGCCGCCGGATCGTCCTGGACGGCGAGCACTGGGTGGCCTTCGTCCCGTACGCCGCCCACTGGCCCTATGAGGTGCACCTCTACCCCAAGCGCCGGGTCCCCGACCTGCTCGCCCTCGACGACGCCGCGCGCACAGAATTCCCGCAGATCTACCTGGAAGTCCTGCGGCGCTTCGACCGGATTTTCGTCGGGCGGGACGGTGGGAAAGAAGGGGAGGGGACGAGCCGGGGGCCCCGTACGGCCGACACCTCCCGTACGCCGTACATCGCCGGCTGGCACCAGGCGCCGCCGCGCGCCGAGCACCGCGGCGATTTCGCCCTTCACCTTGAGCTTTTCACCATCCGACGTACTTCCGGCAAGCTGAAGTTTCTCGCGGGTTCCGAATCCGGCATGAACGTGTTCATCAATGACGTGCCGCCGGAGGCCGCGGCCGAGCGACTGCGAGAGGTAGCGAGCGAGTGAGCAAGAAGTACCTGGTCACCGGTGGTGCGGGATACGTCGGCAGCGTCGTCGCGGCACATCTGCTGCAGGCCGGCCACGAGGTGACCGTGCTGGACGACCTGTCCACCGGCCACCGCGAGGGCGTCCCCGCCGGTGTCCACTTCATCGAGGGCCGCATCCAGGACGCGGCGAAGTGGCTCGACCCCTCCTATGACGCGGTGCTGCACTTCGCCGCGTTCTCCCAGGTCGGCGAGTCCGTCGTGAACCCCGAGAAGTACTGGCGCAACAACGTCGGCGGCACCATGGACCTGCTCGCCGCGATGCGCGACGCCGGTGTCCGCACCCTCGTCTTCTCCTCCACCGCCGCCACCTACGGCGAGCCGAAGGCGACCCCGATCACCGAGTCCGCCGAGACCGCGCCCACCAGCCCGTACGGCGCCAGCAAGCTCGCCGTCGACCACATGATCAGCGGCGAGGCCGCCGCCCACGGCCTGGCCGCCGTCTCCCTGCGCTACTTCAACGTCGCCGGTGCCTACGGCAGCTGCGGCGAGCGCCACGACCCCGAGTCGCATCTGATCCCGCTCGTCCTCCAGGTCGCCCAGGGCAAGCGCGAGGCGATCTCCGTCTACGGCGAGGACTACCCCACCCCCGACGGCACCTGCGTCCGCGACTACATCCACGTCGCCGACCTCGCCGAGGCCCACCTCCTCGCCCTCGACGCTGCCAGCCCCTCTCCCGCCACCACCCCGGCAGGAGGCGCTTCGCGCCGCCGTGTCAATCCGGGCGAGCACCTGATCTGCAACCTCGGCAACGGCAACGGCTTCTCCGTCCGCGAGGTCATCGAGACCGTCCGCAAGGTCACCGGGCACCCCATCCCGGAGGTCGCCGCCCCGCGCCGCGGCGGCGACCCCGCCGTGCTGGTGGCCTCCGCGCAGACCGCCGTCGACCGGCTCGGCTGGCGGCCCAGCCGCGCCGACCTGGCCGGCATCGTCACCGACGCCTGGCAGTTCGCGCAGCACCGCGACCGGACGAACTGAACCCACCGCACAAAGGAGTCCTGATGGCCGCACACGGAGCCGTCGCCCCGGCCACCGGGCGCACGCACCGCGCCCAGCACACCGCCGCGCAGTTCACCGCGGTGTACGGCGCCGCCCCCACGGGCATCTGGGCAGCGCCCGGCCGGGCCAACCTGATCGGTGAACACACCGATTACAACGACGGTTTCGTGATGCCGCTCGCCCTCCCGCACACCACCCTCGCCGCCGCCTCGGCCCGCACCGACGGGGTGCTGCGGCTGCACTCCGGCGGCGCCGACGGCGGCATCGTCGAACTCCGCGTCGACGAGCTGCGCCCGGCACCCCACGGAGGCTGGGCCGCCTACCCCGCCGGTGTCGTCTGGGCGATGCGGGAGGCCGGTCTGCCCGTAGGCGGCGCGGATCTGCACTACGAGAGCACGGTGCCCACCGGCGCCGGACTCTCCTCCTCCGCCGCCCTGGAGGTCGTCACCGCGCTCGCCCTCAACGACCTGTACGCGCTCGGCCAGGAGCCGCAGCGGCTGGCGCAGCTCGCCCAGCGGGCCGAGAACGCCTTCGTCGGCATGCCCTGCGGAATCATGGACCAGACCGCCGCGGCCTGCTGCACCGCGGGCCACGCCCTGTTCCTGGACACCCGCGACCTCACCCGGCGGCAGGTCCCGTTCGACCTGGCGGGGGAGGGGCTGCGGCTCCTCGTGGTCGACACCCGGGTGCAGCACGAGCTGGGGGACGGCGCATACGCGGAGCGGCGCGCCGGCTGCGAACGGGGTGCGCGGGCGCTCGGGGTGCGTGCCCTGCGCGATGTGCCGTACGCGCATCTGCCCGAGGCACTGGCCAAGCTGGCCGACGACCCCGTCGTGCAGGCCCTCGTCCGGCACATCGTCACCGAGAACCACCGCGTCGAAGAGGTCATGGCCTGCCTTGACGCGGGCCGCACCCGCGCCCTCGGCCCGCTGCTGACGGCCGGCCACGCCTCGCTCCGCGATGACTTCAAGATCTCCTGCCGGGAACTCGATCTCGCCGTCGACACCGCCCAGGCGGCGGGCGCCCTCGGGGCCCGGATGACCGGCGGCGGCTTCGGCGGCTCGGCCATCGTGCTCGTCGAGGAGGCGGACGCCGCGGCCGTCGGCACGGCGGTCACCGAGGCGTTCGCGGCGGCCGGGTACGCCACCCCGCGGATCTTCGAGGCCATCGCGAGCGCGGGGGCGCACCGCGTCGCGTAGGGCGCGCCGGACGGCGTGAAGCCACCGGAGCGGCGCTGAATTCCCCGCCCTGCGAAGCAGTTTCGTCAATCACCTTCCCTCGTCGCACCCCGTCCGTACGCTGGGAACCCGCACCGGTGGGGGCCGGTGCCGATCAGGGGGCGAGACCGTTCGGGTACGGCGCCCGGGGTGGGGTGGCGATGTCGGCACGGCGGCGGCCGTGCGGCTGAGGCGATCTTCAATCCGGGCGCCGTGCCCGCTATGGTCCGTTCACCGAGACAGGGGGTCTCTGTGCAACGCATCCGGGTTCTGGTGGTCGACGACCACCGCATCTTCGCCGAATCCCTGGCGGCCGCGCTCGCCGCGGAACAGGACGTGGACGTCGCGGCCGCGGGCAGCGCCCCCGCTGCCCTGCGCAATCTGGACCGCGCGGCCACCGACGGCCGCCGCTTCGACGTGCTGCTCGCCGACGCCGACCTCGCCGCGCCGCTGCTCGCGGTGCCCGCGCAGGGAGCCGCCCGCGACGCCGTCCCGCGGGAGGCCGTGCCGCGCGCCGCCCCACGGGACGGCATCGCGCTGGTCTCCGGCCTGCGCACCAGCCATCCGTATCTGCGCACCGTCGTCCTCGCCGACCGCGACGACCCGCGCCGCGCGGCCGCCGCCCTGCAGGCCGGGGCCTCCGGCTGGGTCGCCAAGGACTGCTCGCTGTCCCGGCTGCTCGCCGTCATCCGCGGGGTGCTCCGCGACGAGACGCATCTGCCGCCCGCCCTGCTGACCGGCGTCCTGCGGGAGTTGACGGCCGCCCGCAAGCACCGTTCGGAGAGCGAACGGCTGGTGGAGTCGCTGACCCCGCGCGAGCGGGAGGTGCTGCGCTGCATGGTGGCGGGCCTGGGCCGCAAGGCGGTCGCCGAGCGGCTGTTCCTCTCGCCGCACACGGTCCGTACCCATATGCAGAACGTCCTCGGCAAGCTCGGGGTGCACTCCACCCTCGCGGCGGTGGCGCTGGCCCGCCGGGCCGGGGTGGGGCCGGTGGAGCTGGAGACGGCGGCGGCGCCGGGGTCGGTGACCTCGCTGCCGGTGCCGTGACGGGGCGGGGCGCGTGTACGGGCTGACCGCCTTGGGGAGACCCCGCGCCGCGGCGCTGATGCGTCAGCCGACGAACCGGGCTGCCCGCTCGCGGAGTTCCTGGGCCTCTGGGAAGCCGCTGTAGCGCCGGAGGCGTACGCGCATGTCCTGGAGGGCGGCCTGGACCTTCACGGAGCGGATGCCGTCCGCGCAGTCGAGGAAGTCCCGCCAGGTCACCAGGGCGCCGTCGACATCGCCTTGGCGGAGCCGTACGCCGCCCAGGTCGGCCAGGACGATGGCGCGGGTGCGGCGGCGGTCGAGGCCGTGGATGTCGAGGGCGAGGTGGAGGTGCTCCTCGGCGGCGTCGAGGTCGCCGAGGCGGGAGAGGATCATGCCGGATTCGTGGGCCCATCGGCCGGGGGAGTAGTGGGCTGCCCAGGAGTCGCCGCCCGCGGTGACCGGCTTCCCGATAGCGGTTTCGGCCATGGCGAGGTGCCTGGTGGCCATGCGGCGGTCGTCGTCCTGGGCTGCGGCGTTGGCGAGGGTGGCCTCGTAGTAGGCGATGGCGCGCGGGTTGTCGAGGTGGCGGCCGTAGTCCACGCAGGCTTCGCCGAGCTGGACGGCCTCGGCTCGGTAGCCCAGGTCGACGCACTGCACAGCGAGCCCTCGGAGGGCAGTGGCGGACAGTTCCGGATCGCCTGCTTCGGCGGCCAGGCGGAAGGAGTGCGCGTAATAGCTCTGGGCGAGCCCGCGCAGTTCGGGGGTGTCGCCTTCGTCCTGGGCCATCCAGCCGGCGAGGTGCACCAGTTGGGAAGTGGCGGCGAACAGCTCGCGGCCGGTGGCCTCGGTGAACCTGCCCTCCAGCCAGGGAGCGACGTCCTGGGTGAGGTAGCGGACGGCGAGGTGGCGGGCGTGGCCGCCGCCGAGTTCGGAGGCCGAGTCGCCGAGCGTCTTCACCATGTGGCGCACCGCCGCCACTTCGCCTCGGCCGACGCGCAGGCTGCCGGGAGAGGCGCTTCTGGTCCTCCGGGTGACGCTGTCCATGTCGGGCAGGTCGAGGGCGGACAGGGCGTATCCGCTGGATGCGACGATGAAGTTCCGGCGGTCCACGTCGCTCCTTCCCAGATGTAGGACTGAGGCCACGGTATCGGTGTGGAGTGCTGCCGGCATGGCCTCGGGAAGGTTGATCGTCTCCGGATCCAGTCCCAGCACCTGGGCGATGTACGGCCACCAGTGATCAGGGGTGCGCTCGCCCTCGATCCAGCGCCGGGCGTGCTGTCGCTGCAGACGGCGCGGATCGCCGCTCTCAGCAAGGCCGAGGGCGCGTGCCAACTCCGAGGGTCCCCAGCCACGTTCCTGGCACGCTTGCTTGATCAGATCCGCGACGGCCGGGTTCTTCGGCACCCCGTCACCCTCCCCACCTGGATTACGCGGGATTACGCAGGACTACATCCTGGGCCCTGTCCCGGGACCGTGGATCGCCGTTCACTGAACATCACCCCTTGGATCTCCTCATGGCTCGAACAGGCCCTGACGTCCTCCGACGGGGCAAGCCGTTCCCCGAGGCAGACACGACAGCACCTCGCCGACACGCGTGCTCTGCACAACCTGTGAAGGGAAGCTGATGATCAGCCAGCTCAAGAGCGATACGCAGCTCCATCCCGTGTCGGTCGCGTTCAGCGGCCCCGACAACACCGGGAAGACCAAGCAGATCGGAATCCTTGCCCGCCGCATGGGCGCCAGCGCCACCTCGGCGGGGCCCCTCGACCACTACGACCGGCGGTGGGCCGCCATCAAGGCCGATGGCATGAGCCGCTGGTGGTTCGAGACCGGACCGGTCCAGGAGGTCTCCGATGTCCTCGCCACCTCTTACCTGGAGCGCTCCCGCCATCCGTTCTCGGCACCGGTGCGGCTCCTCGACCGGGGCATCCCGATGCTGGCGGCATCCGTCGCGGCCACCGTCGCCGTCCGGGAGAACCTGGCCGCTCCGCAGGCCGCTGACCGTGCCCGCTGCCTCCTGGCCCCATACGAAACCGATCTCCAGACCGCGGAAGCTAGCGAACGCGCCCTCCTGCTCCTGCACTGCGAGGACGCCGAGGAAGGCACGCGCCGGAGCCTGTCCCACGAGGCCGGTGTCACCGACATCTACGCGGCCTATCAGCGCGCCCTCCACGAGCAGATCAACTGGCTCGCTGCGGAGGGCCGGTTCGTCATGACAACGCACATCGGCGACCGGCCGACCGTCAGCGTCCAGGACGAGGTCCGCCGGCTCCTGGCTCCTCTGCACCCCGCGATCCCCGGCCGGGCGATGGCAGGCGTGCACGTCACCGCGCTCGGTGGCATGTCGGAGAGCGGCAAGAGCACGGCCGGTGAGTACTTACGGACGCACCACGGGTACGCCCGCCTCAAGATCGGCTACCTGATCCAGGACGCGGCCACCCGGGCGGGCATCGCGGACCCGTACCGGCTGGACCCGGTCGTACAGGCGGAGCTGATCGTGGACGCCCTGGACCGGTACTGCGAGGCACATCACTTCCTCGATTACGTCAGCATCGAGTCGCTGCACGGCTTCGACTCGACGGCTGAACTCGCCAGAATGCTCGGGTCCCAGCTCACCATCGCCTACCTGGAAGCCTCCGCAGCCGTCCGCGCACAGCGTGGCACCGCAGGCGCACAGGACGTCGCCGACCGCGACGTGGTCAAGAGCGCTCGGAGTGCGGACAAGATCGCCTCCATCGCCCAGGAGGTCATCGGCAACGATGGGCCGCGCCTGGAGCTGGAGCGAAGGCTGGACCGCATGGCGCTGGCCCACAAGTGGGCTGACCGGCAGCCGAGCACCATGCCGGTCAACGCGCTGGGCCTGCCGGTACATCTGGAGTCCTATCTCTCCGAACTCCTCGACCGCCTAACCGCGCCGCGCCCGTTGATCGACCTGCTGGCCGTAACCGGCAGCGGTGCCCGTGGCAAGTACCAGCACGGCTGGAGCGACCTCGACGTGTTCGTTGTCGCCGGGGTCGACTCCCTGGACGGGATGCGGCGCGTGCTGGCCGACCTGGAAGCCGAACTCGGCGGCGTCAAACTCGGGCTGACCGTGCTGACCCGGGCGGAATGCCGGGCAGGAGCCGTCACCTCCAGGCTCCTGCACGTCCTCGCGCTCATCGGAAGCGGTGGCCTCATCCCCTTGTGGTGCGCTGCCGGGCTCGCCCTGCCCGCCCCGGACGCGGATACCGACATCGACGTGAGCCTGCACGACGGAATCCAGGCCGCCATCGAGATCCGCCGCCAGCTCCTGAAGGGTTCGCCCGACCTCCGCGAGCTCTACAAGGTCACCGCACTCCTGGCGAAGATCCAACTGCGGTTCAGTGGAATCGAGTGCCCCTCCGACAACGACGCCCTGCGGGTACTCGTCGAAGCCGGGCACCACGACACGAGCATGGCCGCAGCGGCCCGTACCGAACGGGCTGCCGCCGAGGAGCTGGCCATGGTCGTCCTGCGGAACTGGCTGGCCACTCTCCCCGGGGACATGACGTGAGCGCGAGCAATCGGCCAAGGGCGTCGAACACGGCCACCTTCTACAAGGAGGCCACGACCCGTGAGGCGGCCGAAGCCGAAGCCAGGGGCTGGACGAAGCTCGTCTCCCGTCTCCAGGTCCCGGACCTGCGGGGGCGTCCGTCGCTGCCGGACCGGCACCTGCTGGCGTACGAGGACGTCTTCGCCAGCGCACGATGCGATCTGCTGCTCGGCGACGTGATCGCGCTGGCTGACCGCGACCCGGCCGTGCTGCCGCGCCTGGCCCGCCTCGTAGACGGCGTCTGCCAAGACCTTCGCGCCGCGGCCGCTGAAACCGGGGAGGTGGTCCCCCTCGCCGATTGCGTGCCCGCCCTCTACCTCGACCGCATCCGCCCCGGCGGCCGGCTCGACCGCTGGTACCTGCTGCGAGACCTGCCGCTCACCCTGCCTCACACCGATATGACTCTCACCGTCCGGGAGTTGGCCGACTACTCCGTCACCGCCAACGGCCGACCGCTCACGCTGGATGTCGCCGCCAGCATTGACAGCGCCCGCCACGCCCTCGTCCCCGATCGGCGTTGGCTTGCCGGCCTGACGCAGGGCGACCCCACCGAACCCAACATCGCCGACCCGCTGTGCTGGCTCGACTTCGAATGCGCCGGCCGCAACACCGCCGCAGGCGACGCCGCCAACTTTCTCTGGTACCTCATGGCCATGGGCGGCTGGCTCGTCCCTCGCTACCAGCCCGACGTCTACGCCCGCACCCTGCACCTGGCCCTGCCGGCGCGGACCAGCCCTCGCATCGACCATCTGGAACTGCACGCCACCGCCCGGCACATCGACATCCGGTATTCCTGGAACATGGGCCCCGGCCGCCACGCCGCCGTCAAAGGAGCGCTGCACGGACTCTGCGACCAAGGCGGCATCGGCATGGACGAACTCCATGCCTTTCTCGCCCTTCGCATCCTCGGCGTCATCCCGGCCGGCCGGCTGACCGGACACGACCTGCTGCTCGTCCTGATCAAGCTCGCCGAGAGCCAGGACCCCGCAGTCAGTCTCGATGCCTTCTTCACCACCGCACCGGCCCCTCATTCCGACCCCGGCGAACGGAGCCGCAATGTCCCTGCCCCTGCTTGAAGCCCCACTCCAGGCCCGGCCGCTGCAAGGCCGGACCGCGCTCGTCACGGGCGGGGCCACCGGAATCGGCGCCGAGATCGGCCGAACACTCGCCGCTGCCGGAGCCGTCGTGGTCATCAACCACCTCGGTCAGGAGCGGGAGGTGCAGGCTCTCCTCGCCACCTTCGACCGCGGCGGAATCCCGGGGTTCGCGATCAACGCCGACCTGACCGATCCCGACGCCGTCCATGCGATGACCGACCGGGTCCGTGCGGAGGCGGGGCCGATCGACATCCTCGTGAACAACGCCGGGGCCTACCCCCGAGTCCCATGGCGGGACACCGATGAGGACGCCTGGAACTACTCCCTTGATGTGAACCTCACCGCCCACTACCGCGCGTGCCACGCGGTGACCCCCGGCATGGTCGAACGCCGCTGGGGCCGGATCGTGAACATCGGCAGCGTCAACGCCCGCGCGGGCCGGATCAACCTCGTCGCGTACAGCACCGCGAAGGCCGGCCTCCTGGGCCTCACCCGTTCCCTCGCGCGTGAGCTGGGCCCGTACGGGGTCTGCGTCAACACGGTCCTGCCCGGCGCCATCCAAGTCGAGGCCGAGACCGTCATCCCCGCCCGCCACCGGGCCAACCCGAAGGGCCAGATCAACCGCCAGTGCGTTCCCCGCCGTGGACGGCCCGACGACGTGGCGGCCCTGGTGGCGTTTCTCGTGGGGCCCACCGCATCGTTCATCACGGGACAATCCATTCATGTCGACGGCGGCTGGCTGCTGCACTGAGACCGTCAACAAGCAAGGAGACAGAGTCACATGACCGAACGAGTCCGAGCCGTCCTCGTCACCGCGGACGACACGATGCTGGTCATCCGCCGCACCAAGCCCGGCGTCCCCGTGTACTGGGTGCTGCCCGGCGGCGGCGTCGAAGCGCATGACGAGTCCCGGGAGGCCGCCCTCCACCGGGAGATCCACGAGGAGATCGCGGGCAAGGCAGACATCATCCGCCTCCTGCACACGCTGGAGACCGTGGGCGAGCGCCAGCTCTTCTATCTCGCCCGCATCGCGACGTGGTCCTTCGAAGACCGCACCGGCCCCGAGTTCAATGCCGAGGGCCGGGGCGAGTACGCGCTGGAGGAGGTCCCGCTGACCGTCGAGGGAATCGACGAAATCGACCTCAAGCCGGAGGAGATCGCCCACGTCCTGCGGGGCGCCATCGCTGAGGGAACCCTCGGCACTGAGACTACGGCCTGACCTGCGAGTACGCGTGCATGCACCTAGTAGGGCTCCGTCAGCACGGCCACGCCCCGTGGCCCCAGGGTGATGCGGTCGGCGGCCCCCGCCTCGGCCCCGGCCCCGGCCGCCCCGTCCGCCGCGAGTGCATCCCGCATCGGTACCGGCAGCCCGACCTCGACGGCCGCCGCCCCGTGGTTGAGCAGGAAGACATAGCGTCCGCCGGTGCCCTCGCGGACGGTGGCCTGGACGCCCGGCGGCAGGCCCGGCAGTACGGGCACCGCACCGGCCACCGCGCGGACCTCGTCCAGCAGCGTCCGCATCAGCGCAGGTTCGAGCCGGGTGCCGAGGTACCAGACCGTGCCGCGCCCGTAGGAGTGCCGGGTCACCGCGGGCCGGCCGGCCAGCTCCCCGTCCGTGAAGCGGGCGATCGCCTCGGCCCCTTCGAGGTCGAGGGCCTCCGTCCAGAGGTCCGCGCGTCCCGTGTGAGCCCCACCGCCGACCGCCACCGACCGGCCCGCGTCCAGCGGCCAGAACTCCTCAACCCGCAGCCCCAGCAGCTCGCGCAGCGGCGCCGGGTACCCGCCGGGGTGCACCCGGTCGTGCTCGTCGACGATCCCGGAGAAGAACGACACCAGCAGCTGCCCGCCGTCGCGGACGTAGGCGGCCAGCCGCTCGGCGTCCGGCGCGGTGAGCAGATACAGGTTGGGCGCCACGACCAGCCGGTAGCCGGACAGGTCACGCCGCGGCGGCAGCACATCGCAGGCCACCCCCGCCTCGAACAGCGGCCGGTAGTGATCCAGCGCGATACGGGAGTGGTCCAGCGCGGTCGACGGTTTGGAGTCCAGCTCCAGCGCCCACCAGCTGTGCCAGTCCGCCAGCAGCGCCACCTCGGCCCGCGAACGGGTCCCCTCGATCCCCGGAAGCGCCGCCAACTCCCGCCCCAACTCCGTGACTTCATGGAAGATCCGGGTGTCGGTCCCGCCGTGCGGCAGCATCGCCGAGTGGAACTTCTCCGCGCCGCCCAGCGACTGCCGCCACTGGAAGAACAGCACCGCGTCCGCCCCCTGGGCGACGGCCTGCCAGCTCCACAGCCGCATCGCGCCGGGCGGCTTGGGGCCGTTGCGGGGCCGCCAGTTGACCGCGCCCGGCGCCTGTTCCAGCAGCATCCAGGGCTGCCCGGAGCGCGCCGAGCGCATCAGGTCGAAGACATAGCCGGCCCGGATGTGGTCCTCGGGCACCTGCGGGTCCTGGTAGAAGTCCAGCGCCATCGCGTCCATATGGGCCGCCCAGGCGAAGGCGTCCACCGGCTTGTGCTGCGGCATCAGATTGGTGGTGGCCGGAATGCCCGGGGTGACGCGTTCCAGCACCGCCTTTTCGGCCAGATAGCAGGCCCGCAGCGCCTCGTCACCGAAGCGCAGATAGTCCAGCTGCTGGGCGGGGTTGGGGAAGGTGGGCGCGGTCCGGGGCGGCAGCACCTCGTCGAAATCGCCGTACGCCTGTGACCAGAAGGCCGTCGACCAGGCGGAGTTGAGCGCGTCGACGCTCCCGTACCGCTCGCGCAGCCAGCGCCGGAAGTCGGCGGCCGACACCTCGCAGTAGCAGTGGCGGGTGTGGCAGCCGTACTCGTTGCCGATGTGCCACATGGCGAGCGCGGGATGGCCGGCGTAACGGGTGGCGAGCTGTTCGACGAGGCGTACGGCGTGCGCGCGGTAGACGGGGCTGGAGGGGCAGTAGTGCTGCCGGGCGCCGGGCCAGCGGCGCCGCCCGTCGGCGTCCTCGGGCAGGATCTCGGGGTGCGCGCGGGAGAGCCACGGTGGTGGAGAGGCGGTCATGGTCGCCAGACAGACGGCGACACCGGCCCCCGCCAGCCCGTCCATGACCCGGTCGAACCAGCCGAAGTCCCAGTCCCCGGGCCGGGGTTCGACCTTGGCCCAGGAGAAGATCCCGGCGGTGACCATGGTGACACGGGCCGCCTTCATCAGCTTCAGATCCTCGGCCCACACCTCCTCGGGCCACTGCTCGGGGTTGTAGTCGCCGCCGAAATGGATGCCCATGGATCCCCCTACGGATCGAAGCCCGGACGGGGCGCCGCGGCCCCGCCGTCAGCGGGCACAGCTCACGCCTCACGAGGAGTTCTTGTACACGCTCCAGCCACCGTCGACGACGAGGCTCGCGCCGGTGACGAAGGACGCCTCGGGGGAGAGCAGAAAGGCGATGGCCGCGGCGACCTCCTCGGGCCGCCCCAGCCGCCGCGCCGCCGTCTCCGCGGCGCTGGCCTGCCGTTCCTCCTCGCCGATCCCGTCCCAGGCCGCGGTCAGCACGGGTCCCGGCAGCACGCAGTTGACCCGCACCTCCGGCCCGTACTCGACGGCCAGTTGACGGCCCAGACCGGTCAGTCCGGCCTTCGCCGCGGCATAGGCGGGCCGCCCCGGCAGCCCGACCAGGGCATGCACCGACGAGGTCAGCACCACCGCACCGCCGCGCGCCCGCAGATCCGCCAGGACGGCCCGTACGCCGAGGAACGAACCGGTGAGATTGACCGCGAGCTGCCGTTCCCAGTCCGCCAGCGGGGTACGGTCGGCGGCCGCCGCACCCGGCACGAAAGCGTTGCTGACCAGCCCGTCCACCGGGCCGTAGCGCCGCCGCGCCGCCTCGACGGCCCGCCGCCAGTCGTCCTCGCCCGCCACATCGCAGTGCTCGTACGAGGCATGGCCGCCGGCCGCCCGGATGCGCCGTGCGGTGTGCTCACCGCGCGCGTCGTCGATGTCCAGCAGCAGCACCCCGGCGCCCTCGGCCGCCAGCCGGTCGGCGGTGGCCGCCCCGATCCCGGCGGCGGCCCCGGTCACCAGGACCGTACGTCCCTCGAACCGCCTGCCGTACGGGCCGTTCGCCGGATGCGATACGCGCTGCTGGCTCATGGCGCGATCCAAGCCCACGGGGTGAGCGGTGGGCAAGGGGACAGGGGAGGAGAGGGGCGCATGGGAATTCAGGGGGCGCACGCGAACTTCATGGGCGCCGCCAAATGCGGTGCGCCGAACGGTGGTGCGCCGGGGCGGGGAGCCCTTGCGGGCGCGCCTGGGTCGGGCCCTGGCGGGGCGCCCGGGGGGGCTGGCCCCTGCGCCCAGTCCCCGGTCCGGTCCGCTACCCAGGCGTGTTGTCGAACGGACCGGTCAACTGCCGCAGCAGATCGGCAAGTTCGCCGCGCTGCTGCCGCGAGAGCTCGGCGAGGATGGCGCGCTCCTGGATCAGCAGTCCGGCCAGCGAGCGGTCGGCCTTGTCGCGGCCCTCCGCAGTCAGTCTGACCAGCACTCCGCGCCGGTCGCTCGGGTCGGGCAGCCGCTCGACAAGGTTCTTCTTGGCCAGCCGGTCGATGCGGTTCGTCATCGTCCCCGAGGTGACCAGCGTCTGGGTCAGCAGTGCACCGGGGGAGAGCTGGTACGGCGCCCCGGCGCGCCGCAGCGCGGTGAGCACATCGAATTCCCAGGGCTCCAGCCCCACCTCGGAAAAGGCGATACGGCGGGCCCGGTCGAGGTGTCTGGCCAGCCTGGAGACCCGGCTGAGGACCTCAAGCGGCTCCACGTCGAGGTCCGGGCGCTCGCGACGCCATGCTGCGACCAGTCGGTCGACCTCGTCCTCCATGACGATCAGTGTAGAGGGTCTGTCGACATGAAGTCTCTTGACGTCGAGATATATTCCGCTGGACTATGGGCATCGTCGGCGGGGGCCTCGGTTTCCAGCCGAGACGGCCCGAACCAGACCGTGCCGGCCTTGTGTCTGCCCTGCATCGGCAAAGGGGTTTCGAAACATGCACGAAGCACCAACCTGGGATCCGCAGCAATATCTCCGCCACTCCGGGCACCGTACCCGTCCGTTCCGCGACCTGCTCAACCGGATACCCGGCCTGCCCCGGCAGGACCGCCCGGCCCGTATCGCCGACCTCGGCTGCGGCCCCGGAAACGTCACCGTCCACCTCGCCACCCGCTGGCCGGACGCGCACATCACCGGATACGACAACTCCCCGGAGATGCTCAAGGAGGCCGAGACATACGCCGGCCCCACCCCGGGCGGCGGCCACCTCGACTTCGCCCCCGCCGACGCCGCCGACTGGGCGCCCGAGGAGACTTACGACCTGATCGTCTCCAACGCGGCCCTGCAGTGGGTCCCCAACCACCCGGACTCCTTCGCCCGCTGGATCGAGGCCCTCGCCCCCGGCGGCACCTTCGCCTTCCAGGTCCCCGGCAACTTCACCTCACCCAGCCACGCCCTCCTCGGCGAGCTGTGCGACGCCCCCCAGTGGCGCGAACGGCTCACCACCCACGGCCGCCGCTACGTCCACATCCTCGAACCGGCCGACTACCTGGAACGCCTCGCCGACCTCGGCTGCACCGCCGACGTCTGGGAAACCACCTACGTCCAGCTCCTGCAGGGCGACGACCCGGTCCTCGACTGGGTCAAGGGCACCGCCCTGCGCCCCGTCCTCACCGCCCTGGAAAACGACCCGGACACCCGCGACGCCTTCCTCGCCGAATACCGCGACGCCCTCCGCAAGGCCTACCCCACCGGCCCGCACGGCACGATCTTCCCCTTCCGCCGCATCTTCGCCGTAGCCCAAAAACCCACCTCCCCCTGACACCCCCCGACCAGCACGCCAGCGCGGCCCGACGCCGGGACGATTCTTGGCCGAGGGCCGGCAACACGCGCTGTTCATGGTGGCGCTCCATGAAAAGAAGGGGGCGCCCGGCCTCGGCGTCACGCCCCGTACAGCACGGCCTGGGCATAGATGAGGTTCGCATCCAGTAGCCCGGTATCTGCGCGGTATCGGCCGCGCTTTCGAGGGCGGGCTTCCGCGGCCCGACGGTCTGCTGGGCAGCGGCGCCGGCCTGAGGGGCGATGGTGCTCCAGCACCCCGTCAGTTCTTCCGATGCCCTATCAACCGCGGCCGTGCCTCCAGGTTGCCCAGGCCGTGCCAGGCCAGGTTGACCAGGTGGGCCGCTACCTCGGCCTTTTTCGGTTTGCGGGTGTCGACCCACCACTGGCCGGTGAGGGCGACCATGCCCACCAGGGCCTGTGCGTAGAGGGGGGCGAGTTTCGGGTCGAAGCCGCGGGCCTTGAATTCGAGGCCCAGGATGTCCTCTACCTGGGTGGCGATATCGCTGATGAGGGAGGCGAAGGTGCCCGTGGACTGGGCGACGGGGGAGTCGCGGACCAGGATGCGGAAACCGTCGGTGAAGGTCTCGATGTAGTCGAGGAGGGCGAAAGCGGCCTGTTCGAGGAGTTCGCGGGGGTGGCCGGCGGTCAGGGCGCCCGTCACCATGTCCAGCAGCTGCCGCATCTCGCGGTCCACGACCACCGCGTACAGGCCCTCCTTGCCGCCGAAGTGCTCGTACACCACCGGCTTGGACACCCCGGCCTTCGCCGCGATCTCCTCCACCGAGGTGCCCTCGTAGCCGCGCTCGGCGAAGAGCGTGCGACCGATGTCCAGCAGCTGCTCCCGGCGCTCCGCACCGGTCATCCGGACCCTCCGGGCCCGCCGCGTCGCGGCCGGGGGAGGTTTGCGTTTGCTGCTGCTCGTACTGCTGTCGTCGATCGCCACCCGTCAATGATGCCTTCCCGGCTACCGCCCGGAGGCACCCCCGGCGGCCTTCTGCGCGCGTCGGGCGTCGAGACGGGACGCGTCCGGCCAGCGGACGTCATACGCCCAGCCCGCCTTCTCGAACCAGCGGATCAGGCGGGCGCTGGAATCCAGCTGCCCCTTCATCACCCCGTGCCGGGCACAGGTCGGGTCCGCGTGGTGCAGGTTGTGCCAGGACTCGCCGCACGACAGGACGGCCAGCCACCAGACGTTCCCGGAGCGGTCGCGGGACTTGAACGGGCGCTTGCCGACCGCGTGACAGATGGAATTGATCGACCAGGTGACGTGGTGCAGCAGCGCGACGCGGACCAGGGAGCCCCAGAAGAACGCGGTCAGCGCGCCCTGCCAGGACCAGGTCACCAGGCCGCCCACCAGCGGCGGGATCAGCAGCGACACCGCCGTCCACAGCACGAACTGGCGGGAGACCGCACGGATCGCCGGGTCCTTGATCAGGTCCGGGGCGTACTTCTGCTGCGGCGTCTGCTCCTCGTCGAACATCCAGCCGATGTGCGCCCACCACAGGCCCTTCATCAGGGCGGGCACCGTCTCGCCGAAGCGCCACGGTGAATGCGGGTCGCCCTCGGCGTCGGAGAACTTGTGGTGCTTGCGGTGGTCCGCCACCCAGCGCACCAGCGGACCCTCGACGGCCAGCGAACCCATGACCGCCAGCGCGATCCGCAGCGGCCGCTTCGCCTTGAACGAACCATGGGTGAAGTAGCGGTGGAAGCCGATCGTGATGCCGTGGCAGCCGATGTAGTACATCGTCACCATCAGCGCCAGATCGAGCCAGCTCACCCCCCAGCCCCAGGCCAGCGGCACCGCGGCCACCAGCGCCACGAACGGGACGGTGATGAACAGCAGAAGCGAGATCTGTTCGACCGACCTGCGCTGCTCACCGCCCAGCGTCGCGGACGGGACCGGCGCACCGACGGCGGAATCGGCGGGAATCGGGGGATCTTCTACGGCTTCAGGACCAGCGGTCATGGTGTCCCTCGTCGGGGGCTCGGGGGCACGGCTACGGCTACGGAACCGTAACCTACGGTCTCGTAAGTATGGCAGTGCCGCAGCCCCGGGCAAGGCCGTGACAGGCGCCACACCCCCCGGCTGTGACGCAGTGCCCACCCAGCGGACGGTGTGATCTGCGCAGGCTGGGCAGACCTATCCTGGGGACGTCGGACAGCGCGGTCCGCAACCCGCCCGCATCAGACCTGCCCAACCCCGTCGCCCGTCCCGACCCCTCCCATGGGTCGCGGTGCGACGCCCCTGATCGCTGCAAGGAGCCGCACCAGTGAGCAGTGCCGACAACACTCCGGCCGAGATCGTGTCCATCGAAGGCCCCGAAGCCGGCCCGAGCGACAACGTCGCCCTGCGTGCCGACATCCGCCGCCTCGGTGATCTCCTCGGAGAGACCCTCGTCCGACAGGAGGGACAGGAACTGCTCGACCTGGTCGAGCGGGTCCGCGCCCTGACCCGCTCCGACGGGGAAGCCGCCGCCCGGCTCCTGGGCGACACCGACCTGGCCACCGCCGCCAAGCTGGTGCGCGCCTTCTCCACGTACTTCCACCTGGCGAACGTCACCGAGCAGGTCCACCGGGGCCGGGAACTGGGCGCCCGGCGCGCCGCCGAGGGCAGCATCCTCGCCCGCACCGCCGACATGCTCAAGGACGCCGACCCCGAGCACCTCCGCGAGACCGCCGGCAACCTCGGCGTCCGCCCCGTCTTCACCGCACACCCCACCGAGGCCGCCCGGCGCTCCGTCCTCACCAAGCTCCGCAAGGTCGCCGAGCTGCTGGACAGCCCTGACGGCGAGCGCCGCCGCGCCGACCTGCGGCTGGCCGAGAACATCGACCTCATCTGGCAGACCGACGAGCTGCGCGTCGCCCGCCCCGAGCCCACCGACGAGGCCCGTAACGCCATCTACTACCTCGACGAGCTGGGCCGCGGCGCCGTCGGCGACGTCCTCGAAGACCTCGCCGCCGAGCTGGAGCGGGCCGGCACCGAGCTGCCCGCCGGCACCCGCCCGCTGACCTTCGGCACCTGGATCGGCGGCGACCGCGACGGCAACCCCAACGTCACCCCGCAGGTCACCTGGGACGTCCTGCTTCTCCAGCACGAGCACGGCATCACCGACGCCCTGGAGCACATCGACGAGCTGCGCGGCGCGCTGTCCAACTCCATCCGCAACTGCGGCGCCACCGACGAACTGCTCGCCTCCCTCCAGCGCGACCTCGACCTCCTCCCGGAGATCAGCCCCCGCTACAAGCGGCTGAACAGCGAGGAGCCCTACCGCCTCAAGGCCACCTGCATCCGGCAGAAGCTCCTCAACACCCGCGAACGCCTCGCCGGCGACACCCCCCACGTCCCCGGCCGCGACTACCTCGGCACCACCGGGCTCCTCGACGACCTCGTGCTCATCCAGACCTCGCTGCGCGAACACCGCGGCGGACTGGTCGCCGACGGCCGCCTGGAGCGCACCCTGCGCACCATCGCCGCCTTCGGCCTGCAGCTCGCCACCATGGACATCCGCGAGCACGCCGACGCCCACCACCACGCCCTCGGCCAGCTCTTCGACCGCCTCGGCGAGGAGTCCTGGCGCTACGTGGACATGCCGCGCGACTACCGCCGCAAGCTCCTCGCCAAGGAACTGCGCTCCCGCCGCCCGCTGGCCCCCACCCCGGCCCCCCTCGACGAGGCCGGCGCCAAGACCCTCGGCGTCTTCCGCACCATCCTCAAGGCCAAGGACACCTTCGGCCCCGAGGTCATCGAGTCCTACATCATCTCGATGTGCGCCGGCTCCGACGACGTCTTCGCCGCCACCGTCCTCGCCCGCGAGGCCGGACTGATCGACCTGCACGCCGGCTGGGCCAAGGTCGGCATCGTGCCGCTGCTGGAGACCACCGACGAGCTGAAGATCGCCGACCAGCTGCTCGACGAGATGCTCGCCGACCCCTCCTACCGGCGCCTGGTCGCCCTGCGCGGCGACGTCCAGGAAGTCATGCTCGGCTACTCCGACTCCTCCAAGTTCGGCGGCATCACCACCTCCCAGTGGGAGATCCACCGCGCCCAGCGCCTGCTGCGCGACGTCGCCCACCGGCACGGCGTCCGCCTGCGCCTCTTCCACGGCCGCGGCGGCACCGTCGGCCGCGGCGGCGGCCCCTCCCACGACGCGATCCTCGCCCAGCCCTACGGCACCCTCGAAGGCGAGATCAAGGTCACCGAACAGGGCGAGGTCATCTCCGACAAGTACCTCGTCCCGTCGCTGGCGCGGGAGAACCTGGAGCTGACGGTCGCCGCCACCCTCCAGGCCTCCGCCCTGCACACCGAGCCCCGGCAGTCCGACGAGGCGCTGTCCCGCTGGGACGCCGCCATGGAAACCGTCTCCGACGCCGCCCACGGCGCCTACCGCAGCCTCGTCGAAGACCCCGACCTGCCCGCGTACTTCTTCGCCTCCACCCCCGTCGACCAGCTCGCCGAACTCCACCTCGGCTCGCGCCCCTCCCGCCGCCCCGACTCCGGCGCCGGCCTCGACGGACTGCGCGCCATCCCGTGGGTCTTCGGCTGGACCCAGTCCCGCCAGATCGTCCCCGGCTGGTACGGCGTCGGCACCGGCCTCAAGGCCGCCCGCGAAGCCGGACTCGACAGCGTCCTGGACGAAATGCACGAGTACTGGCACTTCTTCCGCAACTTCCTGTCCAACGTCACCATGACGCTGGCCAAGACCGACCTGCGGATCGCCGAGCACTACGTCGACACCCTCGTCCCCGACAAGCTCAAGCACGTCTTCGACGTCATCAAGGCCGAGCACGAACTCACCGTCGCCGAAGTCCTGCGCGTCACCGGGGAGAAGGAACTCCTCGACTCCAACGACGTCCTCAAGCAGACCTTCCACATCCGCGACGCCTACCTGGACCCGATCTCCTACCTCCAGGTCTCGCTGCTGGACCGCCAGCGCAGCGCCGCCGAACGCGGCGAGGAGCCCGACCCGGTCCTCGCCCGCGCCCTGCTGCTGACCGTCAACGGCGTCGCCGCCGGACTGCGCAACACCGGCTGACACCACCCCGGCACACGACGACGGCCCGCCCTCTCCACCGAGAGGACGGGCCGCCGTCGTACCTGCCCTACAGCGCAGCGAACGCCGCGCCCAGCAACACCGCCCCCAACAACCCCATCACCCACGCCGTACGCCGCAGCCGCATCCCCCCGGCCACCACCAGCGCCGCCAGCAACAACGACCCCGCGAACGGCACCCACGCATGCAGAACCCCGGCCGCCCCGGTCCGCACCGCCTGCGTCGTCCCCGGCTTGACCGTCACCTCGACCCGCGCACCCTTGTCCGCCGCCGCCTCCGCGACCGACACCTTCGCCAGCCGCCGCCCCTCGCCCGCCGACGGCACATACGGACCCGTGCACCGCTCACCCGCACACGCCGACACCGTCATCATTCCGCGCCCCCGCGCCTTGACGAGCATCGCGTACTGCGCCGTCTGCCACGACGTCCACACCCCCGCCACCAACAGCAGCAACGCCAGCAGACCCATCAACCCGGTCCGGGCGACAAGCAGCACCCCGAAGGCGCTCTCACCGACCCGGCGGGTACGACTGCGTCTGACCGAACGGGTGCGCGTACTTCGGGACATGGCGGCGATCCTTGGCCATCCACCCGCACCCGTCAACCTCCGGAAAGGGTTCGTCAGAGCCTGACCCGAGCTGTCCCCAATTCAGGAGTTGTACGTGGTCTGCGCCCGTTCCAGACCGTCGACAATCAGCGTCTCCACCGCATCCGCCGCACGGTCCACGAAGTAATCCAGCTCGCGCCGCTCCGCCGCGGAAAAGTCCTTCAGCACAAAATCCGCCACCTGCATACGACCCGGCGGACGCCCGATCCCGAACCGCACCCGGTGATACTCCGCGCCCAGCGACTTCGTGATCGACTTCAGACCGTTGTGGCCATTGTCACCGCCGCCCAGCTTCAGCCGCAGCGCACCGTAATCAATATCCAACTCATCGTGAATCGCCACGATGTTACCCACCGGCACCTTGTAGAAATCCCGCAGCGCGGTCGTCGGCCCACCCGACAGATTCATGAAAGACGCCGGCTTCGCCACCACCACACGACGGCTCGACGGCCCCGGCGCACCACAACGCCCCTCCACCACCTGCGCCCGCGCCTTGTGCGCCTTGAAACGGCCCCCCATCCGCTCCGCCAGCAAATCCGCCACCATGAAACCCACATTGTGGCGATTACGCGCATACTCCGGGCCCGGATTACCCAGCCCCACCACCAGCCACGGATCAGCGTCCGCCATCTCAGCCACTCCCACATCCGCCGGCCACACCCGCCGGCACCGACCGTCACTGCCCATGAAACAGCCCAACCGCCACCCCGCACCCAAAAGGCACGCGGCAGCGGCTGGACCCGGCCGAGGCAATCCGCCTCAGCGAAAACGACTCAGCGCGAAAAGCGAGTCAGCGAAACGACTCAGCGCGAAAAGGCTCAGGCCTCGGCGCCCTCGGCGCCCTCACCCTCGGCCTCCTCGGCCGGCGCCTCCGCCTGCGCGGCGACGACCTGCAGCACCACGGCGTCCTCGTCCACCGACAGCGAGGAGCCCTTCGGCAGGGTGATGTCCTTGGCCAGCACCGAAGCGCCGGCGTCCAGGCCCTCGACGGAGATGGTGACCGACTCCGGGATGTGGGTGGCCTCGGCCTCGATCGGCAGCGCGTTCAGCACGTGCTCCAGCACCAGCTGGCCCGGGGCCAGGTCGCCCTCGACGTGGATCGGGATCTCGACGGAGACCGTCTCGCCCTTCTTCACGGCCAGGAAGTCCACGTGCACCAGGAACTGGCGGATCGCCTCACGCTGCACGGCCTTCGGGATGACCAGCTCGCTCTTGCCCTCGAACTCCAGGCGGATCAGGGCGTTCGGCGTCTTCAGGGCCATCATCAGCGCGTGGTTGTGGATCGCCACGTGCTGCGGCTTCTCACCGTGACCGTAAATGACCGCGGGAACCAGGTCGGCGCGGCGGGCGCGGCGGGCGGCACCCTTACCGAAGTCGGTACGGGCCTCGGCGGTGAGCTTGACCTCTGCCATGACTGCACTCCTCGTAACTCAGAAAAATCCGGTGGGCGTTACCCGGCCCACGACAGACCTGCTACGAAGAGCGCGTCGATAACGGACAGCCACCACAAAAGGGTGGCCTCCCTCGCCGAGCAACTCGATGAGTCTACCCGGCAGGAAGGCCGCCCCAAAGTCGATCAGTGCCGGCTAGCGCACCGGACCGCTCACTGCTCCTCGAAGAGGCTCGTCACCGAACCGTCCTCGAACACCTCACGGAGCGCACGGGCAATCGTCGGCGCCATCGACAGCACCGTGATCTTGTCCAGCTCCAGCTCCGAAGGCGTCGGCAGCGTATTCGTGAACACGAACTCGCTCACCTTCGAATTCTTCAGCCGGTCCGCCGCCGGACCCGACAGCACACCGTGCGTCGCCGTCACGATGACGTCCGAGGCGCCGTTGGCGAACAGCGCATCCGCCGCCGCGCAGATCGTGCCACCGGTGTCGATCATGTCGTCGACCAGGACACACACCCGGTCCTTCACATCGCCGACCACCTCATGCACGGTGACCTGATTCGCCACGTCCTTGTCACGCCGCTTGTGCACAATCGCCAGCGGCGCACCCAGACGGTCACACCAGCGGTCCGCCACCCGCACCCGGCCCGCGTCCGGCGAAACCACCGTCAGCTTCTCGCGGTCCACCTTCGCGCCCACATAGTCCGCGAGGACCGGCAGCGCGAAAAGATGATCCACCGGGCCGTCGAAGAAGCCCATGATCTGGTCGGTGTGCAGATCAACCGTCACCACACGGTCCGCACCCGCCGTCTTCATCAGATCCGCGATCAGCCGCGCCGAAATCGGCTCACGGCCACGGTGCTTCTTGTCCTGCCGCGCATAACCGTAGAAAGGCACGACCACCGTGATGCTCCGGGCCGACGCCCGCTTCAGCGCATCAATCATGATCAGCTGTTCCATGATCCACTTATTGATCGGAGCCGTGTGGCTCTGAATCAAAAAGCAATCCGCGCCACGCGCCGACTCCTGATAGCGGACATAGATCTCACCATTGGCGAAGTCAAAAGCCTTCGTCGGGACCAGCCCCACACCCAGCTGATGCGCGACCTCCTCCGCCAGCTCGGGGTGGGCGCGGCCGGAGAAGAGCATCAGCTTCTTCTCGCCGGTCGTCTTGATCCCGGTCACAGCAAATCTCCTCGAATCACAGTTTGCGTGCGCTCATCACGGTACGCCCCGCACGGCGTGCCCTCTGCACGATCACCGCTCGCCCTCGGACTCCTGGCGAGCGACCGAAGCCGCCTGCGCGGCGGCACTTCCAGGCCGCTTACGCGCGACCCAACCCTCGATATTCCGCTGCTGGCCACGCGCGACCGCCAGCGAACCCGGGGGCACATCCTTGGTGATCACCGAGCCGGCCGCCGTATAAGCACCGTCCCCGATCGTGACCGGAGCCACAAACATGTTGTCCGACCCCGTCTTGCAATGCGACCCGACCGTCGTGTGATGTTTCGCCTCACCGTCGTAGTTCACAAATACACTCGCCGCACCGATATTGGTGAACTCACCGATCGTGGCATCGCCCACATACGACAGATGCGGCACCTTCGTGCCCTCACCGATCGACGCGTTCTTCATCTCCACGTACGTACCGGCCTTCGACTTCGGCCCAAGATCCGTCCCCGGACGCAGATACGCATACGGCCCGACATTCGCGCCCTCACCGATACGCGCACCCTCGGCCACCGTGAACGACACCACAGCACCCGCACCCACCGACGTATCCGACAACCGCGAATGCGGACCCACCTCGGCACCCGACGCGATATGCGTGGCACCCAGCAGCTGCGAACCCGGGTGAACCGTCGCATCCGGCTCGAACGTCACCGACACATCCACCCACGTCGACGCCGGATCCACCACCGTCACACCGGCCAGCATCGCCCGCTCCACCAGCCGGTCATTCAGCAGCCGCCGCGCCTGCGCCAGCTGCACCCGGTTATTGATCCCCAGAATCTCCCGGTGATCACCGGCCACCGCCGCACCCACACGGTGCCCGGCCTCCCGCACGATCCCCAGGACATCCGTCAGATACTCCTCGCCCTGACTGTTGTCCGTACGCACCTTCCCCAGCGCATCGACCAGCAGCCGCCCATCAAAAGCGAACACCCCGGAATTGATCTCCCGGATCGCCCGCTGCGCCACACTCGCGTCCTTGTGCTCGACGATCGCGGTCACCGCGCCCGAGCCTTCCTCACGCACGATGCGCCCATAACCCGTCGCATCCGGGACCTCGGCCGACAGCACCGTGACGGCATTGCCGTCCGCGGCATGCGTGTCACCCAGCAGCCGCAGCGTCTCACCGGTCAGCAGCGGAGTGTCACCACAGACCACGATCACCGTGCCGTCCGGGGCCACACCGCTCTGGCTCAGCTCCTCCAGAGCCGTACGCACCGCATGACCGGTGCCGTTCTGCTCGTGCTGCACCGCCGTGCGCACGTCGGGGTCGATCTCGGAGAGGTGCGCCCGCACCTGCTCGCGGGCGTGGCCGACGACCACGACGAGATGCTCGGGGTCCAGCTCACGGGAGGCGGCGACGACATGGCCGACGAGGGAGCGGCCACAGACGGTGTGCAGGACCTTTGGCGTGGCCGACTTCATGCGGGTGCCCTCACCCGCTGCGAGAACGACGACGGCTGCCGGGCGGTTGGCGCTCACGGGGATGCCCTTCGGCTTCTTGGCTACTTCGGGTGGTGGTCATCCGAAGGATACCGGTGCGTATTGCAGCCGAAACGCGGGCGGGTCCTGACTTGGTGGTCAGGGCCCGGAAATTCGCCCGTTGTGCATGTGCTCCCCCACGAGGATTCGAACCTCGACCGACGACACCAAAAGACGTTGTGCTGCCCTTACACCATGGGGGAGGGTACTGTCAAGCAATCCGGCTTTTCGTCAGCGCGGCTGCTTGGCACCCAACACTATGCCGTACCACCAGCCTTCGATGCGACGGTATAGCTCTGCACTTTGTAGCACCCGGATCACCAGACAGCCGTGGTAGCCCTCGCCGACGTTCTTGCGGACGGTCTTGGGGTTGTGTTTTTTGATCGTCGTCTTCTGGAGTGCGCCGACCTCGATGCCGACGAGATCGGCCCAGTAGCGCTCGGCGGCCGCCACATCGGCGGTGCCGTGAATCATCACCCGGAAGCCGATGCGATCCGGCTCCACGGCCAGCAGCTTCAGCCAGGCCAGGTAGAGCCGGATCACGCCCGGGTCGCTGTTGACGAAGGTGACGCCCTCCCGTCGGGCGTGCGGCTTGTCCTTGGTGCCTTCCGCCCAGTAGAGGGCGACACCGGCGATGAGCAGATCGCGGTCCGAGAGGCTCCCGAGTCTCCGCGTCGCCTCGTCCTTGGTGCGCCGGCGCTCCTTTTCCCGCCGCTCCAGCGTCGCCTCCCAGCCCCGCCGGGCGATGGCGGAGGCCTCCTCGCGGGTTCGCGGCGGCGGCTTCGGCAGATCTCGTACCCACAGGGAGATCGAGCTCTTGGAGCAGCCCAGTTCGAGCTGGATCCGGTCGTAGGTCAGGCCCTGGCGGCGTAGTTCGCGGGCGCGGGTGCGGAGGTCGTCCTTGGCGTTGGGGCGGCGGGTCCAGTCGGGGGCGGGGATGCCTTCGAGGAGGCGGTTGAGGAGGTCGTTGTTGTGGACGTGGAGGCGGTCGCGGATCTGGCGGCGGCTGAGGCCGGCCCGGCGCAGGGCGATGGCCTGGGGGCGTAAGGATGCGTAGTCGGGGTGTTCCCGGTGGGGGTTCGGCATGGGATCAGGGTGGTGGGTGCGGGTGTGCGGGGGTGTCGAAAGTGTGGGCGATTCACTAGTTCGAGCGGTGACCGGTGGTAAGGGCTGGAAATGGCCCGGGGTGTGGCCAATAACGGGGCGGGGGGAACGGGGGCGGGCGCCCGTAGGCTGGTCGGTATGACCGCAACGGGGGCAAGTGAAGGTGCCGGCGCGCGGGGCGCGCCGGTGAGTGGGCCGTGGTGGTGGGCCCGTCGGCGGAGTGCCGTGCTGGATGTGTTGCTGGCGGTGGCTTCCGCGGCGGAGTGTGCGTTCGAGGGGGCGCGGTTCGCTTCGGAGGCGCAGTTGCCGGAGCCGGCCGGGGTGCTGCTCGGTCTGCTGGCGGGGTCGGTGCTGTTGTTGCGCCGGCGCTGGCCGGTGGCGGTGGTGCTGGTCTCGATAGCGGTGATCCCGGCGGAGATGGGCGGGCTGCTGAGCACGGTGGGGCTGTACACGCTCGCCGCGTCGGATGTGCCGCGCCGGATCACGGGGCTGCTGGCGGGGATGACGGTGACGGGGACGTTGGTGACGACGTTCCTCAGCTTGCGGCAGGAGGCGGCGGCGCAGAACGACTTCCAGCCGCCGTTCTGGCTGATCCCGGTGATGTCGCTGGCGCTGGGGCTGGTGCTGACGGCGCCGCCGGTGTTGTGGGGGCTGTATGTGGGGGCCCGTCGGCGGCTGGTGGAGAGTTTGCGGGAGCGGGCGGACGGTTTGGAGCGTGAGCTGTCGTTGCTGGCGGACCGGGCCGAGGAGCGGGCGGAGTGGGCCCGTAACGAGGAGCGGACGCGGATTGCGCGGGAGATGCACGATGTGGTCGCGCACCGGGTGAGTCTGATGGTGGTGCATGCGGCGGCGTTGCAGGCGGTGGCGCTGAAGGACCCGGAGAAGGCGTCGAAGAACGCGGGGCTGGTCGGCGACATGGGGCGGCAGGCGCTGACGGAGCTGCGGGAGATGCTGGGGGTGTTGCGTACGGCTGACGGGGCGGCGGTGCGGGGTGGCGCGGTGTCGGGTGCGCCGGAGCGGCTGGCGGCGGTGGCTTCCCGGGCGGGGGCGCAGGCGACGGTGCGGGTGTGGCCGTCGGAGCCGTCCGCGGGCGGGGGCGCGGCGGGGGCCGCGGAGGACGGCCGTTCTGGGGGCGGGGTGCGGGTGCCGGGGCCGGCTACGGGGGAGGCGGATGCCGAGGGGCCGTATCTGGCGGAGCTGGGGGATCTGGTGGGGCAGTCCCGGGCGGCGGGGATGGTGGTGGAGCTGACGGTGGACGGGGTGGCCGAGGGGGAGCCGGACGCGGCTGTCGGGCAGCGGTATGCGCCGAGGGTGGAGCGGACCGTCTATCGCGTGGTGCAGGAGGCGCTGACGAATGTGCACAAGCATGCGCCGGGGGCGCGGGCGCGGGTGCGGCTGGCGCACCGGGAGGGTGAGCTGGCGGTGCAGGTGGAGAACGGTCCCTGTGAGGGCGGTGCGGCCGATGCGGGCCTGCCGAGCGGCGGCAATGGCCTGGTGGGGATGCGGGAGCGGGTGACGTCGCTGGGCGGCGTGTTCGTGTCGGGCCCGACGGAGTCCGGGGGCTTCCGGGTGTCGGCGGTGGTGCCGTCCTCGGGGGCGGGCGGCTGAGGGGACGGCGCACGCGGAGGCCCGCCGGCGGCTCAGTCGTCCGTAGGGGGTGTGACGCCCAGGCGCAACGGGCGGGTTCCCTGCACGAGGACGCCCAGTGCGCTGTCGATGTCCGGGCCCAGGTACCAGTCGCCGGTGTGGTCGAGGCTGTAGACGCGGCCTTCGGCGTCGATGGCGAGGGTGGACTGGGTGTAGGTGGCGCCGTCGTGGTCGGTGAGTTCTTCGCGGCCGAGGGGGGCCACGTCGGTGTGCAGGGCGCGGCCGAGGTCGCCGAGGGTGCGGGCGAGGTGGAGGCCGTGCAGGGGGTCGATGGCGAAGGGGGTGGGGGCGATGTGGCGGCCGGGGCCGGGGCCGGTGAGGTGCAGTCCGCCGAATTCGGCCCAGGCTTCGACGGCGGCGGGGAAGACGGTGTGGCGGTGGCCTGCGGGGGAGGTGTGGGCGCGGAGGGTGTCGGCCCAGTGTTCCGCCTGCTGTATGTCCCAGCGGCCGGGTTGCCAGCCGGCTTCCTGGAGGGCGACGTCGACGGCCGGGGGGAAGCGTGTGGAGTCGGTCCGGTCGTGGGCGGGGGTGCGGGGGCCGGGGGTGGTGGGCGGCATGGTGGTGGTCAGCTTCCTGTGGGCGTGATGCCGCTGATGGGCATGACGCCGAAGTGGGCGAGGAGGGCGTCGCAGGAGCGGCAGGGCGGGGCGTAGCTGCCGTGCTGGGGGTCGCCGTCCTCGCGGATGTGGCGGGCGGTGAGTTTGGAGTGTTTGAGGGAGCGGCGGGCTTCGCCGTTGGTGAGGGGTTTGCGGGAGGCGCGTTTGCCGCGGTTGCCTTCGACGGCGGTGAGGTGCCGGGAGAGCAGGACCGCTTCGGGGCAGCGTCCGGTGAAACGTTCGCGCTGTGCGGTGGCGAGGGTGTCCAGGAAGTCCTGGACGAGGGGGTGCAGGGCGGGCGGTTGTTCGGCCTTGCTCGCAGTGCAGGTGAGGGTTTGTCCGCGTACGGACAAGGCGGCGCCGATGGTGGGGAGGATGCCGTCGCGGCGGTGGTGGAGGGCGGGTGCGCGGTGGTCGTCCGCGGTGCCGCTCCAGCCGATGCGGGGGTCGCCGGCGGCTGAGTTGTGGTGGCGTGCAGTGGTGCTCATGGTGGTGCTTTCCCTCCCCGAATCCCCGTGTCGCTGGGGCTCCCCCCGCCGTAGGTGGGGGAGGGTCAGCCTGCCAAATGTGCTGGGTGTTGCGGTAGTCGAGCGGGCTGTCGATGATCTCACGGCGGGCTGACGGGGCGTCGGTCGCGGGGTAACGGGGCTGGTCGGCGGGGTGGTGCGCGGGGGCTCGGGGGTGGTGCGGCGGTGGGTGACGTCGGTGTGTCGCGGGGCTGACGGACGGGGGCGGGCGAGGGGGGAGGGCGTGGCGGTACGGCTTAGGCTGTGCTCCAAAGCCAGCTTCAGCCAGGGGGCAAGCGCGATGACGACAGGGCGGCAAGGGCTGGGGGCACTCCCCGGCCCCTGGGCGGCGGGACACACCGCGCCACCGAATTCGGCCTATGCCGGGCAGGTCGTGCATTTTCCGGATCCGGTCCGTGCCGCACGCTACCCCGCCGGGGTGCGGATGGACGAACGGGGTTTCCCGGAGTTCTCGCCGTATGCCCGCGCGGCCGCGGAGATCGCCGAGCCGCCGGAGGGTTTCGGCGTCGATGAACTGCGCCTGACGGACTATGTGTCGGCGAACGCGGCGCTGCACGCGCAGGGGCACGAGCTGTGGATAGATGTGCCGGCGGTGGCCACGCCGCACGGCTGGACCTGGCATCACGTGGCCGGCACCCGGCGGATGGAGCTGGTTCCGGTCGAGGTGAAGGCGCTGTTGCGGCATCACGGGGGGCTGGCGACGGCTGCGGTGGCGCACGACAGGCGCGGTACCCGGCCGTTGCAGGAGACCCGGCCGGCGCACTTCGGGCTGCCGCACCGTGATCTGTCGGTGAGCGAGGAGCAGTTGGCGCAGGCCGAGGAGGCGCTGGGCTACCGGCTGCCGGGCGCGTACCGGTCGTTCCTGAAGGCGGCGGGCGGGTGTGCGCCGGTGGGGGCGGCGCTGGACGCGGAGTTGGGGCTGCTGGTCGATCAGCCGTTCTTCACGGTGCGCGATGACGCGGCGGTCAACGATCTCCTCTACGTCAACAAGTGTCTGCGGGACCACTTCACCAAGGACTATCTGGGCGTGGCCTTCGTCCAGGGCGGTGTGGTGGCGGTGAAGGTGCGCGGTGAGGCGCTCGGTTCGGTGTGGTTCTGCCCGTACGACGATGCGCGGGACCAGGACGGGTGGACGGTGCAGGAGCGGGTGGAACGGCTGCTGTTGCCGTGCGGGGCGGATTTCGATGACTTTCTGCAGCGGCTGGCGGGCAATCCGCCGGAGCTGTCGACGGTGGCGGATCTGATGGTCGACGGTGGTTTCGCGTACGCGGTCGCGGTGGGGGGTTGAGTGCGGTGGTGACGTTCGCGCAGGCGCAGGAGCGCGCGGAGCGGTGGGTGAACGGCGAGGTGCCGGCGGTGTTCCATCGTGAGGTGCGGGTGCGGGAGTTCGACCTGGGCTTTGTGGCCTGGGCAGAGGACCGGGAGGGCGGCCCGTCGACGGATGGCGGCCGGGCCCGGCTGGTGATCGCACGGGACAGCGGGGAGACCACGCTGTGGCCGGGGCTGCCGGTGGGTGAGGTGATCCGGCGCTACGAGGAGGAGTACGGCGCTGCCGCGGACGGCGGGTTCGGCGCGGCCGAGGCGCCGCCGCAGCGGATCGACCTGGAGGCCACGTCGTTTCTGCTGACGCCGCCGGAGTGGCTGCAGGAGGCGGCGGACGCGCGGAGCGCCGCGGAGCAGCGGGGCGCGGGGAGCGCGCAGGCCCCGGCGGCCGCGCCCGCGCCCGCCCCTGGACCCGCGTCCCCGGTGTCGGATGCCTGGGCCGAGGTGAGCGTCAACGGTACGGACGGCGCGGCCGCGCAGAGCGGTGCGGGGGCGGCGGAGACCGGCCCGGGGGCGGGTGCCGGTCCCTCCGGTGTGCCGACGCCGTGGGCCGAGGCGGACACCACCGACGGCGCGGGGGGCGAGGACCGTTCGGTGGAGCTGCCCGCGACGGTGTTCGCACCGCCGCTGGCCGGTTTCGACGAGGAGGATGACGCGTCGTCACCGCCGCGGGCCCGGCCGGACGCGAAGACCGAACTGCTGCAGGGCGGCAGCCAGTTGCCGCGTACGCAGATGGCGCCCGCGGTGGAGGAGGCGGACGGGTCCCGGCCCGCCGGAGGTCCGCTGCCGCCGCCGATGCCGTCCGTGCCGCCGCCCGCCGCGGGGCTGCCGGATCTGCCGCCGCCGTCGGGCCCGCCGGTCACCGATGTGCCGCCCCCGCCGGGTGCCGTGACGCCCGCCGCGGGCGGGCCGGGTGTGCCGCCTTCCGCAGGCGGTGGGGTGCATGCCGCGGCGACGATGCTGGCCGACGGCTCGGCGCTGCCCGGTAACGCCGCCGCGGGTCCGCCACCGCCGCCGCCCGTACCCGGTCCGTCCGGTGCGGGCCGGGACGGTGCGCAGCAGGGTCCGGTGCATGACGCGGCGGCCGATGGGGGCGGCGGTGAGGCGCGCTCGCAGGGCGGGTCCGCGGCGTCCGGCGCCGGTGCGTCCGGTGCGTCCGGTGCGCCGGCCGGTGGTTATGTGCCGACGCAGATGGTTTCGCAGCTGGACGCGGCGGAGGTGGACCTCAGCGCGGTGGACGGGCCGGGCGGGGCGGAGGCGTCGGGCGGGGCCGATGGGGCCGGTGCTGCCGGGGCCGGCGGTTCCGGTTCCCCTGCGGCCGGCGGTCACGATTCCGGTTCCGGCGGTGCGGGTTCCCCCGCGACCGGTGGCCCCGGGTCCGGCGGGGTCCATGCCGCCGCGACGATGCTCGCCGACGGTGCGTCCCTCCAGGCCCCCCACGGCGGTGCCGCCGGTGGCCCCGGGGTGCCGCCGCCGCCCGCGCCGCCCGGTGTGCCGGGCGTGCCCAAGCCTCCCGGCCCGCCCGGCCCGCCCGGTAAGCCCGGGGTGCCCGCGGACGGCCGGAACTCCGGCGGCCAGGGCGGCCCGCCCCCGCCGCCTGCCCCTCCCGGCCCGCCCGCCGCGGGCGGTCCCGGTGGCGGCGGGGTGCATGCCGCCGCCACGATGCTCGCCGACGGCGCGGCGCTGTCCGGCGCCGCCGGTGGTGCGGGCGCTGCGGGCGGCCCGGGGACTCCCGGTATGCCACCGTCACCCGGCCCCACACCCCCACCGGGCCCCCAGCAGGGACCACCCGCTGCGCCGGTCCCCGGTGCCCCGGTCCCTGGTACCCCGGCCCCCCAGGGCTCCGGCGCGTACGGCTACCCCCAGTCGCCCGGCGGCCAGCCGACCGTCGGTCCGGGCTACATGGCGGTGCTGAGCTACCGCGCGCCGGACGGTTCCGAGCAGAAGATCGTGCGCCGTTCCGCGCCCGGTACGCCGCATCCGGAGTGGCAGCTGCTGCATGAGCTGCGCGGGATGAACATCCCCCCGCAGCAGGTGCTGGAGCTGCACACCGAGCTGGAGTGCTGTGATCTGCCGGGCGGCTACTGCGCCCGGATGATCCGGGACGCCTGGCCGCAGGTGCGGATCAGCCACACCGCCGCGTACGGCAGGGACCATGTCTCGCGCCAGCAGGGCGTACGGCATCTCGTCGAGCATCAGGGCGAGTTGCACCAGGTCGCGGACGGTCCGGCGCGGCCGGCGCCGGTGCGGGTGCCGTTGCCCCATCCGTCGCAGGTGCAGCCGGTGCCGCCGGTGCCTCCGCAGGTGATCGGGCAGGAGCTGGAGCAGTCGTTCGGCCCGCAGGCGCTGTTCCGTTTCGACCAGCGGGCGGTCTCCCGGCAGGGGGTGCCCGATGTGGTGGCGCAGATGCTGGTGTGGGCCGGGCTGCCGGTCGATTTCGGGCCGTTCTTCTGGGCGCAGGCGCAGCCGCAGCGTCCGGTGCCGACGCTGGCGGAGCTGGCGGTGGAGCGGGGGGTGCAGCCGGCCGCGGATGCCGGTTCGTATCTGGTGATGGGCAATGACTTCGGCCGTCAGCTGTGTGTGCAGTACGGGACCGCGCACATCGTGGCGGTGCCGCTGGAGGCCGGTCCCGGCGGCCAGTCGGCGACGCCGCAGTTCGTGAACTCGGGGCTGCCGGAGTTCGTGCGCTGTCTGGCGATGCTGGGGCGGATGTGGCGGCTGCGGTACGGGCTGACGCCGGAGCAGGCGGGCCGCTGGACCGTCGACTTCCAGGCGCAGCTGGTCGCGCTGGACGCGCCCGCGCTGGGCTCGCCGGAGACCTGGTGGTCGGTGCTGCTCGAACAGATGTGGGACGGGCTGCTGTAGGGGCCGCCCCAGCCCCGCCAAGCCCAGCCCGCCCCGGCCCCGCCCCGCCCCGGCGGCAGGCCCTGCCGCCGCCCCGGTCCAGGGCGCTCGACCTGCGGGATGGGCCGGGCGCCCCGACCATGCGTATATGGGCCGTCCGATACCCCCGATACCCCCGTTGTCGCAGACGTCGTCGACGACGCTGTACCGGGCAGGGCGCCCGCGGTGGTGGCACCGTAAGCGGACGGGCGGGCCGCCGCGCCGTACGGGGCGGCGCCGGCGCCGCTGGGCGTGGCTCACCTGGACCCTGGTGACGCTGCTGGTGCTGGTCGCCCTGGTGGTCGCGGGCGGGGCCTGGCTGTACGTCTCGGCGGGGCGGCAGCTCCAGCACGTGGACGCGCTGGGTGGCTACGCCGGGCGGCCGCCCGCGGGCAAGGGCACGAACTGGCTGCTGGTCGGCACGGACAGCCGTACCGCGCTGACCCCGCAGCAGCGCGCGGAGCTGCACGTCGGCAACAACCAGGTGCAGAACACCGACACGATCATGGTGCTGCACTCCGGTGAGCACGGCCCGACGCTGGTCAGCCTGCCGCGCGACAGCTACGTCCCGATACCGGGCCATGGCAGCCGGAAGATCAACGAGGCGTATGCGGACGGCGGTCCGAAGCTGCTCACCCGAACGGTGGAGCAGGCGACCGGGCTGCGGATCGACCGCTACGCCGAGGTGAACTTCCTGGGGTTCGTTCAGGTCGTGGATGCACTGGACGGGGTGCGGCTGTGTCTGGACGCCCCGTTGAAGGACGAGAAGTCGGGCGCGGACTTCCCGGCGGGCTGTCAGCGGATGAACGGGGCCGAGGCGCTGGCGTTCGTCCGGGCCCGGTACACGGACCCGGACGGTGACCTCGGACGGGTGAAGCGGCAGCGGCAGTTGCTGGGCGCGGTGGCGGACGAGATGGCCGCCCCGTCGGTGCTGCTCGACCCGGACCGGCTGCGGCGGGTGCTGGACACCTCGCTGGCGGCGCTGGTGGTGGACGACGGCGCGGATATGGCGCGGCTGCTGGATATGGGCTGGTCGATGAAGCAGATCGCCGGGGGCGGCGGTACCGCGACGACGGTTCCGGTGAACCGGCCCGGAGTGATGGTCAGTGGTGTCGGGTCGGTGTTGCAGTGGAAGGAGAACGGGGCGCGGGAGCTGTTCGAGGCGCTGCGCCACGATGACCGGATTCCGACTTCTGGCACCAAATGACGCATCCTGGTGGGGTGGATGGGGTGAAGTGTCGCGAGGGTGCGATGTCGCACCGATCCCAGAGGAAGTGCGCGTAACTGCACAAGTGCCGCGCACAACCATGCGAAATGGCCGGAAGGCCGCGGGTCGCACGGCGGCCTCGCGCGGCGGAGAGGGGCTTGAGGGATGAGTGCATCGGTTTCGCCTCACGGGTTCGAGACCGTACGAGGGCGGGGCTACCGGCCGGAGGATGTGGACCGCCGCGTCGAGGGACTCTCGGTCGACCGTGACTCGTGCTGGGAACGCGCCGCGCGGCTCACGGTCCTGTCCAACGAGATGTCGGCCGAACTCGCGGAACTCCAGGCGCATGTGGCGCAGTTGCCGCCGCAGACGTATGAGTCGCTCGGCAGCGAGGCCCGGCTGATCCTGACCACCGCGGAGTCCGAGGCGGCGCGGCTGCGGGCCGAGGCGCAGCAGGAGGACGAGCAGATCCGGGACGCGGCCGCGGGGTATGCGGACGAGGTCCGGGAGGCGGCCGACCAGGAGTCCTGCGCGCGGCGCGGTGAGGCGGAGACGCGGGCCCGGCGCACGGCGGAGGCGGCGCGCGGGGAGGCCGCGGAGCTGGTGACCGTCGCGGCCGAGGAGGCCGGGAAGCTGCGGGAGGAGGCCGCCGGGGAGCTGGCGGAGGTGCGGCGGCGGACCGCGCAGCTGCTCCAGGACCAGGAGAAGCGGCAGACCGAGGAGTGGGACGCGGCCGGGCGGGAGATCGTGGAGCGGGAGGCGGAGACGGACCGGCTCGTCGCGGAGCTGGACGCCCGCGCCAAGGCGGCCCGCGCCGAGGGCGAGCGGCTGTACGCGGAGGCCGAGGAGGCCGCCCGGCACCGCCAGGAGGACGCCGAGGACCGCGGCGCCGGTCTGCTGGCCCAGGCGCGGACCGAGGTGGAGCGCATCGAGCGCGTCACGGCGCGGATCCTGCGGGAGCACGAGACGGAACGCGAAGAGGTCCGCACCCATATGACCCATGTACGCAACAGCCTGGCCGCGCTCACCGGGAAGGCGCCGGTACCGGACGAGGACGACGCGGCGAAGACGCGGGGCGGCGGACGGGAAGCCGCCGCCCCGGACGCCGCCGCCCCGGACGCCGCCGGTCCCGACGCGGAAGACACCCTGGAGACGCAGCTGCCGCGCGCGGGCGGCGGCGGCGCGAAGGGCTGACCGTACGGCCGCCGACGGGCTCCGCTCAGGTCCCGCGCGGCCCGCTCTCGCCGGTGCCGGTGCCGGTGCCGGTGCCCGTTCCCGTGCCGTCGGCCTCCGTGTGTACCGGGAAGCGCCGCGGTGCCCACAGCAGGGCGAGCAGCGCGAGTCCGGCGGCCGCGGCGGCGCCCAGGTAGACGTGGTCGACCGTGGTGTCGACGGCGCGGCGGAGGTAGTCGGTGGCCTGCGCGGTGAGGTCGCCGGGGTGTTCCAGTGCGCGCGAGACCGCGTCGAGGTCGCCGGGCAGGCCGGGGCGGATGCCCGAAGGGGCGTGCGCGAGGCGGTCGTTGAGGGTGGCGTTGGCGAGGGCACCGAAGAGCGCGGCACCGAGGCACTGGCCGACCTGGCGGCAGAAGAGTATGGAGGCGGTGGCGGTGCCGCGCTCCTGGTAGCCGACGGACGACTGGACGCCGATGATCAGCGGGAGCTGGGCGAGGCCGAGGGCCGCGCCGAGCGCCAGCATGAGCAGGGCGGGCTGCCAGGCCGCGCCGGGGTAGGGCAGCAGGAGGAAGGAGAGCAGTACCAGGCAGGCCGCGCCCATGCCGAGCATCGCGCAGGTCCGGATGCCGACCCGGTTGTAGACATGGCTGCTGAGGGCGGCCGAGACCGGCCAGCTCAGGGTCATCACGGACAGCACGAACCCGGCGGCGGTCGGACTCAGCCCCAGCACCGACTGCGCGTAGGTGGGCAGGAACACCGTCGGGGCGACCATCAGCAGGCCCAGGGCGCCCAGCGCGAGGTTGACGGCGGAGATGGTGCGGCGGCGCCAGACCCAGCCCGGAATGATCGGCTCCGCGGCCCGCCGTTCGATGAGGACGGTGAGCGCCGCGCAGCCCGCGCTGCCGGCGAACAGCAGCAGGGACGGGGCGGAGAGCCAGGACCAGGCCACCCCGCCCTGGACCAGGGCGGTCAGCAGCAGCCCGCCGGTGGCGAAGATCGCCAGCGCGCCGGGCCAGTCCACCCGGGGGCGGGCCGCGGGCCCCGTACGGTCCCGCTGCGGCTCGGTGAAGTGCCGCCCGATCAGCCAGAGGGCGACCCCGCCCACCGGCACATTGACCAGGAAGATCCACCGCCAGTCGGCGTAGGTGGCGAGCAGCCCGCCCAGTGCGGGCCCGGCGACCGCCGAGGTGGCCCAGACGGTGGAGATCCTGGCCTGGATCTTGGGGCGTTCCTTCATCGGGTAGAGGTCGGCGGCGATGGTCTGGATGGTGCCCTGGAGGGCGCCGCCGCCCAGGCCCTGCACCACCCGGAAGGCGATCAGTGAGCCCATGTCCCAGGCGCCGGCGCAGGCCAGTGAGCCGGCGAGGAAGAGCGCGATGCCGGTCATCAGGACGGGCTTGCGGCCGAAGGTGTCGGAGAGCTTGCCGTAGACCGGCAGGGTCACGGTGACGGCCAGCAGATAGCCGGAGAACAGCCAGGAGAAGACCGCGAAGCCGCCGAGGTCGCCGACGATCTGCGGGACGGCGGTGGCGAGGATCGTCGAGTCGAGCGCGGCCAGTGCCATCCCGAGCATCAGGGCGGCGATGACGGGACGGGGTGGCGGGCCCGCGGGTGGCGTCCCCGCGGTCCGCATCGTGCCTATGTCACCGGTACGTCCCGCGCTTCCGCTCACGGCGTTCCCCCTCCTGAGTTCTTGTACGGTGCACCCTTCCACGGGGGCGGGGGCCGTGGAAACGGGACGTCGTGGTCACGGGGGCGGGCGGGCTCCGTCCCCGGCTTCCGGCCCGGCCTGTCAGCGGGCGGGCGTACGCTTGGCAAACCCGGCCCGTGAGACGTGTCGGGCTGCTGCGTTGTTCGCCTCGCTGGGACGGAACCTTCTCATGAGCCTGACTGGTCTGCTCGACGCCGTCGTACGGGACCCGGCGCTCGCCGAAGCGGTGCAGGCCGCGACCGACGGGCACCGCCCCCAGGTGGATCTGGTGGGGCCGCCGGCCGCCCGCCCCTTCGCGATCGCCGCGCTGGCCCGGCAGGCCGGCCGCCCGGTGCTCGCGGTGACCGCCACCGGCCGGGAGGCCGAGGACCTCGCCGCCGCGCTGCGCAGCCTGATGCCGGCCGGCGAGGACAACTCCGTCGTGGAGTTCCCGTCCTGGGAGACGCTGCCGCACGAGCGGCTCTCCCCGCGCTCGGACACCGTCGGCCGCCGCCTCGCGGTGCTGCGCCGGCTCGCCCACCCGCGCCAGGACGACCCCACCGCCGGCCCGGTCTCGGTCGTCGTCGCCCCGATCCGCTCGGTGCTCCAGCCGCAGGTCAAGGGCCTGGGCGACCTGGAACCTGTCAGTCTGCGCACGGGGGAGACCGCCGACCTCGAAGAGATCGTCGACGGGCTGGCGGCGGCCGCCTACTCCCGCGTCGAGCTGGTCGAGAAGCGCGGCGAGTTCGCGGTCCGCGGCGGCATCCTGGACGTCTTCCCGCCGACCGAGGAGCACCCGCTCCGGGTCGAGTTCTGGGGCGACGACGTCGAGGAGATCCGCTACTTCAAGGTCGCCGACCAGCGGTCCCTGGAGGTCGCCGAGCACGGGCTGTGGGCGCCGCCGTGCCGCGAGCTGCTGCTGACCGACCAGGTGCGGCAGCGGGCCGCGGTGCTCGCCGAGCACCATCCCGAACTGGGCGAACTCCTCGGCAAGATCGCCGAGGGGATCGCCGTCGAGGGCATGGAGTCACTGGCTCCGGTCCTGGTGGACGACATGGAGCTGCTGCTGGACGTGCTGCCGAAGGGCTCCATGGCCGTGGTGTGCGACCCGGAGCGGGTACGGACCCGGGCCGCCGACCTGGTGGCGACGAGCCAGGAGTTCCTCCAGGCGTCCTGGGCGGCCGCCGCGATGTCCGACGGGCGGGCGGCGGACGGCGTGGCCCCGATCGATGTGGGCGCGGCCTCCCTGTGGGGCATCGCCGACGTCCGGGACCGGGCGCGCGAGCTGGGGATGATGTGGTGGTCGGTCAGCCCGTTCGCGGCCGACGAGGACCTGGACAACGACGGCGACACCCTCAAGCTGGGGATGCACGCCCCCGACACCTACCGCGGTGACACCCAGCGGGCGCTGGCCGACACCAAGCAGTGGCTCGCGGACGGCTGGCGCACGGTGTTCCTCACCGAGGCGCACGGCCCCGCGGCCCGCACCGTCGAGGTCCTCAGCGGCGAGGGCATCGCCGCCCGCCTGGACGCCGATCTCGCCGAGATCTCCCCGTCCCTCGTCCATGTCTCCTGCGGCTCCCTCGACAACGGCTTCCTCGACCCGGCGCTCCGGCTCGCCGTCCTCACCGAAACCGACCTCTCCGGCCAGAAGGCGGCCGGCAAGGACGGGGCCCGGATGCCGGCCCGCCGCCGCAAGACCATCGACCCGCTCACCCTCGAAGCCGGCGACTTCATCGTCCACGAGCAGCACGGAGTGGGCCGCTACATCGAGATGGTGCAGCGCACGGTCCAGGGCGCCACCCGCGAATACCTCCTCGTCGAGTACGCCCCCGCCAAGCGCGGCCAGCCCGGCGACCGCCTCTACATCCCCACCGACCAGCTGGAACAGGTCACCAAGTACGTCGGCGGGGAGGCCCCCACCCTGCACCGCCTGGGCGGCGCCGACTGGACCAAGACCAAGGCGCGCGCCAAGAAGGCCGTCAAGGAGATCGCCGCCGACCTCATCAAGCTCTACTCGGCGCGGATGGCGGCCCCCGGCCACACCTTCGGCGCGGACACCCCCTGGCAGCGCGAACTGGAGGACGCCTTCCCGTACGCGGAGACGCCCGACCAGCTCACCACCATCGCCGAGGTCAAGGAGGACATGCAGAAGTCGGTCCCGATGGACCGGCTGATCTGCGGCGATGTCGGCTACGGCAAGACCGAGATCGCGGTCCGCGCCGCCTTCAAGGCCGTCCAGGACGGCAAGCAGGTCGCCGTCCTCGTCCCGACGACCCTCCTCGTCCAGCAGCACTTCGGCACCTTCACCGAGCGCTACGGCCAGTTCCCGGTCAACGTCCGGGCGCTGTCCCGCTTCCAGACCGACACCGAGGCCAAAGCGGTCCTCGAAGGGCTGCGGGACGGCTCCGTCGACCTCGTCATCGGCACCCACCGCCTGTTCTCCTCCGAGACCAAGTTCAAGGACCTGGGCCTGGTCATCGTCGATGAGGAGCAGCGGTTCGGCGTCGAGCACAAGGAACAGCTGAAGAAGCTCCGCGCCAACGTCGACGTCCTCACCATGTCCGCCACCCCCATTCCCCGCACCCTGGAGATGGCGGTGACGGGCATCCGCGAGATGTCGACGATCACCACCCCGCCCGAGGAGCGCCACCCGGTCCTCACCTTCGTCGGCCCCTACGAGCAGAAGCAGATCGGCGCCGCCATCCGCCGTGAACTCCTGCGCGAGGGCCAGGTCTTCTACATCCACAACCGCGTCGAGTCGATCGACCGCGCCGCCGCCCGGCTCCGCGAGATCGTCCCCGAGGCCCGCATCCAGACCGCCCACGGCCAGATGGGCGAGTCCCAACTGGAGCAGGTCGTCGTCGACTTCTGGGAGAAGAAGTTCGACGTCCTGGTCTCCACGACGATCGTCGAATCGGGCATCGACATCTCCAACGCCAACACCCTGATCGTCGAACGCGGCGACAACTTCGGCCTCTCCCAACTCCACCAGCTGCGCGGCCGGGTGGGCCGCGGCCGCGAACGCGGTTACGCCTACTTCCTCTACCCGCCGGAGAAGCCGCTCACCGAGACCGCCCACGAGCGGCTGGCGACCATCGCCCAGCACACCGAGATGGGCGCCGGCATGTACGTCGCCATGAAGGACCTGGAGATCCGCGGCGCGGGCAACCTCCTCGGCGGCGAACAGTCCGGCCATATCGCCGGCGTCGGCTTCGACCTCTACGTCCGGATGGTGGGCGAGGCGGTCGCCGACTACCGCGCCTCCCTCGAAGGCGGCGTGGAGGAGGAGCCCCCGCTCGAAGTCAAGATCGAACTCCCGGTGGACGCGCATGTCCCCCACGACTACGCCCCCGGCGAGCGGCTGCGCCTCCAGGCGTACCGCGCCATCGCCTCCGCCTCCTCGGAGGACGACATCGCCGCCGTCCGCGAGGAACTCACCGACCGCTACGGCAAGCTGCCCGAGCCCGTGGAGAACCTCCTGCTGGTCGCGGGCCTGCGGATGCTTGCCCGCGCGTGCGGGGTCTCCGACATCACCCTCCAGGGCGCCAACGTCCGTTTCGGCCCCGTGGAGTTGCGCGAGTCCCAGGAGCTGCGGCTGAAGCGGCTGTATCCCCGTACGGTGCTCAAGCCCGCGGCGCAGCAGGTGCTGGTGCCGAGGCCGACCACCGCGCGGGTCGGCGGCAAGCCGGTGGTCGGTCGCGAGCTGCTCGCGTGGACAGGTGAGTTCCTCACGAGCGTTTTGGGCTCGTAGGCCCGCTTCCCACGTTGTCGGGTGGCCCGCCGTGCCTCTTCTGTTTTCGCCTGTCGGCGGGGTGGGGTGTTTGGGCGGGGGCCGCGGTTTGTGGGTGGTGGGTGCCGGTGGTGGTCCTCCGGGGCCTGTGTTGTGGACTGCTGCGCTTTACGTCCACAACACAGGCCCCTCCGGCCCACCCCCTCCCGTCCGGGTGGCGGCCTCCGTCCGGTGGGGGTGAGGGTTTTTAAAGACCGGGAGGTGGGGCCGCACCACGACGCGGCCCCACCTCATGGTCTTTCTTTCCATCACCCCCACCGGGGTGGGGTCCCTCAACGACGGGAGGGGGCGGGGCCGGAGGGGTGGGTGTTCGGACGTAAAGCGAAGCAGTCCGAACACCCACCCCGGAGGTCCCGCCACCGGCACCCACCACCTACCGGGGCCCCACCCCAACACCCCACCCCGCCGACAGGCGAAAAACAGAAGAGGTACGGCGGGTCAGCCGACAACGTGGGAATTACCGCGAAGACGTTCGGCGGAAGACCAGGAGGTCGGCCGTATCGCCCAGCACCACATACGTAGAGCGGGGATGACGGGCGGCCGTCTCGGCCAGCACCTGCCGCGGCGTGCGGTCATCACGTAGCTGGACGGCGACGAAATCGGGCGCCAGCCCACCCGTATCGCCGATCCAGAAGACCCGGGTCCGGTGCGTGAGCCGGCTCAGCGGCCGGATGTCGGACTCCACGGTGGCACCATCCGGTATCCGGTCCAGCAGCTTCTCGTCGGCGGTGACGTTCGGCGGGGTGCGGTAGGCGGCGGCCTCGGTGAGGCCGGACAGCGGGAGGGTGGTGGTCAGGGCGAGGGCCGCGGCCAGGGCGGCGGCCGGCAGATGGCGGGCGTACGAGCGCAGCCAGGGGCGGGCCGATACCCGTATGCGGGGCAGGGCGTCGATCAGTGCGAGGAAGACGACCGGCATCAGCACGGCGTTGTAGTGCCAGTCGGTGCCCCAGTAGTGCGGCTCGTGGGAGAGGAAACGCCAGCCGAGGGTGGGCAGCGCGACCAGGAGGAGGGGGGAGCGCAGGGCGAGGAGTCCGGTGGTGGGCAGCAGGACCCACAGGGTGGTGCGGAGGGCGGTGTCGAGGGGGATGGTGGCGCCGCCGCCGTCGGTGCCGAGCTTGCTCCAGTAGTCGTACGAGCCGGAGCCGTTGAAGCCGGGTATCAGCAGGCCGAGGGTGACGGCGGTGGCGGTGATGCCGAAGGCGACCAGGCCGATGGCGAGGGGGCTGGCCCGCCGGGTGCGTATCAGGGCGAGCGCGCCGATGGTGGCCGCGGTCACCCCGAGGTCCTCCTTGACCAGCACCAGGGGCGCGGCCCAGCACACCACCGCGGTCCAGCGCCCGCGCAGCACCGCTTCCAGCGCGAAGGCGATCAGCGGCATCGCGAAGGCGATCTCGTGGAAGTCGAAGTCGACGGCCTTCTGTACGCCCCAGGACATGCCGTAGGCGATGCCGATGGCCAGGCCCGGGAGGCGGCCCAGGTGGCGGGCGGCGGCGCGGGTGACCGGCAGCACGGACAGCGCGAACAGCGCGGCCTGCGCCGTCAGCAGGGTCATGGGCGAGGGGAACACCCGGTAGAAGGGGGCGAGCACGATCAGCACGGGGCTGAAGTGGTCGCCGAGGATGTTCGTGCCGGGGCCCTTGAGGTCGACTATCGGGGCCTGGAAGTGGGCGTAGCCCCGTACGGCCTGTTCGAAGATGCCCAGGTCCCAGGAGGAGAAGGACATGGTGCGGAACCGGCAGAGGGACAGCAGCGTGAACGCGACGAAGAAGAACGCGGCGGCCCAGTAGGGGTCGAGGCGCGCGGCGCGCAGGGGCGCGGTCCGGGTCCGCAGCCGGTCGGAGCCGTGCCGCAGCCGACCGGCCCATGCCGGTGGCGCGTCAGTGGTCGCGGTCGCGGGGGCAGTCGGCCCGGCGGTCCGGGGCGGCGGCACGGTCGCGCTGCCCTCTCCCGAAATCCTCCCGGGCGTGCCCCCAGCCGTTGCTGCGGCCGTGTCCATGCGGAACCTCACTCTCCCCTGCCCGAGAAGATACTCGAACTACTGACCGGCCCCTCCGCTGCCCACTGCGCTGCGACGCCCGGCCCGCCAGTGGTTCAGACGGGGGCGCGGGGCGGCGCGTTCCCGGGCCGGGGCGATCGCCTGGCTGGGCGCCGCGGGGGCACGGGGCCGGTCCGGGGCCCGGGACGGGTGCGGCGACGAGAAGGGACACCGAAGCAGAAACCACCCCCGTCACAGATCGTTGGCCGAAGCAGTGGCCCAGGCCACGCCGACTCCTTAGCATCGATCAATCAAGGTCGAGACTCCGTCGCACGATCTGCCGGGAGGCCATGTGTTCCGCCGTAGGACAGCGCTCTCCGTATCTGCCACCGCCGCCCTGCTGGCAGCGACCCCGTTGCTCGCCGCGTGTGGCAGTGATGCCCATCCCGGTGCCGCGGCCATTGTGGACGGGAAGCGGATCACCGTCTCGCAGTTGCAGGCGAAGGTGAAGGACGTACGGGCCGCCCAGGCCAAGTCCCCGCAGGGCGGCCAGATGATTATGAACACCGGGCGGCTGAGCCTGGCCACCCTCAACGGCATGATCTTCGACGAGGTGCTGGCGCGCGGTGCCAAGGACGCCGGGGTGACGGTCAGCCGCGGCGACATCCAGAAGTGGCGGGCCAAGGCCGAGCAGCAGTCCGGCGGTGCCGAGCGGCTGAAGGCGATGTGGCTCCAGCAGGGCGTCGCCCCCGACGAGATCGACGCCATGGTCCGCAATCAGCTGCTGCTCGACGGCGTCGCCCAGCATCTGCACGCGGACCGCCGTGCGCCGCAGGGCCAGCAGAAGCTCGCCCGCGCGCTGGCCACGACCTCCCGGTCCATGGGGATCGACGTCAATCCGCGGTTCGGCAAGTGGGACGACCAGCAGGTCATCCTGGGCGAGACCAAGGACCCGTGGATCACCTCGGAGCCCGCGAAGCAGCAGGTCTGACCGGAGGCCGCGCGGTCGGCGGCCGGGGCCGGATCCCGTCCGCCGACCGGCGCCGGGCGATGTCAGTGCGGTGCGTTACGTTCGAGGCGTGAACGCTGACGCCTCCGCCTCTGACGCCGCTGCCTCCGCCGCTGACACCGGCGCCGAAGCCCGCCCCGAGGGCCCCGGCACCGGACGCCTGGTCCTGCTGACCACCAGCCACCGGGTCGCCCCCGGACTCCTGTCCTGGCCCGCATGGCAGATATTGCGCGCGGCCGACCGCGTGCTGAGCGCCGATCCGGAGCATCCGCAGCTGCCTTATCTGCGGGAGGCCGGTATCGCGGTGGAGACCGCCGCCCCCACCGCCCGCGAACTGGTCGACTACTGCGTGCCCGGGGCCCGTACGGTCGTCGTGCTGACCTCGGCGGACGGCGAGAGCACGCTGACCGACGGCCTGGCACGGCTGGCCGGCTCCGGCCGCGAGACCATGCCGGACCTGGAGCTGCTGCCCGGCTCCTACGACCTGCCCGGCGCCCGGCTGCTCGACCTCGTCCAGGTCATGGACCAGATCCGCGCCGAGTGCCCCTGGAGCAGCGTCCGTACGCACCGCGACCTCGCCAAGTACGGCATCGAGGAGGCGTATGAGCTGGTCGAGGCCATTGAGGAGGGGGACCGCGGGGAGCTGCGGGAGGAGCTCGGGGATGTGCTCCTCCAGGTGGTCTTCCATGCCCGGATCGCGCAGGACGATCCGGACGAGCCGTTCTCCATCGACGATGTGGCGGGCACCCTCGTGGAGAAGCTGCTGCACCGCCATCCTCATGTGTTCGGGGAGGAGGACGCGGCCACCCCGGAGGACGTGAAGGCGCACTGGCTGCGGACGAAGGCCGAGGAGAAGCAGCGGGAGTCGGTGACCGAGGGCATTCCGCTCGCGCAGCCGGGGCTGGCGCTGGCGGCGAAGCTGGCGTCGCGGGTGCGGACGGCGGGCCTGGAGGTGGCCCCGCCCACGGGCGACGGGGTCGGCTACGAGTTGCTGGCGATGGCCGTACGGGCGGAGGCGGACGGCGTCGACCCGGAGGCCGCCCTGCGCGCGGCGGCGCGGGCGTACCGGGACGCGGTGGTGGCGGTGGAGGGCTCCGCCCGTTAGTACGGCGCCGCCCGGCGCCCCCGCCGCCGTAAAGCGGCAGCCGCCGCCGCTGCCGCAGCCGCTCAAGAACTCACCGCTTCCGGCCCCCGCCGGAGCCACCCCGCCGCGCCCGTTCCGCCAGCCAGAGCGCCACCGTCACGACCGCCAGCCCCGCCCCCAGCGCGCACACGCCGGCCCAGCCTGCTGCGCCCCAGACTGCCGAGGTCAGTGCCGAGCCGACCGCGCCGCCGACGAAATAGCTGGTCATGTAGGCGGAGTTGAGGCGGTTGCGGGCCTCGGGGCGGACTGCGTAGACGAGGTTCTGGTTGCTGATGTGGACCGCCTGGGCGGCCAGGTCCAGGGTGATCACCCCGGCGAGCAGCGCGGTCAGGGACCAGGCGCCGCCCGCTCCGCCGAGGGCCAGCAGGCCCCATGAGCCCAGCAGCAGGAACGCCGCCGCACCGGTGACCTGGTGCGCCAGGCCGCGGTCCGCCAGTCGCCCGCCCAGCGAGGCGGACAGTGATCCGGCCGCGCCGACCAGCCCGAGCAGTCCGATGGCCGACTCCTGCCAGCCGTAGGACGGGCCGGACAGCAGGAATGCCAGCGCCGTCCACAGCACGCTGAAGCCCGCGAAGGTCAGGGCGCCCAGCGCGCCCCGCCATCGCAGTACCGGCTCCTGGGCGAACAGCGCCAGTGTGGAGCGCAGCAGTGCCGGATAGCGCAGTCCGGCGGTGGTGCGCAGGGCCGGCAGCCGGAGCCGCAGCAGCAGCGCCATCAGCAGCATCAGCGCCGCGTTGACCCAGTACACGGTGCGCCAGCCGCCCAGCTCGGCGAGCAGCCCGGCGGCCGTACGGGCCAGCAGGATGCCGAGCAGCAGCCCGGTCATGACGGTGCCCACGGTCCGGCCGCGTTCGGCGGGCGCCGCGAGGGTCGCCGCGTACGGCACGACGACCTGGGCGGCGACCGAGGCGAGACCGGTGAGGGCGGTGCCGGTGAGCAGGAGGGCGGCGTTGGGCGCGCTCGCCGTAATGGTGAGGAAGAGCGCGGTCGCCGCGGTCAGGGTGACGGCCAGCCGGCGCCGCTCCAGCAGATCGCCGAGCGGGACGAGCAGCAGCAGGCCGAGTCCGTAGCCGACCTGGGCGACGGTCACGACCAGGGCGGCGGTGGACGCGGAGAGGTGCAGATCGCGGCCGATGACGTCCAGCAGCGGCTGGGCGAAGTAGTTGCCGGCGACGGAGAGTCCGGCGGCGACCGACATCAGCAGGAGGGTGCCGCGGCCGAGGGCCGATCCCGGTCTCGCCGCCGGCCTCGCCGCCAGTGCGTCCCCGGCGGTCGGCTCCGCCCCCGGCCCCGGCCCCGGCTCCGGCTCCGGTATGAGTTCGTTTTCCACGCGCTCGGTCTCCATCGGCTGACCTCCCCGATACGCCCACCGCCACCGCGGCGGCGGGCACACCCCAGCCTGGGCTCCGTCAATCGATGAGTCCAACACATTGTTCTCATCGCATCGATCGTGGAGAGAGATGGATGGCAGCTAGGCTCAGGGTGCATGGAGCTTCAGCAGATGCGGTACGTGGTCGCGGTGGCCGAGACCGGGGGGTTCACCCGGGCCGCGGAGCGCTGTCATGTGGTGCAGTCCGCGCTCAGCCATCAGATCGCCCGGCTGGAGAAGGAGCTGGGCGCCCGGCTCTTCGACCGGACCAGCCGGAGTGTCCGGCTGACCGCCGCCGGGGAGGCGTTCGTCCCGGTTGCCCGGCAGGCGCTGGAGGCGGCCGAACGGGCCCGCGCCGAGGTGGCGGCCGCGACGGGGGAGGTGCGCGGTCGGCTGGCGGTCGGCGCGATCACCACCGTCGCGGCCGTGGATCTCGCCCGTGAGCTGGGGGCGTTCCGTCAGCGGTGCCCGCAGGTGCGGATCAGCTTGCAGACCGAGATGAGTGACCGGCTCCTGGAGCAGGTGCGGCAAGGGGTGCTGGATGTCGCGTTCGTCGGGCTGGTGCCCGGTGCCCGCACCGTCGGCGTACGGGAGCGGGAGCTGGCGCGCGGTGAGCTGGTCGCCGTCGTGCCGCCGGGGCATCCGCTGGCGGGGCGGGAGTGGACCACGCTGGCGCGGATGGCGCGGGAGACCTTTGTCGACTTCACGGCGGGGTCGGCGGCGCGGCGGCAGCGCGATGACGCGTTCCGGGCGGCGGGGCTGACCTCGGAGGTGGCGTTCGAGGTGACCACGGTGGAGTTCCTGGCGAAGCTGGTGCGGGCGGGCCTGGGCGTCGGCATGGTGCCGGAGGCCATCGCCGCAGAGCTGGCCGGGCTGCACATCGTGCGGGTGCGGCCGGCGCCCGAGCGGACCGAGCGGGTGGTGTGGAGCGGGCTGGGCCCGTCCCCGGCGGCGGTGGCCTTTCTGAGCGGCCTGGGGGTGGACGTGGAGTGAGCGGAGGCGCCCCGCCGGTGGGTGGACGTGACGTAGCGGAGGCCCGGCCGCCGGTGGGTGGACGTGACGTAGCGGAGACCCCCGCCGGTGGGTGGGCGTGGAGTGAGCGGAGGCCCCCGGCCGGTGGCCGGGCGCGCCGTTGTGCGCCCAGCGGTTACGGTCGGAAGGTGCACGACAAGCCCGATATCACCGCCGCCGACGCCCCCGCGGGCTGCCCCGCCGCCGGGCCCGCCCCCGCCCTGTTCACCTGGGAGTTCGCCTCCGACCCGTACCCCGCGTACGCCTGGCTGCGCGAGCATGCGCCGGTGCACCGGACCGAGCTGCCCAGCGGCGTCGAGGCATGGCTGGTGACGCGGTACACCGAGGCGCGGCAGGCGCTCGCCGACGGCCGGCTGTCCAAGAACCCGGTCCACCACAGCGAGGCCGCGCACGGCAAGGGCAAGGTCGGCATCCCGGGGGAGCGCAGCGCCAACCTGATGACGCATCTGCTCAATATCGACCCGCCGGACCACACCCGGCTGCGCCGGCTGGTCTCGAAGGCGTTCACCCCGCGCCGGGTCGCCGCCTTCGCCCCGCGGGTCCAGGAGCTGACCGACCGGCTGATCGACGGCTTCGCGGAGCGCGGGGAGGCCGATCTGATCCATGAGTTCGCGTTCCCGCTGCCCATCTACGCCATCTGCGATCTGCTGGGGGTGCCGCGGGAGGACCAGGACGACTTCCGCGACTGGGCGGGCATGATGCTGCGCCACACCAAGGCGGGCCAAGGAGGCGGGCCGCGCGGCGGCGTCGCCAAGTCGGTGAAGAAGATGCGCGGCTATCTCGCCGAGCTGATCCACCGCAAGCGCGCGTCCCTGGGCGCCACCGCCGAGCCGGACGAGGATCTGATCTCCGCCCTGATCAGGGCCTCCGACCACGGGGAGCAGCTGACCGAGAACGAGGCCGCCGCGATGGCCTTCATCCTGCTCTTCGCCGGTTTCGAGACCACCGTCAATCTGATAGGCAACGGCATCTACGCGCTGCTGCGCCATCCCGCCCAGCGTGAGCTGCTGCAGAAGTCGATCGAGGCGGGCGACACCGAGCTGCTCGCCACCGGTGTCGAGGAGTTGCTCCGTTACGACGGCCCCGTGGAGCTGGCTACCTGGCGGTTCGCGACCGAGGAGCTGACGCTCGGCGGGCAGCGGATCGCCGTGGGGGACCCGGTCCTGGTGGTGCTGGCCGCGGCCGACCGCGATCCGGCGCGCTTCACCGAGCCGGATGTGCTCGATCTGACCCGGCGTGACAATCAGCATCTGGGATACGGGCACGGCATCCACTACTGCCTGGGTGCGCCGCTCGCCCGCCTCGAAGGACAGACCGCGCTGGCGACGCTGCTGACCCGGCTCCCGGACATCCGACTTGCGGCGGAACCGGACGATTTGCGCTGGCGGGGCGGGCTGATCATGCGCGGACTGCGTTCACTTCCGGTGGAGTTCACTCCGGATCGGCCCTGACCAGCGACGAAGCCGAATGTGACGCAGAGTCAACTGCGTGACCTTTACGTGATGCGTGCTACACCGACTTGTGACTCCCCAAGACCCCGGCTACCTTTCGACCGACGATCGACAGGCTTCACTCGATCGGTCGAAGCGGTGATGTGGGGGACCGGTGTAACGGTGCCGCTCGCGTGCGTCGGCCGGCCGGAGGCCCCGTCGAGCAGCTCGAAGAGCTCGTCGACAACTCAACCGCCGCGCGAAAGGCATCCGCATGCGTTCCGGGAACGGCCGACATCGTCGCCCCCGTCAGGCACCGGCCATCTTTGTCACGGCAGGGGTGACCGGCGCCGGCATCGCCCTGCCCCTGCTCGGCGCGAGCGGTGCACACGCCGCCGACACCGCGACCTGGGACCGGGTCGCCCAGTGTGAGAGCGGCGGGGTGTGGAGCGCGGCGTCGGGCAACGGCTACTACGGCGGGCTCCAGCTCACCCAGGAGATGTGGGACAACTACGGCGGCTCGGCCTATGCCTCGCGCCCCGACTACGCCAGCCGTTCCCAGCAGATCGCCGTGGCCCAGTCGATCCTCGACGACCGCGGTCCCGACGCCTGGCCGAGCTGCGCGGTGAACGCGGGCCTGACCGGCGACGGCCAGGCCCCGGAGGTCGACCCGGGCAGCACCAGCACCCCGTCGCCCGCCCCGTCGGACTCCGCGGGCTCCCGCGACCCCTGGGACACCCCTGGTTCGTCCGACGGGCCCGACGGCACGGACGCGTCCGGGACGCACGACAAGCCCAGCGACGGCCCCAGCGACAAGCCGAGCCACCAGCCCGGCGACGAGGCCGGCGACGGCCCCAGCGACGGCCCCAGTGACGAGCCGAGCGGGCAGCCGTCCGACGCGACGCCCTCGCCGGACGCCTCGGACTCCGGCGAGCCCGGCCGGCCCGACGACGCGTCCACCAGCCCCGAGCCGTCCGACCCGGCGACGCCCGGCGACCAGGACGGCGACCGGGACGGCGACCCGTCGCACTCCGCCGACCCGTCCGACGGCGCGACCGACGGCCCCTCGGTGGACCCGTCCACGGACCCGTCCGGCGGCGGCAGTCGCACGGATGGCACCGGCACTCCGCACAAGGTGCCCACCAAGGGCAAGCACCGCGGCGAGGCGGGCGACGGGGACGCCGGTAAGGACGGCGACGGCCGGTCCGGCGGCCGGCACGCCTCGCGCGGCGACGACGCGCACCGTACGGGCCCGGCGGCCGGCGGCGACTACACCGTGCGCCCGGGTGACAGCCTGTCAGCCATCGCCGCGGCCCACCGGCTGTCCGGCGGCTGGCACGCGCTCTACGACCGCAACGAGGGCGTCATCGGCTCCGACGCGGACCTGATCCAGCCCGGCCAGCGGCTCGATCTCGGGCGGAACGCAGGGTAGTTCGGCACCCTTCGCCCTCTTTTGGGAAAGTGAGACATGGGTCTCGTTGACTGTGGTGGGGTCCGGTGTGCTCAACACCGGCATACCGGGTCCCACCTGCGGATATGTGATCAACCTGAGATCAAAAACGGTCAACTTGGTCCAGATGGTGGGGTTTGAACCCCAAGGGGATTACTGCTTAACGTCAGGATCGCTCGCCAAAGCGAGCCCCTCGATCACACGCCGAATCCTGCCGGTGATCGAAGGCACTTGACGCGCAAGCGCCGAAGGCAGGAGCGGGGGACCCAAGGTTTGTGCCGGCCCCGCCCGTGAAAACGGGTCAACCGGCTTGGGGTGAAGCCATGTGCGTGCCGTGCACGTGGCCGGGCGACTCATCAGCCCGAACCCGACAGCTCACCTCGTAGGCGTCGGTGAGGAAACGAACGAACCATGCTGATCTTCAAGGGCAAGCACCGTCGTCCCTCCAAGGCCGTCCGCGTCGCCACCCTCGCCGGTGTCGCCGGTGCCGCCGTGGCCGTCCCGATGATGGGTGCCACCTCCGCCTCCGCCGCCTCCGTCGCGACCTGGGACAAGGTCGCCCAGTGCGAGTCCGGCGGCAACTGGTCGATCAACACCGGTAACGGCTACTACGGTGGCCTGCAGTTCTCCAACTCCAGCTGGGCCGCCGCCGGTGGCACCAAGTACGCGCCGCGCGCCGACCTGGCCACCAAGTCCCAGCAGATAGCCGCCGCCGAGAAGCTCCTCGCCATCCAGGGCCCGGGTGCCTGGAGCTGCGCCGGTGCGGGCAACCTGACCTCCGGTGGCCCGGCCGCCGACGTCGACACCTCCGGCTCCGCGCAGACCAAGTCCGCGCCCAAGCAGGAGTCCGCGCCGAAGCAGGAGTCCAAGCCCGAGGTCAAGAAGGCCGCCCCGTCCGAGGACCGTGCCTCGCGCTCCACCGAGCGCAAGTCCACGGGTCACGGCAACTACACCGTCAAGGCGGGCGACACCCTCGCCAAGATCGCCAAGGCTCACGGCACCGACTGGAAGTCCGTCTACAAGGCCAACAAGTCGGTCATCGGCGGCAACCCGAACCTGATCTTCCCCGGCCAGCAGCTCACCGTCTGAGTCACCCACTCACCGGGGTCCCAGCGGGTCCGAGCGGCGGACCCTCTACCTCCGTGAGACCGCCCCGCCACGGCGCGCCCTTCCCCCCCCCCGCGCGCCGTGGCGGGGCTTCTCGTGTCCCGGACCGCACCCGGGGCAGCCCCGCCCGGTGGCAGTCCGCCGACCGGCGCTGTCCAGCGGCTTTCCCCGCTCGGTGAGCAATGTGCCAAACGTCCCGTGAACGGGGACTTCGGTAGGTATTCACCGGCCTTCCGTCCCACGGAGCGGGCCAAGGGCAGGCGGACGCGGCCGGGGCCGTTAGGCTCATGCGCAGAACGCCAGACACCCACGAAGGAGACAACGTGCCGTCGATCGACGTCGTCGTAGCCCGCGAAATTCTCGACTCGCGAGGTAATCCCACGGTCGAGGTCGAGGTCGGCCTCGACGACGGCAGCACCGGCCGTGCCGCCGTCCCGTCCGGCGCCTCCACCGGAGCCTTCGAGGCCATCGAGCTCCGCGACGGTGACCCCAACCGTTACCTGGGCAAGGGCGTCGAGAAGGCCGTCCTGGCCGTCATCGAGCAGATCGGCCCGGAGCTCGTCGGCTACGACGCCACCGAGCAGCGGCTGATCGACCAGGCCATGTTCGACCTGGACGCCACCGACAACAAGGGCTCGCTCGGCGCCAACGCCATCCTCGGCGTCTCCCTCGCCGTCGCGCACGCCGCCTCCGAGGCCAGCGACCTCCCGCTGTTCCGCTACCTCGGCGGCCCGAACGCGCACGTGCTGCCCGTCCCGATGATGAACATCCTGAACGGCGGCTCGCACGCCGACTCCAACGTGGACATCCAGGAGTTCATGATCGCCCCGATCGGCGCGGAGTCCTTCTCCGAGGCGCTGCGCTGGGGCGCCGAGGTCTACCACACCCTCAAGAAGGTCCTGAAGGAGCGCGGCCTGTCCACCGGTCTCGGTGACGAGGGTGGCTTCGCCCCGAACCTGGGCTCCAACCGTGAGGCGCTCGACCTCATCCTGGAGGCCATCAAGCAGGCCGGTTACGCCCCCGGCCAGGACATCGCGCTCGCGCTGGACGTCGCCGCCTCCGAGTTCTACAAGGACGGCAAGTACCAGTTCGAGGGCAATGACCGCTCGGCCGCCGAGATGACCGAGTACTACGAGGAGCTGGTGGCGGCCTACCCGCTGGTCTCCATCGAGGACCCGCTGTTCGAGGACGACTGGGCCGGCTGGAAGGTCATCACCGACAAGCTCGGCGCCAAGGTCCAGCTCGTCGGCGACGACCTGTTCGTCACCAACCCCGAGCGCCTCGCCCGCGGCATCGAGGAGGGCTCCGCCAACGCGCTGCTGGTTAAGGTCAACCAGATCGGCTCGCTGACCGAGACCCTGGACGCCGTCGAGCTGGCCCAGCGCAACGGCTTCAAGTGCATGATGTCGCACCGCTCCGGTGAGACCGAGGACGTCACCATCGCCGACCTCGCCGTCGCCACCAACTGCGGCCAGATCAAGACCGGCGCCCCGGCCCGCTCCGAGCGCGTCGCCAAGTACAACCAGCTGCTGCGCATCGAGGAGATCCTCGACGACGCCGCGGTCTACGCCGGCCGCTCCGCCTTCCCGCGCTTCCGCCACGGCAGCTGACGAAGGCGGCCCGCTGCCAGGCCGACAGGGCAGCAGGGGCTGAACGGGCGAGGTAATCGCCCCGCGCCCCGTACGTCCCCGGCGACGGTCCCGTACCGTTGCCGGGGACGTACCTGCTTGAAGCAGTCAGGCGTCCGTCAGTGAAGGGGAGACGACGTGCCCGCGGACCGGTTCTCGACCGCGACCCGACTCAAGGCGCTCGGCGAACAGGCCGCCGCCCGCGTCTACCGCGCCCGCCCGCCCCGCCGCAACCGCCTCACCGGCCGTGCCGCCCTGCTGGCCCTGGTGATGTGCTCCCTGGTCGTCGCGCTCGCGTATCCCATAAGGCAGTACGTCTCCCAGCGCTCGGACATCGCCGACCAGCGCCGCAGGGCGCAGGACGCTGGCGCCGCCCTGGACCGGCTGCGTGAGCAGAAGGCCCGCTGGCAGGACCCGGCGTACGTACGCCAGCAGGCCCGCCGGCATCTGCACTACGTCATGCCGGGCGAGGCCGGCTATATCGTCCCGGACGGCTCCGGCACCGTCTCCGCGCCCAAGGGGGCGCGGGCGGCGCAGCGCCCCTGGTACGAGAACCTGTGGAACGCGGTCGACGCGGCCGACAAACGCTAAGGGCCGCCCCGGCTGCCCGTACCGCCGCCGGACGCCAGCCCGTAGTGTCGGGACCAGGCGGCCCGCCGCGCCGCCACTTCACCACCCACCTCACCGAAAGCGCACATGGACACGCCCCCGCCCCAGACCGAGCCCACCGAGCCCACCGCCGCGGACATCGCCGCCTTCCGGGAGCAGCTGGGCCGCCCGCCCCGCGGGCTGCGCGCCATCGCGCACCGCTGCCCCTGCGGCCAGCCGGATGTCGTCGAGACGGCGCCGCGCCTGGAGGACGGCACGCCCTTCCCCACGCTCTACTACCTCACCTGCCCGCGCGCGGCCTCCGCGATCGGCACGCTGGAGGCCAATGGCGTGATGAAGGAGATGACCGAGCGGCTGGCGGCCGACCCGGAGCTGGCCGCCGCCTACCGGGCCGCCCACGAGGACTACATCCGGCGGCGGGACGCCATCGAGGTGCTGGCGGGCTTCCCGAGCGCGGGCGGTATGCCCGACCGCGTCAAGTGCCTGCATGTCCTCGTCGGGCACTCGCTGGCGGCCGGTCCGGGCGTCAACCCGCTCGGTGACGAGGCCCTCGCGATGCTGCCGGAGTGGTGGAAGAAGGGCCCGTGCGTGACCCCCTGCCAGGACGCCGGCGGAGCCCAGGACGCCCCCGAAGGAGACGCCACGTGAAGCGGGTCGCCGCCATCGACTGCGGTACGAACTCCATCCGGCTGCTGGTCGCGGACTGCGACCCGGCGACCGGCGAGCTGAAGGACCTCGACCGCCGGATGGAGATCGTCCGGCTGGGCCAGGGCGTGGACCGCACCGGACGGCTGGCCCCCGAGGCGCTGGAGCGCACCTTCGCGGTCTGCCGGGAGTACGCCGCGGTGATCAAGGGCCTGGGCGCCGAACACCTCCGCTTCGTGGCGACCTCCGCCTCCCGGGACGCGGAGAACCGCGAGGACTTCGTCCGCGGCGTGGTGGACATCCTGGGCGTGGAGCCCGAGGTGATCACCGGCGACCAGGAGGCCGAGTTCTCCTTCGACGGCGCCACCAAGGAGCTCACCGGCCGCGCCGATCTGGCCCGCCCCTTCCTGGTGGTCGACATCGGCGGCGGCTCCACCGAGTTCGTCCTCGGCGACGACTCCGTACGCGCCGCCCGCTCGGTCGACGTCGGCTGCGTCCGGATGACCGAGCGCCATCTGGTGCACGGCGGCCAGATCAGCGACCCGCCCACGGACGGGCAGATCAAGGCCATCAAGGCCGATATCGCCGCGGCGCTGGACCGGGCCGAGGAGACCGTTCCGCTGCGCGAGGCGGCCACCCTGGTGGGCCTGGCCGGCTCGGTGACCACGGTCTCCGCGATCGCGCAGGGCCTTGAGCGGTACGAGCCCGAGGTGCTGCACCACTCCCGGATCTCCCTGGCGACGGTCCGCGAGGTCACCGGCCGGCTGCTGTCCTCCACCCACGCCGAGCGCGCGGCCATCCCGGTCATGCACCCGGGCCGGGTCGATGTGATCGCCGCGGGTGCGCTCGTACTGCTGTCGATCATGGAGCGGACGGGCGCCGCGGAGGTCGTCGTCAGCGAGCACGACATCCTGGACGGCATCGCCTTCAAGGTGGCAGAGGCGGCCGAGAAGGAGAAGAGCAGGGACTGACCTGCGCTGATGCGGTGACGAGGTACCTCGGGCCGCACCTGCTACGGCCCCGTGCACCGCCGGCACCCGGCGGCGCACGGGGCCGTAGCTCGTGCACCGCGGGATGACCGGGAAGCACCGGGACACCGGGAGGCACCGGGCACCGGGAAGTGGGGCGCGGAATTACCCTGGACCGTATACGGGGGAACGGCACTCGAAGCCGAACGGCGGCCGCGATGCAGCGGCGGAGTGCATGCCCATACGTCACCGGTTGTGCGTCATGGCACGCCGTCGCACGTCGCTGCACGCGACCCGAAGCGGCAATGGGCTACGTCCACAGGCGGTGAGGACACCATGTGGAATGCGATCAAGCGCAAACGGCACGCACGTCATCCGGAACCGGAAGAGCCGCAAGTACGGGATGAACCGAAAGCAGCGGCAGAAGCGGCGGACATCGTGTGTGACCGCTGCAAGCGGTCCGTGTTGCAAGACGACAGCGACGGATGGAACGTCGTCCTGGACAAGGGATATGCGGTCGGGTTTCTGTGCCCGGACTGTCAGACGGCGGAGGAGAACGCCGAGGCCGAGGTGCATGAGGCGACCCTGGACTACGGCGCTGGCCAGATGGATGAGGACGGCCGCGTCCGGTGGCCGCAGAAGGGTTCCTCCCACAGCATCGCGGTCGGAGGCCATGGTGCGATGCGGGAGAACAAGGCCATCCACCTGCTGGTCTCCCTGGAGCCCCCGGTGCTGCATGTCGCCGTCGGGCCGCAGTCGGACGCACGGCTGAGCGCGCTGTTCGAAAACGAGGTGTGCAGGAAGGCCGTCCACGAGGAGATGTCGCGCAAGGGAGCAGAGCCCGGGACCCGGGACCTCGCGTACCTGGTGGACAGTGACATGGACGCCACCGAGGTCTGGGTGGTGGAGGACCAGGCGATGGCGGTCGGCGGGGCCGGCGCGCACAAGCTGCTGGTCATCTGCTCTCCGGACATCGACCCGTACCTCCTCGGCACGTTCGCGCCGGAGTACGCCGACTCGATGCGCGAGGCGATCCACGCGCAACGATGACGGACACCCGGTGCGGCAGGGGTCGGCAACGGCCTCTGCCGCACGGCTTTTTGAGCGGGCGGGACGGCCGTCCGGGCGGGCTTCAGGGGGCTTCGGGAGGTCTCGCGGACGGGTCAGCGAAGAAAGTTCGTGAAATCCTTCACATGAAAAAGCCTCCCGTTGGACGAACAATCTGATCGTCCGACCCTCATTCGAAGGTTCTGGGCCTTCTGGACCCGGAGAATGCGTGGTGGCCGGTCCGGCGGCGGAGCGCTCACCGAGGGGGTGGTTCGGCCGTCCGGCGGGCCACAATCCCTGATCAACGCGGGTCTCCAACGCCTTGCGCCGTACAGTGGTTCCGCATTGGACTATGGCGTCGGTCACGGAAGCGGCGGAGTGTAGCAGATGCCCCCCGCGTGCTTGTGAAGGGGCTCACGAGCGACCCCCCATGTGGGGGTGGATACTCGATTGCATGAGCACCACGGAGCGTCCCAGGATCCTCGTTGTAGGCGGTGGGTACGTAGGCCTGTACGCGGCACGCCGCATCCTCAAGCAGATGCGGTACGGCGAGGCGACTGTCACGGTCGTCGACCCGCGCTCGTACATGACGTACCAGCCCTTCCTCCCCGAAGCTGCAGCCGGCAGCATCTCCCCCCGCCACGTCGTGGTGCCGCTACGACGCGTGCTGCCCAAGGCGGAGGTCCTCACCGGCCGGGTCACCACCATCGACCAGGACCGCAAGGTCGCCACGATCGCCCCGCTGGTCGGCGAGGCGTACGAGCTGCCCTTCGACTACCTGGTCATCGCGATGGGCGCGGTCTCCCGTACCTTCCCGATCCCCGGCCTGGCCGAGAACGGCATCGGCATGAAGGGCGTGGAAGAGGCCATCGGCCTGCGCAACCACGTGCTGGAGCAGCTGGACAAGGCCGACTCCACGACCGACGAGGACGTCCGCCGCAAGGCGCTCACCTTCGTCTTCGTCGGCGGTGGCTTCGCGGGTGCGGAGACCATCGGTGAGGTCGAGGACATGGCCCGCGACGCCGCCAAGTACTACAACAACGTGAAGCGCGAGGACATGCGCTTCCTCCTGGTCGACGTCGCCGACAAGATCCTCCCCGAGGTCGGCCCGAAGCTCGGCGCCTACGGCAAGGAGCACCTGGAGAGCCGCGGTGTCGAGGTCTACCTCAAGACCGGCATGGACTCCTGCGTCGACGGCCATGTGAAGCTCAACAACGGCCTTGAGGTCGACTCCAACACCATCGTGTGGACCGCGGGCGTCAAGCCGAACCCGGCGCTGGCCCGCTTCGGTCTGCCGCTCGGCCCGCGCGGCCACGTCGACACCGGCACCACCCTCCAGGTGCAGGGCACCGACTACATCTGGGCCGCCGGCGACAACGCCCAGGTCCCGGACATGGTCGGCCGCAAGAACGGCAACGAGAACGCCTGGTGCCCGCCGAACGCCCAGCACGCGCTGCGGCAGGCCAAGGTCCTCGGCGACAACGTGCTCTCCGGTATGCGGGGCTTCCCGCAGAAGGAGTACAGCCACGCCAACAAGGGTGCGGTCGCCGGTCTGGGCCTGCACAAGGGCGTCGCGATGATCGTCATGGGCAAGATGAAGATCAAGCTCAAGGGCCGTCTCGCCTGGTACATGCACCGCGCGTACCACGGCATGGCGATGCCGACGTTCAACCGCAAGATCCGGGTCTTCGCCGACTGGACGCTGGCCATGTTCCTCAAGCGCGAGGTCGTCTCGCTCGGCGCCATGGAGAACCCCCGCGAGGAGTTCTACGAGGCCGCCAAGCCGGCGCCGGCCCCGCCGACCGCCGCCGAGGCCGGGGACAAGACCAAGGCCAAGGCTTCCTGAATTCCCGGTCGGCTACTCCGACCAGCCCGAAGGGCGTCCGCCATCCGTGGGGCGGGCGCCCTTTGGCGTGTCCGCTCTGGCGAAAAGCGGGCGGTGTGCGGTTCTCTTACGTGTGAACGGGACTAACTGGGCGCCCCATTGGCGTTTACGTGGTGGGTGAAGCTTCTTTGCCCGACTCGTCAACACGGAGGTGTGCGACATGGCCGACGCCGCTGGACGGCTCACCAAGCTCGCCGAGGAGGTGCTGGGAGCACCGCTCCCGGTACGCATCCGCGCCTGGGACCGCAGCGAGTCCGGACCGCCGGGGGCACCCACGCTCGTCATCCGCCATCGCCGGGCACTGCGCCGGATGATGTTCCGGCCCGGCGAACTCGGGCTGGCCCGCGCCTGGGTGGCCGGCGACCTGGACATCGACGGCGATCTCTACGAGGCGCTCGACCGGCTCGCCGGGCTGATCTGGGAGCGCGACGACGCCCCCCGGCCGCAGCGCGCCGCCGTCGTGCGCGCCCTGGCCCGCCCGGAGATCCGCGCCGCCGCCCGGGAACTGCTGACCCTGGCCGGGGCCCCGGTCCCGCCGGCGCCGCCCGCGGAAGAGGTCCGGCGCCGCCGCGGACCGCTGCACACCCTGCGGCGCGACAAGGAAGCCATCAGCCACCACTACGACGTGGGCAACGACTTCTACGCCCTGGTGCTCGGCCCGTCCATGGTCTACTCCTGCGCCTACTGGGAGAGCCCCAGCGCCACTCTGGAGGACGCCCAGCGCGACAAGCTCGACCTGATCTGCCGCAAGCTCGGCCTCCAGAAGGACCGGCGGCTGCTCGACGTGGGCTGCGGCTGGGGCTCGATGGTGCTGCACGCCGCCCGCGAGTACGGCGTACGGGCGGTCGGCATCACCCTCTCCGAGGAGCAGGCCACCTTCGCCCGTAAGCGGATCGCCGAGGCCGGGCTGGCCGACCGGGTCGAGATCCGGGTGCAGGACTACCGCGAGATCCATGACGAGCCGTTCGACGCGATCTCCTCGATCGGGATGGCCGAGCACGTCGGCCGGACGCAGTACGGGGAGTACGCCGCCGCGCTGTACCGCCTCCTCCAGCCCGGCGGGCGGCTGCTCAACCACCAGATCGCCCGGCGGCCGGTCGCGGACGAGGAGGCGTACCACGTCGATGAGTTCATCGACCGGTATGTGTTCCCGGACGGTGAGCTGGCGCCGGTCGGGCAGACCGTCGGCCAGCTGGAGGAGGCCGGGTTCGAGGTACGGGACGTGGAGGCGATCCGCGAGCACTACGCGCTGACGCTGCGGAGCTGGGTCGCCAACCTGGAACGGCACTGGGACGAGGCGGCGCGGCTCACCTCCACCGGCCGGGCCCGGGTGTGGCGGCTCTACATGGCCGCATCGGCCCTGTCCTTCGAGCGCAACCGCATAGGAGTCAACCAGGTGCTGGCGGTCCGGACCCCGGAGAGCGGGGAGTCGGGGCTGCCGTTGCGGGGGCGGGACTGGACCGGCTGACACGGCGGTGCGCCGGACCCGTCCGGGCCCGGCGCACCCACCGCGTGCTACTCCGCCTTGATGGCGGTCAGCATGTTCAGCCGCGCCGCCCGGCGGGCCGGCCACAGGGCCGCCAGTACGCCGATGAGCGCCGCCGCCGCGAAGAAGAGGCCGAGCCGCCCCCAGGGCAGCACCAGCGCGTACGTCGGCATGCTGCCGCTGATCATCGGACCGGCCGCCCAGCCGAAGAAGACGCCCAGGCCGATGCCGAGCACCCCGCCGAAGAGCGAGATCACCAGGGACTCCAGCCGCACCATCCGCTTGATACCGGGGCGGTCCAGTCCGATGGCGCGCAGCATGCCGATCTCGCGCGAGCGTTCGAAGACCGACATCGCCAGGGTGTTGATGACGCCGAGCACCGCGACGATCACGGCCATGGCGAGCAGTGCGTACAGCATGTTCAGTATCAGGGTGACCGCGCCGGCGATCGCTTCGGTGACCTCCTGCTTGTCGGCGACGAAGAGCGCCGGGTTCTTGCCGAGCGCCGTGACCAGCGCGTCCTTGGTGGCGTCGGTGGCGCCGTCCTTGGTCTTCACCAGCACCTGCGAATCATCGGCCGTCTTCTCATGCGGGGCCAGCGTGGCGTTGTCCAGGATGACGCCCATGATGATGCCGTTGCCCTCGTAGACACCCGAGACGGTGAGCGTGCTCTTCTTGCCGTCCGCGAAGGTCACCGGGAAGCGGGAGCCGGGGTGCAGCCCCTTCTCCTTGGCGGTGTCGCTGTCCACGACCACCTGGTTGCCCTGGATGGTGCCCAGTGAGCCCTGGGTGAAGTCGAGCCGGGCGACCTTGTCGAAGTCCTTGCCGTTGACGCCGGTCAGGAGCGCGCCGTCCGTGAAGGACTTGCGCAGCGGGCTGACGGCGGTGACCTCGTCCAGGGTGCTGAGCTTCTTCGCCACGTCGGGGGAGAGCGGCGCCGAGCCGGCCATGGAGACCACGTAGTCGGACTTGAGCGAGGCGACGGCCTGCTTCTCGACGGAGGTCTGCAGACTGGTCGCGACCACCGTCAGGCCGGTGATCAGGGTCAGTCCGACCATCAGCGCGGAGGCGGTGGCCGCCGTACGGCGCGGATTGCGGACCGAGTTCTGCCGGGCGAGGGTGCCGGCGACCCCGAAGATCCGCAGGACGGGCGCGGCCAGTGCGATCAGCGGGCGGGACAGCAGCGGCGTCAGGATGAACACGCCGATCATCAGCAGCGTCGCACCGCCTGCCAGTACCAGGTCGGCGTTCTTGTTGTCGGATGCGCCGGTGCCGTAGAGCACCACGGCGATACCGGCGCCGGCGAAGAGCGCACCGATGGCGTTGCGCAGCACCAGCGATTTGGTGGTGGCGGTGGCGTGCACGCTGTTCATCGCGGCGATCGGCGGGATCTTCGCGGCGCGCCGGCCCGGCAGCCAGGCGGCCAGGACGGTGACGAGGGTGCCGACGAGCAGCGAGGTCAGCACGGCCGACATGGGCACCACCAGGGGGCCGTCGGGAATGTTGCCGCTCATGCTGCCCATCAGGGCGCGCAGCCCGGCGCCGACGCCGATGCCGGCGGCAAAGCCGACGACGGAGGCGATCGCGCCGACGACGAATGCCTCGGTCAGCACCGAGCGGGTGACCTGGCGGCGGCTGGCGCCGACCGCGCGCAGCAGCGCCAGTTCCCGGGTGCGCTGGGCGACCAGCATGGTGAAGGTGTTGACGATGAGGAAGATGCCGACGAAGAGCGCGATACCGGCGAAGATCAGCAGTGCGGTCTGCATGGTGCTGTTCTTCTTGGCGTTCGCCTTGCCGATGTCGTCGGCGAGTTGCTTGCCGGTGGTGGCCTCGACGCTGCCCTTGGGCAGCGCGGACTCGACCGCGGACTTCAGGGCGGTCTGGGAGGTGCCCGGGTCGGCCTTGATCCGGATCTCCTGGAACCCGCCGGGGGCGCCCAGCAGCTTCTGGGCGGTCGGGGTGTCGAACAGGGCGAGGGCGCCGCCGGCCGTGACCGCACTGTCGTCGGTGGTGAAGATGCCGGTCAGCTTCTGCTCGTGGACCGGTCCGTTGGCGGACAGCCGTACGGTGTCGCCGACTTTGTAGCCGGCCTCGTCCGCGGTGCGGGCGTCCAGTGCGAACTCGTGCGGGCCGTGCGGGGCCGCGCCGTCGCGCATCGGGTAGCGGGCGTCCTTGCCGTCGGCGCCGGGGAAGTAGTTGCCGCCCTTGCTGGAGTTGGGGTCGCCGATCAGCGCGCCGTTCTTGTCGGCGATGCCGGTGAAGCCGGAGATGAGGCCGGTGGCGGAGGCCGCGCCGGGTACCCGGGCGGACTTGTCGAGCAGCTTCTGGTCGATGACGGGCAACCCGGAGCCGTTGCCGGACGGCGCGCGGAGCGACACGTCGACGTCACGGAGGTTCTGGCGGGACTGGGCCTGGGATGCCTGGGAGACGGTCTCGGTGAAGACCAGGGTGCCGGAGACGAAGGCCACGCCGAGCATCACGGCGAGCACGGTCATCAGCAGCCGGGCCTTGTGCGCAAGCACATTGCGCAAGGCGGTTTTGAACATGAGGGGTCCTGGGGGAGAGGTCCGGTCGTACGGGGCGGCTGCTGTTGATCAGCTCGTGCGGGCCTTGGCGTCGAAGCCCTTCATCCGCTCCAGCACGGCGTCGGAGGTCGGGTCGGCCATGTCGTCGACGATCCGGCCGTCGGCGAGGAAGACCACCCGGTCCGCGTAGGAGGCGGCGACCGGGTCGTGGGTCACCATCACCACGGTCTGGCCCAGTTCGCGTACGGAGTTGCGCAGAAAGCCGAGGACCTCGGCGCCGGAGCGCGAGTCGAGGTTGCCGGTGGGCTCGTCGGCGAAGATGATCTCGGGCTGGGAGGCGAGCGCGCGAGCGACCGCGACGCGCTGCTGCTGGCCGCCGGAGAGCTGGCTGGGGCGGTGCTTGAGGCGGTCGGCCAGGCCGACGGTCTGCACGACGCGGTCCAGCCAGGCGCGGTCCGGCTTACGGCCCGCGATGTCCATCGGCAGCGTGATGTTCTCCAGGGCGGTCAGGGTCGGCAGCAGGTTGAACGCCTGGAAGATGAAGCCGATCTTGTCGCGCCGGAGTTGGGTGAGCTTCTTGTCCTTCAGGCCGGTGAGTTCGGTCTCGCCGATCCGGGCGGAACCGCCGGAGATCGAGTCCAGCCCGGCCATGCAGTGCATCAGCGTCGACTTGCCGGACCCGGAGGGGCCCATGATCGCGGTGAACTCGGCCTGCCGGAATTCGACGGAGACCGCGTCCAGGGCGACCACCTGGGTCTCGCCCTGTCCGTAGACCTTGGAGAGGTCCGTGGCGCGGGCGGCCGCCGCGGCGGCCCGGGTGGCGGTGGCGGCACCGAAGGGGGTGGTGGTCACGGCAAGGTGCTCCTGTCGTACGAGGGCGATCGGTTCCGCCGCGGCCACAGGGTTCCGGGCTGCGTACGGGAAGCGGACGCCTTCCATCGTGGGTCAGAGAACCGTGCGCGGACGTCAACCCCTGTGGCCGTCCTGGCCCACCCCTGGGACGTAGCCGGCGGGCGTCTGTCATCCCTGCGGAGGATGCCGCTCCGGATGCCGCTACTGCGTCCGCGGCACCGGGAAGGGCGGCCCGGCCGGGCTGACGGACCCGTCAGCGAGGCATCGACTTTCCGTCAATTCGGGCATGAAAATGCGCCGGGGGGCTTCCTCACGAAGCGGGCCTTCAGGCATGTGCCGATGGCCCGTACCGGGCGCTGATGCTCACTCAGTTGCCAATAAAATAAGACAACCTCGGGAAGAGCGGCCGATCTGTGTCGTGCACTGCGGGCTACGCTCGTGCTGCCCTCTTTGAGGTGCCATGGGGGATCCCAGGCCCGGATGGTGGAATGCAGACACGGCGAGCTTAAACCTCGCTGGCCTACGGGCCGTGCCGGTTCAAGTCCGGCTCCGGGCACTCCGCAACGCTGCGGAGCTTAACTGAATTTTCAACGAGAAGGGCCGCCCGGGGGAAAGCCGACGGCCCTTCCGCCATTGTGCGTTGTCGGCTCAGCGCTCCACGAGCGCGAACAAGCTCTCCCAGCGGCCGACAATCTCCTCCGTGGAGAACCGCTGGATGTTCTCCCGGGCCGCTTCGCCCATCGTGTCCCGAAGCTCCTTGTCGGACATCAGGGCGTCGAGATGCCGGGCGAATTCGGTGATATTGCCCGGCGGGGCGAGGAATCCGTCCACGCCGTCGGTGATGATCTCGTGGACCCCCGGCGCCACATCGAACGCCACACACGGCACAGCCGTCGCCATCGCCTCCATGGGCGCCAGCGGGAAGCCCTCACCGCGCGAACTCAGCGCGAAGACCGCGCCCTCGCGCAGCGCGCCGGGGACGTCGGACGTCCGGCCCATCCAGCTGACCGAGGCGGTGATGCCCAGCTCCGCGGCCTGCTTGCGCAGCGCCTCCTCTTCCTCGCCGGAGCCGTAGACCCGCAGCGTCCAGTCGGGGTGCTGCGGGGCGACCCGGGCCCAGGACTCCAACAGCAGGTCCACGCCCTTCTCTTCGTGCAGCCGGCCGATGCTGACCACGCACTTGCCGGAGCGGTCCGAGGGCACCTCGGGGAAGAAGGGCAGCGGGTTCGGCATGAAGCCGACGTTGTCCATCCGCTGCCGGATCCAGCGGTCCGCGTCCTCCCGGGTGAGCGTCAGCATCCGGTCGACGTCCTGGTAAAACCGCTTGACCCGGGCGAAGCGGGAGGACTTGCGGCAGGTGTCGAAGGATTCATGGCTCATCCCGAACACCGTCAGATCGGCGGTATCGGCCAGCGCGACCCACTCCATGGCCCACACCTGAGTGACAATCACCACTCCGCCCGGCTTGGCCGCGCGGAACAGCGCGCTCAACTTGGCCGCCTGCTCCCGCATCCCGGCCTCGCGGGCCGCCCGGCGGCGCTGCTCGACGAGGTTGAGCTTGTCCTTGAGGCCGCGCACGGGGGTCACGGTCGGCGGGTGCTCGGCGTACAGCGTGGTGGTCCGGAACGGCACGTCGGGCGCCAGCTCCTGGACCCGCCCCTCGGGGGGCGGCACCACGCCGATGATGTGCACCCGGTGGCCCCGCTCGCTGAACAGCCGCGCCATCTGGTGCGACCAACTGGTGATGCCACCCAGCTCGTTGACGCTGTTGGACACGAAGAAGATGTCCCGCGGCTCGGCTGCGTTCGACTTGGTCATCAACGGCTCCACTGCGCGAAAAACTGGTCGACGATGCTGCGGGCGGCGTCGCCCCGGTCGTATTCGCCGAACTTGGCGACGAATTCCTTGCGGCTCTTCGCGTATTCCAGCGCCTGGGACTCGAAGGACTTGATCGCCTCGTGGAAATCGTCCTCGGTGCGGACCACCGGGCCCGGTGCGTGCTCCAGCAGATCGAAGTAGGTGCCGCGGCCCTCGTGCACATACTCGTCGTAGTCGTAGGTGAAGAACACCAGCGGACGGTCGAGCAGCGCGTAGTCGAACATCACTGACGAATAGTCGGTGATCAGCCCGTCGGCCAGCTCCAGCAGCGGCGTCACATCGTGGCGCGCCGATACGTCGATGACCCGGCCCTGCACGGTCGGTGGCAGCACCACATGATTGAGGTAGTGCGAACGCACCAGGAGGACATAGCGGTCGCCGAACTGGTCGGCGAAACGCTCCACGTCGAAGGGCAATTCGAAGCGCCCGTGCCGGCCGCCCGCCTTGCGGAACGTCGGAGCGTAAAGCAGCACCGTCCGGTCCTCGGGAATGCCCAACTCCGCTGCCAGCGGCCCGCGTTCACGCACTCCCCGCTCGGCCTCCCGCTGCCGGGCGCGCACCAGCGCGTCATTGCGCGGGTAGCCGACCCGCAGCAGGGTCTTCTCCTTGAGCCGGAAGGCCCTGGCCAGGGTGTGCACATCGTGCTCGGAGCGGACCAGGAAGCGGTCGAAGCGGTCCAGCGAACGCTGCTGCTCCTCCTGCTGCTTGCGGGTCTGCGCCTTGAGCGCCGGCTGGTCGAAGCCCATGTTCTTCAGCGCCGAGCCGTGCCAGGTCTGGAGGTACGTGGTCTCCGGGCGCTTGGTGAGCTTGAGCGGATAACTCTGGTTGTCCACCCAGAACTCGGCCTGCGCCAGCGCCTTGAGATAGGGCAGCGACCAGCGCTTGACGAGCGTGACGTCCTTCGGGAAGTCCTTCGGGGACCCGGCGTACGACCAGATCGCCTCGAACTTCAGGCCCTGCCGGCGCATCTCCTCGTACAGGGCGCGCGGGCTGTCGCTGTACTGCTTGCCCAGGTGGCTCTCGAAGACCACGGTGCGCTTCTTGACCGGCAGCCGGGAGAACACCTCGTGGTAGGCGCGGAGCTTGTTGTCGCCGGAGGTGACCTTCTTGCGCAGCGTCTTCGCCTTGCGGTAGCCGGTCTTGGCCAGCGTCCCCGGCTTGCCGCGCACCCCGCGGGTGATCAGCTCCTGTACGCGCTCGGCGTTACGGCCCTCGCTGACCAGGCGGAACGCCAGATGTCCCTTGGCCGAGACATGCGGTGCGAGGTGGTCGGCGACCATCCGCGTCAGCCGCGGCCGCACCGGCAGCGGCTCGGACAGCGCGGTGTCGGCGACGGTGAGCCGGGTCGTGGTCGGCACCCCGTCCACGTCCAGGCGCAGCCGTACGTCCCAGATGGTGTCGACGATGCCGAGCGGGCGCAGCTTCGCGGTGAGGTCCGCGGCGGCCTCCCAGGCGATGGTGTCGCCGTCGTGGCGCAGCTCGCGCACCGGGAAGTGGAAGGACTGCAGACTGCGCCGCCGGGCGCTGAACTCCAGCCGGCCCTTGAGCCGGGCGCCGGGCGGGATGACGCCGAGCGGATTGGTGATCTCGCCGGCCAGCGAGACCGCCTTGCCGGACGCGCTGAAGCGGGTGAGCTGGTTGCGCAGGAACAGCTGGTTGACCGGCTTCTCGTGGTAGCCGATGTCGGTCACGTCCAGTACCTGGCGCCCGAACGGGTCGTCGTAGTGGCCGTCGCACCAGTAGATCCGGCCGTCGTGCTCGTCGAGCGGCGCGGAGACCTTGTCGCGGTTGATCAGGGTGTCGACGGCCGGGATCAGGTTGTCCCAGTCACCCTTCTGGAGCAGGTAGGCACAGATGGCCTGTATCGGCTGGACCCGGTCGTACGCCTCGGGGGCGATGCTCGCGAGGTACTCCCGGGAGAGCTCGGAGAACTCCCGGCGGTAGGAATCGTCGCGGAACGGCAGGTCCCGCAGATGGAGTACCAGATCGTGCTTGAGGAATTTCACGTCCTTGGCGAGCTTCAGCTCGTCCAGCCCGCGTTCCGCCAGCAATGCATCGATACGCCGGTGGATCTCCAGCCGGTGCGTATAGTTGGTCATTTCATGGCGCCGGTTCGTCACCGACTTCACGGCGGCCCGTTCGAATACGTTCCAGAAATAGACCTGATTGGGGATCAGGGTGATGCGGCGCGCCGCCAGATATGCATCGGCGATAAACATCAGATCCTCGTAGAACATTCCCTTGGGGAATCGGAGATCGTTCTCGATGAGGAAATCGCGGCGATAGCACTTGTTGGTGGAAAGGGTGTCCCAGACGAACAGGTCCGGCAATTCCGTGACGGACTCCAGCGTGCGGGTCGTGGAGTACAGCCAGGCGTACCACTCGTCGCGCTTCTGATTACGGGTGTCCTTGTGCAGCCGGACGCACAGACCGGAAACAATATCCGAGCCGGATTCCTCGGCGGCTTCCAGCATATTGCGGCACGCATTGACTTCCAGGACGTCATCGCTGTCCAGGAACATGACATAGCGGCCCTCGGTGTGCTGGATGCCGACGTTCCGCGGCTCGCCGCCCGCACCGCTGTTCTCCGGCAGCTGGAAGGCCCGGACCCGCCCGGGGTGGTCGGCCGCCAGCCGCTGCGCCACTTCGAAAGAACGGTCGGTGCTGCAGTCGTCGACGATCACCACCTCGACGTCCCGGAGCGTTTGGTCCAGCACGGAGTGGACCGCGGTCGGCAACCGGTCGGCGTCGTTGTAGACGATGACGACTACTGAGACGTCAGGCACAGGCACCTCAACCCTCTTTCGCTGCTGTTTCCCGCCAGAATAGCCCTATCTGCACCCCCGGATTACAACCAATCGCGCCCAAAGCGCTACGGACGGTGAGGGTCGGGAGCATCGAGAAGGGGCACTCCGGGGTCGGATCTTGACCATGCGTCAGCCCTGCAGATCCACCCGCCAGGGCAAGCTCCGGCCGGCAGGGAAGACGGGCCCTCCCATGAATCGGTTGCCTGCCGCACCGGGTGACATCCATGGCGATCAGAGATTTATCGGATTCCTTCCCGGTGACAGCGGGAAGGAGCCCCGGGCGGCGCAGAGCGAATACCCGGAATGCCGGTGGCCGGGGTGTGACGGTGTGCCGGCGGTCCGCCGGGCCGGCGAGGTGACGCGGCCCGCAGCCCGCTCCGGGCACGTCTCCGGCCGCCCGTACGTCCTCCTCATGGCGGATGTGTCGTTCCGGGTTCGGGGAAAGATCCTGCTCAAGAACTAGCGACGCGCTTTTGCCAAGCCATTACGCTTGCCGTCAAGGCCGCGCAGGGCGGCCATGGAGGAGTGAGATGAGGAGCAGCAACCCGGTCTTCTCGCGACGGGGGTTCAGCCGCGACACCGGCTACGCGGGCTTCAACGCACCGCCGCAGGCCGGGGGCCCCGCCGCGAACCCGTACGCCGGAGCCAACCCCTACGCGCAGGACGCGACCAACCCGTACGCCCAGGGCCAGCAGGCCGCCACCCAGGCACCGCCGCAGTACACCCCGCAGACCCGCCCGATGACGATGGACGATGTCGTCGCGCGTACGGGCATCACGCTCGGCACGGTCATCGCGGGCGCCACGGTCGGCTGGCTGTTCCTGACCCAGAGCCTCGGCTTCGCCATCGGCGCCGGTCTGGTCGCGATGGTGCTGGCGCTCGTCCAGTCCTTCAAGCGCAAGCCGTCGCCCGCGCTGATCCTCGGATACGCGGCGCTGGAGGGCCTCTTCCTCGGTGCGCTGAGCGGCTTCCTCAACGACCTGCCGAAGCTCAGCGGCGCCCCCATGCAGGCGGTGCTGGGCACGATGGCGGTGTTCGCCGCGATGCTGATCGCCTACAAGACGCGGATCGTGCGGGTCACCGCCCGCTTCACCCGCTTCGTGATGATCGCGGCGCTGGGCTTCGTCCTGCTGTCGCTGGTCAATGTGCTGTTCATGGTGTTCGCCGGCGATGAGGGCCTCGGCTTCCGCAGCGGCGGCCTGGGCATCGTCTTCGGCATCGTCGGCGTGGTGCTCGGCGCGCTCTTCCTGGCGCTGGACTTCAAGCAGGTCGAGGACGGCATCGCCTACGGCGCTCCGCGCGAGGAGTCCTGGCTGGCCGCGTTCGGTCTGACGATGACCCTGGTGTGGATCTACATGGAGATGCTGCGGCTGATCTCGATCCTTAGGGGCGACTGACGGCCGGGGCGCCTGGTGCGCCCCGCGCCGTACGCAACCGACGAAGGACCCGCGGGCGAACTGCCCGCGGGTCCTTCGTCGTATGGAGTGTCGGATCGGGGAGGGTCTCCTGAGCCCGTCGGGCGCTAAGCCCGGCACCGCGGCTCAGAACTTGCGTGCGGCGCGCCTGAGATCGTATTCATGGACGATTGCCTTGGCGTGGCCGTAGGCGAGGTTGTGCTCGCCGCGGAGCCAGCTGACCTTTTCATCGAAACGGAAGAGAGCGGGGCCTTCGTCAACGGCACGCAGCCAGTCGGAGATCTCCCGGCCGGTGCACTGCGGGATACGAGAGAGCATGTTCCGGTGGGTCTCTTCGGAGAAGAGCTGAGACATCGGCGCCTCCGGACGCGGTCGATGCTGGTTCTTCAGCCCACCGTGCCTGAGCGTTCCGGCGTTGGCAACCACCTGGGAGTGGCGCATAGGCTCACGGCGTGCTTGACGTGACCCCCTTGCAGACCGCCGTGGACGCCCTCGCCGACCGCCTCCGGGCGCTGCCGCAGAGCCGGCTCGACCAGGGCGCGGCGGCCGAAGCGCTCGCCCTGGCACGGCAGTTGGCGACCCGGGCGCAGCTGATCGAGCGGCCGGGAGAGCCCCCGTACGAGCTGCCGGACGCCGGGATGTTCGCGGCCGGTGACCAACTGGCGGTGGCGGGACACGATCTTGTCGAGGCGCTGCGGGCCGCGGCGGCGCGGCGGGCCGACGGGACGGCGGAACCTGACGCGAAAGTGGCCCCCGCCGAGGAACTGGCGGAGGCCGTGCGGTGCGTGCGGGCGGTGGCGGAGCGCTGCTGAGGCCGGCCGGCGGGCAAGGGGCCCCGCCGGAAGCCCCGCCAAGTCAGAGCGAGGCGATGACGCGGTCCGCGAGGATGTAGACGCTCTCCTCGCGGGTCTCGCCCCAGGAGAAGGTCAGCGCGTACGCCCCGGAGATGCCGGAGCCGCCGAGCAGTACGGGGGTGCGACCGGCGTGCAGTGCGGCGGCCACCCGCTCCGCGGTCTCGCGCTGCCCGGGGGTCAGGCAGAGCGTGGTGCCGTCGGCGAAGACATAGACGTCCAGGGTGCCCAGCGGGCCGGGGCGGACGTCCGCCAGCGGGGTGGCCTCCTGGGCCAGTTCCTCCAGGCGCGCCACGGTGCGCTCATGATCACTGATCACCGGGGACGGGGAGAAGTCCGGATGCGAGGGGTGGCGCCGGCGCGCGGCGGCCAGCTCGGCGGACTCGGTCTCCTCGACCGGCTCCAACTCCGGCGCGTCCAGGGCCTCCAGCGCCTCCATGGACTCCAGGGAATCCATGGACTCCAGCGCGTCCCGGCCCAGCAGCGGCTCCAGGCCGGCCAGATCCGCCTGGCGGGGCAGGAACGGCTGGGTGTCGAGCCGGTCGGACTCCGGGCGCTCCGACGGCTCGCGCTGGTCCGCGCGGGCGTCCAGCAGGCCCTCGTCGCCGAGGCCGACGAGCCCGCCGAGCAGGGAGGGGGCATCGGCGGCGTCCCGGGCCTCCTGCGCGGCCCAGAAGGCGCGCGCCTCGGCCAGTTCGCGCTCCCGCTCCTCGGCGAGGGCGTCCGCGACGGCGGCGCGTATGTCCGCGAGCGGGGTCTCGGCGGGCGGGACGGTGCGGGCGGCGGGGATGGCCGCGGTGGCCGGGGGCGCCGCCGCGGCCGCGGTGTCCTGACGGGCGGCGAGGAGCTCGGCGTGCAGCTCGGCGATCTGGCGGCGCAGGGCGCGGGCGGTGCGCAGGGCGGCGGCGCCCAGCGCCACGGCGGTGGCCGCGGCCAGCAGCAGGACGAGGGTGGTGACACTCATGCCGAAACCTCTCTCCGTTCGGTCCCGCATGCGCGAGACGCGCACCTCGCGCTTTGCTCGGGGCGCTCGCTCATGCGTCCTCCCCACTTCGCTCGGCGGCCGTGTTCCCACGGGCCGCGCATCGGTACCCGGACTTGCCCCGGCCGTCGGCCGGAGTGATCCCCGTGATGAGCTCGCTCGGGATCACGCCTGGTAGCGACTCGGTCACCGGCGTACTCCCGTTAGCAGAATGTTCTCCGACTTCCTACATCAGGCTGTCGGTGGTCGGCGACCGCACCTCGCGCCGAATGTCCCGGAATGGCGGGGAGTCGGGGCCTCATATGGTCCGGTGGCCCCGCGCTGACCTGCAAGAATACGTCTCCCCCAGGGCGTTGGTCACAATCCTGGGGGAGATTGGGTCGCGATCTCATCAACGAGTGGCGCAGGTCACGCCGTGTCGCCGCCCGTGTTCACGTGAACGCGAAGGGTGTGCGCGGGGCGGAAGTTGGTCCGTTTTGCCGCGCACACCCGTGAAGTGCCGCCGAGGCGGCTCGGTTCAGCTCAGCTCAGCCGCTCGTGTTCGTGGTCGCGCTGAGCTTCGCTTCCGCTGCGGGCGGATGCCGGGCACTCGTACCTCGCGCCCGACCTTCCCCCAGCTACCGCTGGGAGGTGCCCCCAACCCTCCGCTACAGCTCAGCTCAGCCGCTCGATGACCATCGCCATCCCCTGGCCGCCGCCCACGCACATCGTCTCCAGGCCGAACTGCTTGTCGTGCCACTGGAGGGAGTTGATCAGGGTGGTGGTGATCCGGGCGCCGGTCATGCCGAAGGGGTGGCCGACGGCGATCGCGCCGCCGTTGACGTTCAGCCGGTCCAGGTCGATGCCCAAGTCCCGGTAGGACGGGATCACCTGGGCGGCGAACGCCTCGTTGATCTCGACCAGGTCGATGTCGGAGACCGAGAGGCCGGCCCGGCGCAGCGCCTGCTTGCTGGCCTCGACCGGGCCGTAGCCCATGATCTCGGGGGAGAGGCCGGAGACGCCGGTGGAGACGATCCGGGCCAGTGGGGTCAGACCCAGCTCGCGCGCCTTGGTGTCGGACATGATGACCAGCGCCGCGGCGCCGTCGTTCAGCGGGCAGCAGTTGCCGGCGGTCACCAGGCCGTCGGGGCGGAAGACCGGCTTGAGGCCGGAGACGCCCTCGACGGTGACCCCGGCGCGCGGGCCGTCGTCCTTGGCGACGACCGTGCCGTCGGGCAGCGTGACCGGGGTGATCTCCCGCTCCCAGAAGCCGTCCTGGATGGCCTTCTCGGCGAGGTTCTGGGACCGGACGCCGAACTCGTCCATGTCCTGGCGGGTGATGCCCTTGAGGCGGGCGAGGTTCTCCGCGGTCTGGCCCATGGCGATGTACGCGTCCGGGATCAGGCCGTCCTCGCGCGGGTCGTGCCAGCTGGCGCCCTCCTGCTCGGCGCGCGCGGCCGTACGGGCCTCGGCGTCGGCGAACAGCGGGTTGTGGGTGTCCGGCAGGCCGTCGGAGGAGCCCTTGACGCTGCGCGAGACGGTCTCGACGCCGGCCGAGATGAAGACATCGCCCTCGCCGGCCTTGATGGCGTGCAGCGCCATGCGGGTCGTCTGGAGCGAGGAGGAGCAGTAGCGGGTGATGGTGCACCCCGGGAGGTGGTCCATCCCCATCTGGACGGCCACGATGCGGCCGAGGTTGTGGCCCTGCTCGCCGCCGGGGAGGCCGCAGCCGAGCATCAGGTCGTCGATGTCCCTGGGGTCCAGTTCGGGGACCTTGGCCAGCGCGGTCTTGATGATCTTCGCGGTCAGGTCGTCCGGCCGCAGATCCTTCAGCGAGCCCTTGAAGGCGCGGCCGATCGGGGAGCGGGCGGCTGAGACGATCACGGCTTCGGGCATCACACGGCTCCAGGTGCGCGGGAAAAGGGCGGACTGTGAGGGAAGTTACCTGCACGTACTGCTGAGGTCACGGGGTGCGTGCTGTGATGCGGGCCTCTTTTCTAAGCGGGCGCTTATGAGAACGGGGCGGGGCCGCCGGATATTCCCGTACGGCCCCGCCGCGCCCGTCCCGTGCCGCTGCGCCCCGCCCCGCGCACCCCGTGTCGCTCCCGCCGGGGCCGCCGCCCGGTCCCTCAGGGGGTGACGGACGACGGACCGGCCGTCTCCGTGTCCGGCAGCTGACGGCGCCTGCGGTGCTTGAGCAGCGCCCAGGGGGCACGGGAGGCGGTGACCTCGGTGCCGCCCTCGGAAGCCGCCTCGGCGGCCGCCTGCTCGACCGGCAGAATGCCCTCGCCACGGGCGGGCTCGGGGCGCTCCTCCTCCGGCCACAGGCCGAGTGAGGCGCACAGCGTCGGCAGCACGGCCATCGCGGCGGTGGCATAGCCCTCGGCCGACGGGTGGTAGTTGTCCGGCCCGAACAGCTCCCGCGGCCGCGCCTCGAACTCGGGGCCGAGCAGATCGCCGAGGGAGACCGTACGGCCGCCGCTCTCGACCACCCCGATGGTCTGGGCGGCGGCCAGCTGCCGGGAGAGCCGCCGGGCCACCCAGCGCAGCGGCTGGTAGACCGGCTCGATGGTGCCCAGGTCGGGGCAGGTGCCGACGACCACCTCACAGCCTGCCGCGCGCAGCCGGCGCACCGCCTCGGAGAGATGGCGTACGGACTGCGCGGGCGGCATCCGGTGGGTGACGTCGTTGGCTCCGATCATGATGACGCAGACGTCCGGGACCTCGGCGTCCGCCGCCAGCATCAGCTCCACCTGGCGCTCCAGGTCGTCGGACTGCGCCCCGGGCAGCGCCACATTGCGGAAGTCGACGGGAAGCTCGGAGAGCGCGGCCAGGCCGGAGGCGAGCAGGGCGCCCGGGGTCTGGGAGGTGCGGTGCACCCCCTGGCCCGCGGCGGTGGAGTCGCCGAGGAAGCCCAGGCGCAGCGGCGGGCGGTCGGTGCGGTGGCCGAAGGCGGCGCCGTAGCGGCCGTCGGCGCACGGCGGGATGTCGCTGGACCCGCCGACCGTACGGCGGGCCAGCCGCACCTCGGTCAGCAGCACCCCGACGGCGGCGACGCCGAGCAGCCCGACCCCGCTGCCGCCGAACGCGGCGGCGGTGGCGATCCGCCGGGCCACTCTCGCCCTGGACATCGTCATCGGCATGGCCGGGCACCTCCCCGTAAGTGCGGGCGCGCCGCGGCACGGGGCCGGACGCGCTCTTGAAACGGCAAGAACTCCTACAACAGGGTGTTGCCCGTTCCCGCACCGAACGCAACGCGGCCTTCCTCTAACGGACCCGGGCAATAGGCTGGCCGCACGGGCGCAGGAGAGCGTGCCCCCGACCGCGGAGACCACCGTGCAGTTTTACGATTCGATGATTGAGCTCGTCGGCAACACCCCGCTCGTGCGGCTCAACAACGTGACCAAGGGCATCCAGGCCACCGTCCTGGCGAAGGTCGAGTACTTCAACCCCGGCGGGTCGGTCAAGGACCGGATCGCCGTGCGGATGATCGAGGCCGCCGAGCAGTCGGGCGAGTTGCAGCCCGGCGGCACCATCGTCGAGCCCACCTCCGGCAACACCGGTGTGGGCCTGGCGATCGTCGCCCAGCAGAAGGGGTACAAGTGCATCTTCGTCTGCCCCGACAAGGTGTCCATGGACAAGATCAATGTGCTCCGGGCCTACGGTGCCGAGGTGGTGGTCTGCCCGACCGCCGTGGACCCCGAGCACCCGGACTCGTACTACAACGTCTCGGACCGGCTGGTCCGTGAGACGCCCGGTGCCTGGAAGCCGGACCAGTACAGCAACCCGAACAACCCGCGCTCCCACTACGAGAGCACCGGTCCCGAGCTGTGGGCGCAGACCGAGGGGCGGATCACCCACTTCGTGGCGGGTGTCGGGACCGGCGGCACGATCAGCGGCACCGGCCGCTATCTGAAGGACGCCAGCGACGGCAAGGTCAAGGTCATCGGCGCCGACCCGGAGGGCTCGGTCTACAGCGGCGGCTCCGGGCGCCCGTACTTGATCGAGGGCGTCGGCGAGGACTTCTGGCCGACCGCCTATGACCGTACGGTCGCGGACGAGATCGTGGCGGTCTCGGACAAGGACGCCTTCCAGATGACCCGGCGGCTGGCCAAGGAGGAGGGCCTGCTGGTCGGCGGCTCCTGCGGGATGGCCGTGGTGGGTGCGCTGGAGGTCGCCGCGAAGCTCGGCCCGGACGATGTGGTCGTCGTGCTGCTGCCGGACAGCGGCCGCGGCTACCTGTCCAAGATCTTCAACGACGAGTGGATGGCCGACTACGGCTTCCTGGAGGAGGGCGGCCCCGCCGCCCGCGTCGGTGAGGTGCTCCAGCACAAGGAGGGCGCGCTGCCCTCGCTGGTGCACATGCACCCCGAGGAGACCGTCGGTGAGGCGATCGAGGTGCTGCGCGAGTACGGCGTCTCGCAGATGCCGATCGTCAAGCCGGGTGCCGGGCACCCCGATGTGATGGCCGCCGAGGTCATCGGCTCGGTCGTCGAGCGCGAGCTGCTGGACGCGCTGTTCACCCAGCGCGCCTCGCTGACCGACCCGCTGGAGAAGCACATGTGCCCGCCGCTGCCGCAGGTCGGCTCGGGCGAGCCGGTCGCCGATCTGATGGCGGTCCTGGAGACGGCGGACGCCGCGATCGTCCTCGTCGAGGGCAAGCCGAAGGGCGTGGTGAGCCGGCAGGACCTGCTGGCCTATCTGGCGCGCGAGGCCGGCAAGTAGCAGTGGTTCCCGGCGGCCGTCCTTGTGGCGGGCGCCGGGTGCTGTGGCCGTGGGGCGTTGCTGTGGCGGGTGTCCGGGCCGAGGGCCGTTCCTACGGCGGTGCCCCGTGCCGAGGCCGCGGGCCGCTCCCGTACGCGTCACGGCGTCAAGTGGCCGTCAGGAAACGGGACGTCACCGCAAGGTGTACGTATGCGTCATGTGCCGGCAGCACGGGCTTAACACGCGTCGGGCACAGTGAGGGGAGCGGCGACAAGGACCTCCGGAGCGGCTCCCGGACCTCCACCCTCGCCGCCCGGACGCGACCGGCCGGCCCTGAGCCGGGCGCGCGTCCCTTGCGGGGACCGCCGTCGTCCCGCCCCTGGCCACCGGCCGGGGTGCGGCGGTCCCCGCAACATCTCCCCGGCCCGCTCCCGTTGGTGCCTCAGTCCTGTGCGTCGCCCCGGTGGTCCTTGCGCGGGCGCAGCCACGGGACCGTGCCGTGCGCGGCGTTGACACCGACGATCCCGGCCCAGGTCACCAGCAGGCCCGGCATTCCGGCGATGCCCGCCCCGATCGCGGACAGCGGGATGGCCAGCGCCAGCGAAAGGGCGGCGAAACCGAACCGTTCCCAGAACTCCCGGCCGTTGCCTGCCCGGCGGGGCGGCAGGGTGCCGCGGGCCACCTGGATCTGCTGCTCGGCGAGCTGCCGCCGCACCCGCCGGTCGACGTTCTCGTCCAGCTTCTCCAGGAAGGACTCCAGGAGCTCCGACTCGTACTCCGGCCCCAGCTCCTTGCGCGTCTGGAGGGTCGCGTCGAGTTCTTTCCGCAGATCGGGGTCGTGTGTCGCCATGGTGCGAGATTACGGGCGGCGGGCGGGCGGCGCGCTGGGGCTAACCCCCCGATTCGGCCGGATATCCGGCCGGGGAGCGCTCCTCCTGGAGCGGATCGGGTGCCGCGGTGCGCGCGGTGTCGTGCCGGGCGGTGAGCCAGTACAGGACGGCCGGTACGGCGAGTCCGACGAGCCAGGAGATATCGGCGCCGCCGAGCGGTGCGACCAGCGGGCCGGTGTAGAAGTGCGTGGCCAGGAACGGGAGCTGGGCGAGCACCCCGAGGACGTAGACCGTCAGGGCCCGCACGTTCCAGGCGCCGTAGCGGCCGGCCGGGTCGCTGAGCGCCGGGATGTCGTAGCGCTCCTTGGAGATCAGGTAGTAGTCGACGAGGTTGATCGCCGACCAGGGCGTGAAGAACGTCAGCAGGAACAGCAGGAAGTCCTTGAAGGACGCGAGGAACGAGTCCTTGCCCAGGAGGGCGACGGCGGTGCCCGCCACCATGATCCCCGCGATGTAGGCGGAGCGGCCGCGCGCGGAGAGCGTCCGCTGGCCGCGGAAGCCGCTGACGCTGGTGACCAGCGACATGAACCCGCCATAGGTGTTGAGGATGTTGATGGTGAGCTTGCCGAGGGCGATGACGAAGTAGAGGCACGAGGCGATCAGTCCGGCGCCGCCCAGGCCGACGAGGTAACTGACCTCGTGGCCCACGAACGCGGCCGGCGCCGCGGCGGCCGCCAGCGCGCCGAACGTCATCGACCACTGCGAGCCGAGCACCGAGCCGGACAGCGTCCACCAGAACGTGGCGCGCGCCGAGGTGTGCCGCGGCAGGTAGCGGGAGTAGTCGGCGACGTACGGGCCGAACGCCAGCTGCCAGGAGGCCGAGAGCGAGACGGCGAGCAGGAAGACCGGCAGCCCGAAGCGGTGGTCGGCGAGGAGCGTGCCGAGGTCGGTGCGCTGCAGCAGCCGGATGCCGAGGTAGACGAAGGCCAGCGCGCAGACCAGACCGGCGATCTTGCCGAGGGTGTGGATGAGGCGGTAGCCGACGGCCGCGGCGACGGCGGTGACCGCGGCGAAGAGCACGATCCCCGGCGTCTCGCCGAGGTGGGTCAGCTCACCGACCGCCTGTCCGGCCAGCACGCTGCCGCTGGCGAAGAAGCCGATGTACATCACGATGACCAGTGCCAGCGGAACCACCGCGCCGCGCACCCCGAACTGGGCCCGGGAGGTGATCATCTGTGGCAGCCCGAGCCGCGGCCCCTGCGCGGAGTGCAGCGCCATCACCGCACCGCCCAGGAGGTTGCCGAGCAGCAGCCCGATCAGCGACCAGAAGGCGTTCGCCCCGAAGACGACGGCCAGCGCGCCGGTGATGACGGCGGTGATCTGGAGGTTGGCGCCCAGCCAGAGGGTGAACTGGCTGAACGGACTGCCGTGCCGTTCGTCGTCGGGGACGACATCGATGGAGCGCTGCTCGACCACACCTGCCATGAATCCGCCTCGGGTTGCTGCCTCCTGTATGGATCCATGCAGGATCGATGGCGGTGAATGGAAGGTCAATAGGTGGGAGCGGTGAGGGTGGTTAATTAGTGGTAACGGGTGGCGGGTGGCGGCTCTGGTGGCCGTCGGGCGGTGGCCGGCTCAGGCGGCGGTCGGCGCGTCCACCGGCCGCAGCTCGTCCGCGTACGAGACGGAGATCCGCCGCATCAGCCCGTCCTCGGTGATGTCGTACTGGCCCAGGCGCCACAGCGGCGGCGAGTAGGCGTGCACCGACACCGCGTCGTCGGTCGCGCCGGTGAGGCGGTGGATATGGTCCGGCCCGAAGCAGAACGAGGAGCCCGCGCCGACCGCGGTGGCCAGATGCTCGCCGCCGATCCGGGGGTTGGACTCGGTCAGGACGCCCTGGACGACCCGCACCGCCCCGGAGGAGAGGTCGTGGTCGTGCCAGCCGGTGTCGTTCTGCCGGGTCCAGCACAGCAGCCAGACGTCGACGAACTCATCGCGGTACAGCGAGGCGTAGTGCCGCTCGGTGTCGGAGAACGCGACCTGCCCGCGCCACAGCTCCGGACGCGCCGCCAGCCCGTCGACCAGGGTCCGCAGCTCGCGCTTGTCGAGGTTGCGTTCGGGCAGTGCGGTGAACGGCTGCTCGCCGTCGGGGACCTCACGGGCGGTGTCGGCCTGGGAGGCGGTGTCCGTCATGGACGGGCTCCTTTCGTCGGGCCCAGCAGGCGGGCCGGGTTGGTGTGGCGCAGGGCGTGGACGGCGGCGTCCGCGCCGAGGTCGGGGATGACGGGGGCGGCATACGGGCGGTCACTTCCGCTGACCACCACATCGATGCCGACGGCCCGTACGAGGGCGTCCACCGCACGGGTGCCGTAGGAGGACGTCTCGTAGAACGCGCGGCAGTCCACCCGCCCGCGGTCCCGTCCGCCGCCGCGCGCGACCAGCCGCTCCCCGTGCAGCGGCGCCAGACCGGCCAGCGCGGCGAAGCAGACCCGCAGCTCCGGGTGGCGCGGCCGGCCGAAGGCGCGGAACGCGAACCAGGACGTGTGCAGCTGCTGCACGTACGGGACGAGGGCGGGCCACCAGGCGGGGGTGGCGGGCTCGGCGCCGGCCGTGGGCTCGGCGGCCGGGGCGGCGCCGGGGTGGATGAACAGTGGCTTGTCCTGCTCGGCGGCGACCTCCAGCAGCGGTGCGCAGCGCGCCCAGCCCGCGGCGTCGAGCAGGGCGGTCGCCGGGAGCTGGAGGCCCGCACAGCCGCGCGCCAGCTCGCGCCGCAGCGCCTCGGGGTCGGGCTCGGGGGCGGAGAGGCAGGCCGAGGCCCAGACGCCGAAGGGGGCGGGCAGGTCCAGCGCGCCGTCATGGAACGCGGTGAGCAGTGGGGCTGCCTCCGCTGGCGGCAGATATTCGATGCCGAGCGGACTGGAGAGCGACACCAGGGCGAGATCCAGGCCGTCGGCGCGGGCGAGCCGGGCGCGGGCCGCGATGTCGTGGTCGGCGGGGTCGACGGCGTACGGCGGCTCACCGGGCAGATGCAGCGTCCAGCCGTCGAGCCGGGGCGGCGCGGTGCGGGACCGCAGCAGGGCGAGGAACCCGGGTGGCCAGATGTGCTGGTGGACGTCAGTGGGCACGGGCCTCCCTCCGGGACGGCGCGGTCGTACGGACGGCGCGGGCGGGCCGTGGTGCGTAGCCCCGCGGCAGCCCTGAACCGTTTCACTTAACCGATTAACTGATGCGTTTAAGTGAAACGGTTAACACCCGCAGCTGTCAAGGCCGTACCGGACCGGCCGGGCCGTGGACGCCGTCGATCCCGGCCCCGTATGCGCCCTCGGAAAGACCGCATCGTGGACCGGTGCGGCGCCCTCCTTGGGTAGGCTTCCGGACATGGCCAGGCCCAATAAGCGCACCACCCTCCGCGAGGTGGCCGAGGCCACCGGACTCTCCACCGCCGCCGTCTCCTACGCGCTGCGCGGCAAGCATGTCTCCAAGGAGACCGAGGAGCGGGTGCGCAAGGCCGCCGCCGAGCTCGGCTACGAGGCCGACCCGATCGCCCGCGCGCTCGCCAGCGGCCGTACGAGCACGGTCGGTGTGCTCGCCGGTGATCTCCAGGACCTGTGGCAGCAGCAGCTGATGGCGGCCATAGGGCGCGAACTGCTGGCCGGTGACCGTTATGCGCTGATCCTCGACGCGGGCGGTGACCCCGAACGCGAACTGGCGCTGGCCAAGCAGCTGCGTGACCAGCGGGTGGACGGTCTGCTGGTCTCGCCCGTCGACCCGTCCGCCGAGGGCTGGTCGAAGATCGCCGACGCGGTGCCGGTGGTCTCCATCGGCGACGCGCTGAGCCGCGCCCGTACGGCGGGCGAGGTGCTCTTCGACAACCGGGCGGGCATCGACGCGGTCCTCGACTACCTCCGCGGGCTGGGCCACCGCCGGGTCACCGTGCTGACCCCCACCGGCCCCTCCACCCCCGACCGCCCCGCCGACGTCTATGTCCGCGAGGCCGCCGACCGGCTCGGCATCGAGGCCGAAGTCCTGCCCTGCCCCCAGGAGTTGGACGCGGCGACCGCGATGGCCCGCCGCGTCCTGGCCAACAGCCCGGACGGCCGCCGCCCGGCCGGTGCGCTCGCCCCGCCCACCGCCGTCTTCTGCTTCTCCGACTCCATCGCCTACGGCGTCTACGCGGCCGCCGCCGAGGCCGCGCTCACCGTCGGCCGCGACCTCTCCGTCGTCGGCTTCGACGACCACCCCGTCTCCCGGGTCCTCACCCCGCCCCTGACCACCGTCGACTGGGGCCTGGCCGAGATCGCCAAGGAGGCCGCCCGCCTCGCGGTCGCCGCCATCGAGGGCCGCCGCGTCCGCCGCAAACGCATCCTCTGCGCCCCCCGCCTCTCGGAACGGCGCTCAGCGGTGGAGCCCCGGCGGGGGTGACACCGCGGGTCCGGCGCCCGGCTCGTCCCCCGCTGTTCACGCGCGGTCCGGGATTACGTGGTGCCCGGGATTACGTGGTGCCCGGCGGGATAGGCGGGTGTACAGGCGGCGCCGGGACGGGGGTGTGCCCCGGGCGCCACTGCCCTCGGGAAACGATGACGGGGAGGACATGAGAAAGGCATTGTTCGCCGGAATTCTGGCGGTCGTGGTCGTCTTTGCGCTCACGCACACCGCGTTCTCCGGTGTGACGGAACCCGCCCGGCTTCTGCTGAGCGTCCTGGCCGGTGCGGTCGTCGGAGGCGTACTGCGCGCCGTACAGCTACGCAGATGACCCGGGGGAGGACCGGCCGGAGCGATGGCCTCCGGCCCGTCCCGCGCGGGGCCGACCGTCCCCCGTTCCGCGCCTGCCTGACGCCTCCGGCCTCCGGCTGCACCCTCCCGTGCCGGAGAGCAGACTGGAGCCGGGCGTTCCGGTACGGTCGGGCGTGTGTTCCGGTGGTCGGCCGATGGGCGGATGGGCGGGTGCTCGATGAAACGGTCCTCGATGAGTGGAGCCGGGGCGGCCGGCCGGGCCCCGGTGGCCGGGGGAGCCCCGGCGGTGGAGGCCGCGGAGCCGGTGGAGCGGCTGGAGGCGCACCGCAGTGAACTGACCGGTTACTGCTATCGGATGCTGGGGTCGGCGTTCGAGGCCGAGGACGCCGTGCAGGAGACGATGGTGCGGGCCTGGCGGAGCTATGAGCGGTTCGAGGGGCGGGCCTCGCTGCGGTCCTGGCTCTACCGGATCGCCACCAATGTCTGTCTGGACCTGCTCAAGGGGAGTCAGCGCCGGGCCCGGCCGATGGATCTCGCGTCCCCGTCGAGCGTGGACAGCCCGATCGGCACGGGGCTGCCCGAGGCGGCCTGGATCGGGCCCATTCCGGACCAGCGGGTGCTGGCGTCCGCCGGGGACCCGGCGGAGACCGCCGTCGCCCGGGAGTCGATCCGGCTCGCCTTCATCTCCGCGCTGCAGCGGCTGGCGCCCCGGCAGCGGGCGGTGCTGATCCTGCGGGAGGTGCTCAGCTGGTCGGCGAGCGAGGTCGCGGAACTGCTCGGCAGCTCGGTCGCCTCGGTCAACAGCGCGCTGCAGCGGGCCCGTGCCACTCTCGCCGCGTCCGGCGACGGCGCCGCCGAGGCCCCGGCGCAGCCGCTGGACGACGCCCAGCAGGCGCTGCTGCGGCGCTATGTCGACGCCTTCGAGCGGTTCGACATGGACGCCCTCACGGCCGTGCTGCACGAGGACTCCACGCTGTCCATGCCGCCGTACGCACTGTGGCTGCGCGGCCGCGCCGACATCCTGAAATGGCTTCTCGGGCCGGGCGGCGGCTGCGAGGGGTCGCATCTGGTGCCGGTCAGGGCGAACGGCCGGGCCGGGTTCGGGCAGTACCGCGCGGACGGGAAGCCCTGGGCGCTCCAGGTGATCGAGACCGCGGACGGCCGGGTCACCGCCCTCCAGTCCTTCCTGGACACGGAGCGGCTGTTCCCGCTGTTCGGCCTGCCGCCCCGCTACGAGGGCCCCACCGGGATCAGCTCAGCTTCTGCTTCTTGAGCCACGCCTCGGCCACCCGGTCCGGGTCGCGCTTCTCCTTGTCGACGAGGCGGTTGAGTTCGGTGAGCTGCGGGGTGGTGAGGGCGTTGCCGAGGCGGGCGAGGGCCTTGCGGACCCGGGAGTCGGCCTTACGGGCGGCGATCAGCGGGACGATGTGCTGGGCCGGGATCAGGTTCTTGGGGTCGGCGAGCATGACCCAGCCGTTCTCCGCGGTGTCGACATCGGTGGTGAAGACGTTCGCGATATCGATGTCACCCTTCTTCAGCGCGCCCTTGACCAGCGGACCGGACGAGTCCAGCGCCTTGAACTCCTTGAATTCCACCCCGTACTGCTCCTTGAGGCCGACGACCCCGACGACCCGCTTCTTCATCTCGGCGGCGGCGCCGAAGACCAGCTTGCCGTTGACCTTGCGCAGATCGGCGAGCGTCTTCAGCCCGTAGCGGTCGGCGGTCTCCCGGGTCACGGCGAAGCTGTCGCGGTCCTCGGCGGCGGCGTACGGGAGGACTTCCAGGCCGTTCGGCAGCACGGTGGCCAGCGCGTTCTGCATCGCGCCCGCCTCGGTCTCGGTGGCCTTCTGGTCCAGGTAGAGCAGCAGGCTGCCCTGGTACTCGGGGAGCAGGTCGATATCGCCGGAGCGCAGTGCGGGGACCACGATCTCGCGGGAGCCGAGGTTGGGCTTGACGGTGGTCTTGACCCCGGCGGCGGTCAGCACGCCCGCGTAGAGGTAGCCGAGGATCTGGTTCTCGGTGAAGTTGGCGGTGCCGATGGTCAGTCCGCCGCTGCTGCTGCCGCTGTCGCCGCCGACGCCGTCCCCCTTGAGGGAGGTGATGCCGGAGGAGCAGGCGGCCAGCAGCGGGGCCGAGGCCCCGGCCAGGAGTGCGGTCAAGGCGGTACGACGGTTCATGGGCGGGACTCCTCGGGACGTACGGAGGGGACGGGGGCGGCGGTGCTCAGCAGGCGGCGCGGTGCTCAGCGGGCGGCGGCCGGGCGGCCCCGGAACAGCAGCCGCGTCAGACCGCCCAGCGCCAGGTCGGCGACGACGGCGAGCACGGCTACCAGGACCGCACCCCCGAGGACCTGCACCAGGTCGCGCTGCGCCAGGCCGTCGAAGACATAGCGGCCGAGCCCGCCGAAGCTGACGTAGGCGGCGATGGTGGCGGTGGCGACGACCTGCACGGTCGCCAGCCGCACGCCGGTCATGATCAGTGGGAGCGCGAGCGGGAGTTCGACCTGCCAGAGGACCTGGCGGCCGCGCAGCCCCACGCCCTTGGCGGCGTCCTTGACCTCGGGGTCGACGGCGGCCATCCCCGCGTACGTATTGGTGATGATCACCGGTACGGCGAGCGCGACCAGCGACACATACACCGGCCAGACGCTCAGCCCGCCCGCCAGGAACACCAGGGTGACCAGGCCGACGGTGGGCAGCGCCCGGCCGAAGGAGGAGAGGTTGACGGCGAGGAAGGCGCCGCGGCCGGTGTGCCCGATGAGCAGGCCGATGGGCAGCGCGATCACGGCCGCGGCCAGCGTGGCGAGCAGTGAGTACTCCAGGTGCTCCAGGACGCGGGTGGCGATGCCCTCGGGGCCGGACCACTGGGCCGCACTGGTCAGCCAGGAGGCGAGGTTCTTCAGGAGTTCGAGCATCGGCGCGTCACGCTGCCTTCCGCCGCAGAGAGGTGCGCTGCCGGGAGGTGCCGCGCAGCCAGGGGGTGCACAGCCACTGGACGGTCACCAGCAGCGCGTCGGCAACCAGGGCGAGCAGCAGGGTCAGGGCCACACCGGCGATGACCGGGGTGGGGTAGTTGCGCTGGAAGCCGTCGGTGAAGAGCTGGCCGAGGCCGCCGTATCCGATGTAACTGGCCACGCTGACCAGGGAGATGGACATGACGGTGGCGACCCGTACGCCCGCCATGATCACCGGGAGGGCGAGCGGCAGCTCGACGGTGAGCAGGGTGCGCAGCGGCCGGGTCCCCATCGCCTGGGATGCCTCGCGGGCCTTGGCCGGGACCGCGTCCAGGCCCTCGACGGTGTTCCGCACCAGCACGACCAGGGTGTACGCGGTCAGACCGACGATCGCGGTGGTGCGGGTCAGTCCGGTGACCGGCAGCAGCAGCACGAAGAAGGCGAGGGAGGGGATGGTGTAGAGGATGTTGGAGGCACCGAGGACGAAGCCGCGCAGCGGCCGTACGCGGTGTGCGAGGACCGCCAGTGGCAGCGCGATCAGCAGGCCGAGGAGGACCGCGGGGACGGCGGTGGCGAGGTGGTCCGCGGTGAGCCGGGCCATCTCGTCGGCGTGGTCGGGGAACCAGCCCCACTCGATGGTCATGCGGAGCGCTCCGGGGTGGCGGGGGGCTCTGCGGCGGACTCGGTAGCGGGCTCCGTAGCGGGCGGTTTCGGTGCGGACTCCGGGGTGGGTGCCGCTCGGCCCGTCTCCGTCTCCGCCGCCCGGCCCGCCTCCGCGTGGCTGCGGCCCGCGCGTTCGTGGATGGCGTCGCGGGAGGTGAGGCCGGTGAGCACGCCGTCGGCGGTGACCCGGGCGACCGCGGCGGCCGGGGAGGAAACGGCCTCGTTCAGCGCGGAGAGCAATGAGTCGGTGTCGCGCAGCGGCCGTACGGCCTCCAGAGCGGCCTCGCCGGCCGTGCCGCCGGACGGCAGCGCGTCGGTGTCCAGCCAGCCCAGCGGTTCGCCGCGCGGGGAGGTCACCAGGCGCCAGCGGTCGCCGTCGCGGGATATCCCGCCGACCGGCTCGTCCGCGCGTATCGCCCCGCCCGGCGCGTACGGCACGTCCGCGAGGGTGGTGAGCGAGAGCAGCTTCAGCCCGCGCTCGGCGCCCAGGAAGTCGGCGACGAAATCATCGGCCGGACGGGCCAGCAGCTCGGCGGGCGCGGCGCACTGGACGAGCCGGCCGCCGGTGCGGAAGACCGCGATCCGGTCGCCCAGCCGGACCGCCTCGTCGATGTCGTGGGTGACGAAGACGACGGTCTTGCGCAGCTCCTCCTGGAGCCGGAGCAGCTCGTTCTGCAGCTGGGTGCGGACCACCGGGTCGACCGCGCCGAACGGCTCGTCCATCAGGAGCACGGGCGGGTCGGCGGCGAGCGCACGGGCCACGCCGACGCGCTGCTGCTGGCCGCCGGAGAGCTGGTGCGGATAGCGCTTCCCGGCGTCGGCGGGCAGGCCAACCAGCTCCAGCAGCTCGGCGGCGCGGGCGCGGGCCTTGCGCCGGCCCCAGCCCAGCAGCAGCGGGACCGTCGCGATGTTGTCCAGGATCGTACGGTGAGGGAAGAGACCGGACTGCTGGATGACGTAGCCGATGCCGCGGCGCAGCTCGGCAGCGTCCGCCTCCAGGATGTCGCGGCCGCCGACGCTGATCGTGCCGGACGTCGGCTCGACCATGCGGTTGACCATCCGCAGGGTGGTCGTCTTGCCGCACCCCGATGAGCCGACGAGGACGGTGACGCCGCCCTCGGGAAGGTCCAGGGACAGCCCGTCCACGGCGGTGGTGCCATTCGGGTATCGCTTGCTGACTGCGTCGAACTTGATCATCCGCTGCCCCTTGCCCGGCCTGCATATGGTCATGCAGAGTCATAGGCGCGTGAATAGAAGTCAATAGGCGAACCTGAATCGCCTTTTCCCTCGCCTGTTGCGTCGGCTTACCGTACGGAACGGGGTGTCGGACTTCCATTAACAAAGCGCGATAAAAGAGGGAGTTGAGCCCCTTGGTTTCTCACATGCTGGACAACAGCCCCCGCACGGGCCGCCGCATCACACTCGACGGCAGCGCTCTGCACCCCGCCGATATCGCCGCCCTCGCCGAGCGCACCGCCCACCCCACGGCGCCCGACCCCAAGGCATTCGCCCGCGCCGAGGAATCCTGGGAAACCGCCCGCCGCCTCGCCGCCACCGGCCGGGTCTACGGACGCAGCACCGGCGTCGGCGCCAACCGCACGGAGGATGTCGGGGCCGCGGACGCCGAGCACGGACTGCGGCTGCTGCGCAGCCACGCCGGAGCGATCGGCGACCCGCTGCCCGGCCGCGAGGTCCGCGCCATGCTCGCGGTACGCGCCAACCAGCTGCTGGCGGGCGGCGCGGGCCTGAACCCCGCCGTCATCACCTCCCTGCTCGCCGCCCTGGACGCCGGCGCGCACCCCGTCGTCAACGAACACGGCGCCGTCGGCACCGGCGATCTGGCCGCGCTCGCCCAGACCGGCCTCGCCCTGGCCGGCGAACACCCCTGGCTCTGCGCGCCCGGCGCCCGTGCCCCCGCCCCCATCGCCCTCGACAACAACGACGCCCTCGCCCTGATCAGCAGCAACGCCCTCACCCTCGGCCAGTCCGCACTCGCCCTCGACGAACTGCGCCGGCTGCTGGCCGCCTCGCTCCCGATCGCCGCGCTCTCCCTCCTCGCGGTCGGCGGCTCCTACGAACCCTTCGCCGAACCGGTCATGCTCGCCCGCCCGCACCTCGGCTCCGCGGCCGCCGCCACCCGGCTGCGCGCCCTCTCCGGCATCCCGCCGCGCCCCGCTCCGCCCCTCGGCCGCATCCAGGACCCGTACGGCTTCCGCTGCCTCCCGCAGATACACGGCCCGGCGCTGGACGCCGCCGACACGCTGGAGGGGGTGCTGACCGTCGAGGTGAACGCCGCCGCCGAGAACCCCATGATCAGCATCGAGGACCAGGCCGCCTACCACCACGGCAACTTCTACGCCGCGCATGCCGCGCTCGCCCTGGACACCTTCCGGCTGGCCGTGCTGCAGACCGCCCGGCTGTCCACCGCCCGGCTCGCCGCGCTCTCCGAGCCCGACTTCACCCGGCTGCGGCCGTTCCTGGGCGACGCCGCGCCCGCCAGCTCCGGCGTGATGATCCTCGAATACGCGGCCGGCGCCGCGCTCGGCGAGATGCGCGCGGTCTCCCACCCCGCCTCGCTCGGCCACGCCGTGCTCTCCCGCGGCGTCGAGGAACAGGCCAGCTTCGCCTCCCTCGGCGCGCGCCAGGCCCTGCGCGCCTGTACGTACTACCGGCAGATCCTCGCCTGCGAACTGGTCGCCGCCATACGGGCCCTGCGGATGCGCTCCCTGGAACCCGACCCCGGACTGCCCCTCGCCACCGCCTACACCCTCGCCGCCGAGGCCCTCGACCCGCGGATGGAGGACCGTCCGCTGACGGATGATGTGGCGGTGGCGGCGGGGTTGCTGGAGGGGTTGGCGGAGCTGTGAGGGGCTGGTGGGGGCCGGCGCGGGTGAGGTGGCTGGGGTGGTCGGTGACCGAGGTGACCGGGGCGGCCCTGGCGGTCCCGTACGGCCGGGTGGGGTGGCGTACCCGGGACCGGAGCGGGCCAGGAATTCCGTACAGTCGGTCGACACAGGACAAGGCCCCCGACCGGGCCGGGAAGCAGAGGCGATGAGCGGGGACGGGGACAACGGCGGCGGCATCGGTGGCGGCCTCGGCGGCGCTGCTGACGATGGCGCGGGCGGCGGTGTGGACGGCGGGCGGGAGCCCGGTGCGGACAGCGGCGTGGACACCGATGCGGACAGTGGCATGGACAGCGGGATGGACATCGGCGTGGCCAGTGGTGTGGACACCGGTACCGCCGCCCGGCTGCAGAAGCTGTTCGAGGGCCACCGGCTGACCCCCACCCAGCGCCGGATCGCGCACTGCATGGTGCGCCGGGCCGCCGACGCGCCCTTCCTCTCCAGCGTCGAACTGGCCGAACTCGCCGGTGTCAGCCAGCCCTCCGTCACCCGCTTCGCCGTCGCCCTCGGCTTCGACGGCTACCCGGCGCTCCGCCGCCATCTGCGCGAGGTCGCCCCCACGGACAAGCCCGGCGACACCGGCTCCTACAACGAGTACCAGCAGGCCGTACAGGCCGAGATCGACAACCTCCGCCATCTCGCCGCCGCCCTCGCCGACCCGTCGCCGGTGATCGAGGCCGGCCGCCTCTTCGCCGCCTCCCGCCCGCTCCCCGTCCTCGGCCTGCGCGCCGCCACCGCCCAGGCCGCCGGCTTCAGCTACTTCGCCCGCAAGGTCCACCCCGACGTCCGGCTGCTCGACGAGGGCGGCACCATGCTCACCGACCGCATCGACGCCGCCGTACGGGCCGGTGCGAGCGCCCTCCTCTGCTTCGCCCTGCCCCGCCACCCCCGTGAGGTCGTCGACGCCCTGGAGTACGCCCGCACCTCCGGTCTGACCGTCGTCACCGTCGCCGACAGCGCCTTCGCCCCCGTCGCCCACCACACCGACCTCCTCCTCCCGGCCCCCGTCGGCACCGGCCTGGCCTTCGACACGGCCTGCGCCCCCATGCTGCTGGGCCGCGTCCTCCTGGAAGCGATGTGCGACGCCCTGCCCGACGCCCAGGCCCGCCTGGAGGAGTTCGACGCGAGGGCGGCGGCACGGGGGCTGTTCGTGGAGTGAGCGGGTGATCGTGGAGCCGGACGGACTTGTGCCCTGCATGGGCCGGGCGTGTGCCGGAGGCAGGCAGGGCGCAGCGGTCTCGGGGCGAGGAGGTCTGTCGTGGGGCGCGGGGCGGAGCGGCGGGCAAGGAGGTCCGCGGCTATGTGCTGACAGGGGCGGCGGCCGGGGACGCACGAGCCGGTGGGGCGCGGGCGGGTGCCACGCGGGCGTAGGGCCCATGGGCGGGTGCCATGCGGGCGTAGGACCCGTGGCCAGGTGGCGCACGGGCGTGGGGCGCGTAGCCAGGTGGCGCGCGGGCACGGGCGTTGCCTCGATGGCACCGGTTGGGCCCGGTGGTCCGGCGGCGGGCGGGTCGGCTACCTACGGCCGCCCGAGGTCGCGCAGGGCTGATGCGTGGGCCGAGCCGCTCTCCGTGGTGAGTTCCTCCAGTGTCTGCGGGGTGCGGATGGTCGCGAAGCGGAGGGTGCCGTCCGGGTCCGGCGCATAGCCGTAAATGCCGGGGCGGGGAAGGGAGTTGTAGGCGAAGTGCGTGGAGAAGTAGTACGCGCCGGTGTCCAGGAGGGCGGCGTGGTCACCGGCATCCAGGAGGGGGAGCGGCCGGTTCTCGGCGACCAGGTCACCGGCGAAGCAGCACGGCCCCGCGATGTCCTGGGCAACCGGAGCGCCCGTCTTGGGGCGCCCTTCGGCGTCGTAGGCGGCGACCCGGATCGGCCAGGCCTCGGGGACGAAGACCGTGCGGGTGGCGACCTGGGCGCCGGCATGGGTGACGGCGATGGGGCGGCCGCCGGCCGACTTGGCGTACTCGACCCGGGCGAGGACCGTACCGTGCTTCGCCAGCAGTGAGCGGCCGAACTCGGTGACGAGCCCGTAGCGCCCGGACAGCAGGCCGGGGACCGTCGCGTGCAGCAGCGCGGCGTACTCGCGGTAGGTCGGGGTGGTGGCGTCCGAGGAGAAGTTCACCGGCAGGCCGCCGCCGATGTCGAGGGTGTCGATCTGGCGCCGGCCGGCCCGCTCGTTGATCTCCTCGGCCAGCACGAACAGGGCCCGTACCCCCGCGGCCATCAGCTCCAGCGGCATGCCCTGGGAGCCGACATGGGCGTGCAGCCGGGTCAGCCACGGGCGGTCAAGGAAGGCGCGGACGACCCACTCGCGGGCACCCTCGTCACGCAGCGCGACACCGAACTTCGAGGTGTCGGTGGCGGTGCTCATCGCCCCGATGGTGCCGCCGCCGATCTGCGGATTGACCCGCAGACCGATGGGCGCGGTGCTCGGCGCGGTGCCCATCAGCGCGTCGATCCGCGCCAGCTCCTCCGGGTTGTCGGCGTTGACGGCGATCCCGAGGGCCAGCGCCTCACGCAGCTCGGCGTGGGTCTTGGCGGGCGAGTCCAGGACGGTCCGCGTGACCGGCACCCCGGCGGCACGGGCCAGCGCCAGCTCACCGGGACTGGCCACCTCGCAGCCGAGCCCCTCCTGCGCGAGCAGCTCCAGCACGGGCACGAGCGAGGCAGCCTTCACCGCGAAGGCGTGCAGGACCGGGGTGCCCGGGGCGGTGAACTCCTCGAACGCGGCGCGGAGTTCACCCGCCGAACGCCGGATCCCGGCAATGTCCAGCAGCCCCGCCACGGGTTCGCCGGCCCCCACCAGCCCCCGCGCAACGGCTGCCTCTACGGCTCGATCTCGCTCCGTAAACGTCATGGTTCAACTCCACCATTGGCCGGGGGTACAACGCCAACGCATAGTGGCGGCACAGCGCGGCCAGGACAAAAGGCGCTGGTCAGGGCACCTTCGCACCTCCCGTCCCCCTCCCTCAATCTGCCTGGCTTCCGCTCAGCCCCGCCCTGCGGTGGCGTTCGCTGAGGCGGGAGCCGGATTCGCGGCGGGCGGCGCGGCGCAGGAGGGGGATGGCGAGGAGGAAGCCGAGGACGGCCCAGGCGGTGAGTATCAGGGCCACCGTGGGCAGCTCCCAGGAGCCGGCCGGTTCGGCGGCGCGGGCGGCGTCGGGAAGGAGGGCCGAGCGCAGGCCCTGCGCCATCCACTTCAGGGGGAAGACGGAGGCTATCTTCTGGACCGCTTCGGGCAGGGCGGTGAGGGGGAACATCGCCCCTGAGGTGATCAGCAGCGCCATGACGGGCAGCATGATCAGCGCAAGCGCCTCACGAGGGTTCGGCAGCACGGCGCCGATGGCCGCTCCCAGCGGAACGACGGCGAGCAGTCCGAGCGCACTGACCCACAGCAGCGTCAACCAGCCTGCCGGCCCGTGCGGCAGCGGCCCGTCCACCAGCAGCGCGGCCGTTCCCAGCAGCAGCACCAGCGTGCCGAACGCCATCGCGACCACCAGCAGCGACTTGGCGACGAGATAGGCCGGTATGCCGCCGGGTGTGGCACGCAGCCGCAGCAGGGTGCCCTCCTCGCGCTCGGTCACCAGGATCTGCGGAAGATTGACCAGCCCGATCTGGAACAGCAGATAGGCGGCGAATCCTGAGAGCGTCAGATGGGCCATCGGGACCTGGGTGCCGGGCACCTTGTCGCTGAGGTAGCCGGCGAGCGCGAGCGCCACGACGACATTGACCAGATGGCCGCTCAACTCCTTGGGGTTACGCAGGAGATGGCGTAGCTCGATGCCGCCGCGGAGGAGCCCGGCGCGCCAGTAGCGGCGGCGGGGATGCGGGGCACCGCCCGCCTCCCGGTATGCCGCACCGGCCCCCTCGGTCGTGTCCCTCGTCCCGGTCGTTCCGGTCTTCCCCGTCGCTTCCGGCACGGATGTCACTTCGGTCCCCCTCATGCCGCTCGCTCCTCCCGGTCCGAGGCCCCGTTCATGTCCAAGGCCCCGGCCCCGCTCGCCCCCGTGGTCCCGGCGTCGGCGTCGGTGTCGTCCCCGTCATCCCCGTCGTCCCGGTGGACCATGTGCAGATAGGTGTCCTCCAGCGTCGGCCGACGGACCTCCAGGCCGGGGACCGGGCCCTGCGTCTCCCGGTGGAGTTCCCAGACCAGCTGGGACGGGTCCTCGGTCCGTTCGCGCCGGGCCGTACCGTCGGGTGCCGTCCAGCGCACCTCGGCCTGGGCGGCGGCCCTGCGGGCCAGTTCCGACGGGGTGCCGCAGGCCCGGATCCGGCCGCTGACCAGCATCGCTATGCGGTCGGCCAGCCGCTCGGCCTCGGCCAGATCGTGGGTGGTGAGCAGGATCGTGACGCCCTCGTCGCGGGCGAGCCGTTCGACCAGATCGTGGAAGTCGCGCCGGGCCTCGGGATCGAAGCCGGTCGTCGGCTCGTCCAGGAAGAGGAGTTCGGGGCGGCCGACGATGGCGAGTGCGACGTCCAGACGGCGGCGCTGGCCGCCGGAGAGCCGGTCGACCTGCTGGCGGGCCTGCTCGGTGAGGCCCACCAGGGCGAGGAGTTCGGCCGGGTCGCGGGGCCGCGGGTAGTACGTGGCGAAGTGCGTCAGCAGCTCGGCGACCTGCCAGCGGCGGTGGTCGCGCCAGGACTGCAGGACCAGGCCGATCCGCGCGCGCCAGGCGTCGTTACCGCGCGCCGGGTCCGTGCCCAGGACGGCGGCCTCGCCGGCGGAGCGCTGCCGGAAGCCCTCCAGAATCTCGACGGTGGTGGTCTTCCCGGCGCCGTTGGGGCCGAGCAGCGCGAAGATCTCGCCGCGGTGGATGTCGAGGTCGATGCCGTGCAGGACGTGCCGGCTTCCGTACGACATCTGCACGTCGCGTACCCGGATGACGGGTTGGCGGGGTGCGGTGGCGCCCATGGGTGCGGGAGTCGTCGTGGCCGGGGCTACGGGCTGGTGGTCGGTTGTCGTCATCGGCCCGCCTTCGCGTGATGTGGGCGCTGCTGGGTGTCTGATGCCGTCGCCGCGGCGGCCTCCGGTCCGGTGGCTGCGGGCGCCGCAGTGGGCCCCGCGCCCTCGACGATGGCGCGGAGGGCGGCGACATGTCCCTCGAAGGCGGTCCGGCCGAGGCTCGTCAGCCGTACCTTGGTGCGGCGTTTGCGGCCGCCGCCCTCCTTGCGGATCTCCAGATATCCGGCCTCTTCCAGGGTGGACAGCTGCTTGGAGAGTGCGGAGTCGCTGAGCGAGAGGCTGTCGCGGAGGAAAGGGAAGTCGGCCCATTCCGCGGCGGCGAGCAGCGCGACCACGGACAGCCGGGTGGCGGGGTGGATCAGTTCGTCGAAGCCGCTCGGGGTGCTCATCGGGCCGCCTTTCGGTGCGGAGTTCTTTCGCCTCGGTCGCGGAGTGTGCTGACCGCCCAGCGGTTCGCCGGGCCGACGAAGAGCAGGAAGGCGCCCGACGAGATCGTGGCCTGGATCAGGCTGCCGAACGGCAGCGCCAGCCAGTCGACCAGACGGCCGGAGAGCAGGATGGCCGCGAGGGTCACCGCCGCGCCCGCGAAGAAGGTGGCGAGCGACCGCCAGCTGTGGCGCGAGCGGTGCAGCCGGATCCGCGTCCGGCGGTTGTGGACCACGCCCAGGGTGCCCAGCACGGCGACGTACGCGGTCAGCGTCAGCCAGAAGGCCCATCCGGGCAGATCGTCCAGGCCGGAGACGGCGAGGAACAGCCACATGACCGCGGCGGTGGTGTACGCCGCCCCGGCATCGTCATGGGCGGTTCTTTCGATCTCGTCGTACACCCGCTCCTGCGGGACCCGGATGCGCTGTAGATCCTGCCAGGCCCGTTCGGCATCCATCGTCGTGCTCATGCTCGTCGCCTCCCCAAGGCGTTCGGGCCGCCCCCGTTGACTTGCCCACTAGGAAAGTTAGCGCAGACTTTCCCGCTGGGCAAGTCAAAAATTTCGGGAGCGGTGGCTGGTTAGCGCGGCTCGTCGCGGGTGGCGCACCGCGTGCTGTTGACTAGTGCTATTCAGCAACCCAATATGTGAATAGCTCAATCCAATCGACGTCAGGGAGGCACGGCCCATGTCGGGACCGCGACCCGTGCGGGCACCGCGCGGTACGGAGCTGAGTGCTCGGGGATGGCAGCAGGAAGCCGCGCTGCGCATGCTGCAGAACAACCTCGATCCGGAGGTGGCCGAACACCCGGACAAGCTCGTCGTCTACGGCGGCACGGGCAAGGCCGCACGTGACTGGCGCTCCTTCGACGCGATGGTGCGCACGCTCACCACGCTCAAGCAGGACGAGACGATGCTCGTCCAGTCCGGCCGGCCGGTCGGCGTGATGCAGACGCACGAATGGGCACCGCGGGTGCTCATCGCCAACTCCAACCTCGTCGGCGACTGGGCCAACTGGGAGGAGTTCCGCCGCCTGGAGGCCCTCGGCCTGACCATGTACGGGCAGATGACCGCCGGTTCGTGGATCTACATCGGCACCCAGGGCATCCTCCAGGGCACCTACGAGACCTTCGCGGCCGTCGCGGCGAAGAAGTTCGGCGGCACCCTCGCCGGGACCATCACGCTCACCGCCGGCCTCGGCGGTATGGGCGGCGCCCAGCCGCTCGCCGTCACCATGAACGACGGCGTCGCCATCTGCATCGACGTCGACCCGCGGGCCATCGAGCGCCGGATCGAGCACCGCTACCTGGACGTGAAGGCCAACAGCCTCAAGCACGCCCTCGAACTCGCCGTCGAGGCCCGCGACCAGCGCAAACCGCTCTCCATCGGGCTGCTCGGCAACGCCGCGGAGCTGCTGCCGCAGATGCTCGCCGAGGGCGCGCCGATCGACATCGTCACCGACCAGACCAGCGCCCACGACCCGCTGGCCTATCTGCCGGTCGGCATCGACTTCGACGACATGGCCGCCTACGCCGCCGAGAAGCCCGCCGACTTCACCCAGCGGGCGCGGGAGTCGATGGCCCGGCACGTCGAGGCCATGGTCGGCTTCATGGACGCCGGTGCCGAGGTCTTCGACTACGGCAACTCGATCCGCGGTGAGGCCCAACTCGCCGGATACGAGCGGGCCTTCGCCTTCCCCGGCTTCGTCCCTGCCTATATCCGGCCACTGTTCGCCGAGGGCAAGGGCCCGTTCCGCTGGGCCGCGCTGTCCGGTGACGCCCGGGACATCGCCGCGACCGACAAGGCGATCCTGGACCTCTTCCCGGAGAACGAGTCGCTGGCCCGCTGGATCAAGATGGCCGGTGAGCGGGTCCACTTCCAGGGCCTGCCCGCCCGGATCTGCTGGCTCGGCTACGGCGAGCGCGACAAGGCCGGTGAGCGCTTCAACGAGATGGTCGCCGACGGCACCCTGCGCGCCCCGCTGGCCATCGGCCGCGACCACCTCGACTGCGGCTCCGTCGCCTCGCCCTACCGGGAGACCGAGGCCATGAAGGACGGCTCGGACGCGATCGCCGACTGGCCGCTGCTCAACGCCATGGTCAATGTCGCCTCCGGCGCCTCCTGGGTCTCGCTGCACCACGGCGGCGGCGTCGGCATGGGCCGCTCGATCCACGCCGGACAGGTCACCGTCGCCGACGGCACCCCGCTGGCCGGCGAGAAGATCCGCCGGGTGCTCACCAACGACCCCGGTATGGGCGTCATCCGGCATGTCGACGCGGGCTACGAGCGCGCCGACGAGGTCGCCGCAGAGCGCGGCGTCCGCATCCCGATGCGCGAGGGCGAAGGCGGGGACGCGTGACCGCCTCGTTCCACGAGATGTGGGAGGAGCTGCGGCCGCTCGGCCGTGACTCCTCCTCCGGGGGCTACCGCCGTTACGCCTGGACCGGCGCCGACGCCGACTGCCGCGCGTGGTTCCGGGCCCAGGCCGAGGCCCGTGGACTCGCCTACGAACTGGACCGCAACGGCAACCAGTGGGCCTGGTCCGGCGCCACCGGCTACCAGGACGTGGCCCCCGGCGACGCCGTCGTCACCGGCTCGCACCTGGACTCCGTACCGGACGGCGGCGCCTTCGACGGCCCGCTGGGCGTCGTCTCCTCCTTCGCCGCGCTCGACGAACTCCGGCGGAGGGGAGCGGAGTTCGGCAAGCCCCTGGCGATCGTCAACTTCGGCGACGAGGAAGGCGCCCGCTTCGGACTGGCCTGTGTCGGCTCCCGGCTCGCCGCCGGCGCGCTGACCACCGAGGCCGCGCACCAGCTGCGCGACGGCGACGGCATCACCCTCCCGCAGGCCATGGAGCGCGCCGGATACGACCCCGAGGCCATCGGCCCGGACCCCGAACGGCTCGCCCGGATCGGCGCGTTCGTCGAACTGCACGTCGAGCAGGGCCGGGCCCTGGACCTCTCCGGCGACCCGGTCGGCATCGCCTCCGCCATCTGGCCGCACGGCCGCTGGCGGTTCGACTTCCGGGGCGAGGCCAACCACGCCGGCACCACCCGCCTGGAGGACCGCCGCGACCCGATGCTCAGCTACGCCGCGACCGTGCTCGCCGCCCGCGAGCAGGCCCGGTTGGCCGGTGCCCTGGCCACCTTCGGGAAGATCAGCGTGGAGCCGAACGGCGTCAACGCGATCCCCTCGCTGGTCCGCGGCTGGCTGGACTCCCGCGCCCCCGACCAGGACACCCTCGACACCGTGATCAGCGGGATCGAGCGGGCCGCCGCCGAGCGCGCGGCCCGCGACGGGGTGGACCTGACCGTCGTCCGCGAATCCTTCACCCCCGTCGTGGAGTTCCAGCACGCCCTGCGGGACGAGCTGAGCGCGATCCTCGGCAAGACGGGGGAGCGGCCCGTGCCCGTCCTGGGCACCGGCGCCGGGCACGACGCCGGTATTTTGTCCGGCACCGTCCCCACCGCGATGCTGTTCGTCCGCAACCCCACCGGCGTCTCGCACTCGCCCGCCGAAGCGGCCGACGAGGACGACTGCGTCGCCGGGGTCACCGCACTCGCCGACGTACTGGAGGGGCTGGCGTGCCGCTGACGACGCAGACCACACCGACGACGTACTGGCTCGAACACGCCTGGCTCGGCACCCATGTCGAGCCGGGCGTGGCCCTGGACACCGCGGACGGGCGGATCACCGCCGTCCGCACCGGCGCCGACACCCCGCCGCCCGGCGCCACCACGCTGCGCGGACTGACCCTCCCCGGTCTCGCCAACGCCCACTCGCACGCCTTCCACCGCGCCCTGCGCGGGACCGTGCAGGTCGGCAGCGGCACCTTCTGGACCTGGCGCGAGGTCATGTACAGCGTCGCCGACCGGCTGACCCCCGACACCTATTACGCCCTCGCCCGCGCCGCCTACGCCGAGATGGCACTGGCCGGCATCACCTGCGTCGGCGAATTCCACTATCTGCACCACGCGCCCGGCGGCACCCGCTACCGCGACCCCAACGCCATGGGCGAGGCACTGCTCTCCGCCGCCGCCGAGGCCGGTATCCGCATCACCCTCCTGGACACCGCCTATCTCTCGGCCGGCTTCGGCGCCCTGCCCAACCACCACCAGCTGCGCTTCTCCGACGGCACCGCCGACCGCTGGGCCCAGCGTGCCGGCGCACTCAAGGAGCAGGCACACGCCCGCATCGGCGCCGCCATCCACTCCGTACGCGCCGTCCCCGCCGGTCAGCTCGGCACCGTCGCGGACTGGGCCCGCGAACGGCAGGCCCCGCTGCACGTCCACCTCTCGGAGCAGACCGCCGAGAACGACGCCTGCCGCGACGCCCACGGCGTCACCCCCACCCAACTGCTCGCCGACCACGGCGCGCTGGGCCACCGCACCACCGCCGTGCACGCCACCCACCTCACCGATGAGGACATCGCGCTGCTCGGCGGCTCCCGCACGGGCGTGTGCATGTGTCCCACCACCGAACGCGACCTGGCCGACGGCATCGGCCCGGCCGCCCGGGTCCAGCGGAGCGGCAGCCCGCTCTCCCTCGGCAGCGACAGCCACGCCGTCATCGACCTGCTCGAAGAGGCCCGCGCCATGGAGCTCGACGAACGGCTGCGCACCCGCACCCGCGGGCACTGGACGGCCGCCGCCCTGCTGCGCGCCGCGACCGCCGACGGTCACGCCGCGCTGGGCTGGGACGACGCCGGAACGCTCGAAGCCGGGGCGCTCGCCGACCTCACCACGATCGCACTGGACTCCGTACGCACCGCCGGACCACTGCCCCGGATGGCCGCCGAAACGGCCGTATTCGCCGCCTCCGCGGCGGACGTACGACACACCATCGTCGGCGGGCGGCAGATCGTCCGGGACGGTGTGCACACTCTTGTCCCCGACGTACCCACCGCCCTCGCAGAATCCATCGCCGCCGTACGCGGCTGAAGGAGAACACCCCCGCGATGACGACGACCTCCGCGCCCACCACCGCCATCACCCACATCGCCCAGCTCGTCACCAACGACCCCTCCCTCGGCGAAGGCCCCCTCGGTCTGATCCAGGACGCGGCGGTCGTCATCGACGGCGACCGCATCGCCTGGGTCGGTGAGTCCAGCAAAGCACCCGCCACTGACAACGCCGTCGACGCCGGCGGCCGGGCGGCCATCCCCGGCTTTGTCGACTCCCACTCCCACCTGGTCTTCGCCGGTGACCGTACCGCGGAGTTCAACGCCCGGATGTCCGGCCGCCCTTACTCCGCCGGCGGCATCCGCACCACCGTCGCCGCCACCCGCGCCGCCACCGACGAGGCCCTGCACACGAACGTCGCCCGCTACCTCGCCGAGGCGCTCCGCCAGGGCACCACCACCCAGGAGACCAAGTCCGGCTACGGCCTCACCGTCGAGGACGAGGCCCGCGCCCTGCGCATCGCCGCCGAGCACACCGACGAGGTCACCTTCCTCGGCGCGCACATCGTCTCGCCCGACTACGCCGACGACCCGGCCGGCTACGTCGACCTGGTCACCGGCCCGATGCTGGACGCCTGCGCCCCGCACGCCCGCTGGGTCGACGTCTTCTGCGAGAAGGGCGCCTTCGACGGCGACCAGGCCCGCGCCGTCCTCACCGCGGGCAAGGCCAGGGGCCTGGTGCCGCGGGTGCACGCCAACCAGCTCGGCCACGGCCCCGGCGTCCAGCTCGCCGTCGAACTCGGCGCCGCCTCCGCCGACCACTGCACCCACCTCAGCGCCGCCGACATCGACGCCCTCGCACAGTCCGACACCGTCGCCACCCTGCTCCCGGGCGCCGAGTTCTCCACCCGCGCCCAGTGGCCGGACGCCCGTCCGCTGCTGGACGCCGGTGCCACCGTCGCGCTGTCCACGGACTGCAACCCCGGTTCGTCCTTCACCAGCTCGATGCCGTTCTGCATCGCGCTGGCCGTCCGCGACATGGGAATGACGCCCGACGAGGCCGTGTGGGCGGCGACCGCGGGCGGCGCCCGCGCCCTGCGCCGCACGGACGTCGGCCGGATCGCCCCCGGCGCCCGCGCCGACCTCGCCCTCCTGGACGCGCCCTCACACGTCCACCTCGCCTACCGGCCGGGCGTCCCGCTCGTATCGGCCGTGTGGCACAAGGGAGTTCTCATCTGACGGCGGCCACCAAACGGCCACGGCGGCCACCGCGGCCACAACGGCCACAACGGAGGAGGGCCCGTCCCGAGTACCCCGGGGCGGGCCCTCCTCCGCACGGGCAACGGCCGGCCATGGTGGGCCGGCCGGGACCGCGGGTCCCTCACTCCTCGATCATCAGCCCCTTGCGGAGCCGGACGAGGGTGCGGGAGAGCAGACGGGAGACATGCATCTGGGAGATGCCCAGCTCCTCGCCGATCTCGGACTGCGTCATATTGGCGACGAACCGCAGGGAGAGGATCTTGCGGTCGCGCGGCGGGAGTTCGGCGATCAGCGGCTTGAGGGACTCCACGTACTCGATGCCTTCGAGACCGTGGTCCTCGTAGCCGATGCGGTCCGCCAGCGCGCCTTCGCTGTCGTCCTCCTCGGGCTGGGCGTCCAGCGAGCTCGCGGTGTACGCGTTGCTCGCGGCCATCCCCTCGACGACCTCGTCACGGCTGATGTCGAGGCGCGCGGCGAGTTCGTGCACCGTGGGGGCGCGGTCCAGCTTCTGCGCGAGCTCGTCGCCCGCCTTGGCGAGGTCCAGGCGCAGCTCCTGCAGGCGCCTCGGCACCCGCACCGACCAGCTGGTGTCGCGGAAGAAACGCTTGATCTCGCCGACGATGGTCGGCATGGCGAACGTCGGGAACTCGACGCCACGGCCGATTTCGAAGCGGTCGATCGCCTTGATCAGGCCGATCGTGCCGACCTGGACGATGTCCTCCATGGGCTCACTGCGGGAGCGGAACCGGGAGGCCGCGAACTTCACCAGCGCGAGGTTGAGCTCGACCAGGGTGTTGCGGACGTACGCGAATTCGTGCGTGCCTTCCTCAAGCGTTTCGAGTCGCTCGAAGAGGGTCTTGGACAGAGCCCTCGCGTCCACCGGGCCCACCTCGTCGAACGGCGGGATCTCGGGCAGATCGTCGATCTCAGCCATACCCACCAGTTCTGATTCGGCGGCGAGCGGCTGGGCAGGGATCTGTCCGGTCGGGTCGGACGGGGGTGTCGACGATGCGGGCTGCCGGGTGTCGTCGGTGCGCAATTCGTCGAGCCGGGGTGACATGGTCTCCTCCATCGTTCTCGGCATATGGCTGCCGATGCCTCTACGCGAAGCTGCGGTGTGCGGCGCCTCCAAAGCCGGCCGTTTCGGATGTGTGCTTCTACGCCTACCTGGCTTTGGCTGAAGATGGCAAGTGCGTGTTGTCCGTATATTGAGCAATATGCGGATTGTTCGGCTACCGACAGGCGTCAGGAAGGCGTAGGGTTCGACGAGCGCAGTCGTAAGCAAACAGTCGTCTAGACAGCAAGAGGGGTGCGCGCGCATGGACCGCGGGACGGTCGGCAGTGCAAGCCGGGGCCGGCTTCACGTCGAGATCCGCCATCACGGCGCCAGCGCGGTGGTGACGGTCTCCGGTGAGCTGGATCACCATACGGCGGATCTGTTGCGTGAGTCACTGGAAGGCTGTGTGGACGACGGCTACGCACGCCTGGTGGTGGACTGCTCACCCCTTGAGTTCATGGACTCCACCGGCCTGAATGTGCTGCTCGGCGCGCGCCTGAAGGCGGAGGCCGAGGGGGGTGGGGTGCACCTGGCGGGGATGCAGCCGGTGGTGGCCCGGGTCTTCGAGATCACGGGCGCGGAGGCGGTCTTCACGGTGCATGACTCCCTCGACGCGGCGCTGGCCGACTGAGATGACGACGGCGTCCGGAACGTTGCATTCCGGGCACGTAGTACGTGTCACACCTTCCGCGCTCAAGAAGTGGGTGTTCTCACGGTCCGGTCGGGCAGGAGACATCTGAATCCGTTGAATCAGTCAGTATCTGTTTCCCGTGAACAGGCGAATCGGTGAGGTGAAGCGCTGATGAGCACCACCCGGCCGTACCCGCCGGGCGATCTCGGCCCGGAACCGGGCGGCGCCGGCGCTTCCGCCGCCCCGGCCGCTGCCATCCCCGCAGGTCAGATCCGCCGGCTGCGCCTGGCGGGCACCCGAGGGGCCGTGGCGCGTGGCCGTGACTTCGCCCGGCAGGCTCTGCACGACTGGGGCTGGCTGCCGGCGTCCGGCGCGGACCGGCGTGCCGCGGCGGAGGACGTGCTGCTCGTCGTCTCGGAGCTGGTCACCAACGCCTGTCTGCATGCCGAGGGGCCGGAGGAGCTGCGGCTGCGCTGCACCGCCAAAGTGCTGCGCCTGGAGGTCAGCGACCTCGGTACGGGCCAGCCGGCACCGCGCAGCCCGCACCGTCCGGGCCGCCCCGGTGGCCACGGCATGTTCATCGTGCAGCGGCTGTGCCTGGACTGGGGCGTGGTGCGCAACGCCGACGGTGCGGGCAAGACCGTATGGGCGGAGCTCGCCGCGCCGTTCTGAACGGGCGGTTCACGGAGGAAGAGTTGAGCGCGGGCCGGTGGGCCCGCGCTTTGTCGTGTGCGGAAGCCGCCGTTCGGCGCGTCCCGACCGGCCCCTGGGAGGCCGGATTTCCGCTCCGCCCTCAGGCCGCCGCGATCGGGGCTGTGCTGTGCCTTCCCTCGGCAAGGTCCCCGGCGTACCTTGACGGCCAAATCTGATGTGCCGTCAGTAATATCCGGCGGTGCGCTCACGGGAGAAGGGGAACTCGACGTGGCCCGCTTCTACGAACAGCACGACAGGCGCACGGGCCGGGCGGCCGGCCTCGCCGTGGCCGTGGCGATGGCGGCGGGGTCCGCGGTGATGCTCACCGCTCCGGCCGCCCATGCCGCGGTCGTCGACGTCAACTACCAGTGCAAAACGCCGATCGGCAACAAGGGCGCGGTCTCGCCCATCGACATCAAGAGCACCTCCAGCGGCGGCGCGTACAAGCTCGTCATGTCCTTCCAGAAGGGGGTCTCCTCCAGCCCGGTCGAGCTGGGCAAGGGGGCCATGAAGCCGACCGCGCTGATCCAGCTGGGCGGTGCGGAGAGCGGGACGGTGCCGCTCTCCGGGCCGCCGAACGACCAGTCCATTCCGGCCAACACCCCCATCAAGATCAGTGACTTGAGCGGCACCTACACGCCCAAGGCCAGTGGCAAGGTCACCTTCACGGCGTCCACCCTCACCATCAAGGCGCTGGGCACGACCACCACCTGTACGCCCAGCAACCATCCGAAGCCTTCGCTGACCCTGGATGTGAAGGCGTCCGGTGCTGCCTCCGGGAGCACCGGTGATTCCGGAGGCGGAGGGTCCGCCACCGGCGGCGGTTCCGGCGGCGGGCAGCTGCCGCAGACCGGACCCGCGGACTCCGCCGTCGCCCTGGGCACCCTCGGCGGCACGGTGCTGCTGGCCGGTGCGGCCGGTGCGCTCTGGCTGACCCGCCGTCACCAGCGGGTGTGAGCCGCCGCGCGGGAGGCCAGGACTCGCGCGGTGCCCCGCCGTTCGCCGTACGCCCCGCCTCCCCGCCCGGTACGGGGAGGCGCCTCGCACCAGGAGCCGCCGATGCCGTTCCGTCCCCGCACCGCGGTCAGCGGTGCGGTCCTCGCGACCACCGCCGTGCTGCTGTGCCCCGCCGCGGCCGCGGCCCGGCCGGCCGCCGCACCGGCGCCGCCGGGCTGGTCCGCCGCGCCCGCGCCCGGTGACGGCGCCGCACCCAGCGCCGGGGACCGCCCGTACTTCTACCTGGCGGGCGCGCCGGGCACCGTCATGACCGACCGGCTGTCCCTGCGCAACCCCGCCGGACGGGCCGTCACGGTACGGCTGCGCGGCTCCGGCGCGTGGCTCGCGTTCGCCGCCAAGGAGGTGACGGTGCCGCCGCGCACCCGGGCGACCGTCCCGTTCACGGTGACCGTGCCGCGCGACGCGGCCCCCGGCGACCGCTCCGCCGCGCTGGTCGCGACCGCGGACGGCACGGGTCACGGCGCGGCCGGGCGGCATGCCGTACCGGTGCGTCTGCGGGTGACCGGGCCAGAGCTGGCCGCGCTGACCGTCGAGAACGTGTCGGTGCGCGACCGGGGCGGGGCGGCGGTCATCCGGTACACGCTGGTCAACCGCGGCAACACGGCGCTGCGTCCGCGGCTCGCGGTGCGTGCCGACGGGCTCTTCGGCCCGGTGCTGCGGCGGGCCGCCCGCACCCTGCCGGGCCGGCTGGCCCCCGGGCAGAGCGCCGATCTGACGGAGACCTGGGACGGTCCGCCCGCTCTGGACGCGGTGCGGGTACGGCTCACGGTGGCCGCGGAGGGCGGTGCGCACGGGTCCGCCACCGCCTCGTACACCGCGCTCCCGTGGGGCGTCGTCGCCGGTTCCGCGCTTCTTCTGGCGGGCGCGGGGGCGGGCGGCCTGGTGGTGGTCCGGCGGCGTCGCCGGGCCAAGGGGGCGGGCGGAGGACGGGACGCCGTAAGGGAGGGCGGGTCGGACGACGCACCCGTGCGGAGCGCGGGCAGCGGTGCGCGGCCGGCCGCCGAGGGGCAAGTGGCGGGCCCGGAAGCGGAATTGGCGAGTACCGGATCGGGAGCGCGATCGTGAACGGCGAGACGGGTACGGGCGGGGAGGCGGGCGGGGCGACGGTCCTCCGTACGGGCGGGCCGACGGTCATCGGCAGGGCCCGTGCCGGTGCGCGGCCACGGGAGGCGCGCACCGCGGCGCGTGCCGTACGACGGAGCCGAGGGCGGTGCGCGGCCGGGCTCGTGCTGTGTCTGGCCCTCGCGCCCGCCCTGCTGCCTTCCGCGGCCGCGCACGCCGCCCCCGCCCCGTACACAGCCCCGTACGCCGCCCCCTCCGCCCCGTATGCCACCGCCACCGACCGCACACCCACCATCCGGCTCTCCGACAAGGAGGCGGGCAAGGGCGGCACGCTCACCGTGACCGGCCGCGGCTGGCGGCCCAAGGCGCTGCTCACGCTGCTGATCTGCGGACAGAACATGATCGGCGGCACCAACTCCTGCGCCAACGGCGACGGTCGGGCCGTCACCACCGATACGCGCGGCGCGTTCCGCCGGAAGCTCCCGGTCGCCGAGCCGCCCAAGCCCTGCCCCTGTGTGGTGCATGTGGCGACCGTGACGGGTGCGGCGGCCGATGCGGATGCCGCGTTCACGGTGGCGGGCCACCCGGTGGCGCCGCTGCCCAAGGAGCCCACCGGCGGCCGGCTGGCGGTCCTCGCCCAGCCGCGGCTGACGGGCAACAGCGGTCTGCTGACCTGGTTCGGCGCCCCGGCACAGCGCGAGCTGCGGGTCACGGTCGGCAATCTCGGCTCGGCGCCCGCCAAGGACCCGGTCTTCGAAGTCGGCACCTCCCACGGGGTCTTCGCGCCCCAGTGGGCGGAGCAGCAGTGGCGGGGAACCGTCCCCGCCGGGAAGAAAGCCGAGGTCAGGCTGCCGGTCGAGCTCCCGGCCGGTGCGCACGGGGACTATCTCGTCTCCCTCAAATACGGCGGCAAGGTCCTGGTCGAGCAGCCCTGGGGGGTCGGCAGGCCCTGGGGCGTGACGCTCTTCTGGGTGCTGCTCTGTGTGGTGGTCCCGACGGCGGTGTTCCGCATCGGGATGGCCCTCGTGGACCGGGTCCGCCCCCACCGGCCGGGCGTAGGCGGCGGACGCTCCGCGGGCCGGACACCGCCGACCGGACGTACCCATGCCGCCGGCCGGCCGCCCGGCGCGGCCGGCACCGGAAAACGCATCAGAAGCCGGACCGCGCGTCAGCGCGCCACGGACGACCCCGGTACGCCGGGCGATTCCGCCGCGCTGCCGTGGTTCACCCCGGACACCGCACCGTCCACCACCACATCAACCGAACGACCGACGTCGAAAGGTTCTGCGTGATGAGGCAACGGAGGAGAGCTGCGGTGGCCTCGACGGCCGCGCTGATGCTCGCGGGTGCGGGCATCCTGACCGCGGCCGGGACCGCCCAGGCGGCCGAGGTGTCGTACAAGACGGAGTGTCTGCCGCCGCCGATATCCGGGCTGCCGCCGATCCAGGGCACCACGAAGGTGGCGGTCAGCGCGCCGGCGACGGCGAAGGTCGGCGAGGAGGTCGAGGTGGTCTGGAAGACCATCGAGGGGGCCTCCAAGAACCCCGACATCCTCGACCTGGCGGAGAACACCATCCAGCCGACCGGCAAGATCAAGGTGGCCGGGGCACAGACCGGCGAGCTGGCGATGCAGGGGCCGCGGCAGAATCCGCCGATCCCCAAGGGCGGCGCGATGAAGCTGTCCGACATGAAGGGCAAGCTCAAGCTGACGAAGCCGGGTGAGGTCACCCTGGCACCGGGCTTCTACAACATCAACGTCAACCAGCCGATCTCGACGGACACCAAGTGCTCGCCCAAGGAGACGGTGCGGCCCGCGGTCACCATCAAGGTGACCGACGGCGGGGGCGGTTCCGGCGGCACGACCGGCGGCGGCACGTCCGGGACCACCGGCGGCAGCACGACGGGGACGACGGGCGGCACCACGGGCGGCACGACCGGCGGCACCACTACGGGCGGCAGTTCCGCCGGTACGGCCTCCGGTGGCGGCACCGACGGCGGTACGACCTCCGGGTCGACCGGCGGCAGCACGTCCGGCGGAACCGGCGGCTCCGGCGGCACGGGCGGCGGCTCCGGCGGCGACCCCGACGGCACCGCGTACAAGGGCAAGGAGGTCAACGTCCCCTACGCCTGCAAGACGCCGATCGGGGACAAGAAGGCGACCTCGCCGGTGCAGGTCAACGCCGTGAAGAAGGGCGGCAGTTACGACCTGACGGTGAAGTTCAGCAAGTCCGTCATGGACAGCCCGGCGGACATCCCCAAGGGCTCGGTCAAGCCGTCGATGGCCGTCAAGGTCGGCGGCGCGGACAAGGGGTCGGTGAAGGTCGAGGGCCCGACGAACGCCGAGCCCATCAAGTCGGGCCAGCCGATCGCGATCCCTGATCTGAAGGGCAGCTACAAGCCGGGCGCCACCGGCAAGGCCACGCTCACCCCGGGCGTGCTCACCGTCAACGCCCTGGGGACGACCACCACGTGCACCCCGGAGAAGGACCCGGGCGTCTCGCTCGCCCTGGACACCTCGGCGCAGCAGGGCGGCACGTCCGGCGGTGCGGCGGGCGGCGCCTCCGGCGGGGCGGCGGCCTCCGGCGGCGCGGGACCGGCCAGTGTCTCGGGTGGCAGCGGCGGCCTCGCCGAGACCGGTGCGGGCGACCACGGCGCGCTGACCGCCCTCGGCCTCGTCGCGGGCACCGTCATCCTGCTGGGCGGCGCGGTGTTCACCTTCCTGCCGCGGCGCCGGGCACAGGCCCGCTGACGCGGCAGGTCCACGGCCCGCACGAAACGTCCACGACACACGAAGGGGGCGTCGCACCGGCCGGTGCGACGCCCCCTTCCGCTGGTCGGGGTCGGCAGGTGTCAGTTGACGCTGCCCATCATCTGCTTGACCCGCTTGCGGTTCGCCCAGAAGCCGACGCCGGCGATGATCGCGACGACGGCTTCGACGGCGACCGAGGCCGAGGTGTTCAGATCGACGTTCAGCTGCGGCGACGTCAGCAGACCCGCCACCGAGTCACCCGCGGTGACCGCCAGGAACCAGACACCCATCATCTGGGAGCCGTACTTGGCGGGCGCCATCTTCGTGGTGACCGACAGGCCGACGGGGGAGAGGCACAGCTCACCGACGGTCTGGATGAAGTAGATCGCCACCAGCCACATCGGGCTGACCTTGCCGCCGTTGGCGGCGGTGTCGATCAGCGGGATGAGGAAGACGGCGAACGAGATGCCGATCAGCGAGAGGCTGGACGCGAACTTGACCGCGGTGCTCGGCTCCTTGCCGCGCTTGTTCAGCCACAGCCACGCCGAGGCGACCACCGGGGCGAGCGCCATGATGAAGATCGGGTTCAGCGACTGGTACCAGGACGTCGGGAAGTGGAAGCCCAGCAGGTTGTTCGTGGTGGAGTGCTCGCCGAAGATCGACAGCGTCGAGCCGTTCTGGTCGTAGATCATCCAGAAGACGGCGGCGACCACGAAGAACCAGACGTAGCCCGAGAGCTTGGACTGTTCGAGGTCCGTGAGCTCCTTGTCGCGCTTCATCCGGGCCAGCACCCAGATCGGGATGACCAGGCCGGCGATGGTGATCGGCATCAGCGCCCAGTCGGCGAAGTTACCGGTCACCGAGAGCACGGTGTAGAACGCGGCCGCGACGACCAGCCAGATCAGGCCCTTGCGCAGCACGGACGCCCGCTCCTGGGGCGTCGCGGGCTGGATGACAACGTTGCTCTCCGGGCTCAGATGGCGGGTGCCGAGCAGGAACTGGGCGAGGCCGAGCGCCATGCCGACGGCGGCAAGCGTGAACCCGAAGTGCCAGTTGACCTTCTCGCCGACGGTGCCGATGCTCAGCGGGGCCAGGAAGGCACCGAGGTTGATGCCGATGTAGAAGAGCGTGAAGCCACCGTCACGGCGCGGGTCTTCGGGGCCGTTGTAGAGGTGGCCGACCATCGTGGAGATGTTGGCCTTCAGCAGGCCGGAGCCGAGCGCGACCAGCACCAGACCGGCGAAGAAGCTCGCCGAGGTGGGCAGGGCCAGCGTGATGTGCCCCGCGATGACCACAGCGGCGCCGATGGCGACCGTCTTGCGCGGTCCCCAGTAACGGTCGGCCATCCAACCGCCCGGCAGGGCGAGCAGATAGACCATCGCCATGTAGACGGAGTAGATCGCCGTGGCCGTGGTGGCCGGCATATGCATGCCGCCGGGCGCGATCAGGTACAGCGGGAGGAGTGCTTTCATGCCGTAGAAGCTGAACCGCTCCCACATCTCGGTCATGAAGAGAGTGGCCAGTCCGCGGGGGTGGCCGAAGAAGGTTTTGCCGCCGTCCGCAGGGTTCCCCTGCTGGGCCGCGTCCTTCGTCAGGCTGGACGCCATGGATGCTTCCTTGCTGCTACGGGACGCGTTCGCAGGCCGATACGCGCCCGGGTGGGGGATGACCGGCGCCGGCCGTGGTCCCGCCCGCTGCACGCCCGGAGGTTCGGCACCCACGGGACCGTCGGGACGGTCGTACCCCGGACTCCACGCCCCGTATGGCAAGCGCGCCGGACCCGGTCGGCAGGTCGATCACTGGGTATCGGGACCGTCGGTGGGCGGTCCCGCACACAACGGGGGACCGATGACGTCAGTTCGGCGTCATAGGTCCCGGGTTGTGCGATGTACGTCCGAACACCATACGACTCGTTCCTCCGCAGAGGGGATGGGTGAGATATGGGTCACACGGCAACGGGGAACCATCGGCGCGCGCCGTGCGACCGCGCGCTCTCGCGCGCGCCCGAGGCTTCCGCAGCTCAGGGCGCCGGCCGGTGCAGGAACGGTCCGTCGCGGCCATCCGCGCAGGTCCGCACCTTGGCACCAGTACATCGGACTACCATCGGGCCATGACCCGTGTACTGCTCGCCGAGGATGACGCGTCCATCTCGGAGCCGCTCGCCCGCGCACTGCGCCGCGAGGGTTACGAAGTCGAGGTGCGCGAGGACGGCCCGACCGCGCTGGACGCCGGTCTCCAGGGGAACATCGACCTTGTCGTCCTGGACCTGGGCCTGCCCGGGATGGACGGCCTGGAGGTCGCCCGCCGGCTGCGTAACGAAGGCCACTCCTTCCCCATCCTGGTGCTGACCGCCCGCGCCGACGAGGTGGACACCGTGGTGGGCCTGGACGCCGGCGCCGACGACTACGTCACCAAGCCCTTCCGGCTCGCCGAACTCCTCGCCCGCGTACGGGCCCTGCTGCGCCGCGGCTCCACCGCCGAGCCCCAGCAGCCGCCGGCCACCCACGGGGTGCGGATCGATGTCGAATCGCACCGCGCCTGGATGGGGGAGGAGGAACTCCAGCTCACGGCGAAGGAGTTCGACCTGCTGCGGGTGCTGGTGCGGGACGCCGGACGGGTCGTCACCCGTGACCAGCTGATGCGCGAGGTCTGGGACACCACCTGGTGGTCCTCCACCAAGACGCTCGACATGCATATCTCCTGGCTGCGCAAGAAGCTCGGGGACGATGCCGCCAACCCCCGTTACATCGCCACCGTCCGCGGAGTCGGCTTCCGCTTCGAGAAGAGCTAGGGGCCCGTGCGCCGCCGCCTGATCAACTCCACGCTCGCCGTGGTGCTCGTCGTGATCGCCGTCTTCGGGGTCTCGCTCGTCATCGTCGAGACCCGCACCATCCAGGCCGGTGCGGAGGAGAGTGTGGCCTCCGAGGCGATCCGGCTCGTCGGGATAGTGGAGAGCCGGCTGGGCAGCGGCGAGAAGATCACCCCGGACATCCTCTCCGAGCAGATCACCGCCAAGCGGTACGCGCGGATCACGGTGCCCGGCAAGCCGCCCATCGAGATCGGGCAGCGGCCCTCGGGCCATGTCATCGAGAACCGGCAGCGCGGCGACCGCGGTGAGTCCGTCACGGTCCAGGAGTCCCGCTCCATGGTCAGCGCGGAGATCGGCCGGACGCTGCTGGTCATTCTCGCCGTCGCGCTGCTGGCGATCGTCGCGGCGGTGATTCTGGCCGTCCGCCAGGGCCGCCGGCTGACCGCGCCGCTCACCGACCTCGCCGAGACCGCCGAGCGGCTGGGCTCCGGCGACCCCCGCCCGCGCCACCGCCGCTACGGCGTCCAGGAGCTGGACCGGGTCGCCGATGTGCTGGACGCCAGCGCGGAGCGGATCGCCCGGATGCTGACCGCCGAGCGGCGGCTGGCCGCGGACGCCTCCCACCAGCTGCGGACGCCGCTGACCGCGCTGTCCATGCGGCTGGAGGAGATCACCCTCACCGACGATCCGGACACCGTGAAGGAAGAGGCCACCATCGCGCTGGCGCAGGTGGAGCGGCTGACGGATGTCGTCCAGCGGCTGCTGACCAACTCCCGGGACCCGCGCAGCGGCTCCGCGGTCGCCTTCGATCTGGACGAGGTGGTCAAGCAGCAGATCGAGGAGTGGCGCCCGGCCTACCGCAGCGCCGGACGGGCCATCGTGTGCTCCGGCAAGAAGGGCCTGCGGGCCGTCGGCACCCCCGGCGCGGTCGCCCAGGTGCTGGCCACCCTGATCGAGAACTCGCTGATGCACGGGGACGGGACGGTCGCGCTGCGGACCCGGGTCACCGGCAATCAGGCGGTCGTCGAGGTCACCGACGCCGGGCCCGGGGTGCCGGTGGACCTCGGCGCGCGGGTCTTCGAGCGGACCGTCTCCGGCCGTAACTCCACCGGTCTGGGGCTGGCCGTGGCGCGGGATCTGGCGGAGGCGGACGGCGGACGGCTGGAGCTGCTCCAGCAGCAGCCGCCGGTCTTCGCGCTGTTCCTGGCCCGGGAGGCGGAGCCCGCCGAGGAGTGAGCGGCGGGCGCACGGCGGGGCCGGGGTGGCCCGGGGCTACTTCCGGGAGGCGCTGCGCGGCCGCCGGGAGCCGTCGGCGAGGAAGGACTCCGCCGTCTCTATGGCCGCGCGCGCGGGCAGCGTACGGAAGACCCAGGTCCGGTAGGACCAGAAGCGGAAGAGCGTGGCGACGCCGATGCCGAGGAACTTGAAGATGTTGCTCTGCAGCGGGCTGTCCCAGTGGAAGCCGTAGGTCGCGACATAGAGCAGACCGTTCTCGATCACCAGGCCGACCGCGCTGAAAAGCAGGAAGAGCGTCAGCTCCCGGGTGCGGCCCCGCTTGTCGCGGTCGCGGTAGGTGAAGTAGCGGTAGCCGAGGTAGTTGGTGCCGGTCGCCACGACCGTCGCGATGATGCTGGCCCGGACGACGGGCACCTCGGTCAGCTGCCGTACGAGGTTGAACACCGCGAAGTTGACCACGACCCCCGCGCCGCCGACCGCGCCGAACTTGACCAGTTCACGAGTGAGCGCCGCCAGCCGCAACCGCAGTGCGCTCGGTTCACTCATGGTGATCGTTCAGCTCCCCGTCGTGGGTGTCCGCGGGCCGTCGACCCGGGACCGCTCCCTCATGCTAACCACGCCCCGATGAGGGCGCCTGCCACATGACGGGTCCATGGGCAACCCCCGGCGGGCCGTCCGGGTCAGCCGACGGTGACGCGGAAATTGAGGCTCCGGGCGCCCGGTTCGTCGGCCGCGCCGGGGCCGCAGCGGCGGCAGCGCAGCAGCCGTAAGTCCGTACGGCCCGGGTGGACGGCCTCGAAGGCGAGGTAGCGGGCGGGGCCGGCCGGCGGCGGACCGCCGGTGGCCCGGTGCCCGCCGGCGGCTTTGAGGACGGCCGGGTCGGGGCGCGGCTCGGCGATGATCCAGCGGTAGCCGCCGGCCGGGTCGTCGGCGACCCGCACGCTGAAGCGGTCACCGGGGGAGACCGCGATCTCGGTGTCGTCCGCGTCATAGACCTCCGGCGCGGACAACTGGCTGAAAACGGAGTGCAGGGCGATCAGCAGCGCGGTGATCGCGACCACGATCACCAGCGTCCTGGTGCCCCTCGATATGCCGCTGTGCTCCATCCGGCCTCCCCTTGTGCCGGGCCCGCTCCGGGCGCCGGTCCCGCAGCCCGGCCCGCGTACCGGGGCCGGAGTCGATCTTCCCTCGGCGATCTTCGAACGTGCGAACTCGGAGGATCATCCAAGCCGGTATCGGGGCAGCGGAGCCGGGCGGATACCCTGGGGGCGTGACATTCCCGGTAGTCGGCATGGTCGGCGGCGGTCAGCTCGCCCGTATGACCCACGAGGCGGGTATCCCCCTCGGCATCAAATTCAAGCTCCTCAGCGACACCCCGCAGGATTCAGCGGCTCAGGTGGTCGGTGATGTCGTCGTTGGCGACTACCGCGATCTGGACACGCTGCGCGCCTTCGCCCGTGGCTGCGATGTGATCACCTTCGATCATGAGCACGTTCCCACCGAGCACTTGCGGGCACTGGAGGCCGACGGCATCCCCGTCCGGCCCGGTCCCGACGCTCTGGTGCACGCCCAGGACAAGGGGGTGATGCGGGCGAAGCTGGACGCGATCGATGTGCCCTGCCCACGGCACCGCATCGTCTCCGACCCCGAGGACGTGGCGCGCTTCGCGGCCGAGATCGGCGGGGGCGGCGCGGAGCGCCTCGGTGAGGGGCGGTGGTCGGGCGACGGGTCGGGCGGCTTCCCTGTGATCCTCAAGACGGTTCGCGGCGGCTACGACGGCAAGGGTGTCTGGGTCGTACGATCCTCCAAGGAGGCCGCCGAGCCGTTCCGCGCCGGGGTGCCCGTCCTGGCCGAGGAGAAGGTCGATTTCGCCCGCGAACTGGCGGCCAATATCGTCCGCTCCCCGCACGGCCAGGCCGTCGCCTACCCGGTCGTGGAGTCCATCCAGGTCGACGGCGTCTGCGACACCGTGATCGCCCCGGCGCCCGGCCTCGACTCCGAGCTGGCCGGCCAGGCCCAGGAGCTGGCGCTGCGCATCGCCCAGGAGCTGGGGGTCGTCGGACATCTGGCCGTCGAGCTCTTCGAGACCACCGACGGCCGGATCCTCGTCAACGAGCTCGCCATGCGCCCGCACAACTCCGGCCACTGGACCCAGGACGGCGCGATCACCTCGCAGTTCGCCAACCACGTCCGTGCCGTGCTCGACCTCCCGCTCGGCGATCCGCGCCCGCGCGCCCCCTGGACGGTGATGGCCAACGTCCTCGGCGGCGACTACCCCGACATGTATTACGCGTACCTCCATTGCATGGCGCGGGACCCGCAGTTGAAGATCCATATGTACGGGAAGGACGTGAAGCCCGGCCGTAAGGTCGGCCACGTCAACACCTACGGCGACGACCTGGCGGATGTGCGCGAGCGCGCCGCACACGCCGCCGGCTACCTGCGAGGAACGATCACCGAATGACGACCGGAACTCCCCCAGCTGCCGCTGGGAGGTCCCCCCAGCCCGACCCCCGCCCCGCATCCAGCGCCGACGCATCCCCCGCCACCCCGTCCCCCGTGGTCGGCATCGTCATGGGCTCCGACTCCGACTGGCCCGTCATGGAGGCCGCCGCCCAGGCCCTCGCCGAGTTCGAGATCCCCTACGAGGTCGATGTCGTCTCCGCGCACCGCATGCCGCGCGAGATGATCGCGTACGGCGAGGAGGCGGCGGACCGCGGCCTGAAGGCGATCATCGCGGGGGCCGGAGGCGCCGCCCACCTCCCCGGCATGCTCGCCTCGGTCACCCCGCTCCCGGTCATCGGCGTCCCCGTCCCGCTGAAGTACCTGGACGGCATGGACTCCCTGCTGTCCATCGTGCAGATGCCCGCCGGGGTGCCGGTCGCCACGGTCTCGGTCGGCGGCGCCCGTAACGCCGGACTGCTCGCCGCCCGGATCCTCGCCGCCCACGACCCCGAACTCCTCGGCCGGATGCGGGAGTTCCAGCAGGAGCTGAACGACCAGGCCACCGAGAAGGGCAAGCGGCTGCGCAGCAAGGTCGCCTCCCCGACCGGCTTCGGCTTCGGCGGCGCCAAGTGAGCTCCTCCCTGGACGCCGCCAGGGATCTGCTCGCCCGCTGGCCCGTCGTCGACGGCCACAACGACCTGCCCTGGGCGCTGCGCGAGCAGGTCCGCTACGACCTCGACCGGCGCGATATCGCCGCCGACCAGTCCGCGCACCTGCACACCGATCTGCCGCGGCTGCGGGCCGGCGGCGTCGGCGCGCAGTTCTGGTCGGTCTACGTCCGCGCCGACTACGCGGGCGACAAGGCCGTCACGGCCACCCTCGAACAGATCGATGTGGTCCGGGAGCTGGTCGCCCGCTACCCCGGCCAGCTGCGTCTCGCGCACACCGCCGACGACATGGAGGCGGCCCGCACCGAAGGCCGGATCGCCTCCCTCATGGGCGCCGAGGGCGGCCACTCCATCAACAACTCGCTGGCCACGCTGCGTGCGCTGTACGAGCTGGGGGTGCGCTATATGACGCTCACCCACAACGACACCATCGACTGGGCGGACTCCGCGACCGATGCGCCGCGCCACGACGGTCTGTCGGCCTTCGGCGAGGAGGTCGTCCGGGAGATGAACCGCTGCGGGATGCTGGTCGACCTCTCGCATGTCTCAGCCGACACCATGCGCGACGCGCTGCGCGTCAGCACCGCGCCGGTGATCTTCTCGCACTCCTCCGCCCGTGCGGTCTGCGACCATCCGCGCAACATCCCCGACGATGTGCTGGCGCGGCTGGCCGCCAACGGGGGCGTCGCGATGGCCACCTTCGTCCCGAAGTTCGTGCTGCCGGCCGCCGTCGCGTGGACACAGCGCGCCGACGAGAACATGCGCGCCCACGGGCTGCACCACCTCGACACCACCGAGGCGGGCATGACGGTCCAGCGGGCCTTCGAGGCGGCCAACCCGCGGCCGAAGGCGACCGCGGCGACCGTCGCGGACCACCTCGACCACATGCGGGAGGTCGCCGGCGTCGACCACATCGGCATCGGCGGCGACTTCGACGGCACCGCGTTCACGCCGGACGGCCTGGCCGATGTCGCGGGCTACCCGAACCTGATCGCCGAGCTGATGGACCGCCGGTGGTCCGAGGAGGATCTGGCGAAGCTGACGTGGCGCAACGCGGTGCGGGTGCTGCGCGGCGCGGAGGATGTGTCCCGCGCGGAGCGAGCGTCACGTGGGCCGTCCCACATGACGCTTGGTTGAGCCTTTCCCACGTTTTTCGGCTGCCCCGCCGCAGGCGCAGCGGCGGGGCACGCCGGAGGGACTACTTGAGGCACAGACAGAACGGGTGCCCGGCCGGGTCCAGGTAGACCCGCCAGTCGCGGAGCTTCTCGTCGGTCTGGACGAGCTTCGCGCCCAGGGCGAGAACCTTGCGTTCCGCCTCGTCGATGTCCGCGCGCGCCACGTCGAAGTCGAGATGCAGCTGTTGCGGGACCTCCTGGCCGGGCCACCGCGGTGGGCGGTAATCGGCGACCGCCTGGAAGGCAAGCGTGCGGCCGGCCGGTCCGGCGATCTCGATCCACTCGTCGTCGCCTCCCGTTACCTGCCAGTCGAGCATCTCGGCGTAGAAGTTGGCGAGCGCCCGGGGGTCGGGGCAGTCCAGTGCGACGACGCCGAGCTTGATCTGGCTCATGGCGTTACCTCCTCATTACTCCAGCCGGTAACTGCGTTACCGCATCATGGCCGGGTATCGGTAACGTGGCAAGGGTGGCATCCCGAACAGCTCCGGATTCCCTGCGGTGGGTGCAGGATCTGCTGAACACGCTCGATATCGAGACCGGCGAGGACGCGCTGACCGCGGACGGCGGCCCCGGCGGCTTTCTGCGTGCGCACGGGGTGCCCGAACCCGGCCCGGGGCGCGGTGAGTTGGGCGAGTTGCAGGAGCTGCGGGAGGCGCTTCGGGAGGTCTGCCTGGCGCACACCGCCGGCACCGCCGTCCCGGAGCCGGCCGCCCGGACACTGGACCGGCTGTTCGCCGCGGCGCCGCTCGTGCTCGCCGTACGGCCCGACGGGGGCGCGGCGCTGCGCCCGGCCGCCGGGCTCGGTGGCGCGGCGTACCTCACCGCCCGTATCGCGGCGGGCATCGCGACGGCGGTCGCCGACGGGACCTGGAAGCGGCTCAAGGCATGTGAGGCCCATGACTGCCGGTGGGTCTTCTACGACCGGAGCCCGGCCGGCCGCAGCCGCTGGTGTTCCATGGCGGTCTGCGGCAGCCGGGCGAAGATGCGGACGTATCGCGCCCGGCGCGCGGAGTCCGAGTAGCCGGGGCGGGGTTACGCCTGGGGGCGGCCCAGGGCGCGGTAGGTCCAGCCGGCCTTGCGCCACAGCGCCGGGTCCAGCGCGTTGCGGCCGTCCAGGATGCGGTGCTCGGCGACCACCTCGCCCAGGGCCGCCGGGTCCAGCTCACGGAACTCGCGCCACTCCGTCAGATGCAGCACCGCGTCCGCGCCGCGCACCGCCTCCAGCGCGGTGTCCGCGTACGCCAGCGTCGGGAAGAGCCGCCGGGCGTTCTCCATCCCCTTCGGGTCGTACACCGTCACCTGGCCGCCCTGGAGATGGATCTGGCCGGCGACATTGAGCGCGGGGGAGTCGCGGACGTCGTCCGAGTCCGGCTTGAAGGTCGCGCCCAGTACGGCGACCCGCTTGCCGAGGAAACCGCCGCCGACCGCGTCCCGGGTCAGCTCGACCATGTGGCCGCGGCGCCGCATATTGATCGAGTCGATCTCGCGGAGGAACGTCAGGGCCTGGTCGGCGCCCAGTTCACCGGCGCGTGCCATGAAGGCCCGCAGGTCCTTGGGCAGACAGCCGCCGCCGAAGCCGATACCGGCCCGGAGGAACTTCTTGCCGATCCGGTCGTCGTGCCCGATGGCCTCGGCCAGCTTCACCACATCGCCGTCGGCCGCCTCGCAGACCTCCGCCATCGCGTTGATGAAGGAGATCTTGGTCGCCAGGAAGGAGTTGGCGGAGGTCTTGACCAGTTCGGACGTCGGGTAGTCCATGACGATGAACGGGGAGCCCTCGGCGATCGGGGTGGCGTACACCTCACGCAGCAGCGTCTCGGCCCGCTCGCCCGCCACGCCCGCGACGATCCGGTCCGGGTGCAGGGTGTCCTTGACGGCGAAGCCCTCGCGCAGGAACTCCGGGTTCCAGGCCAGCTCGGCGGCCTCGCCCGCGGGGGCGGCGGCGGCCAGCCGCGCGGCGAGCCGGGCCGCGCTGCCCACCGGCACCGTCGACTTGCCGACCACCAGCGTGGGCCGGGTCAGATGCGGGGCGAGCGCGTCGAAGGCGCTGTCCACGTAGCTCATGTCGCAGGCGTACTCGCCGTGCTTCTGCGGGGTGTTCACGCAGACGAAGTGGACGTCGCCGAAGGCCCCGGCCTCCTCGTAGGAGGTGGTGAAGCGCAGCCGGCCGCTCGACCCCTCGATCCCGGCGACATGGCGGCGCAGCAGCTCCTCCAGACCGGGCTCGTACATCGGGACCTCGCCCCGCTGCAGCATCTCGATCTTCTCGGGGACCACATCGAGCCCCAGCACCTCGAAGCCGAGCTCAGCCATGGCCGCGGCGTGGGTGGCGCCGAGGTAGCCGGTGCCGATCACGGTGATCTTGAGGGGCATGGACGCTCCAGACGCGTACAGAGGAAAACGGCGCTGACCGAGCATAGTCGGGCACCAATGAGCCCACTCCAGCCGTTCACCGGGTGCGCGGGTAACTGTCGGCAACCTCACGTATCCGCAGGCGGGACGGGGCGCCTAGAATCCGGGGAGGTATTGGGTTACTTAACGGTAGTTAGCACTTGCAGTCAGCTCACAGGGGAGTGAGAAACCTTGGCGGGAACCGCTGATTTCGATCTGTACCGGCCGTCCGAGGAGCACGACATGCTCCGCGAGTCGGTGCGCTCGCTCGCCGAGGCGAAGATCGCGCCGTTCGCGGCCGCGGTGGACGAGGAGGCCCGCTTCCCCCAGGAGGCGCTCGACGCGCTGGTCGCCAACGACCTGCACGCCGTCCATGTACCGGAGGCATACGGCGGTGCCGGTGCCGACGCGCTGGCGACCGTCATCGTCATCGAGGAGGTCGCCCGCGCCTGTGCGTCGTCCTCGCTGATCCCGGCGGTCAACAAGCTCGGCTCGCTGCCGGTGATCCTCTCCGGCTCCGAGGAGCTGAAGGCGAAGTACCTGGGCCCGCTGGCCAAGGGCGACGCGATGTTCTCGTACTGCCTGAGCGAGCCGGACGCCGGTTCGGACGCGGCCGGTATGAAGACCAAGGCCGTCCGCGACGGCGACCACTACATCCTCAACGGCGTCAAGCGCTGGATCACCAACGCGGGCGTCAGCGAGTACTACACGGTGATGGCCGTCACCGACCCGGAGAAGCGCTCCAAGGGCATCTCGGCCTTCGTCGTCGAGAAGGGCGACGAGGGGGTCTCCTTCGGCGCCCCGGAGAAGAAGCTCGGCATCAAGGGCTCCCCGACCCGCGAGGTCTACCTCGACAACGTCCGGATCCCCGCCGACCGCATGATCGGCGCGGAGGGCACCGGCTTCGCCACCGCCATGAAGACCCTGGACCACACCCGCATCACCATCGCGGCCCAGGCGCTCGGCATCGCCCAGGGCGCCCTGGACTACGCCAAGGGCTATGTCCAGGAGCGCAAGCAGTTCGGCAAGCCGATCGGTGACTTCCAGGGCGTCCAGTTCATGCTCGCCGACATGGCCATGAAGGTGGAGGCGGCCCGCCAGCTGACCTACGCCGCGGCCGCCCGCTCCGAGCGGATATCGGCCGGCGGCAAGGGCGAGGACCTGACGTTCTTCGGCGCGGCGGCCAAGTGCTACGCCTCGGACGCGGCCATGGAGATCACCACGGACGCCGTCCAGCTGCTCGGCGGCTACGGCTACACCCGTGACTACCCGGTCGAGCGGATGATGCGGGACGCCAAGATCACCCAGATCTACGAGGGCACGAACCAGGTCCAGCGGATCGTGATGGCGCGCAACCTGCCCCAGTAAGCGCCCGCGAACGGCAGAGGGCCCCGGACCGCAGCGGCGGTCCGGGGCCCTTCGGGTGCCCGGTCAGCTGCTGCTGACCGTGACCTTCTCGTCGTTGTTGAGCTGCTGCACCAGCTGCTGGAGCTTGGTCTTGTCCCAGACCAGGTTGCCGGCGTTGCTGCCGGAGACCGGCATGTTCATGGACTTGCCCTCGCCGCCGGTGACGCCCTTCATCGCGAAGAACATCTCGCCCAGGCTCCAGAGGCTCATGTCCTTGTCGACGATGAGCGTGTCCAGGCCGGCGCTCATGGTCGGGTAGAGCGTGAAGGGGTTGAGGACGGTGGCGGGGGTGGCGGTCTGGCTCGCCAGGGTCGCCAGGAACTTCTGCTGGTTCTTCGTCCGGTCCAGGTCCTGCTGCGCGAAGGCGTGCCGGGTGCGGACGTAGGCGAGCGCCTGCTGGCCGTTGAGGGTCTGCTTGCCGGCCGGGAAGTCGGCGCCGGAGTCCTTGTCCTTGATCGCCTTGGGGAGATCCATCTCGACGCCGCCGATGGCGTCCACGATGTTGGCGAAGCCCGCGAAGCCGATCTCGACGTAGTGGTCGATGTGCAGCTTGGTGTTGTACTCGACGGTCCGCACCAGCAGCTCCGGGCCGTCCTCGGCGTAGGCCGCGTTGAGCTTGGTGTGCCGCCCGGTGCCCGGGTACTTCTTGCCGGAGTCCGAGCCGACGAAGGAGGGTATCTCCACGTCCGAGTCACGCGGCAGGGATATCAGCGTCGGGCCGTTGCTGCCGTCGTGCAGGATCATCATCGAGTCGGTGCGCTTGCCCTCGGCGGAGCCGGTGTGCAGCTTGCGCTTCTGCGCGGCGGTCATGCCCTCGCGGCTGTCCGAGCCGACGATCAGGTAGTTCGTGCCGTCGCCGGTCTCCGGCCGGTCGATGACCTTGCTCAGGTCGACCTTGCGCTGGAGCTGGCCGTCGGCCCAGAAGTAGGTGGCGACGGAGGTGACCGCCAGCACGGCGGCCAGGGTGATGACCGTCCACTTGATGCGCTTGCCCCACTGGGGGCGCGGCCGGCCGGGCCCGCCCGCACCGTAGCCGTCGTCGTAGCGGGCACCGCCGCCGCGGCCACCGCCGTAGACCTGGCCGGTGTTGTAGCCGTCATATCCGTCGTCGTAGCCCTGGGGCTGCTGCGGTGGCACGGCCGCGCCCCCGCGCGGGGACATCGACGGCGGCAGCGGAGGCTCGTTCCGCTGATAGCCGGGGCCTGCGTCGCGCCGCACGTGAGGCATGGCGCGCGCACCCTCCGGCTCGGCACTGCCGCTGCCGTGTCCGTACCGGTTGCCGCTCTGGTCGCCGGACCACCTGCCCCCATTCTCGGCTCCGCTCGAACGGGAGGTGCCCCCTTGCCACTGATTCATAGGAGGAAGTGTGCATGCCGCGGCGGGGTGCTCCATAGACCGGGTGCGGGATCGGGCCAGTGCTGTTGCAGAGCTGATGCAAAGCGACGGCGGCCTTCCGCCGCATACCGCAAGGGGACATGACCATTCCGACCTGCACGAATGGAAGCAACCATTCCGGATGGTTTCCGGCTGGGGTCATGAGACCTGTGTCACGGACCTGCGCAAACGGCGAGACCAGTCTCACGACCGGAGTGGGGTGGGGCCCTACGAGTGCCGCTTAGGCTGGATTCCATGACCGAACTCGTCACCGACACCCCCGAGGACGAGGTGGTGGGCAAGCCCACTTCCGTGTCCCGGATCACGCTCAGCCACATCATGACGGCCGGGGACACGAACCTCCTGGGAACGGTGCACGGCGGCGTGATCATGAAGCTCGTCGACGACGCGGCGGGCGCGGTGGCCGGACGCCACTCCGGCGGGCCGGCCGTGACCGCCTCCATGGACGAGATGGCCTTCCTCGAACCGGTCAGGATCGGCGACCTCGTGCATGTACGCGCCCAGGTCAACTGGACCGGGCGCTCCTCGATGGAGGTCGGCGTACGGGTCCTGGCCGAGCGCTGGAACGAATCCAGCCCGGCCCAGCAGGTCGGCTCCGCCTACCTCGTCTTCGCCGCCGTCGACGAGCAGGGCAGGCCGCGCCGGGTGCCGCCGGTGCTCCCCGAGACCGAGCGGGACAAGCGCCGCTACCAGGAGGCGCAGATCCGCCGGACACACCGCCTCGCCCGGCGGCGCGCGATCATGGAGCTGCGCGAACGGCGCGCCGCGGAAGGCCTCGACGACGCATAGCGGCCACCCCGAGCTGCGCGGCCAGCGCCAGCCCGGTGCCGATGACGGTGCCGGCCGCCGCGCAGAGCACATCGTCGATATCGGCGATCCGCCCGGCCCGCATCAGCAGCTGCGCCGTCTCGATGAGCAGGCACAGGCCCACGCCCAGCAGGAAGGTCAGAGCGGCCGACGCACGCGGGGCGGCGAACCGCAGCAGCAGCGGTGCGGGCACGAACAGCGCGGCATTGGCGATCTGCCGCCGCACCAGCATCGCCAGCTCCCCCGGCTCCAAAGGGGCGCCCAGGTCGAACAGCCCCTCACCGGGGCGCCACCACACCGTCGCGTCCCCGGAGCCGATGGGCTGGCTGGGCGCGAGCGTCGCCAGCAGGAACAGCAGCAGCCAGCCGGCCAGCAGCGCGCGGGCCGTGGTGCGCGGTGCGCCGCTGTCGGGGGCGAGCGCCGTCCACAGGGCGAGCGCCCCCGCCGCCGCCAGCGCGAGGACCAGGAAGAGCGTCACCGAGGTGGGGGTGATGCCCAGCACAACCTGCCACACAGTGCGCCCCTTTCAGGACATCGCAAACATCCCGGACATCAACTACAGCTCCACTTCGTCACATAGAGCGTCTCGCCCCGCTCCATGACGCCCCGGATGCACTCATCCGCGAGCATCTCCACCCGGCCGCTCAGCCCGACCGCGCCGCCCTGGGTCCGCCGGGTGCCGAACCAGCCCGGGAAGGCGGTGATCCGGTCGTTCTTCCGCTGGTAACCGAGCCGCACGATGATCTCGTCGAGCCCGTCCGCCGCCCCGTTCCGCCGATAGCTCGCGGTGTACGTCCCGTCGGCCCCCACCGGCCCCTGCAAGCACAGCTGGCCGCGCACCAGGTCCCCGCAGCCGGTCGGCTCGGGGGGCGCCGGCGGCGACGCGGCGGCGGTGCCCGCCACCAGACACAGCGCGGCGACGGCCACCGTGACCCGGCGCGCACGGCAGCGGGCGTCCGGACGGCGCACGGGCGGCCGGGGGAGGGTGCGGCGGGGCGCGGGAACACTCATGCCGAGGCCCCGCTCAGCCCGCCCCCGCAGGCCCGGGGCCCGCACCTCCCGCTGAGGCGCTCCCCGCGCTCACCGCCCGCACCGCGCTCGCTCATGGGCACACCGCCTCGTCCCCGGTGATCGCCGTGATCCCGCCCGGTTTCTGCGGCGGCTCCTCGGCCCGTACCCGCCGCACCGCCGTATGGCCCTGCCCCACCGTCACCTGCATCACCGGACCCCGGCCGGCCGCCGGCCGCAGCTCGGCGCCGGGCAGCGCGGCGGCCAGCGAGCGGGCCGAGCGGTCCCAGCGCGGGTCGTAGCCGATGACCGTACGGGGCACCTTGCCGAGGGCGGAGTTGCCGGGGACGCCGGTGGTGGCGAAGCCGGTGGCGTGCAGCTCCCCGGCCACCGTGGCGGCGAGCCCGGCCCGGTCGCTGCCGTTGTCGACCCGCACCTGGACCTGGCCCGGCGGAATGTCCACGACCCGGGCCGACGGCTCCTTCCGGTCCCGGGGCATGGTGATCGGCTGGTCCTCGCGGATCGCCCGGAACAGCTTCGGCGCCTGCACCGGATCCCAGCGCACGGTCGAGCCGACCCCCGGCACCGGCTGCTCCACATTGCCCAGCGGCACGGACGTGAACTCCGAGGACGACGGGGTGAAGCCGCGCATCGCCTGCCCGAGGTCGACCAGGTCGTTGGCCCCGAAGCCGGAATCGGCCCGTACGGACCGGAGCATCGTGTCGGCGACATCCCTGAAGCGGATGGGGTTCATCAGCACTCCGGAGGAGGTGATCTTGTGGATGAGGGCGGCCAGGAAGCGCTGCTGGCGCTGCATCCGGCCGAGGTCGGCGGAGCCGTCGACATGCCGCGCGCGCACGTACTGCAGCGCCTGCCCGCCGTTGAGCCGCGATTTGCCGACCGGCAGATCCAGCCCCGTGAAGCTGTCGCGCAGCGGCCGTACGGTGCAGATCTCCACCCCGCCGACCGCGTCCACGCTGCGCATGAAGCTGGTGAAGTCGACCTCCAGGTAGTGGTCGATATGCACCCCCGTCATGTGCTCGACGGTCCGCACGGTGAGGTTGGGGCCGCCCTCGGCGTAGGCCGCGTTCAGCTTGATGGGGTGCTGGGCGCGCTGCCGGCCGGTCACGGCGTCCGTGTGCGCGGGGACCTCGGCGTAGGAGTCGCGGGGCAGGCTGATCACGCTGGCGCGGTCCCGGTCGGCGGAGAGATGCACCAGCATCAGGGTGTCGGTGCAGTGACAGGGCGCGCCGCCCAGGTGGTACTTCTGCTTCTCCGCGGCGGTGAGCCGGTCCCGCCCGTCCGTGCCGACGACCAGGAAGTTCAGCCCGTCGCCGCCCCCGGGCCGGTTGCTCATGCCCTGGAAGGCGTCCACCCGGCCGATGCCGCTCTCCACCCCGGTGACCACGGCGTGCCCCACACCGCTGGCGGCCAGCAGCAGCACCGAAACGACGGCGCCGATCCGCAGCCCCCAGCGCGTGCCCGGCGGGCGCCGGTGCACACCGGGCCGGGCGGCCTGGCGCCGGGCCGGGCGGGGGGAGCGGAACGGCGCGGTCACGGGGGACACCTCCGCGGCTGTACGGGCGTGAGCGGGGCCCGCAGGGGAGCGGGGCGGCACGGGAACGGAGCAGGAGGGGGGCTGCGGGCAACGCTGGGAACTACGGGCAACGCCGGGAATGCGGGCAGACGGGAAATGCGGGCAGACGGGAATGCGGGCGCATCGGGATCAATCGGACGAGGACACCGTAGGTCCATATGATCGGTGGCACAGCACCACACGCCGGGCATCCGGCACCCGGCCACCCGGCTGCGTCCGGGGGCATCCCCCATTCGCGGTAACGTGAGGCGCGATTCTGCAGTCTCCCGGCGGGCGCTGCCGTCGCTGGCGGCTCCGCCGCGGGCCGTACCCCCGAGGAACCATGCCGCAGCAGCAGCCCCCGGCCGTCTCCGTGATCATGCCGGTGCTCAATGAGGAACGTCACCTGCGCAATTCGGTCCGGCACATCCTGGAGCAGGAGTACGCCGGTGAGATGGAGGTGGTGATCGCCCTCGGCCCGTCCACGGACCGTACGGACGAGATCGCCGCCGAGCTCGTCGCCGAGGACGCCCGGGTGCACACGGTGCCCAACCCCACCGGCCGTACCCCCGCCGCGCTGAACGCCGCGATCAAGGCGTCCCGGCACCCCATCGTGGTGCGCGTCGACGGCCACGGCATGCTCTCGCCGAATTACATCGCCACCGCCGTGCGCCTCCTGGAGGAGACCGGCGCGGCGAATGTCGGCGGCATCATGCACGCCGAGGGCGAGAACGCCTGGGAGGACGCGGTCGCCGCGGCGATGACCTCCAAGATCGGTGTGGGCAATGCCGCCTTCCACACGGGCGGGCAGGCCGGTCCCGCCGAGACCGTCTATCTCGGGGTGTTCCGGCGCGAGGCGCTGGAGCAGCAGGGCGGCTACAACGAGGAGTTCATCCGCGCCCAGGACTGGGAGCTGAACTTCCGGATCCGGGAGGCCGGCGGGCAGATCTGGTTCTCGCCCGAGCTGAGGGTGCAGTACCGGCCGCGGCCGAGCATCAAGGCGCTGGCCAAGCAGTACAAGGACTACGGCAAGTGGCGCCATGTCGTCGCCCGCTACCACGCCGGTTCGATCAACCTGCGCTATCTCGCGCCGCCGACCGCGGTGTGCGCCATCGCGGCGGGCCTGGTGGTCGGCGCGGCCGTCACCCCCTGGGGCCTGATCGTCCCGGCCGGCTACCTGGCCGCCATCACCGCGGGTTCGGTGCCGGCCGGCAAGGGCCTGTCGCTCAAGGCCCGCGCCCAGATTCCCGTCGCCCTGGCCACCATGCACATGGCCTGGGGCGCGGGCTTCCTGACCAGCCCCCGCTCGCTCGCCAGGAAGGTCATCGCGAGCCGGCGGCCGGCGGTGATGGCCGGGACGGCGGACGCGGAGTAGAGCGTGACCCGCACCTCCCCTCTACACCCGCCCACCCCCCGAAGGGGGGTGGGCGGCGGGGAAAAAAACCTACAGGGGCGCCGCGCAACACCAGCGCGGCCGCCACGCGGCCCCAAGGCCGCCGCCATGCGGCGCCAAGGCCACCGCAACGCGGCCCCAAGGCGCAGAACCCGCCCTGAAGCCGCACCCCCCTAAAACGAGTAAGCCGGATTCACCTTCATGCACGCCTTGGTGTCGTCACCGTTGAGCGCGTCCGCGCTGTCCGGCGCCTTGTCCTCGCCCTTGTCGTCGCCCGGCTGCTTCGGGTAGGTCGCGCCGGTACGCCAGTCGTTGCCGACCACCAGCCGCATCCCGGTGGCCGAACTCGACTCCCGGACCGCTTCCTTGGGGAGCCCGAGCGCCTTCGCCAGCGCCAGCGCGTCGCCCCGCCGGGCCTTGTCCCCGTACGTGATGGTGGTGTCGGCCTGGGTGGTGAGCGCGGAGTCGGTGCCGGCCGAGGTGTAGCCCAGACCGGACAGCTTCTGCTGGATGACCGCCGCGCGGCCGGAGACGGGACCGTTCACCGTGCTGTTGGTGCCGTTCTGCACGACAACCTTCAGCTGGTCCTTGGGCGTTGACGGCTTGGGGGCCGGGGCGGGCTTGTGCTTCTTGTCCTTGCCGTCCAGCGCGGTGTCGTTGCGCAGCAGCCCGAAGGTCGCCTCCGCGTCGCCGGGCTTGGGCATGACATACGACTCGTCGGGGCTGTACTGCCAGGGCATGGTGACCATGGTGATGCGCTTGGTCGGCACCCGGCTGAGATCGCCGCCGAGGTCGTAGAGCTTCTTGACGGTGTCGAGGCCGTCATCGACGGTCAGTGCCTTGGTCGCGGCCTCCGCCAGATCGCGCAGCTCCCCGGGGTTGGTGAGCTTGGCGTCCTTCTTCAGCTGGCGGACCATCGAGTTCATGTACATGTGCTGGGCCTTGGCCCGGCCGATGTCGGTGTTGTCCTCGAAGCCGTAGCGGGTGCGCAGCCACTGCAGGGCCTGGACGCCCTTGACGGAGTGGACGCCCTTGGTGAGCTTCAGCCCGCTGCCGTGGCCCTTGCTGTCGTGCGAGTAGACGTTGTTGTCGACGCAGACGGGGACGCCGCCGATGGCGTCCGCCATGTCCACCACGCCGCCGAAGTCGACCATCATGAAGTGGTCGATGTAGATGCCGGTCAGCTCCTGCCAGGTGGCGAGGGTGCAGCCCGGACCGCCGTGCTGGAGCGACTGGTTGATGGCCCCGGAGGTCTGCGGATAGACCTGATGGGTCTTCGGGTCGGTGCACTTGGGGATCGTCACCCGGGTGTCGCGCGGGATGGAGATCACCGACATGTTGCTGCGGTCCGCGGAGACATGCAGCAGCATCTGCACATCGGCCAGCGGTTTGCGGTCCGCGTCCTGGCGGGCGCCGCCGAGCTCGATGTTCTTGGCGTTGTTCCGGCCGTCGGAGCCCAGCAGCAGGATGTTCAGCGGGCTCTGACCGAACGCGTTGGGGTCCGGCTTCTGCAGGCCGCCCCCGCCCAAGGACCGGGGGGCCTTGCGGAGGTTGCCATTGAGGTGCTCGTAGTACCAGTACCCGGCACCCGCGCCGCCGACTATCAGGACGGCGAGGGCGAGGGCCGTCCACCGCAGCGCCTTGCGGCCCTTACGGGGACGTGCCTGCCCCCCGCCGGGGTGCCCGCCGCCCTCGGCCTCCCCTTCCGCGGCGGGCCCGGCGCCGTCTTCCGGAGGCGTCCAGCCGGGCGCGTCCGGGGGCAGCCCCTTGTCCTCGGAGAAGTCGCCGTCCCCCCGGCCCGCTTCCGGTGTTTCGGGTTGGCGTCTCCGACGCGCCCGATCACCACGCACACTGCTCTGACCCATGCGGCCCTCTCCCCATTTTCCCGGCGGTGCGCTCGGCGCCTCGGCGGGGCGGCCGGATCCCGCTAATTCACTTTGCGCAGATGTTCTTGTCATCTGCATTGACGTTCTGAACCCCGTCCGGGGTTTCCGTCGGTGCCTCGATCGGTGAACCCGGAGCCTTGAAGTCCTTGCCGAGGACCAGCTTCATCGGCTGACGGTCGCCCGCGTTCTGGCCGGACTTCTTCAGTGCGCTCTTGGGCAGGCCCATCCAGTCGGCCAGCGCGGCGGCCTGGTCGGCCTGGTTCGGCGCGTATTCGAGGCGGGTGGCGGCCAGCTTCGACGGCGCGTTGCCGGCGTTGGTGGAGAGCTTGGCTCCCTTGGTGTTCTGCAGCCAGTCCACGGTCTCCTGGGCCGAGCCGATCGGCCCGCCGCCGTTGGTGACATCGACGCGTACCCGCTCGGCCGGTGCCTTCTTGACCGGCGCGGACTTCTTGCCCTTGCCCTTCTTGCCCTTGGCCAGGGTGTGGTCCGCCCGCACCATCGCGAACAGCGGGTCCGCCTTGGCCTTGTCCATGATGACGGTCGCCGGGTCCTTCGGGTTGTCCAGCACCGGCACGGTGGCGAAGGTGACCTTGTCGATGTCGACCTTCTTGAGGTCGGTACCAAAGTCCAGCAGCTTGCTCGCGGTGCCGATACCGGTGTCGACGGTGAGCGCCTTGGTCGCCGCCTGGCTGACGTCGTAGAGCTTGCCGGGGCTGCTGAAGGCGCTGGACTTCAGCTTGCGGATCAGCGAGCTGAGGAACTGCTGCTGCAGCTCGATACGGCTGAGGTCGCTGCCGAAGCCGACGGTGTGCCGGGTACGGACGAACGCCAGCGCCTGCTCGCCCATGACGGTGTGCCGGCCGGCCTTCAACTTCAGGTGCGACTTGGGGTCGTTGATGTCCTTGCCCGCACACACCTCGACGCCGTCCACCGCGGTGGACAGCTCCTTGACGGCATTGAAGTCGGCCATCATGAAGTGATTGATCTTCAGCCCGGTCATCTTCTCGACGGTGCGCCAGGTGCAGCCGGGGTCCCGGTTCTCCTGGCCCAGGCTGGTGTTGAAGCGCACCCCGTGCTCACCGGGGATGTTCTTCGTCGAGCCGTCCTTCTGCTTCGTCGGACAGGTCGGGATGTCCGTGATCATGTCGCGCGGGATGCTCATCGCGGTGGCGTTCGTACGGTCCTTGGAGATGTGCATCAGGATCGTGGTGTCCGCGTGCCCCACGCTCCCGGCGTCGCCGTAGCCCCCGTTGCCCTTCCCGGAACGGGAGTCGGTGCCGATGATCAGGAGATTCACCGGGCCCTCGGACACCGCGTCGTTCTCCACGCCGACGTCCACCTTGCTGATGTTGCCGTCCAGCTGCTGGTAGATGACGTACCCGGCACCGCCGACGGCGACGAGGACGAAGCCCACCGCACCGGCGGTCCAGTGCAGCGCCCGCTTCTTCCCCGACTTCTTCGGCTTGCGCTTACGGCGGCTCGCCGGGCCGGCCTCCGCCGCCATCGCCGCACGGCTGCCCGCCGCCCGGCGGGCCGCCCGTCCACCGGCGGGGCGCTCGCCGTCGCCGTCCGCGCCGCTCTCGCCCCGCGCATCGCGCTGGGTCGGCAGCGGCCGGGTGTCGGTGTCGCCGCCCTCGGCGTCCCGCTTACGGGCGGCGCGTCTGCCGGCCGCCGAGCGGCCGGCGGGCCGAGCGGCGGCTTGACCGGCAGCGTCAAGCTGCAGTTCGTAGTTGCCGGTGTCCGGATCGAACACCCACTGATCGGCGGGATCGACGTTGTTGTCGCCCGCCCGCCCACGGCCTTGCGCGTCCACGGTGCCTTGAGTCCTCCGTCGATGCCACGCGGCGCCATCCCCTCAAGGCGCTCGGTCGGTCGATCGTGCATTGCAGGTCTTCGGTCAGCTTGGTCGTGCGACCGGATCGCTCACACTATCCGCCCAGTTCAGCGCCCCGCGACGCCCGTGACAAATTCCACTGACCTACAACTGGGCAATCCGCCCAATCCCTTCGAGTCGTCTGCTTACTTTGCGGCATCTTTATTCGCAGATCCCGCGTTCCGCCGTCGTCCCGGGAAACGTCGGACCCGAACTCGGCGAGGGCGCGGACGGTGAGTCCGGCCGGCCGTCCGAAGATCCGTTTCCGGTGCGCACCGGTTCCTCCCCGGCGTTCTGCGGGGGCCGCACAGCCACCGGAAGATCGCTGTGCAACTGCGCGAAGAGCCGCCCGGCGTCCGGCTGTCGCAGCTCATCGCGATTGGGATCCAGGTGGTACTCCTGCCGCGGCACGGTCATGAACTGGATCCGGTCGGTGGGAATGCGACGGGTGCTGCGCACCAATTCGTAGAGCCCCTTCAGGGAAGCCAGTGCGGTGTCCGTGGTCAGAGAACTCGTCGCGGCATCGAGCACCGGATACAGCCGGGTCGGATTGAGCAGTACACCATTGCTCTGCACTTTCTTCACGAGTGCGGCAAGAAATCGCTGTTGCCTCTCCATGCGCTGGGTATCGCTGCCGTTCCCCAGACTCTTCCGCGCCCGTACGTAACCCAGCGCGTCCTCACCGTGCAGGGTCTGCCGCCCGGCGGGCAGGGTCAGATGCGCCTCGGGATCGTGGACCGGCCGGGGCAGACAGACCTCGACGCCGTCCACCGCGTCCACCATCTTCGTGAAGCCGACGAAGTCGATGATCAAGTAGTGGTCGATACGGATCCCGGTCAGCTTCTCGGCCGTACGGATCGCGCAGGCCGGGCCGCCGGCCGCGAACGCCGCGTTGAACTGGTCCGGCCGCGGCTCGGTCTCCGTGCCGTCCGCGCGCAGGCAGTGCGGCACCTCGACCATCAGATCGCGCGGGATGCTCACCGCGGTGGCGCTCTTCCGGTCCGCCGCGAGATGCAGCAGCATCGTCGTGTCCGAGCGCTGGCCGCGGCTGTGGCCGTATTTGCCGTTGCCGCCCTTACGGCTGTCGGAGCCGATCAGCAGCACGTTCTCGGCGTTCGGCGGGCCGGCCGGCGGCCGTTCGGACTCCCACTTCCGCAGCTCCCGCTCGGTGGCGCTGTCGGTCTGGATATTGCCGTTGAGCTTGGCGTACACCGCCCAGCCGATACCGCCCCCGGCCAGCACGAAACCGGCGAGCGCGACCGCGGCCAGGCGGCGCCAGTGCCTCCGGTGCGGCGGCCCCGGCCCGTCCCTTCCGGGCCCCCCGGCCGGGCGCGCGGCCCAGCCGGCGAACCTGGGGGGCTCGGGGGTATCGGTCACGTGTGCGTCCATCCCTCACGGAGTCGGCGTCGCGCCCGCACGCAGGGCCCGGACAGATCAAGAGACGGACGAAACCCGCGCATGGTTGTACGTACTCAAGATCCTGGCCCTAAACGGACGCACCGGCCCGCCCGGGGGTGGCTCCGGTCCGCCGGACGAGGGAGCGCCGCCCGCTCAGTGCGGCAGCGGCGCCCGGAACGTGATCTTCTCGCTGTGCTCACGGTCGGCCGCGGCCTCGGCGCCCAGCCGGTCCAGATGGCGGCACAGCACCACGGAGCCGCCGGTCGCCAGCGGCGCGTACAGCCCGTACGACAGGCCCCGCCAGGTGTCGTAGCCCAGCCCCGACAGCACCCGCGGCGCCGCCGGCAGCCCGGCCGCGCCCGCGTCGGCCAGCGCGCGTTCCACCGTGCCCGCCCCGGTCAGCTCCTCGCCGCCGACGGCCAGCGCCGGGGCACCCGCGTCCACCGGTGCGAACGGCGCGAAGCGGTCACCCTGGCCCGGCACCTCGACGGCATAGTCCGCGAAGCCCGCCGGCGGCTGCGGGAAGCGGCCGCCCAGCGGGCGCAGCGCCAGCGCCACCCGCTCCCCGGAGCAGGCCCGCGCCGCCTCGATCCGGTCCGGCCCGGCGACGACGAGATCGGCGGCGGCCGGATCGCCGTCCACCTCCGCCACCACGCCCACGGACGAACAGGCCAGCAGCCAGACGGCGGTCTGCCAGTGCGCGGGCAGCAGCAGCGCGAGCCGGTCGCCGGGCTCGGCGGCCAGATCGCCCTGGAGGTAGTTGGCGGTCTTGGCCACCCAATTGGCGAAGGTCGCGACGGACAGTTCCACGCGCTCGCCGGTGGCGTCGTCGTAGAAGGTCACCAGCGGGCGGGCCGGGTCCGCGGCGAGCGCGGAACTCAGCAGGTCGGCGGGGGTGCGATCGGTGGCGTTCATCGCGGCCAGGGTACGCGCGGCGGCCGCCGGCGGCGGGCCGGGCCCGGCGGGCCCACGCCACCGGATCGGCCGATGCCCCATCAGACCACCGATGGCGCGTTCGCCCCGGCCATGTCCAGGATTTTGTCCATGCGCCCCTTCCTTGCGACCTGCCTCGGAGCCGTGTGCACCGCCGCCCTCGCGCTGCCCCTCGCACCGACGGCCGGTGCGAGCGCCGCCCCTGTCGCCGCGCCGGGCCCCGCCCCCGCCGCGCAGCGCCCCGCCCCCTCCGGTGAGCTGCCGGGCAGCACCCAGTCCCTGCCGGTGGCGGTGCTCGGCGCACCCGCCCCGCGCCCCGACGCCCGGGACGCCACCCCGGCGCCCGCGCCCCAGTCACTCGGCCTGCCGGCCCGCGCCGTACGGCCCTTCTCCCTCCTCGGGGTCGTCTGGGACGACGCCGCCGCCGAGCTGCGCGGCAGGGTCCAGGTCCGCACCCGTGCCACCGGCAGCGGCGACTGGTCCGGCTGGCGGGACGTACAGGTCCACAACGACGACGCCCCCGACCTCGGGTCCGCCGAGCGGCGCAACGGCGCGGTACGCGGCAGCACCGCGCCCCTGTGGGTCGGCGACTCCGACGCCGTCCAACTACGCATCACCCCCGATGCCGTCCGGCACCGCGCACGGGCCGTCCTCCCGGGCGGACTTCGGCTGGAACTCGTCGACCCCGGCGAGGCGCCGGGCGCCGTCCGCGCCGCTCCCGCCGACCCCCCGGCTCCGCTCACCTCCGAGGACACCGCCGCCTCCGCCGCCAACACCAAGCTCGCCCCGCTCGGCGCCACCGAGATCCCGGCCCTCGACCAGGCCGCCTCCCTCGCCGACCTCACCGCGGTGGAGGGGGCACCGCCGGGCCACACCTATGTCGGACCCCGCCCCCGGATCGTCACCCGGGCCGGCTGGGGCGCCGACGAGCAGCTGCGCGAAAAGGCCTTCACCTACACCCGTACCGTCCGCGCCGCCTTCGTCCACCACAGCGGCTCGGGCAACGACTACGACTGCGCGGAGGCCCCCGCGCTGATCCGCGCGATGTACCGCTTCCACGTCAAGAGCAACCACTGGCGGGACATCGGCTACAACTTCCTCATCGACAGGTGCGGAACGGTCTACGAGGGCCGCGCGGGCGGCGTCGCCAAACCCGTCATGGGCGCGCACACCCTCGGCTTCAACAGCGACAGCACCGGTATCGCCGTCCTCGGCACCTTCACCGACGACGAGCCGCCGCAGCCCGCCGTCGAGGCCATCGCCCGCCTGACGGCCTGGAAGCTCGGTCTCTACAGCGTCGACCCGCGCGCCACCATCAAGATGCTGTCCGGCGGCGGAAACCGCTTCCCCAAGGGCACCAAGGTCCCCCTGCACGTCATTTCCGGCCACCGGGACGGCTTCACCACCGACTGCCCCGGCGTTCACCTCTACGACAAGCTCGCCGCCACCCGCCGCGCCGCGGCCTCCCTGCAGGGCCGCTGATCCGCTTCCGTCCGAACAGGACGGCTCCTTCCGGGTTTGCACGGGTCTGTCACGGCGCAGATTGCAGGGACCACAACAGGGACCACAACAGGGGCCACGGCAAGAACGACAGCACGGGACCACGACACGGATCGCAGCAAGGACCGCAACACGGACCGCAACACGAGCCGCAGCAAGGGGCCATCACGGACCACAGCCCGAACCACACCCCGGACCACTGAACCCTTCCTGCCGTTGAGGCGTCCTAGCCGCCACGACGTCCGCCCGCCCCGCCTGCCCCCTCGCGTGGCCTGAACGGCACGGCGGAACCCCGCCGCCGGGCCGCCCGGGTGCCCGTCTGCCTACACTGGTCGGCCGATCGGCCGACCCCAGCAGGAAGCAGAGAAGACAAGGTGACTGAAGCGATCCTCCTGGTCGGCGGCAAGGGAACCCGGCTGCGCCCGCTGACGGTGCATACGCCCAAGCCCATGGTCCCGGCGGCGGGCGTGCCGTTCCTCACCCACCAACTGGCCCGCGCACGGGCGGCCGGAGTCGAGCACATCGTCCTGGCCACCTCCTACCTCGCCGAGGTCTTCGAGCCGTATTTCGGCGACGGTTCGGCGCTCGGCCTGCACCTGGAGTACGTCACCGAGCAGGAGCCGCTGGGCACCGGCGGTGCCATCCGCAATGTCGCCTCGCGGCTGCACTCGGCCCCCGACGACCCGGTGCTGATCTTCAACGGCGACATCCTCACCGGCCTGGACATCGCCGCCCTCGTCGGCACCCACCGCACCTCCGGCGCCGATGTCTCCCTGCACCTCACCCGGGTCGAGGACCCGCGCGCCTTCGGCCTGGTGCCCACGGACGACACCGGCCGGGTCACCGCCTTCCTGGAGAAGCCGCAGACCCCCGAGGAGATCGTCACCGACCAGATCAACGCGGGCGCCTACGTCTTCAACCGCTCGGTCATCGACACCATCCCGGCCGGCCGCCCGGTCTCCGTCGAGCGTGAGACCTTCCCCGGCCTGCTGGCCGACGGCGCCCACCTCCAGGGCATGGTCGACTCCACCTACTGGCTCGACCTCGGCACCCCGCAGGCCTTCGTCCGCGGCTCCGCCGACCTGGTCCTCGGCCGCGCCCCGTCCCCGGCGGTGCCCGGCCGCTGCGGGGACCGGCTGATCCTGGAGACCGCCGAGGTCGCCACCGATGCCAAGCTCACCGGCGGCACCGTCGTCGGCCCGCGCACCGTCATCGGCGCCGGCGCGGAGATCGACGGCAGCGCCGTCCTGGAAGGCGCGGTCATCGAGCCGGGCGCCCGGATCAAGGACACCCTGATCGGCGCCGGGGCACACATCGGGGCCCGTACGGTCCTGGACGGCGCGGTCATCGGCGACGGCGCACGAATCGGCGCCGACAACGAACTCCGCGACGGCATCCGCATCTGGTGCGACGCCGCCATCCCGGCCGGTTCGGTGCGCTTCTCATCCGACCAGTAGCGGGAGGGGTGCGGGCCCGCCCCACGGCCCCCACCCCCCTGTCACCCCCATCCCCTAACCTGGCCGCATGCCCGCCCGTACCTGGGTTCCGCCCGGCCCGTTCGACCTGCACCGCACGCTGGGGGTGCTGCAGCGCGGCCCCGGCGATCCCGCGTTCGCGGTGCGCGACGGCGAGCTGTGGCGCGCCTGTCGTACGCCGCAGGGGCCCGGCACGCTCCGTATCGCCGCCCGCCCGGCCGCCGGTGAGGTCGAGGCAGAGGCGTGGGGACCGGGCGCCGACTGGCTGCTGGAGAGCCTGCCCGAGCTGCTGGGGGAGTCCGACGATCCGGCGCAGCTGACCGCCCGGCACCGTCTCGTCCATGAGGCCCGCCGCCGCCACCCGGGCGTCCGGCTCGCGCGGACCGGTCTGGTCCTGGAGTCGCTGATCCCCTCGGTCCTGGAGCAGAAGGTCACCAGCGACGAGGCGTACCGCGCCTGGCGGCTGCTGCTGCAGCGGCACGGCGAGCCCGCCCCCGGCCCCTGGGAGCGGATGCGGGTGATGCCGGATCCGCGCGGCTGGGCCCTGATCCCCTCCTGGGAGTGGCACCGCGCGGGCGTCGACGCCAAGCGCTCGGCCGCGATCCTGCGCGCCGTGCGGGCCGCCCGCCGGATGGAGGAGGCCGCGCGGATGGATCTCGCCGACGCCACCCGACGGCTGATGGCGATACCCGGCATCGGCCCCTGGACCGCCGCGGAGACGCTGCAGCGCACCCTGGGCGCCCCGGACGCGATCACGGTCGGCGATCTGCATCTGCCGAAGATCATCGGCTATGCCCTCACCGGCCGCCGCGGCACCACGGACGAGGAGATGCTGGAACTCCTCGCGCCCTACGAGGGCCAGCGGCACCGCGCCGCCCGGCTGATCCTGCTGTCCGGCCGCACCCCGCCGCGCCGCGCCCCGCGGTTCCCCGTAGGGGACATCGCCCGGCTCTGACCGGCGCGCGGGCGCAGCTCAGCGCACAACCCCGAAACGGGTCCGCACACCACCCCGAAACCGCTCAGCGCACGACCACGAAGTCGTCGGCCCCCCGTGCCGGGCGCGCGGGCGGTGCCGCCGCCGGACGCCCGATGGCCACCGCCCCCATCGGCTCCCAGTCCGCCGGCAGCTCCAGCACGTCCCGGACCACTTCCCGGCAGAACATCGTCGACGAGACCCAGGCGGAGCCGAGGCCCTCGCCGGCCAGCGCGACCAGGAAATTCTGGATCCCCGCCCCGTTGGCGACGATGAACATCTCGCGCTCCGCGGTGCTCCGCCGCGCGTCGGGGTAGGAATGCGCGCCGTCCGTCACCATGCACGGCACCGCCAGATACGGCGCGGCCCGCAGCACATCGCCGCGCCGGATCCGCTTGGCGATGGACTCCTCCGGCTTGCCGTCCCGGCGCAGATCCGCGATCCAGGCGTCCCGCATGGCGTCCAGCAGCCGCAGCCGCGCTTCCGGCGACTCCAGGAGCACGAACCGCCACGGCGTGGTGTGGTGCGGCGCCGGGGCGGTGACCGCCGCCGCCACCGCACGCCGGACCGCCCCCGGATCGACCGGTTCGCCGGTGAAGGCGCGGACCGTACGCCGAGCCGTCACCGCCTCCCGTACGGCCTCGGAGGTGCCCAGCCGGAACATGTCGTCCTCGGGGCTGCGCACCATGACGCGCGCCCCGGCCGCGTCGCCGGTCTCCTCGACGACATGCCCGAGCCCCCGCACCACCGCGACCGGCAGCCCGGCGGCCTTGCCCTTCACCAGGTCTCCGGCGGCGGCCAGTTCGTCGGCGGTGGCCACCACCGTCGCGCTGAGCGGATTGCCGTACGCGTCGGTGCCGCCGCGCAGATCGTCCAGCACCCGCACCCCGGCCGCGCCGATCGCGACATCGGTGAGCCCGTTGCGCCACGGCCGGCCGGAGGTGTCGCTGATGACGACGCCGACGTCGACGCCGAGCGTGGCGCGCAGGCCCGCGCGCAGGGCACGTGCCGAGGCGTCCGGGTCCTCCGGCAGCAACAGCACGGTCCCCGAGGGGGTGTTGGAGGCGTCGACACCGGCCGCGGCCATCACCAGCCCCTGCCGGTTCTGCACGATCCGCAGGGTGCCGCGGCGCGCCACCACCCGGACCGTCTCCCGGTCGATCGCCGCCTCGCGGTCGGCGGCCTCGACCACCTGGCCCTCGGCCTTGCTGACGATCTTCGAGGTCACCAACAGCACGTCACCGTCGATGAGTTGGGGTATCCCGTCGACGGTCGCCGCCGCCGCGATCAGCTTGACGAGGTCGTCGCCGGGCCGCACCTCGGGCACTCCCGGCAGCGCCCACACCCGGTAGCCGGGCACCGCGGAGGCGTCGTTCACGCCCGGACCTCCGCGGCCAGCTCCAGCGCCTCGCGCACCATCGCGGTCGTGGCGTCCAGGTCCGTCATCATCAGCGGCACGGCCCGGCAGCGGATACCGGCCGCCTCGACCTCGGCGACCGCACCGGCGTCGACGGAGTCGACCAGCCAGCCGTCCAGCAGCCCGGACCCGTAGTGGCGGGCGACGGCCGCGGCGGTCGCCTCCACCCCCACCGCCGCCAGCACCTTGTCGGCCATCCCGCGGACCGGGGCGTCGCCGACGATCGGCGAGAGCCCGACCACCGGAACGCCGGCGTCCGCGATGGCCTCCCGGATACCGGGTACCGCCAGGATCGTCCCGATACTGACCACGGGGTTGGACGGCGGGAACAGCACCACATCCGCCGCCCCGATGGCCTCCAGCACGCCCGGCGCGGGCTTGGCCTGATCGGCGCCGACCGGCACCACGGCGTGGGCGGGCACCGAGGCCCGCAGCCGCACCCAGTACTCCTGGAAGTGGATCGCCTTGCGCTCGCCGTCCTCGTCGACGGCCACATGGGTCTCGATCCGGTCGTCGGACATCGGCAGCAGCCGCACACCGGGCTGCCAGCGCGCGCACAGCGCCTCGGTGACGGCGCTGAGCGGATATCCGGCACTGAGCATCTGGGTCCGCACGATGTGGGTGGCGAAGTCCCGGTCACCGAGCCCGAACCACTCGGGCCCGACGCCGTAGGCGGCCAACTCCTCCTTCACCCGGAAGGTTTCGTCGGTACGGCCCCAGCCCTGCTCCTCGTTGATGCTGCCGCCGAGCGTGTACATCACGGTGTCGAGGTCGGGACACACCTTGAGCCCGAACAGATGGATGTCGTCGCCGGTGTTCCCGATGACGGTGAGGTCCGCGTCCGGAGCCGCTGCCTTCAGTCCCCGCAGAAAGCGGGCGCCGCCGATACCGCCGGCCAGAACCACGATTCGCATGAAGACAGTGTGTCAGCCGAAGGCTGACTCGATGAGGGGCGGTGGCCGGGCGACGGGTGGGCAGTGTGTCAGCCAAAGGCTGAGTCGATGAGGGGCGGTGGCCGGGCGGCAGACGTACGGGGCAGGGTGCCTCGGTGTCAGGGGGCCAGTATTCCGGGCGGTGCGGTGGCGGCCTCGGAGTCCGTGATCTGGCCGGGATGCATCGGCATATTGGTCAGCCCCGGGAAGTAGACGTGCAGGCTGACGGCCGGTGTCAGGGCGTCGTTGACGACTTCGTGGACGTAGCCGGGGGCGAACACCCGCTGGGCGCCGGCGGTGAGCGGACGGGGCCCGTCCTCGGTGCGTTCGGTCAACTCGCCTTCCAGGACGGTCAGCACACCGGAGGACGCCCCGTGGTCGTGCCGCCCGCTGCCCTGGCCGGGCACCCAGCTCAGCAGCCACACCTCGTAGCCGGGCCCAGTGCGCAGCCGGTGGTACCAGCGGGTGGTGGCGTCGTAGCGGACCAGCGGGGCCCAGGCGGCGCGGTCGGCGGCGAGCGAGCGGGCCAGCCCGGCGAAGCCGGCGACGGTGGCCGGGTGGGCGGGGACGGGCGGCAGCAGGTGGGGGATGGCGAGCGGGTCGCCGGCGATCTGGACGTCGCTGTTCATGGGTTCCGGGTTCCTCGGCGGAAGTGCTGGGGTGACGCTGGGGGATCCCGCCCAGCGGTAGCTGGGGGAGGGCTGCGGCGCGGCGCGGGCTCTCCTCGTGGGGGGCACGGCGCGGCGGCGCGGAGCAGGGGCGCTGCGGGTGGTGCGAGTGGAGAAGGCTGGAGCTCAGTGGCTTCGACAGCTGGAACAGCGACAGCGGGCCTGCGCAGCGCAGAGCGACCCGTAGGCACGGGTCAGTCGGAGCGCGGCAGTCACTGGCATGGGCTCAAGGAGACCGGGTTCGCGGCGCGATGTCAATGGGATGTCTGGTTTTGGCGTAATCTTTCACCTCATCCGGTTACTCCGCTCGATGAAAGGTTTGTGCAGCTTTGGACGCGGAGACATCGACCGGCAACCGCGCTTTCAAACGCCGTTGCGGCCCCGTGATCCGGTTGTGATCTCCCCGCTTCGGCGGTGCGAAGTGCAACGGGAAAGCCGCCTGGTCGCGTCTTGAGGGAAAGAAGAGGGCGTGCAGGGTGGCACGTCCGGGAGAGTGTCCTGGTTTTTACTGATTTGAACACTTTCCGCATCCGCTTGGTTCCGCCGAGTGAATAAGAGGCTCAATAGCAGATCTCGGCTTGACTGGCCCGGATCACCACACTTGTAATTTCACTCGTGTCGTTCAGCCGAAATCGATCACGGCTTGATCACGGGGACGTAAAGACAGACGAGGGGCGCACATGACCGAGCTGTTCCAGGAATTGCTGGTCGAGGAGGCGGACGAGGAGCTCGGCTGGCAGGAGCGCGCACTGTGCGCCCAGACCGACCCCGAGTCCTTCTTCCCGGAGAAGGGTGGCTCCACCCGCGAGGCCAAGAAGGTCTGTCTCGCCTGCGAAGTCCGGTCCGAATGCCTGGAGTACGCGCTCGCCAATGACGAGCGCTTCGGCATTTGGGGCGGCCTGTCCGAGCGCGAGCGGCGCCGGCTGAAGAAGGCCGCCGTCTGACGATGACAGCGCAGCCGGCCGGACCGACGGCGAGCGGCCCCGTGAACCACGCCGCCGCACCCCCTCAACTCCCCATATCCCCCTATAGCGAACCCTCCGCCTCCAGCGACCTGCTCGCCGGAGGCGGACTGCTGTGTACTGCTTCGTACCGGCCCCGTCGGGGCGGCGGCGCGAACCATTAGTGTGGGGCCCCGTCCGAGATGCGCCGCCCGCCCCGCAGGCCGCGCGCGTCGCCTCGTAGTCCGTCGCAGTGTCTTCCGGGGGCGGGGGCCCAGCGCGACTTCGCCGCGGGCCTTCGAACTCCCGGGTCCGGAGGGCCCGTACCTCGATGTCCGTGCACAGCCAGTCGGCGGCCCAGGCCGCCTCATACGCAGCTGCCACCCCAGAGTTCCCGCGGCACGTCGTCACCGCCGTGATCGTCTCCCATGACGGTGCCCGCTGGCTGCCCGACGCGCTCAACGGCCTGCTCGGCCAGGAGCGGCCGGTGCAGAACGTCATCGGCGCCGACACCGGCAGCGCGGACGACTCCGCCCAGCTGCTCGCCGAGGCCATCGGGGACCAGCGCGTGCTGCACCTCGCCCGCCGCTCCGGATTCGGCACCGCCGTCGACGAAGCCGTCCGCACCGCCCCGGAGCTCACTCCCGACGATCTGCCGTATCTGCGCCGGCCCAGCGGCTGGGACCCGGTCACCCGCACCTGGCGCGACGAGGCGTACGAGATGCCGGAGTTGCCGCACGGCGAACCGGTCCAGTGGCTGTGGCTGCTGCACGACGACTGCGCACCCGAGCCGGACGCGCTCGCCGAGCTGCTGCGGGTCGCCGACACCAGCCCCTCCACCGTCATCGTCGGCCCCAAGCTGCGCAGCTGGTACGACCGCCGGCAACTGCTGGAGGCCGGGGTCAGCATCGCGCGCAGCGGCCGCCGCTGGACCGGCCTGGACCGCCGCGAACAGGACCAGGGCCAGCACGACCAGGTGCGTACGGCGCTGTCCGTCTCCACCGCCGGGATGCTCATCCGCCGCGATGTCTACGAGGAGTTGGGCGGCTTCGACCGCCGGCTGCCGCTGATGCGTGACGACGTCGACCTGTGCTGGCGCGCCCAGGCGGCCGGGCACCAGGTCCTGGTCGCGCCGGAGGCCGTCCTGCGGCACGCCGAGGCATCCGCCCGCGAACGCCGCCCCATCGACTGCGTCGGCCGCTCCGTCGCCAACCCGCACCGCGTCGACAAGGCCGGCGCCGTCTACACGCTGCTCGCCAACACCCGTGGCGCGACCCTCCCGTACGTCCTGCTGCGGCTGCTGATCGGCACCTTCCTGCGGGTGCTCGCCTACCTCGTCGGCAAGGTCCCGGGCCAGGCGATCGACGAACTCGCCGGGCTCTTCGGCACCCTGCTGCGGCCCGGCAAGATCCTCGCCGCGCGCAAACGCAGAGGCCGCCCCGCGGTCGAGGCGAGCGAGCTGCGGCCGCTGTTCCCGCCACCCGGCGCCACCGTCCGGGCCACCGCCGAACAGGTCGCGGGCAACCTCGCCGGGCGCGCCGCACCGGATGTCGCCTCGGCCGGCCGGCACGGCGCGGTCGAATCCGGGCCCGGCGGTGATGACGCCGACTTCCTGGAGATCGAGCAGTTCGCCCGGCTCAAGCGGATCGCCCGCAAACCGGCCCCGGTGCTCTTCCTGCTCCTGCTGCTGGTCTCGCTGGTCGCCTGCCGCGGACTGCTCGGCTCCGGCGCGCTGACCGGCGGTGCGATGCTGCCCGCGCCCGGCAGCGTGTCCGACCTGTGGTCGGCGTATCTCGACAGCTGGCATGCCGTCGGTGTCGGCGGCAGCGCCTCCGCGCCGCCCTACCTGGCCGTCCTCGCCCTGGTGTCGAGCGTCTTCTTCGGCTCCACCGGCTTCGCCGTCACCCTGCTGCTGGTCTGCTCCGTCCCGCTGGCCGGACTCACCGCCTACTTCGCCTCCCGCCCGCTGGTCGCCTCCCGGCTGCTGCGGGCCTGGGGCAGCATCGCCTACGCCTTCCTGCCCGCGGCCGCCGGTGCGCTGGCGGGCGGCCGGCTGGGCACCGCCGTGCTGGCGATCCTGCTGCCCCTGATGGCGCGCGCCGCGATCGCCGCGAGCGGACTGCGGCTGCCCGTGGGCACCCGGCCCAGCTGGCGCGCCACCTGGGCGTATGCGCTGCTGATCACCTTCACCATGGCCTTCACCCCGGTCGTCTGGCCGATCGCGGTGCTGCTCGGGATCGGTCTGCTGGTGCTGCGTCTCCTGGACGGCAGCCGCGATCTGCTGCTCGCCTACGGGCTGCGCTTCCTGGTCGCGACCGTGGTGCCGTTCGTGGTGCTCGCGCCCTGGTCGCTGTCGTTGCTGAGCCGTCCGTCCGCCTTCTTCCAGGAGGCCGGGCTGGACTACGGCGCGGGATCCGCCTCCGTGCTCGACCTCATCGGGCTCAGCCCCGGCGGGCCCAAGGCCGCCGGCGGGGTGCTGTTCCTCGGCTTCGTCCTGGCCGCGCTCGGCGCGACGCTGCGCGACGACCGGCAGCGCGCGATCCGTACCGCCTGGGCGGTGGCGCTGGCCGGGCTGCTGCTCGCGGCGCTGGGCAACGGCTCCGGCTGGACCGGGCCCGCGATGCTGGTCTACGGCCTGGCGCTGCTGTGCGCCGCGGCGATCGGCGCGGAGGGCATCCGGACCCGGATGGCCAGCCTCGGCTTCGGCTGGAAGCAGCCGGTCGCCGTGCTGATCGCGCTGGCCTCCGTGCTCGCCCCGCTCTACGCCGCCGCCAGCTGGATGATCACCGGCGCCGCCGGTCCGCTGGAGCGGCGCAACCCCGAGCAGGTCCCGGCGTTCGTCGCCGAGGAGTCCGGCACCCCCGACCGGGCCCGCACCCTGGTCCTCGACGGCACACCCGGCCATGTCGGCTACACCCTCGTCCGGGGCTCCGGTGCCCGGCTCGGTGACGCCGATCTGGCCGCCGCGGCGGGCGAGGACAAGCGGCTCGCCGGCATCGTCGCCCACCTCGTGGCCGGCTCCGGCGCCGACCAGACCAACCAGCTCGGCGGCTACGCGGTCCGCTATGTCCTGGTCAGGGACGGCGCGCCGCGCGAAATGGGCCGGGTACTGGACGCGACACCGGGCCTGACCCGGCTCAGCCAGGACGACGGCAGCGCCCTGTGGCGCGTCGACCGCCGGGTCTCACGCGTCTCGATCGTCCCGGGCGAGGCCAAGGACGGCACCAGCGCGGGCGAGACCGCCGCGCCCGTCGCCGTACCCGCCGGTCCCGTCGACGCGCACACCAAGGTGTCCGGCGGCGACAGCGGCCGGGTGCTGCGCCTCGCGGACGCCGCCGACGAGGGCTGGCAGGCCACCCTCAACGGCACCCCGCTCAAGCCCGTGACCGTCGACGGCTGGGCGCAGGGCTTCGCGCTCCCCGCGGAGGGCGGCACCCTCGACCTCACCCATGAGAACCCGCTCGGCCACACCCTCTGGCTGTGGGCACAGGGCCTGCTGGCCGTCGTCCTGGTGGTGCTGGCGCTGCCGGGCCGCCGCCGGGAGATCGACGACGACCTGCCGGAGGACGTGGCCGCCGACCGGGCCGCCGCGGTGTCCGGCGACGGCCGCCGGGCGCGCCGTCTGCGGGCCCAGGCCGAGGCGGCCGACGCCCCGATGGCCGCACCGGCCCCCGGCCAGGACCCGGCGGCGGGCGACCCCACCGCCCCCGCCGACCCGTATGCGGCGGTGCCGCAGCAGCCGTCCTACGAGGAGTGGCAGGCCGCCCAGCAGGGCGTGCCGGACGGCACCGTGCCCCCGGGCCACCCCGCGGGCCAGACGCAGTACGCCCCCGCCGACGCGTACCAGGCCGGACCGTACGGCCAGCCGTACCCGCAGGCCGATCCCTACCAGGCCCCCGACCCGTACACGGACCCCTACCAGGCGGGCGCCTACGACCCGTACGGATACGGGCAGCAGCAGTACGGCGACGGCGGGCCGCAGCACCAGCAGCCCTACGACGACGGCACCGAGTACCCGGGGTACTCCGGCTCCTACCCCGAGCCGCGCCGTGACGGGAGCGACCAGCAGTGAAGCGCACCATGATGTCCCTGACCGGCGTGGCCGTCGCGCTGGCCGCGGTCACCGGCGTCGCCGCCGTGGCGGCCCCGGACGGCGGCCACGAAACCGCCCGCGGCAGCAGCCGGCTGCCCGTCCAGCGCTCCGCGCTGCTCTGCCCGGCCCCGACCTCCTCCGAGGTCGGCGAGACCGCCTACACCGCCTTCGCCCCCCAGGGCGCGGCGGCCGGCGCGGACGGCAAGAAGGGCACCGCCGAGCTGCGGCCCGCCGGGACCGTGCGGGACGCCGCCGACGGAGCGGGCGGCAAGGACAAGGGCAAGGGCAAGGACAAGGGCGGGGACGCCGCGGACTCCGCCGCCTCGCGGACCGTCCCGCCCCGCGACAGCAAGCCCGTCGTGCCCCTCCAGAAGGCCGGTACGCCGGTCACCGCGACCACCGAACGCCCCGACGCCCCCGCCCTCGTGGGCGCCGCGGACGGCGCTCTCGCGCCCGGCTGGACCGTGCAGCAGACCACCTCGGTCGCCGCCGGCGCGGGCCGCGGCCTCCTCGGGCTGAGCTGCACCACCCCCGACACCACGTTCTGGTTCCCCGGTGTCAGCACCGCCAAGGACCGCCACGACTACGTCCACCTCACCAACCCCGATGCGACCCCGGCCGTCGTCGACCTCGAACTCCACGGCAAGGACGGGTCGTTGGCGGGCTCGGCGGGCGAGGACATCTCCGTACCGCCGCACACCACGGTCCCGGTGCTGCTCTCCACGCTGACCGCCACCCCCACCACCAACGCCTCGCTGCATGTCGTCGCCCGTGAGGGCCGGGTCGGCGCGGCCGTCCAGGCGAGCGACGGGAAGCTCGGCAGCGACTGGCTGCCGCCCGCCGCCGACCCGTCGCCGGGCGTGGTGCTGCCCGGCATCCCCAAGGACGCCACCTCCGTCCGGCTGGTGGCCCTCTCGCCCGGTGAGTCCGACGCCGATCTGAAGGTCCAACTGGCCACCCCGACCGGGCTGATCACGCCCGCCGGGCTGGAGAGCCTGCACCTCAAGAGCGGGATGACCACCGCCGTGGATCTCAAGGACCTCACCAAGGGCGAGGCCGGCTCACTGGTGCTCACGCCCGCCGACGGTGACACCAAGACCCCGGTCACGGCCGCGCTGCGGGTCACCCGCGGCAAGGGCGCCAAGCAGGAGATGGCGTTCATCCCCGCGACCCGGCCGGTCGAGAAGCGCGCCACCGCGGCAGACAACCGCGCCGGGGGCAGCACCCTGTCGCTGGTCGCGCCCGAGAAGGGCAAGGACGCCAAGGTGAAGGTGACCGCGTCGGCCGGCAGTAGCGGCGGCACCCCCGTCACCAAGAGCTACACGGTCAAGGGCGGCACCAGCCTGGACGTCCAGCCGCCCCGTCCGCAGGGCCTGAAGGGGACCTACGCCCTCACGGTGGAGCCGGAGCCGGGCAGCGGTCCCGTCTACGCGTCCCGGATGCTCGCGCGCCCCCAGGGCGGGGTGCCCGCGTTCACCGTCCAGCCGCTGCCCGACGACCGCGGCTCGGTCCTCGTCCCGGCCGCGGGCCAGGATCTGTCGGTCCTGACGAACTGACCGCGGACCCGTCCCAAGGACCCGCGCGGCGGCCTCAGTCCTGGCCGTAGCGCGGGTCCACCGACTCCGGGGCCAGCCCCAGGAGTTCGGCGACCTGCTCGACGACCACCTCATGGACCAGCAGCGCCCGCTCGTCACGGCTCTTCGTACGGATCTCCACCGGCCGCCGGTAGATCACGATCCGGTCGCGATGTCCGCCCGCGGCCGGCAGCATCCGCCCCAGCGGCACGGTCTCCGCGTCGGCCGCGTCCGGCCCGTCGTCCGGTCCGAAACCGGGCACCTCCAGGACCAGGAAGTCGACCTGGGACAGCTGCGGCCAGCGGCGCTCCAGCCGGTCCCGGGAGTCATACACAAGATCCACGAAGGACTCGGCGCGGGTCACCGACAGCGGCACCTGGGGCGGCGCGATCGGGCCGCGCATGCCGCGGCCGTGGCGGTCGCGGCGCCGGAGCCGCGGCTCCGGCGGTCGGGGAGGTACAGGGCTGTCCATCAGGATCGAGCGTAGCCGTCAAGCACCCCCGGACACCGGGGAGCGCGGCAAGACGTGGCATGTCGTCGACTGACCGTAGCTGTCCGCGTTGTGTTCGTTTCCATCCCCGCATGAGATCGCAGATCGACGCCGGAATGGCAGGAAATGCATCGAGTCGTCACGGGTTTCCGCGCCGCACACGGTCCGTCCCGGCCCGGCCGGTCCAGGTCAGGTCGAGCGGGTGCAGGTCAGACGCATCGGACGAAGCGGGACGACACGGTTGGGTGAGCGGGGGGAGAGTCGTCGCGGCCCGCTCAAGAGTGCGGTACCGTCCAACGTCGTGAGCCCTGTACGTCGCTGTTCGCGCACTGCGTGCGGCCGCCCCGCCGTCGCAACGCTGACGTACGTCTATGCGGATTCGACCGCCGTGCTCGGACCGCTCGCCACCTACGCCGAACCGCACTGCTACGACCTGTGCGCCGAGCACTCCGAGCGGCTGACCGCGCCCCGGGGCTGGGAGGTCGTCCGCCTCGCCCTCGACTCCGGCCCGCCCCGCCCCAGCGGCGACGATCTCGAAGCCCTGGCGAACGCCGTACGCGAGGCCGCCCGCCCCCAGGAACGCGCCGCCGGTGCCGGTGGCGGCAACGCCCCCGGCGACCGCGACACCCACCCCCTGGAGGTCGCCCGCCGCGGCCACCTCCGGGTGCTGCGCTCCCCGGACTCCTGAGACGGGGATGCCCGGCCACCTCACAGGCCCGCCCGGTAGGTTGGGAGGACATAGAGACTCTCCAGGAGGGCTGGCTGTGACTGATCTGTCGCAGATCGTGAAGGCGTACGACGTACGCGGCGTCGTCCCCGCCCAGTGGGACGAACCCCTGGCCGAGCTGTTCGGGGCGGCCTTCGTCGAGGTCACCGCCGCGGACGCGATCGTGATCGGGCACGATATGCGGCCCTCCTCGCCCGGTCTGTCGGGCGCCTTCGCGCGCGGTGCGGCGTCCCGCGGCGCGGACGTCACCCAGATCGGCCTGTGCTCGACCGACGAGCTGTACTTCGCCAGCGGCTCCCTGGGCCTGCCCGGCGCCATGTTCACCGCCTCGCACAACCCGGCCCGCTACAACGGCATCAAGATGTGCCGGGCCGGCGCCGCCCCCGTCGGCCAGGATACCGGTCTCGCCGACATCCGCGCACTGGTCGAGCGCTGGGCGGACGAGGGCGCCCCGCAGCCGGTCGCCGCACCCGGCACCCTCACCCAGCGCGACGTCCTGACCGACTACGCCGCCCATCTGCGCGCCCTGGTGGACCTCGGCGGCATCCGCCCGCTGAGGGTCGTGGTGGACGCGGGCAACGGCATGGGCGGCCACACCGTCCCCACCGTCTTCGAGGGCCTGCCGCTCGAACTGGACGCGATGTACTTCGAGTTGGACGGCTCGTTCCCCAACCACGAGGCCAACCCGCTGGATCCCAAGAACATCGTCGACCTCCAGGCACGGGTCCGCGAGACCGGAGCTGACCTCGGCCTCGCCTTCGACGGCGACGCCGACCGCTGCTTCGTCGTCGACGAGAACGGCGACCCGGTCTCCCCGTCCGCGATCACCGCCCTGGTCGCCGCCCGCGAGCTGGCCAAGCACCCCGGCGGCACGGTCATCCACAACCTGATCACCTCCTGGTCGGTGCCGGAGGTCGTCAGGGAGAACGGCGGCGAGCCCGTCCGGACCCGCGTCGGGCACTCCTTCATCAAGGAGGAGATGGCCACCACCGGCGCCATCTTCGGCGGCGAGCACTCCGCGCACTACTACTTCCGCGACTTCTGGAACGCCGACACCGGCATGCTCGCCGCGATGCACGTCCTGGCGGCCCTCGGCGGCCAGCAGGGCCCGCTGTCGCAGCTGGTCGCGCAGTACGACCGGTACGCGGCCTCCGGCGAGATCAACAGCACCGTCGACGACCAGACCGGCCGCCTCGCCGCGATCAAGGCCGCCTACCAGGGACGCGACGGCGTCACCCTCGACGAGCTGGACGGCCTCACCGTCACCGCCGATGACTGGTGGTTCAACGTCCGCGCCTCGAACACCGAACCGCTGCTCCGGCTGAACGTCGAGGCCCGCGACACCGCCACCGCCGACCGGATCCGCGACGAGGCCCTGGCGATCATCCGCGGCTGAGCCCCGCCGCACTGCCGCCGCAGCGGCACACCGGGACACGACGCCGAGGGGGCGGGCGGCAGCGGCATCCCCGCCGCCCGCACCCCCGCGCATCACCCCGAATTCCCGCCGGGCAAGCCTCCGGCCCCCGCCCGGCGGTACGCTGGCCACGCCGCAACCGCCCCGAAGGAGCAGCCTCCATGCCGGTCGACGCCAGCCTGATCCAGATCCTTGCCTGCCCGGCATGCCACGCCCCGCTCCAGGACCGGACCGAAGACTCCTCCGGTCCCGCGTCCGACCCCGAGCTGGTCTGCACCTCCGGCGACTGCGGCCTCGCCTACCCCGTCCGGGACGGCATCCCCGTACTCCTCGTCGACGAGGCCAGCCGCCCCGCCTGACCGGCTCCGCCGGGCCCGCCCGGCGCCGCCCGGCACACCCCCGCCCGCCCGGCGATTCGGAGGCCGCGCCCACCATGCTCGACGAGTCACTCCTCGACACCCCTGACGCGCTGGCCGGGGCCGACCGCTTCGGCCTGCTCCGCGGCGTCGCCGAATCCGGCGCCCGGGTCCGTACCGCCGCCCGCAGCGCCGCCGAGGCCGGCATCCCCGAGCTGACCCCCGACGGGCGGCCGCGCGCCGTCCTCGTCGCCGGCCCCGGCCCCGCCGCGGCCGGAGTGGCCGACCTCCTGCGGGCCCTCGGCGGCGGCAGCTGCCCCGTCACCCTCCTCCAGCCCACCGGCGTCGCCCCGCTGCCCGGTGCGCTGCGCTGGGCCCTGCCCGGCTGGGCCGGACCCCTGGACCTGCTGCTGCTCCCCGGCCCGGACGCCGCCGACCCCGGCCTCGCCGAGCTGGTCGAGCAGGCCACCCGCCGCGGCTGCGCCGTCGTCTCCGTCACCCCGGCCGGCGGCCCGCTCGCCGACGCCGTCACCCAGGCCCGCGGCCTCGCCGTCCCGCTGGCCACCACCCCCTACGACGCCGAATTCGACGTCGAGGGCGCCCCGCCGGCCGCCCCCGGCACCCTCTGGTCGGTGCTCATCCCGCTGCTCTCGCTCGCCGACCGGATCGGCCTGCTCAGCGCCCCGCCGGAGGCCCTGGGCAAGCTCGCCGACCGCCTCGACCAGCTCGCCGAGCGCTGCGGCCCCGCCATCCCCACGTACACCAACCCCGGCAAGACGCTCGCCGCCGACCTCGCCGACGCGCTCCCGCTGATCTGGACCGAAGGCACCGTCGCCGGCGCCGTCGGCCGGCACTTCGCCACCGAACTGGCCGGACTGGCCGGCCGCCCCGCGCTCGCCGCCGAGCTGCCCGAAGCGCTCGCCACCCACCGCACCCTGCTGGCCGGCGCGCTGGCCGCCGGCGCCGACCCCGACGACTTCTTCCGCGACCGGGTCGAACAGCCCGCCGCACTGCACGCCAGGGTCGTGCTGCTGCGCGACGGCGAGCCGGGCCCGCTGTCCGCCACCCGCGCCGCCCAGGCCCTCGCCGAGGAGCGCGACACCGCCGTCAGCGAGCTGGAGGCCGACATCGGCAGCGATCTGGAGAAGGCCGCTGAACTACTCGCCATCGTGGATTTCGCCGCCGTTTACCTGGCGCTCGCCGGGACCGAGTGACCTTTGACGGCTGGGCCCGCGCCTGTGGGCCGTCACACCACGCTCACTGTCAGGAAGCAGCCGCCCCATGGACCGCCTCGCCAATACCGTGCGCCCCTACGCCTGGGGCTCCACCACCGCCCTGCCGGAGCTCCTGGGCACCGCACCGACCGGCGAACCCCAGGCCGAGATGTGGATGGGCGCCCACCCCGGCGCCCCCTCCCGTATCGACCGCGGCGCCGGCCCCGTCTCCCTGGCCGAGGTGATCGACGCCGCGCCCGAGGCCGAACTGGGCGCCGACACCGTCCGCGCCTTCGGCCCCCGGCTGCCCTTCCTGCTCAAGCTGCTCGCGGCCGGCTCCCCGCTCTCCCTCCAGGTCCACCCCGACCTCGCCCAGGCGCAGGAAGGCTTCGCCGACGAGGAGCGGCGCGGCGTCCCGATCGACGCCGCCCACCGCAACTACAAGGACGCCAACCACAAGCCCGAGCTGATCGTCGCGCTCACCCCCTTCGACGGCCTCTGCGGCTTCCGGCACCCGGCGCAGGCCGCCGACCTCCTGGAGGGCCTCGACGTCGACGACCTCAAGCCGTACGTCGACGTCCTGCGCGCGAGCCCTGAGGAGGACGCGCTGCGCGAGGTGCTCACCGCCGTACTGAGCGCCGAGCAGCACGCGATCGCCACCACGGTCGAGCGCGCTGCCGTCGCCGCCGACCAGCTGGCGGCCAAGGGCGGACCGCACGCCGACGCCTACGCCGCCTACGCCGTCCTCGCCCACCACTACCCGGGCGACCCCGGCGTCCTCGCCGCCATGCTGCTCAACCACGTCCAACTCCAGCCCGGCGAGGCACTGTTCCTCGGCGCCGGCATCCCGCACGCCTACCTGGGCGGGCTCGGCGTCGAGCTGATGGCCAACTCCGACAATGTGCTGCGCTGCGGTCTGACCCCCAAGCACGTGGACGTACCGGAGCTGCTGCGGGTGGTCCGCTTCGAGGCCCGTGACGCGGGCGTCCTGCGCCCCGAGGACGTCGACGGCGAGGAGGTCTACGAGACCCCCATCGACGAGTTCCGCCTCTCCCGCTTCGCGGCGGCTCCCGGCGCTGCCCCGCGCCTGCTGCCCTCCCGTACGCCGCAGGTTCTGCTGTGTACGGCGGGGGTGGTTGAGCTACGGGAGGTCGGGACGGAGGCCGGGGCCGGGGTCTCGACTGGGGCCGGGGTCGGGGCCACTGCGGCTGTGGCTGGGGCCGGGGCGGGGGCCGGGCTGACTCTGACGCCCGGGGAGTCCGTGTTCGTACCGGCCGGTGAGCGGATCACGCTCTGTGGGGACGGCATGCTGTTCCGCGCGACCGTGGTGGCGTAGGCCACCGCGACGGGATGGCGCCCCCGGGCAGCTGCGCGGGGCCCCGGCAGCTGTGCGGAGCCCCGGCAGCTTTGCGGTGAGGGCGCGCCCGGGAGGCTCGTACGACTGCCGGAAACCGTCCGCCAGGTGGGCTCCTGGCGGACGCCCCGGGCCGGGCTGCAACAATGACCGCCGCACAGCATTAAAGGGGCGGCAAAGCCCGGTCGACGGAAGGGATCTGCGGCACCTATGAGCGCATCAGGCGGGACAAAGGCGATCGTTGCGGCGCTGGGCGCCAACCTGGCGATTGCCGCAGCGAAGTTCGTGGCCTTCGCCTTCAGCGGCTCGTCCTCGATGCTGGCGGAAGGCGTGCACTCCATCGCGGACTCCGGCAACCAGGGCCTGCTGCTGCTCGGCGGCAAGAAGGCGAAGCGCGCGGCGACCGCCGAGCACCCCTTCGGCTACGGCCGCGAGCGCTACATCTACGGCTTCCTGGTCTCCATCGTCCTGTTCACCATCGGCGGCGTCTTCGCGCTCTACGAGGGCTACGAGAAGATCCACGAGCCGCACGCGCTGGACAACTGGTACTGGCCGGTCGGCGTCCTGGTCTTCGCGATCATCGCTGAGGGCTTCTCCTTCCGTACGGCCATCAAGGAGTCCAACGAGCTGCGCGGCCAGCAGACCTGGGCGCAGTTCGTCCGCCGCGCCAAGGCCCCCGAGCTGCCGGTCGTGCTGCTGGAGGACTTCGGCGCACTGGTCGGTCTGGTCCTCGCACTGGGCGGCGTCGGCCTGACCCTCGCCACCGGCGACGGCATCTGGGACGGCATCGGCACCATGTGCATCGGCGCGCTGCTGGTGCTGATCGCCCTGGTCCTGGCCGCCGAGACCAAGTCGCTGCTGCTGGGCGAGGCGGCCGGCCCCGAGCAGGTCGCCAAGATCCGCGCCGCGGTCGTCGACGGCGAGGTCGTCACCCGCGTCATCCACATGCGCACGCTCCACCTCGGCCCCGACGAACTCCTGGTCGCCGCCAAGATCGCCGTACAGCACGACGACACCGCCACCGAAATCGCCCGCGCCATCAACGCCGCCGAATCCCGCATCCGCGAGGCTGTCCCGATCGCCCGGGTCATCTACCTGGAGCCGGACATCTACGACGAGACCGCCGCCGCGGCGGGTGCCGACCCTTCGAAGACGCCGGGCGGGCAGTGACCCAGCGAGACCGAGGCACGGGCGACCAGGCTGAGCCGCTCCCCAGGCAACTGAACGGCTGAGCGCCCAGGCGGTCGCAGGCTCACCCGACTGAGCTCCCCGGGCAACTGAACGTCTGAGCCCGACCGGTCCACGGCGCCGCTGATCTCCCAGCCCCCAGAACACGGCAAGGCCCCCACACTCCTCAGGAGCGCGGGGGCCTTCGCGATGAGTCGCGGAGCTTCGCACGGAGCTGAGCTTCGTACGCCTCCGGAACCTCAAGGGGCCGGGCCTCGCAGCCCCGGCCCCTCAATCACGCAGTGAGCCACGGGATCCCGCTGAGCTACGGAAACCCCGCCGACCCCCGAGAACCCGGCCGAGCCGCGGGAACCCCGCCGCCCCGACCGGCGCCCCCGCCGCCCCACAGGCCCACAGGCCCACGGGTGGGCGACTGGCGGGCCGCGCCGCCCCACTCCCGCACTGGGTCGCCGCCCCACGGTGGCCTCGCTCAACCGGCCCCGCCGCCCCGCGCCCCCGCCGCCCCGCGCCCCCGCCGCCCCACGGGAATACCGCCCCGCCCCACCACGTTGAGGCCCCGAGGGGGCCCGCGCCTCCCCTACGGGATCTGTTCGACCCCGCCCTACGGGATCTCCCCGGTGTCTACTGGATTTCCCCGAGAACGCGCAGAATCGCCGCCTCGCCCTCCGCGCCCTGCAGCCGGGCCCGGAAGTCCGCGGCCATCAACTTCCGTGACAGCAACGCCAGAATGCGCAGATGCTCGTCCCCGGCCGCGGCCTCCGGCACCGAGATCAGGAAGACCAGCCTGGCGCGCGTGCCGTCGGGCGACCCCCAGTCGATACCGTCCGCCGACCGCGCGAAGCCGACGACCGGAGCCGTCACCGCGTCCGTCTTGGCGTGCGGGATGGCGATCTCCTCACCCAGCCCGGTCGTGCCCTGCGCCTCACGGGCCAGCGCCACTCGCACCAGCTCGTCGACGTCCGCCACCTTGCCGGTGCCGGCCACCAGCTCGACCATCTCACGGATCGCCGCCTCCTTCTCGTCAGCGACGAGCTGCGTCTTGACGGTCCGCCCGGTGAGGTAACCGGAGAGCGCCTCGGGTCCGGCGCCCTCGTCGAGGCCGGCACCGTCGCTGCTGCCGTCCCCGCCGTCCCCGCCATCACCGCCGTCGGCACGATCGGCAACCTCAACGCTCGCACTATCAGCAGCCGCCCCATCCACCTCCTCCACCGAAGCACCGACATGCCCTGCGGGAACCGAAACCCCCGCCACACCCGTACGGGACGCCACCCGGCCACGGCCCCCGCCACCACCACGGCCAACGCTCGCCCCGACCCCGACCACCACCGGAGCAACGTCAGCCTCCACACCCACACCCACACCCACAGCCGCCCCCGCTGCCGCCACGCCGCCCTTCCGCCGCTCCACCACATCCACCAACACCACCGTCGTCACCGCCGTGACCACCGAGCCCGCCACTACGGCGAGAAAGAACGCCGGCACCCCGCCGACCGCACCCAGCACCGCCACGATCGGTCCGCCGTGCGGCACCGCGTCCGTCACCCCGGTCGTCCCCGCGAGGGCACCGGCCACCGCGCCACCGAGCATGTTCGCCGGGATGACCTGCGCGGGCCGCGCCGCGGCGAACGGAATCGCGCCCTCCGAAATCCCGAAGAGCCCCATGAACAGCGCCGCCATACCCGTCTCCCGCTCCTGCTCGGAGTACAGGCGGCGCCGGACCAGCGTGGCCAGCCCCTGGCCGAGCGGCATCACCGGGATCGCCGCGGCACACATACCCATCACGGTCTGGTTGCCGGTCGCGATCAGCCCGGCGCCAAACAGGAACGCGGTCTTGTTGACCGGGCCGCCCATATCGAACGCGATCATGAGGCCGAGGAGCGCGCCGAGCAGAATCGCGCTGGACCCGGTCATCCCGCCGAGCCAGTCGGTGAGATGCGTGAACACCCAGGAGATGGGCCGGCCGATCACGTAGATGAAGAACAGCCCGAGCACCGTCGTCGCCACGATCGGGATCACGATGATCGGCATGATCGGCCGGGCGAACTTGGGGACCTTGATCTTCTTGATCCACTGCACCAGATAGCCGGCCAGGAAACCGGTGACGATCGCGCCGATGAAGCCCGCGCCCGCCTTGGAGTCGTACAAGGACCCGGTGTTGGCGATCCAGCCGCCGATCATGCCCGGCACCAGCGCGGGCCGGTCGCCGATCGCGTAGGCGATATAGCCGGACAGGACCGGCACCATCAGCGTGAAGCCGATGACCCCGATGTCGTTGACGTGCTTCCAGAACGAGCCGTCGGGGATCACCAGACCGCCGTCGGCCTGCGGATGCCCGCCCAGGGCAAGTGAGATCGCGATCAGCAGACCGCCGACCACCACGAACGGAAACATGTAACTGGCGCCGTTCATCAGCGCCTTGTACGTGACGCTGCGTTCCTTGCCGCGACCGGAGCCCCCGGCAGCCGGAGCCTCGCCAACACCCGCACCGGCCCCGTTGCCCGCCCCGGCACCCTCCTCGCCCCCGTACACCGGCGCACTCCGCGCCCGCTCCAACAGCTGCTCGGGGTGACGAATACCCTCGGCCACCCCGACCGCCAGCACCCTCTTGCCGACGAACCGGCTCCGGTCGACATCCTTGTCCGCAGCGATGATGACGGCATCCGCGTCCCTGACATCGTTGTCCGACAGGTGATTCTCAGCCCCGATGGAACCCTGCGTCTCCACCTTGATCTCGTGACCGAGGGACCGGGCCGCCTGGACCAGCTTCTCCGCGGCCATGTACGTGTGGGCGATACCCGTCGGGCAGGCGGTCACTGCGAGCAGCTTCAGCCCCCGCCCGCTCGCCCCCGCGCCCTCGGTGGGCTCAGCAGGACTGGTGGTCACGTGGCTCTCCTTAGGAACGTACGCGCGGGCAGGCAAGAGTTCCGCGCCCCCGGCATCCTGCACGACGGCACGGCGCCCGCAAACCCCTCCGACGCCGAGGCCGACGACGAGGCCGACGACGGGGCCGACGCGTGGCCGACGGCGCCCGGGACACCGCCCGCGGCCCCACCGGACCCCAGGAATCACGGGCCGCCCCCACCCCTCTTCTTGGCCGGGACCGCACCCGACCGCCCCCACCGGGCTGGGGTTCGGCGGGTCGATCGGTGTAGATTCGTGACCAGTGCCAGACGTCGCTGCTGATGGCGGTCGGGCGGCCCGTACCGCGGACCGGCCGAGGGAGAGAGGGCCTCCGACGGACTGCGCTGCGGCCAGGGGGAGGGGTGCGTCCGCTTCCGCGTACGCTCGAACTCCCCCAGTGGTAGCTGGGGGGACCCCGGCCCGCGCCGCAGACTGCCCGCCCATCCACCTCGACGCTCGAGGAGCAGCACGCATGACGACAGCAGCCACCGGCCAGGACTTCAAGGTCGCCGACCTGTCCCTCGCCGCCTTCGGCCGCAAGGAGATCACCCTCGCCGAGCATGAGATGCCCGGTCTGATGGCGATCCGCAAGGAGTACGCCGCCGCCCAGCCGCTGGCCGGTGCCCGCATCACCGGTTCCCTGCACATGACCGTGCAGACCGCGGTCCTGATTGAGACCCTGGCCGCTCTGGGCGCCGAGGTCCGCTGGGCGTCCTGCAACATCTTCTCCACCCAGGACCACGCCGCCGCGGCCATCGCGGTGGGCCCGAAGGGTACGCCCGACTCCCCGCAGGGCATCCCGGTCTTCGCCTGGAAGGGCGAGTCCCTGGAGGAGTACTGGTGGTGCACGGAGCAGGCGCTGACCTGGCCCAACTCGCCCACCGGCGGCCCGAACATGATCCTCGACGACGGTGGCGACGCCACGCTCCTCGTCCACAAGGGCGTCGAGTACGAGAAGGCCGGCAAGGTCCCCGCGATCGAGACCGCGGAGAGCGACGAGCACCGCGCCATCCTGGAGCTGCTGACCCGCACGCTGGGCGAGTCGCCGCAGAAGTGGACGAACCTGGCCTCCGAGATCCGCGGTGTGACCGAGGAGACCACCACCGGCGTGCACCGTCTCTACGAGATGCACCGCGACGGTGACCTGCTCTTCCCGGCGATCAACGTGAACGACGCCGTGACCAAGTCGAAGTTCGACAACAAGTACGGCTGCCGCCACTCCCTGATCGACGGCATCAACCGCGCCACCGACGTCCTCATCGGCGGCAAGACCGCCGTGGTCTGCGGCTACGGCGACGTCGGCAAGGGCTGCGCCGAGTCGCTGCGCGGCCAGGGCGCCCGGGTGATCATCACCGAGATCGACCCGATCTGCGCCCTGCAGGCTGCGATGGACGGCTACCAGGTCACCACCCTGGAAGACGTCGTCGAGACCGCCGACATCTTCGTCACCACGACGGGCAACAAGGACATCATCATGGCGTCGCACATGGCGCGGATGAAGCACCAGGCGATCGTCGGCAACATCGGCCACTTCGACAACGAGATCGACATGGCCGGTCTGGCGCAGCTCGACGGCATCGTCAAGGACGAGGTCAAGCCGCAGGTGCACACCTGGACCCACCCGGACGGCAAGGTCCTGATCGTGCTGTCCGAGGGCCGTCTGCTCAACCTGGGCAACGCCACCGGTCACCCCTCCTTCGTGATGTCCAACTCGTTCGCGGACCAGACGCTGGCCCAGATCGAGCTGTTCACCAAGCCCGAGGAGTACCCGACCGACGTCTACGTGCTGCCCAAGCACCTCGACGAGAAGGTCGCCCGGCTCCACCTCGACGCGCTCGGCGTCAAGCTCACCGAGCTGCGCCCCGAGCAGGCCGCCTACATCGGCGTCCAGGTCGAGGGCCCGTACAAGCCCGACCACTACCGCTACTGATCCCACGGCGATCACCGGCCGGTCAGCCGCTCTGACCAGCTGGTGCTCACCCACAGCAGCCGGTGACACCAGGCCCTCGCCCTTCGCGGCGGGGGCCTGGCCCATAGGGTCTCCATACAGACCCGCCACCCCCAACGCACCGGCCCGTCGCCGGCCGAAGGACTGCACCTCATGCCCCGCGGCCACTACTCCCTCCACGACCCGCACGATCACACCCCCCTGGGTGAAGAGCACTTCCACTGCGCCACCGGGCCCTCCGGCTGGCGCTATGTGTCCCAGATCGTCAACCCCTCCGGCGACCACATCGGCTCCGTCGACCTCACCCTCGACGAACTCGGCCGCCCCATCCGCCTCGAACTGCACGCCTCCGCCTGGCAGGTCCGCGGCGCCGCCCTGGACGGCGTCACCTGGGTACGCACCGACCCGACCGGTGAGCACGCCACCGAAGGCAACGTCCCCGCCCACGCCTTCACCGGCGCGTCCCCCGCCTTCCTCATCGCCACCGCCCGCCTGCTGCGCCCCGCCCTCGGCGCGGGCGCCGTCCGCACCCGTCTCGTGGCCTTCACACCCCCCGTCCTCGCGCCCCGCACGCTCGACCAGTCCTGGGCCCTGGTGAAAAGCACACCACACGCCACTGACAACGCCCCGCTCATCGCCGACGAATACCAGGTCAACGACCTGGAAACCGGCGAACAGCACACCGTCCACATCGCCGGCGACGTGGTCCTCTCCGCCCCCGGCATCGAACTCGAATCCCTCGAATCCCCACCGTCGACGTTCCCCTGACCCCACCCACTCCGCTCCGCCGCCGGCACCTTCCGCCCGCGGCGCCGCCGCGCGGCCGCCAACCGCCCCGTCGAGTAGCGGCGACGGTCAGCGCGAGGGCGGCACGCTCCCGGGCACCTCCACGGTCACCGCCCGCCGCCCCCACTCTCCTCACACCGGCGGCGCAAACCCCGTACGCTGCGGCCGCCCCACGCCGTCCCCCTGATCACCCGCACGTCCCCGTACGGGCGCCCCCATCGGCCCGGCACCGTCACCACGAGTCCCCCCGCCACCGGCCACCGCCTCAGGAGCCCCGGCCTCACCTCCAGGCGAAGCCCAAGCCCCACCCGCCGGCGAGACCACATCCCCACCTCCGGCCGGCACGACTCCCCGCGCCGCCTCCATGGGCCCGGCAGACGCCCGCAGCCCACCGTCCGCCGCGCCGTCACCACCGGCGCCAGGCTGCCCACCGGCAGCACCCTCTCCCCACCCCACGGGTCCCGCCCCGACACCCCCGCCCGTCGGCCCGGCCACCGAAGACGCCGACACCGACGCCCCGAACGCCCGCTGCGACTCCCGCCCCTGCCGCTCCCCGACCACCGCCGCCAGATACGCCGCCGGATGCACCCCCGCAGGCCCCGGCACCCCGGTGAACCCGCGCAAGTCCTCCACCAGCCGCCCGGCCATCGCCCCGCCGACCTGCGGATCCAGCTGCCCGATCCGCGCCAGGTACTGCCGCACCGTCAGCCACCACCCATCGGGCACCCGCGAAAGGTCCAGTGCCCCGAGCTCGGCCACCAGCCACGGAGGCGGTGGCGGCAGCGCGACCCCGGCGGCGTCCGCCACGGGCATCCGCTCCCGTATCACCAGCGTCCCGGCGAACACATCACCCAGCCGACGCCCCCGAGCCGACACCAGCGAGGCAATGGCCGCCACCACCCCCATCGTCATCACGATCTCGATGGCCCCCATTGCCCCGCGCACCAACGCGTGCCGGAACCGGATAGGCCCGCCGTCCTCCCGTACGACCCGCAGCCCGCAGATCACCTTGCCCAGCGACCGGCCCCCACTCAGCGTCTCGATGACGATCGGGATCCCGACCTGCACCAGCACGAACGCCGCCACCGACACGGCCGCCACCGCCGCACTGTCCATCGACGAGGTCGCGCTCACCAGGATCAGCGAGATACCGATGTAGGTCACCCAGGCCACGGCCACATCGACCGCCACCGCCAGCCCCCGACTGGGCAGCCTGGCCGGCCGCAGCCCGAGCACCACCGCTTCACCCGTGACGAGTTCACTCACGCCGCGCCCCACTCCCTCTCGATCCCCGAAATCCCGCCCACCCCACGCCGGGCACGGCCAGTCTGCCAAGCTGACCCGGCACTCACCCACGGCGCTGCGAGGAGCGACACCGTATGGACCTCGATGTCTTCGTCACGGCCCACAGCGCCGAGTGGGACCGCCTCGAAACACTGCTGGGCCGCAAACGCCGCCTCACGGGCACCGAGGCCGACGAACTGGTCACCCTCTACCAACGCACCACCACACACCTCTCGCTGCTTCTCTCCAGCGCCCCCGACCCCACGCTGACCACCCGCCTCACCTCCCTCGTGGCCCGCGCCCGCAGTACGGTCACCGGCGCCCGCAAGGCCTCTTGGCGCGACACCGCCCGCTTCTTCACCACGGCCTTCCCGGCAGCCGTCTACCGCCTGCGCCACTGGTGGATCCCCACCGCGATCCTCTCCACCGTGGTCGCCGCCCTCATCGGCTGGTGGATAGCCGCGCATCCGGAGGTCCAGGCAGCCATCGGCGCCCCGGAGGACCTCCGCGCCATGACCCGTCCCGGGGGCCAGTACGAGACCTACTACTCCAGCCACCCCGCCGCATCCTTCGCCGCCCAGGTATGGACGAACAACGCCCAGGCCGTCGCCCTGTGCCTCGTCCTCGGCGCCTTCGCGGGCCTCCCCGTCCTGTGGATCCTCTTCCAGAACATGCTCAACCTGGGCGCCGGCATCGGCCTGATGTCCTCCGCGGGCCGCCTCGACACCTTCCTCGGCTTGATCCTTCCGCACGGCCTCCTCGAACTGACCGCCGTCTTCGTCGCCGCCGGCATCGGCCTCCGCCTGGGCTGGACCCTCATCGACCCCGGCCCGCGCACCCGCCGTACGGCCCTAGCCGAGGAAGGCCGCTCGGCCCTCGGCGTCGCCATCGGACTCGCCGCCGTCCTCTTCATATCCGGCGCCCTCGAAGGCTTCGTCACCCCTTCCGGCCTCCCCACCTGGGCCCGCATCGGCATCGGCATAACCGCCGAACTGGCCTTCCTCCTGTACGTCTACGTCCTGGGCGGCCGTGCTGTCCGCGCCGGAGCCACCGGCGACGTCGATCTCTCCGACCGCGAAGCCACCCTGCCGACCGCCGCGTGATGTGCATCGAGCCCCGCTGACCTGCTAATCTCCTCTTCGCCCCAGAAACCCGTTGACACGGGCAGCAGGGGGAGGTAGATTCGAACGGTTGCAACGAACTGGACAAGTTCATCCGCGACAGTTAGTATCTTCTCCGCTTCGGCCGGAATTTCAATTCGGCGAAGCACAACCGACCACTTACGGGAAGCCCCGGCCGATCAATTCGGCCGAATCCCTTCTGATAAAGTCGGAAAAGCCAAAAGGCGAACCCCCTCCGACGGGGAATCAGAAGCGAATTCGGACCGGCAACGGACCGAAATGGATCTGATAGAGTCGGAAAGGCCGAAAAGCGAAAGCGAAGCGGCCGACCCCGCTCCAACAGGGGGCCAGAGACGGAAACGGATCTGGTAAGGTTGGAAACGCGAAGAAGCCGAAAGGCGGAAACGCACCGGCGAAAATCGGAACCGCAAGGATCTGATAGAGTCGGAAACGCAAGACCGAAGGGAAGCGCCCGGAGATCCTGGTGAAACAGGAACAAAGGAAGCGTCCGTTCCTTGAGAACTCAACAGCGTGCCAAAAGTCAACGCCAGATATGTTGATACCCCGTCGACCGGAAACATCCGGGAGATGAGGTTCCTTTGAAAGCCCACCACGGCCCATGCGGTCGGGGTGGCACACACAGCGAGGACGCTGTGAACGACCGGACCTATTCCGTCTGGTTGTTCCGCTCTCGTGTGTGTTGACCCGATTACGGGTAAACATTCACGGAGAGTTTGATCCTGGCTCAGGACGAACGCTGGCGGCGTGCTTAACACATGCAAGTCGAACGATGAACCTCCTTCGGGAGGGGATTAGTGGCGAACGGGTGAGTAACACGTGGGCAATCTGCCCTTCACTCTGGGACAAGCCCTGGAAACGGGGTCTAATACCGGATACGACTACCGACCGCATGGTCTGGTGGTGGAAAGCTCCGGCGGTGAAGGATGAGCCCGCGGCCTATCAGCTTGTTGGTGGGGTGATGGCCTACCAAGGCGACGACGGGTAGCCGGCCTGAGAGGGCGACCGGCCACACTGGGACTGAGACACGGCCCAGACTCCTACGGGAGGCAGCAGTGGGGAATATTGCACAATGGGCGAAAGCCTGATGCAGCGACGCCGCGTGAGGGATGACGGCCTTCGGGTTGTAAACCTCTTTCAGCAGGGAAGAAGCGAGAGTGACGGTACCTGCAGAAGAAGCGCCGGCTAACTACGTGCCAGCAGCCGCGGTAATACGTAGGGCGCAAGCGTTGTCCGGAATTATTGGGCGTAAAGAGCTCGTAGGCGGCTTGTCACGTCGGATGTGAAAGCCCGGGGCTTAACCCCGGGTCTGCATTCGATACGGGCAGGCTAGAGTTCGGTAGGGGAGATCGGAATTCCTGGTGTAGCGGTGAAATGCGCAGATATCAGGAGGAACACCGGTGGCGAAGGCGGATCTCTGGGCCGATACTGACGCTGAGGAGCGAAAGCGTGGGGAGCGAACAGGATTAGATACCCTGGTAGTCCACGCCGTAAACGTTGGGAACTAGGTGTGGGCGACATTCCACGTCGTCCGTGCCGCAGCTAACGCATTAAGTTCCCCGCCTGGGGAGTACGGCCGCAAGGCTAAAACTCAAAGGAATTGACGGGGGCCCGCACAAGCAGCGGAGCATGTGGCTTAATTCGACGCAACGCGAAGAACCTTACCAAGGCTTGACATACACCGGAAAACCCTGGAGACAGGGTCCCCCTTGTGGTCGGTGTACAGGTGGTGCATGGCTGTCGTCAGCTCGTGTCGTGAGATGTTGGGTTAAGTCCCGCAACGAGCGCAACCCTTGTTCTGTGTTGCCAGCATGCCCTTCGGGGTGATGGGGACTCACAGGAGACTGCCGGGGTCAACTCGGAGGAAGGTGGGGACGACGTCAAGTCATCATGCCCCTTATGTCTTGGGCTGCACACGTGCTACAATGGCCGGTACAATGAGCTGCGATACCGCGAGGTGGAGCGAATCTCAAAAAGCCGGTCTCAGTTCGGATTGGGGTCTGCAACTCGACCCCATGAAGTCGGAGTTGCTAGTAATCGCAGATCAGCATTGCTGCGGTGAATACGTTCCCGGGCCTTGTACACACCGCCCGTCACGTCACGAAAGTCGGTAACACCCGAAGCCGGTGGCCCAACCCCTTGTGGGAGGGAATCGTCGAAGGTGGGACTGGCGATTGGGACGAAGTCGTAACAAGGTAGCCGTACCGGAAGGTGCGGCTGGATCACCTCCTTTCTAAGGAGCATCTAGATCTCGCAAGAGATCCAGAGCCACTACGTCGGCAAATGTTCGACGGTGGTTAGCTCATGGGTGGAACGTTGACTATTCGGCACACTTGATTCTCTGGAAGTTAGTACTGCTTCGGCGTGGAACGCATCTAGGGGTTGAGTGGGCCGGGCACGTTGTTGGGTATCTGAGGGTACGGACTGTGGTCTGGACCTTCGCGATGCCGGCCCCAGTGAACTCAGCCTTCGGGTTGGGGTGGTGGGTGGCTGGTCGTTGCTTGAGAACTGCACAGTGGACGCGAGCATCTGTGGCCAAGTTTTTAAGGGCGCACGGTGGATGCCTTGGCACCAGGAACCGATGAAGGACGTGGGAGGCCACGATAGGCCCCGGGGAGCTGTCAACCGAGCTTTGATCCGGGGGTGTCCGAATGGGGAAACCCGGCAGTCGTCATGGGCTGTCACCCGCTGCTGAACACATAGGCAGTGTGGAGGGAACGCGGGGAAGTGAAACATCTCAGTACCCGCAGGAAGAGAAAACAACCGTGATTCCGGGAGTAGTGGCGAGCGAAACCGGATGAGGCCAAACCAGTCACGTGTGATACCCGGCAGGGGTTGCGTGGTTGGGGTTGTGGGAGTTCTCTTTCGCAGTCTGCCGGCTGTGAGGCAAGTCAGAAACCGTTGATGTAGGCGAAGGACATGCGAAAGGTCCGGCGTAGAGGGTAAGACCCCCGTAGCTGAAACATCAGCGGCTTGCTTGAGAATCACCCAAGTAGCACGGGGCCCGAGAAATCCCGTGTGAATCTGGCGGGACCACCCGTTAAGCCTAAATATTCCCTGGTGACCGATAGCGGATAGTACCGTGAGGGAATGGTGAAAAGTACCGCGGGAGCGGAGTGAAATAGTACCTGAAACCGTGTGCCTACAAGCCGTGGGAGCGTCGCACAAGGACTTGTCCTTGTGTCGTGACTGCGTGCCTTTTGAAGAATGAGCCTGCGAGTTTGCGGTATGTTGCGAGGTTAACCCGTGTGGGGAAGCCGTAGCGAAAGCGAGTCCGAAGAGGGCGTTGAGTAGCGTGCCCAAGACCCGAAGCGGAGTGATCTAGCCATGGGCAGGTTGAAGCGGAGGTAAGACTTCGTGGAGGACCGAACCCACCAGGGTTGAAAACCTGGGGGATGACCTGTGGTTAGGGGTGAAAGGCCAATCAAACTCCGTGATAGCTGGTTCTCCCCGAAATGCATTTAGGTGCAGCGTCGTGTGTTTCTTGCCGGAGGTAGAGCACTGGATAGGCGATGGGCCCTACCGGGTTACTGACCTTAGCCAAACTCCGAATGCCGGTAAGTGAGAGCGCGGCAGTGAGACTGTGGGGGATAAGCTCCATGGTCGAGAGGGAAACAGCCCAGAGCATCGACTAAGGCCCCTAAGCGTGTGCTAAGTGGGAAAGGATGTGGAGTCGCAGAGACAACCAGGAGGTTGGCTTAGAAGCAGCCATCCTTGAAAGAGTGCGTAATAGCTCACTGGTCAAGTGATTCCGCGCCGACAATGTAGCGGGGCTCAAGCACACCGCCGAAGTCGTGTCATTGCCACAACAGCCCTAACGGGTGTGGTGATGGGTAGGGGAGCGTCGTGTGCCGGGTGAAGCAGCCGTGGAAACGAGTTGTGGACGGTTCACGAGTGAGAATGCAGGCATGAGTAGCGATACACACGTGGGAAACGTGTGCGCCGATTGACTAAGGGTTCCTGGGTCAAGCTGATCTGCCCAGGGTAAGTCGGGACCTAAGGCGAGGCCGACAGGCGTAGTCGATGGACAACCGGTTGATATTCCGGTACCCGCTTTGAAGCGCCAAACATCGAACCCATTAATGCTAAGGCCGTGAAGCCGCCCTGATCTCTTCGGAGTTGAGGGGAGTGGTGGAGCCGCTGACCCAAGGTGGTAGTAGGTGAGTGATGGGGTGACGCAGGAAGGTAGTCCAGCCCGGGCGGTGGTTGTCCCGGGGTAAGGGTGTAGCCCGTCATCTAGGCAAATCCGGATGACATGTGGGTGAGACCTGATGCCGAGCCGATTGTGGTGAAGTGGATGATCCTATGCTGTCGAGAAAAGCCTCTAGCGAGTTTCATGGCGGCCCGTACCCTAAACCGACTCAGGTGGTCAGGTAGAGAATACCGAGGCGTTCGGGTGAACTATGGTTAAGGAACTCGGCAAAATGCCCCCGTAACTTCGGGAGAAGGGGGGCCATTGCTGGTGATCACTCTTGCAGTGTGAGCTGGTGGTGGCCGCAGAGACCAGCGAGAAGCGACTGTTTACTAAAAACACAGGTCCGTGCGAAGCCGTAAGGCGATGTATACGGACTGACGCCTGCCCGGTGCTGGAACGTTAAGGGGACCGGTTAGTCACATTTCGGTGTGGCGAAGCTGAGAACTTAAGCGCCAGTAAACGGCGGTGGTAACTATAACCATCCTAAGGTAGCGAAATTCCTTGTCGGGTAAGTTCCGACCTGCACGAATGGCGTAACGACTTCTCGACTGTCTCAACCATAGGCCCGGTGAAATTGCATTACGAGTAAAGATGCTCGTTTCGCGCAGCAGGACGGAAAGACCCCGGGACCTTTACTATAGCTTGATATTGGTGTTCGGTTCGGCTTGTGTAGGATAGGTGGGAGACTTTGAAGCAGCCACGCCAGTGGTTGTGGAGTCATTGTTGAAATACCACTCTGGTCGTGCTGGATGTCTAACCTGGGTCCGTGATCCGGATCAGGGACAGTGTCTGGTGGGTAGTTTAACTGGGGCGGTTGCCTCCTAAAGGGTAACGGAGGCGCCCAAAGGTTCCCTCAGCCTGGTTGGCAATCAGGTGTTGAGTGTAAGTGCACAAGGGAGCTTGACTGTGAGACTGACGGGTCGAGCAGGTACGAAAGTAGGGACTAGTGATCCGGCGGTGGCTTGTGGAAGCGCCGTCGCTCAACGGATAAAAGGTACCCCGGGGATAACAGGCTGATCTTCCCCAAGAGTCCATATCGACGGGATGGTTTGGCACCTCGATGTCGGCTCGTCGCATCCTGGGGCTGGAGTCGGTCCCAAGGGTTGGGCTGTTCGCCCATTAAAGCGGTACGCGAGCTGGGTTTAGAACGTCGTGAGACAGTTCGGTCCCTATCCGCTGTGCGCGTAGGAGTCTTGAGAAGGGCTGTCCCTAGTACGAGAGGACCGGGACGGACGAACCTCTGGTGTGCCAGTTGTCCTGCCAAGGGCATGGCTGGTTGGCTACGTTCGGAAAGGATAACCGCTGAAAGCATCTAAGCGGGAAGCCTGCTTCGAGATGAGGGCTCCCACCAACTTGATTGGTTAAGGCTCCCAGTAGACGACTGGGTTGATAGGCCAGATATGGAAGCCCGGTAACGGGTGGAGTTGACTGGTACTAATAGGCCGAGGGCTTGTCCTCAGTTGCTCGCGTCCACTGTGTAGGTTCTGAAGTAATGACCTGTGTCAATGTCCGGGTTGGTTAACTTCATAGTGTTTCGGTGGTCATTGCGTTAGGGAAACGCCCGGTTACATTCCGAACCCGGAAGCTAAGCCTTTCAGCGCCGATGGTACTGCAGGGGGGACCCTGTGGGAGAGTAGGACGCCGCCGAACAATCATTGTGGGAAAGCCCCGCACCTTATGGTGCGGGGCTTTTCTGCGTTTCGGGACGTTTTCCGTTCCTGGGGGCGGGACTCTGTGGCAGGTGGGGGTGGGCTGCTGGGGTCCTGTCCCGCATGGCGTATGCGTACGTACGCCTGTGATCAGGCCGGTCGGACAGCGGGAGAGAGCCCCGCTTTCACCCTTCTCCCGGTAGCCCACTACTCCCTTACTGATGGTTGGCACTGCCTGTGCTGGGCTGCGATGGCATGGGCCGACGGAGAAATCTCCCAGGTGCCCGTCTGGCTGAAGGGGGATGAACAGGTGCCCTTACAGGCGGCCGGTGGACTTCAGGGTGAGGTAGGCGTCCGCCAGGTCGGGGGCCAGATGGGTCGGGGTGGAGTCGATGACGGTGATGCCGTGGTGGCGGAGGCGGTCTGCGGTGCGGTGGCGGGCGGCGCGGGTTTGTTCCGCGGCGGCAGCTGCGTAGACGGCCTGGGGTGTGTGGCGGCCGGCGGCCATTTCCTCGATGCGGGCGTCGGCCACGGCGGCGACGATGAGTTCGTTGCGTTGGGTGAGGCTGGGAAGGACGGGCAGGAGGGCTTCCTCCACGGGGGCCGCGTCCAGGCCCGTGAAGAGCACGATCAGGGAGCGGCGCGGGGTGCGGCGGTGGATTGTGGCGGCCAGGCCGCGGGCGTCCGCCTCTACCAGTTCCGATTCGAGGGGAGCCAGGGCGTCGGTCAGGGCCGGGAGGAGGTCGCGGGCCGTGTGGCCCTGGACCGAAGCGCGTATGCGGCGGTCGTAGGCGAGCAGATCCACACGGTCTCCGGCGCGGGCGGCGAGGGCGCCGAGCAGCAGGGCGGCGTCCATGGAGGCGTCGAGGCGGGGGATGTCGCCGACGCGGCCCGCCGAGGTACGGCCGGTCTCCAGGACGAGCAGGATGCGGCGGTCGCGCTCAGGGCGCCAGGTGCGGACGGCGAGGTTCTGCCGGCGGGCGGTGGCGCGCCAGTCGATGGAGCGGGTGTCGTCGCCGGGGGTGTAGTCGCGGAGGCTGTCGAACTCGGTGCCCTCGCCGCGGGTCAGGATGCTGGTGCGGCCGTCGAGTTCGCGGAGCCGGGCGAGCTTGGCGGGGAGGTGCTTGCGGCTGGTGAAGGGCGGAAGGACCCGCAGCGTCCAGGGGACGTGGTGGCTTCCTTGTCGGGCCGCCAGGCCGAGCGGGCCGTAGGAGCGGACGGTGACGCGGACCGCGTGGTGGTTGCCGCGGCGGGTGGGGTGGAGCGTGGTGGTGAGGCGACGGCGTTCGGCGGCGGAGATGCGCACGGTGTGGCGGGACGCGGGGACGTCCGAAGCGGGGTGGAAGGAGCTCGGGGGCCAGGCGTCGCGGATCTGGGCGCGCAGGGTGCGGCGGCTCGGATTGGTGAGGGTGAGGTGTGTGTGGGCTTCGCCTGTTAGTCGAACGGTTGTGTCACCGGTTCGGGTGAAATGGAGCTTTCGCACTGGCGCGGCGAGCGCGAGATCGCACAAAATTGCTATCAGCAAGGCGAGTTGGACGGTGACGATGCCGAGCCAGCTGGGCAGCACGAAGCCGACGAAGAGGGCTCCGCATGCGGAGATGAGGGCGGTGCGTCCGGTGACGGTCACGGTGTCGTCTCAGCGGGGGACGGGGAGATGAGCGAGTACGGCGTTGATCACGGAGTCTGCGGTGACTCCCTCCATCTCCGCTTCGGGGCGGAGCTGGACGCGATGGCGGAGCGTGGGGAGAGCAAGCGCCTTGACGTCGTCGGGGGTGACATAGTCCCGGCCGGTCAGCCAGGCCCAGGCTCGTGATGTAGCGAGCAGGGCGGTGGCGCCTCGTGGGGAGACGCCGAGGGAGAGCGAGGGGGAATCGCGGGTGGCACGGCAGATATCGACGATATAGCCGGTGACTTCGGGGGAGACGGCGCTCTTGGCGACCGCGGCTCGTGCAGCGTCGAGGTCAGCGCTGGAGGCGACAGGGCGCAGTCCGGCGGCACCGAGGTCGCGGGGGCTGAAGCCGGCCGCGTGCCGGGTGAGGATGTCTATCTCGTCCTGGCGGGCGGGGAGCGGCACGGTCAGCTTCAGCAGGAAGCGGTCGAGCTGGGCCTCGGGGAGCGGGTAAGTGCCCTCGTATTCCACAGGGTTCTGGGTGGCGGCCACCAGGAACGGCTCGGGGAGGGGACGGGCTGTGCCGTCGACGGTCACCTGCCGCTCTTCCATCGCTTCGAGCAGGGACGCCTGGGTTTTGGGAGGCGTGCGGTTGATCTCGTCGGCGAGCAGGAGGTTGGTGAAGACGGGGCCCGGCTGGAAGGAGAACTCGGCGCTGCGGGCGTCGTAGACCAGCGAGCCGGTGATATCGCTCGGCATCAGGTCGGGGGTGAACTGGACGCGCTTGGTGTCGAGTTCGAGAGCGGCCGACAGCGCGCGAACGAGCAGGGTTTTGGCGACCCCGGGGGCGCCTTCCAGGAGTACGTGACCGCGGCAGAGGAGGGCGACGACCAAGCCGGTGACGGCGGGGTCCTGGCCTACAACGGCCTTGGCTATCTCGGTGCGCAGCTCCTCCAGGGAGGCTCGGGCGCTGTCAGCGGTCGGGGTGCTCACGGGGGGCGTGCCTCTCTTGGGAAACGATCGAGGATTCGAGTGCGTCGAGTTGGTCGGCCAGGTGGACCAGGGCCTTGTCGTCCGCGGGGGCCGCGCCGAAGAGCAGGTCAGGAAGGTCTGCGTCGCCGCCGGGGGTGGTGGTCAAGTGGGCGTGAAGGGCCGGAAGAAGGACATCGGGGGTGTGGGCGTGTGTCGGGGAGACGCCGAGGAGGGGGGCGAGTCGTGTGCGGGTCGCGGAGCGCAGCACGGCTGCAGCCCGGTCGCGGGCGTGGGCCTGCTCGTAGAGGCGGGCATGGCCCTCGGTGGTTTCGGCGGCAGGGACGGTGACGGGGAGCTTCTCCGCCACCAGCGGGCCGAGGCGACGGGCGCGCCACACGGCCGCGAGGGCGGCGGCAAAGGCGAGTTGCAGCAGGGCCCAGTACCAGCCGGACGGGATGAGATCGAGGAAGTCGCGCCGGCTGTCCTGAGCGGCGGACGGATCGCTGATCGAGGGGAGGTACCAGACCAGATGTTTGTGCGTACCGAGGAGTTGAAGGGCCAGCGAGGCGTTGCCGTGTTCGGCGAGGTGGTGGTTGTAGAGGAAGTCGGGGGAGCCGAGGAGCACGGTGTCGCGGCCGGTCCGGGGGGCCGGCAGGCGCAGCAGGGTGGGCCGGTTGTCGCTGAGGTAGCAGCGATCGGTGCCTGGGGTAGAGGTGTCGTAACTTCGGCCGCCCAGGAGGGCGTTGCCCGCGCGTCGGGCCTCCGGGAGGGAACAGGAGGGTTGACGAGCCGAGATGCGGGCCGGGGAATCCGTCCGGACGCCGGGGGCGAAGGTTTCGAGGGACGAGGAGTCGGGGGTGAGGAGGACGGTACGGCCGGGGGTGTGGGCGGTCGCGGAGTGCAGTCCCGTCAGCTGACCTTGGGTCAGCATGTCGGGGCTGGTGACCAGGAGGGTGGTGCCAGGGCCGGCTGCGGCGGCGGCTTCCTCGGAGGTGGTGACGACCTGGGTGGAGACGCCCTGAGAGGACAGGAGTTGGGCGATGGCCCGGCTTCCGGTCCGGTCGGCGGACCGGGGGTCGAGCCGGCCGTGCTGTTCGCCGGACTGCAGGGCCGCGATCACCACGCCGCTGATGACGAGCAGGAGGAGCGCGAGCAGCGGTCCGCGGAACCGGGTCCACAGGCTGCGCACGGTGGGGGAGAGCGCGGGAGCGTCCGGGGCGGCCGTGGTCATCCGCGGCTCCTGGTCGGTGTGGTGGCCAGGTCGGGCTTGGCGTGTTGCAGGTCGGTGTCGAGGCTGGTCAGGAGGGCGTACGCCGGTTCCGTGCCGGGGCGGCCGCCATATGTGACGTCGTCGAAGGTGCGTGCTGCCGTACGCAGCCGGTCGGCGTGTGCGGGGAGTGCCCAACCTGCCTCGGTGGCTGCCTCGTCGGCGGTGCGGCCCGGTCCGGGGGTGAGCAGTGTCCGTTCTTCGAGGGCGAGAACGATGGCGCGCATGCGGTCCTGGATCGCCTCGTTCCAGTGGCCCTCGGCGGCGTGCCGGTCGGCGGCCGCTCGGTGTTCGGCGGCGGTGCGGGGGGTGTCGGAGAACAGCGCGCCGCTTGTGGCCGGAGTGCGGCGCATCGCCCCGAGTCGCACCCGGAGGGCGACCAGGAGCAGCAGGACGAACACGGCGATGGCGAGCAGCCCGATCCAGCCGCCCGGTGTGGTGTCGGCGGCCGCGTTGAGGAGGTCGTTGACGCGTTCCCAGAGCCAACCGAGGGCGCGCTGGATCGGGTTGGGGTCGTGCTGGTGGTACCGAGGATCGGACAGCTCACGCTCGGCCGCCTCCTGGGCGGGGAGGCGTGGAGTCCGCACCGGTATGTCGTCGTCGGGGCGCGCCATGAGTTGTCCGAGCGCGGCCCCGTTCCCCCCTGTGGTCACCGCATCAGCTTCCCGGTGTGGTGTTGTCGGGGTGTTGTCCGGGGGCGTCGGACGGGGTGGCCTGGGCCGGGGCGTCCTCGCCGGCTATGGCCGTGGGCGTGGTGCCTGTGGCGGTGGCCTCCGTGCCGGAGCCGCCCGTCTCGGAGCGTTTTGCCGCGGTGCCGTCGGTGCCGTCCGTGGCAGAGCTGTCGGTAGGCGTCCCGTCTGCCGGGGTGTCAGCGGCGGTCGGGGTGGCCGGCGCTGGTGCGTAGCCCGCGGTCGGGCTCGTGGCTGTGGGAGCCGGGGACGCCGTGGGGGTGTCGGCGCCGTAGCCGGGGAGGCCGGCGGCGCGCGCGAGTTCGAGGTCGAGAGCCTCGCGGCGGATGCGCTGGTCCATGTACAGGAGCGCGGTGATGCCGGCGCTGATCGGGAAGGTGATGGTGGAGCTGATGACGGCTCCGAGGCCCAGCACGATCAGGAACGACCAGCCGGTGGTGTTGCTGGTGCCGTTCGCCCAGTCCATGAGGCTCTCGCCGCCGACGAGGAAGGCGACGAGGGTGGCCGGGATCTGGATGATGAACTGGACGATGCCGATGAGGAGGTAGGCGAGGAGCTGGGTGCCCAGCACGCGCCACCAGGCGCCGCGTACGAGCTTCGCGGACCGGCGCATCGCGGTGATGACGCCCTGCTTCTCCAGCATCAGCGCGGGGGAAGCGAGGCTGTAGCGGACCCACAGCCAGACGGTCACGAGGGTGGCGGCCAGTCCGCCGAACAGGGCGAGGAGCAGTCCTGCCTCCGGGGAGCCCGTGGCGAGGAGGATGACGCCGGGTGCCACGCCGACCGTGAGGATGGCCATGAGAAGCAGGGGGAGCAGAACGAGCAGGCCGAGCAGGCGCGGGAGCTGGGGGCGCGCATCGCGCCAGGCTTCCCCGGCGGTCACCGGGCGGCCGAGGACGGCCCGGCTCACGACCATGGTGAGCAGACCCGTCGCGATGAGTGTGGCCAGCAGTCCGATCGCCGAGGTGATGCCGGTGGCGGCGAGCGAATTGCCCAGCTGACGCAGGGTTTCGCGAAGCGGCGGGAGGTTGTCGCTCGACAGGGAGGGCTGGCGGGCGTCCTGGAACCACAGGCCGGTGACCACGGTGACGGCTGTTTGCGCGACCACCGCGACGATCAGCGAGATGCCGAGGACGGTGCGCCAGTGGGCGCGCATGGTGGCGACCGCGCCGTCGAGTATCTCGCCGACGGCGAGCGGACGCAGCGGGATGACGCCGGGCTTGGCGGCCTGTGGCGCCGGGGCCCAGGCGCCGCCCCAGGGAGGCTGCATGCCGGGGCCCGGGGTACCGCCCCAGCCGGGACCGCCGTAGCCGTGCGACGCGGCACGGGCGCGGTCGCCGGCCGTGCTGTGGCCGGGCTGTCCGTGCGGGCCGCCCTGAGTGGGGATACCGGAGGGGGCCGACCACTGGCCGGCGGGCGGCTGGTCCTTGGACCAGTTCGGTGGGGACGACTGCCCGGCCGGGCCGGTCGGGTCTGCCTGGGTGGGCTCTTCCTGAGTGCCGCGGGCCGGCTCGTCGGAGGGAGTGGATCCGGGCGAGGCCCAGCCCGGAGTGTTGTTCATCGTCGCTCCTTCTTGCTGCCCGTCCGCCGGGGCGGCGGGGATCCGGGGTCCGCGGTGGCAGTCATCGTGTCATGGCAACCGGCGTGGTGTACCGGTGCCCGGACGACGAGGGGACCTTCTGTTCGAGGGGCGATCGGCGGCAGACTGAGCGGATGGGCGATCAGTACGAGGTATCCGAGGCGGGCGTCGAGGCGCTCACGATTCCGTCGTTGCGTTGGGAGGAGCCGCCCGAGGGGCCCGTATTGGTCATTCTTGATCAGACGCGGCTGCCGGCGGAGGAGGTCGAGCTGGTCTGTACGGACGTCCCGGCGCTGGTGGGGGCGATCCGGACGCTGGCTGTGCGTGGGGCGCCGCTGCTGGGCATCGCGGGTGCGTATGGCGTCGCGCTGGCCGCGGCACGTGGCTTTGACGTGGAGGAGGCGGTGGAGGCGCTGGCGCAGGCCCGGCCGACCGCGGTCAATCTGGGGTATGGCGTGCGGCGGGCGGCCGCCTCCTACCGCGAGGCGTTCGGCGAGGGCGGTGCTCAGGCCGCCGCGGCGGCGGCGCTGGCCGAGGCGCGGGCCGTGCACGCCGAGGACATCGAGGCCAGCACACGGATGGCGGAGCACGGGCTGGCGCTGCTGGGCGAGCTGCTGCCGGGCGGCGGTCACCGGATTCTCACCCACTGCAATACGGGTGCCCTGGTCTCCGGCGGCGAGGGCACCGCCCTGGCGGTGGCGTTGGCGGCGCACCGGGCCGGTGAGCTGCGCCGGCTGTGGGTGGACGAGACGCGGCCGCTTTTGCAGGGCGCGCGGCTCACCGCCTACGAGGCGGCGCGGACGGGTATGGCGTACACGGTGCTCTCGGACGGTGCGGCGGGGTCGCTGTTCGCCGCGGGTGAGGTGGACGCGGTGCTGATCGGCGCGGACCGGATCGCGGCGGACGGGGCGGTGGCCAACAAGGTCGGCAGCTATCCGCTGGCGGTGCTGGCGCGGTACCACCACGTGCCGTTCGTGGTGGTGGCACCGACCAGCACGGTGGATCTGGAGACCAAGGAGGGGGCGGATATCGAGGTGGAGCAGCGTCCGGGCCGGGAAGTGACGGAGTTCTCGTTGCCGTTTGTGCAGGAGCCCGGGGCGGAGGCCGGCACCGGCATACCGGTGGCGCCGCTGGGCGCACAGGCCTACAACCCGGCCTTCGACGTCACTCCGGCGGAGCTGGTGACGGCGATCGTCACGGAGGCCGGAGTGGTGTCTCCGGTGACCCGGGAGGGGCTGGCAGAGGTGTGTTCCACATCACGATGGAGTAAGTCACGATCAGGTAATGGGATGATGGCCGAATGAAGGGACGCGTCCTGGTCGTCGACGACGACACCGCACTGGCAGAGATGCTCGGCATCGTGCTGCGCGGCGAAGGTTTTGAACCGTCGTTCGTGTCGGACGGTGACAAGGCCCTTGCGGCCTTCCGCGAGACGAAGCCCGATCTTGTGCTGCTGGACCTGATGCTGCCCGGACGGGACGGTATCGAGGTCTGCCGGCTGATCCGGGCCGAGTCCGGGGTGCCGATCGTCATGCTGACCGCCAAGAGCGACACGGTGGATGTGGTGGTCGGGCTCGAATCGGGCGCGGACGACTACATCGTCAAGCCGTTCAAGCCCAAGGAGCTGGTGGCCCGGATCCGGGCGCGGCTGCGGCGTTCGGAGGAGCCCACGCCCGAGCAGCTGGCGATCGGTGACCTGGTCATCGATGTCGCGGGCCACTCGGTCAAGCGGGACGGGCAGTCGATCGCGCTGACCCCGCTGGAGTTCGATCTGCTGGTGGCGCTGGCGCGTAAGCCGTGGCAGGTCTTCACGCGTGAGGTGCTGCTGGAGCAGGTTTGGGGCTATCGGCACGCCGCCGACACCCGGCTGGTCAATGTCCATGTGCAGCGGCTGCGCTCCAAGGTCGAGAGGGACCCGGAGCGGCCGGAGATCGTGGTGACCGTGCGCGGGGTCGGCTACAAGGCCGGGCCCAGCTGAGATGAGCCGGGACGGTTCGACCCCGGAGGGAAAGCGGGGGCGCACCGTCGACCCGGCGGGTGATATGTCCTTTTCCGGCAGGCTGTCGGCCTGGTTGCTGCGCGGTGGGCAGTTGCTGCCCGACGGCGCCGTGAGCGGGCCGGTCCACCCCCTGCTGCGGCTCTTCAGCCGCTGGGTGCGGCGGCCGCTGCTGCCCGCCCTGCGGCTGTGGCGGCGCAATATCCAGCTGCGCGTGGTGGCGACCACCCTGCTGATGTCGCTCGCCGTGGTGCTGCTGCTCGGCGTCGTGGTCGTCGGACAGGTCCGTAACGGCCTGCTCACGGCCAAGGCCCAGGCCGCGCAGAGCCAGGCCGTGGGCGGCTTCAGCGTCGCCCAGAAGATGGCCGACGGCGCCGACGACACCCGGCCGGACGAAGGCGCCCGCACCGGAAACCGCGGCACCCAGGACTCCGCGACCTGGCTGACCGGCCTGGTCGAACAGCTCGCCAGTGGTGGCCAGGGTGTCTTCTCCGTCGTGGCGCTCAGCTCCGACTCCGACGAACCGTTCGGCGACTCCAGTCCCGGCACCCGCGGGCCGCGCGCCTCGGGCGATGTCGACCCCGAGCGGAGTGTGCCCGCCGATCTGCGGCGGAAGCTGGACACCAAGGCCGGGACGTTCCGCCAGTACACCCAGATCAAGCGCATCGGGTCGGACGACGTCAGGTCGGCGCTGATCATCGGCAAGCGCCTCAACGACGCGAACAGCAATCAGTACCAGCTCTACTACCTCTTCCCGTTCACCCAGGAAGAGGAGTCGCTCAAGCTCGTGACGGGGACCCTCGCGACCGCCGGGGTGTTCGTCGTGATCCTGCTCGGCGCGATCGCCTGGCTGGTGGTGCGGCAGGTCGTCACACCCGTACGGATGGCCGCGGGAATCTCCGAGCGGCTGGCCGCCGGCCTGCTCCAGGAGCGGATGAAGGTCACCGGCGAGGACGACATCGCCCGGCTCGGTGAGTCCTTCAACAAGATGGCGCAGAACCTCCAGGTCAAGATCCAGCAGCTGGAGGAGCTGTCCCGGATGCAGCGCCGCTTCGTCTCCGACGTCTCGCACGAGCTGCGTACGCCGCTGACGACCGTACGGATGGCGGCCGATGTGATCCATGACGCACGGGACGAGTTCGATCCGGCCACCGCGCGCTCCGCCGAGCTGCTGCGCGGCCAGCTCGACCGCTTCGAGTCGCTGCTCGCGGAGCTGCTGGAGATCAGCCGGTTCGACGCCGGGGCGGCCGCGCTGGAGGCCGAGCCGGTCGATCTGCGCGATGTGGTGCACCGCGTCATCGAGGGGGCCGAGCCGCTCGCCGACCGCAAGGGCACCCGCATCCTGGTGCGCGGCGCAGAGCAGCCCGTCATCGCCGAGGCCGATCCCCGTCGGGTGGAGCGGGTGCTGCGCAATCTCGTCGTCAACGCCGTCGAGCACGGCGAGGGCCGTGATGTGGTCGTACGGCTGGCGTCCGCGGGCGGCCGGAGCGGCGGCGCGGTGGCCGTCGCGGTGCGTGACTACGGCGTCGGGCTCAAGCCCGGCGAGGCCGCCCGGGTCTTCAACCGTTTCTGGCGCGCGGACCCGGCTCGGGCCCGTACGACCGGCGGTACCGGACTCGGCCTGTCCATCGCCGTCGAGGACGCCCGGCTGCACGGCGGCTGGCTGCAGGCCTGGGGTGAGCCGGGCGGCGGCTCGCAGTTCCGGCTGACACTGCCGTGTACGGCCGGTGAGACGCTGCGCGGGTCCCCGATCCCGCTGGAGCCGGAGGATTCGCGGCGCCACCGCGGACTGGACGAGACCGGGCAGCCCCGTGCCGGATCGGGTGGCAAGGCGTCCACGATCCCGGTGCAGACGCGCGCCCCGCAGGCGGGCGACGCGGCGTCCCCCGTACCGGAGCCGAAGGTGGCCCGCCCGGAGGCCGACCCGACGGCGCTGCCCGGCAGTGGTGCCCGTGTGGTGCCGCAGAGCGGGGGCGTACGGAGCGACGGGGCGGCGCGTGGCGACAGCGCGCGCACCGACGAGCCGGTCCGTGAGGGCGCGGCCGAGGAGGAAGCCGGACAGGGCGTGGAGCGGGAAGGCGGGCTGCGTGGACACTGAGCGCGGAGGCGAGCGCGGGGAGGGGACCGGGTCCCGTTCGCGCGCCCGCGGCGGAGTGCGCCGGGCGCGGAAGTCTCTGCTGCTCGGCTGTGCGGCGGTGCTGCTGGCGGGCTGTGCCTCGATGCCGGACGGCGGGGATGTCACCTCGGTCGACCAGTCGCCGCGCTCCGAAGGGGAGTCGCAGGTGCGGGTCTACGGCGTTCCGCCGCAGGACGGCGCCCAGCCCACCAACATCGTGCGCAGCTTCCTCGACGCGACGACCAGTGACGAGGCGGATTTCCGTACGGCCACCCAGTATCTGGCCAAGTCGGCGAAGCGGACCTGGCGGCCCTTCCAGGTCACCAATGTGCTCCAGGAGCGCCCCAAGCCGGAGCCGAAGACGCAGCCCAACCGCGAGGACGCCAACGGCTATACGGTCACGCTCTCCGGGAGCCAGGTGGCGACGGTCGACGACAGTCATGCCTACACCCCGGAGGAGAAGCCGTACCGCCGGACGATCCACCTCATCAAGGAGGGCGGACAGTGGCGTATCGACCGGCTGCCCAACGGGCTGGTGCTCGGGCTGTCCGACTTCCAGCGCATCTACCGCTCCGTCAACAAGTACTACTTCGCGTCCTACAAATCGGAGTCGCAGGAGCCTAAGGCGAACCGGAACGCGCTCGTCGCGGACCCGGTCTATCTGCGGCAGCGGATAAAGCCGATCACGGCCAGTGTGGAGGCGCTGCTGTCCGGGCCCACCGACTGGCTGCATCAGGTGACGACTTCGGCGTTCCCGTCCGGCACCCGGCTCGCCGCGAGTGATCTGGCGCTCGACGACTCCAACGCGCTGCGGGTCAAGCTCAGCAAACAGGCGGTGAGTACGGACACCGCCCAGTGCAAGCGGATGGCGGCTCAGCTCTTCTTCACCGTCCAGGACATGACGCGGGCTTCGAAGGTCAGCGAGGTGGAGCTGCTGGACAACAACGACAACTCGCTGTGCGCGCTGTCCCAGGAGCAGGCCGAGCGCGACTTCGCCCCGTCGCCGGGCACCGGCGGCTCCGCCAAGGAGTACTTCATCGACGCCGACCACAAGGTCGTCGCCATGTCGGACTCCGCGACCGAACCGACGCCGGTGCGCGGACCGTTCGGAACGGGCCATACCCCGCTGCGTTCGATCGCCGTCTCGCACGGTGAGGACACCGTGGCCGGGGTGTCGGACGACGGCCGGTCGCTGTATGTGGCCGCCATGGAGGACGAGGCCAAACGCGGCGAGCCGCTGCTGACCAGCACCGGTCCGGTCAAGGGGCCCGACAGCGGGCTGACCGCGCCGAGTTGGGACGGGCTGGGCGATCTGTGGATAGCGGACGGCGCCGGGAACGGTTCGCGGCTGCTGCGGATGCGCGAGGGCAAGGGCGACCCCGAAGAGGTGGCGGTGCCCGGCCTCGACGGGCGGCGGATCAAGGCGATCAAGGTAGCCGCGGACGGCATCCGGATCGCGATCCTGGTGGAGGACAAGGGGCGTACGACGCTCCAGCTCGGCCGGGTGGAGCGGGGCGGAAGTCCGGCGCATCCGAAGCTGTCGGTGCAGGAACTGCGGCCGATCGCACCGCAGTTGGAGGATGTGGTGGCTGCGTCCTGGGCGGGCGGCAGCCGGCTGGTGGTGGTCGGACGGGAGTCCGGCGGGGTGCAGCAGATGCAGTTCATGGAGACCGACGGTTCGGCGTCCAACGCCCAGACGCTGCCCGGCGTCAACGGCGTCAAGGCGGTGGCCGCCTCGGAGGACGAGACCAGGCCACTGATCGCCGACGCCACGGAGGGCATCGTGCGGCTGCCGCTGGACGCGAACTGGAAGACCGTGGCGAAGGACGGGACGGCGCCGGTCTATCCGGGGTGACGCGGGACGGCGTGGTCTCGGCGTGGCGCCGGAGAGGCGAGCCGCCCCGCGCAGCAGGCCCGGGGATGCGGCGGGTCCGGCCTGCCGCGCTGTCCCCGTGCGCCGATCCGGGTGTCCGCGGCCGTGGTTATCCACAGGGGTGGTGGCCGGGCGGGAACGGCGGGACAGTGGAGTCATGCAGGGGGTGTGGCGTGAACTGGCCGGTCTTGTGCTGCCGGTCGACTGCGCGGGGTGTGGCCGGCCGCGTACGGAGCTGTGTCCCGCATGCCGTCAGGTACTGACGCGGGACGGGCGCGGGGCGCGGCGGGTGCGGCCGTGGCCGGAGCCCGGGGGGCTGCCCCGGGTGTGGGCGGGGGCGCCGTACGCCGACGAGACGCGGGCGGTGCTGCTGGCCCACAAGGAGCGCGGTGCGCTGCGGCTTGCCGGGCCGCTGGGGGCCGTGCTGGCCGGGGCCGTGCGGGGGCTGCGGACCGGCGACGGGCGGCTGCTGCTGGTGCCCGTGCCGTCGGCACGAAGAGCGGTGGCGGGCCGCGGGCACGATCCGGTGCGCAGGATCGCGCTGGCGGCGGCCGGGGAGCTGCGGCGGGCGGGACGGGGCGTCCGGGTGCTGGCGGTGCTGCGGCAGCGTCGTGCGGTGGCGGACCAGGCGGGGCTGAGCGCCCGGCAGCGGCTGGCGAATGTCGCCGGTGCGCTGGAGGTGCGGGCCGCGGCCGGAAGGCTGCTGACGGCGCAGCCAGCGGTGCTGGTGGACGACCTGATGACGACGGGGGCCACGCTCGCCGAGGCGGCGCGGGCGGTCACGGCGGCCGGCGGGCGGGTGGCCGGAGCCGCGGTGGTGGCGGCGCCGAGCAGTGCTTTCGAGACCGATCACGCGCGGATCGCGCCATTACCACGTCGTAGGTAGGCGAGGAGGGAAAGTCACCCAAATGGAGCCGAGGCCTCCGAGGGGGTGCCGACATCCGTCCGGGAGAGCTATGTTCGGTTGTGAGGACTTGGCGAGTGTTTTGCCTCGAATGTCGCGATGAATGCGTTCAGGGGCGTTTTCGGCGACCCTGAAAACAGGGGGAGTGGAGAGCTGGTCGTCGGGGGAGGAGGAGGTGAAAGTCGCCAAGTCCGAGGCTTCGGCAACCACCGGAGCCTGGTGCAAGAAGGAATTGCTCCGCTTGATGGGCGGAGTGATCCGGGAACGGAGTTCTGCGTGGACATCGTCGTCAAGGGCCGCAAGACCGAGGTGCCCGAGCGGTTCCGCAAGCACGTGGCCGAGAAGCTGAAGCTGGACAAAGTCCAGAAGCTCGACGCCAAGGTGATCAGCCTGGACGTCGAGGTGTCCAAGGAGCCCAACCCGCGGCAGGCCGACCGTTCCGACCGAGTGGAGATCACTCTCCGCTCCCGTGGCCCGGTGGTCCGGGCCGAGGCGGCCGCAGCCGACCCGTACGCGGCGCTGGATCTGGCAACCGCCAAGCTGGAAGCGCGTCTGCGGAAGCAGCACGACAAGCGCTACTCGCGTCGCGGCAACGGCCGCATTCCGGCGAGTGAAGTCGCTGTCACCGTGCCCGACGCCGCAAGCCTGAACCCCAACGGCGAACTCGCCGCCGAGGCCGAGCAGAAGGTGCCGACCACCAGGATGGGGTCGATCGACGTCCAGGGCGAAGGACCCCTGATCGTCCGGGAGAAGACCCACTCGGCCGCGCCGATGATGCTCGACCAGGCGCTCAACGAGATGGAGTTGGTCGGACACGACTTCTACCTCTTCGTCGACGCCGACACCAAGCTGCCGAGTGTCGTCTACCGGCGGCACGCATACGACTACGGAGTCATCCACTTGAACCCCGACTTGTTCGGGGAGGAGGAGCCCGGCGGCGCAGGCGGCGCGCTGGGCGGCTGAACCCCACCCGCTCGGTGCCCCCGGCGCACGCCGGGGGCACCATCGTGCCCGGAGAAGGCAGGAGTTGAAGCCGTATAGTGTTTGTGCCTGGCCAGGGAGTATGTGGACGCGCAACGGCGACGAGCCGGGGAGACAGTCGTATGGCATTGATCGGGCCGGCCGCAGGGGGCTGCTGTCAACCAGCCTTATTTCCAAGCTCCGGCCTCTCGGCCGAGTAGTTGACGGGGAGGATCAATGGGGGACAGTTTCGGGCCCGTGCGCGACGACGCGGATGCTGACCACAGCGGTGCCGGATGCGATGACGGGGGCCGGTCCCTGAGCGTGCCGCGCAAGGAGCCGATCCGGGTCCTGGTCGTGGACGATCACGCACTCTTCCGGCGTGGCCTGGAGATCGTGCTGGCCCAGGAGGAGGACATCCAGGTCGTCGGCGAGGCGGCGGACGGCGCGGAGGCGGTCGACAAGGCCGCGGATCTGCTGCCCGACATCGTGCTGATGGACGTACGGATGCCCAAGCGCGGCGGAATCGAGGCCTGTACCTCCATCAAGGAAGTGGCCCCCAGCGCAAAGATCATCATGCTCACGATCAGTGACGAAGAGGCCGATCTCTACGACGCGATCAAGGCCGGCGCCACCGGATATCTCCTCAAGGAGATCTCCACCGACGAGGTGGCGACCGCGATCCGCGCCGTGGCGGACGGCCAGTCGCAGATCAGCCCGTCGATGGCGTCCAAGCTCCTGACGGAGTTCAAGTCGATGATCCAGCGCACGGACGAGCGCAGGCTGGTGCCCGCGCCCCGGCTCACCGACCGTGAGCTGGAGGTCCTCAAGCTGGTCGCCACCGGCATGAACAACCGCGATATCGCCAAGGAACTCTTCATCTCCGAGAACACGGTGAAGAACCACGTCCGCAACATCCTGGAGAAGCTGCAGCTGCACTCCCGGATGGAGGCGGTGGTCTACGCGATGCGGGAGAAGATCCTCGAAATCCGGTGAGCCGGGGCGGCTGCCGGGGGGGCGAGGCGCGCCCCCGGAGCCGTGTCCGGTGGTATCTAGTCGCTCGTGTGGGTGAGTTCTGAGCGCAGGGCATCGGCCAGTTTCCGGTCGTCGCAGCGCTCGACGCGTACGGCATCGCAGCCGACCCAGTCCGCGGCCTCCCGGAGGGCCTGGGCCATCGGGGCGACGGCCTTGGGGCCCTGCATCGAGACCTGGCGGGCGACAAGGGTGGTGCCCTCGCGGGCCGGATCGACCCGGCCCACCAGCCGGCCGGCCGCCAGCAGAGGCATCGCGAAATAGCCGTGTATCCGCCGGGGGCGCGGGACGTACGCCTCCAGGCGGTGGGTGAAGCCGAAGATCCGTTCCGTGCGCGGCCGGTCCCAGATCAGGGAGTCGAAGGGCGAGAGCAGGGTCGTGCGGTGCCGGCCGCGGGGCGGGGCGGCCAGCGCCGCGGGGTCGGCCCAGGCGGGCTTTCCCCAGCCCTCGACCTCGACCGGGACCAGTCCGGAGTCCGCGACGACTGCATCGACCTGCTCGGCCTTGAGGCGGTGGTAGTCCGCCAGATCGGCGCGGGTGGCCACGCCCATGGCGGCACCGGCCTGGGCGACCAGGCGGCGGAGGCATGCGGCGTCGTCCAGATCGTCGTGGAGCAGGGAATCCGGGACGGCGCGTTCGGCGAGGTCGTAGACGCGTTTCCAGGCGCGGCGCTGCGTGCAGACCACCTCGCCGGTGTCGAGCAGCCACTCCACCGCGATCTTGGTCTCGGACCAGTCCCACCACTCCCCGCCGTTCCGCCCGCCGCCCAGCTCCGAGGTGGTCAGCGGGCCGTCGGACCTCAGACGGTCCAGGACCGCAGCACAGGAGCGGTCGGAATCCTCCATGATGTGCCAGCGGTGGCCCTTGGCCCGGAAGGCACGGCGGCGGAAGGCGAAGTGCGGCCACTCCTCGACGGGCAGGATGCAGGCGGCGTGGGACCAGTACTCGAAGCTGTGGGGCCGCGCCGCGGGTGCGCCGGAAGGAGCCGTGTCCCAGTAGGCGGCCTCGACGGCGGGGCGGCCTACGGCGCCGAGCCGGGCGTACGGCACCAGCTCATGGGAGCGGGCCAGCACCGAGATCGTGTCGAGCTGGACGGCGCCCAGATGCCGCAGCACCCCGCGCACCCCCGCCCGCCGGTCCGGGGCACCCAGCAGACCCTGGGCCCGCAGCGCCATACGGCGGGCATCGTCGCGGGACAGGGCGGTCACGGGCGGGGGCTGCGGTGCTCGCTGCGTCGCTGCGGTCATGCGGAAAAGAGTAGGGGCGGGCACTGACAAACGCCCCTGACCTGCGGTGACTGCTGGTGCCGGCGGTGTCCGGGCCCGGCCGGAGCGGGAGCGGCAGGTGCGGTGGGCGCGGCGGCGGGAGGCGACGTGCGGCCGGTGCTCACCCGGGGTACGGCAGATACGGCGTCGCCTCCGGGAGGGCCGCACCGCCGGTGCCGGACGGGCCCGGCTCTCCGGTCAGGTCGGAGGGGAGCAGGGACCCGATCCAGGAATCCCGGCGGGTGCCCTCGTGCACCAGCTTGGCGCGCAGGGTGCCCTCCATCCGGAAACCGAGCTTGCGGGCGACGGCCCGGGAGGCTTCGTTACCGGCCTCCGCGTGCCACTCCATGCGCTCCACGCCCAGGTCATGGAAGGCCCAGCGCAGCACCGCGCGGGCGGCCTCGATGGTGTATCCGTGTCCGCGCTGCTCCTTCGTGGTCCAGAAGCCCAGCTCGGCCTGGCGCTCGGGGGTGCGCAGCTGGGCCAGGCGCACCAGGCTCATGGCGCCGACCAGGGTGCCGTCCGCCCGGGTGACGACGGCGAAGTCGTACGTGGTGTCGTTGCGCCAGCCCTCGGGGGCCGTCGTGCCGACGAATTGTTCCGCGTCCGCCGGCCCGTAGGGTGAGGGGACGGCCGTCCAGCGCGGGATGGCGGGATCCTGGCACGCGGCGTGTACCGCGGGCGCGTCGGAGGGTTCGAAGGGGCGCAGTACGAGGCGCTCGGTGGTGAGGGTAACGGGCTCCATGACGTGAGTCTGCAAGGTTGCGGAAACCATGGCGAAGGGTTTTCGGCGTGATTCCGGGACCAGGCCCGGCACCTTCTCGCGGCGTCGTGCGTTCCTGTGAGGAGAGGGCGGCGGGGTTCGCTGCGGCGTACCTCCCGGCCCGGCGGCGTCCTCCTTTACGATGGCCGTTGCGGCGGGGCCTGCCCCCTTGGAAAAATGCCGCGCCCGCGCACTCGACCGTGCAGGCCCGACCGGCAAGGAGACCAGCCCAAGTGTCCGTCTTGACGAAGATCATGCGTGCAGGCGAAGGAAAGATCCTGCGCAAACTGCACCGCATCGCGGGCCAGGTCAACTCCATCGAGGAGGACTTCGCGGCGCTCTCCGACGCGGAGCTGCGCGCCCTTACGGATGAGTACAAGGAGCGTTACGCGGACGGCGAAAGCCTCGATGACCTGCTGCCCGAGGCGTTCGCCACGGTCCGTGAGGCCGCCAAGCGCGTGCTCGGCCAGCGGCACTACGACGTCCAGCTGATGGGTGGCGCGGCCCTTCACCTCGGGTACGTCGCCGAGATGAAGACCGGTGAGGGCAAGACCCTGGTCGGCACCCTCCCGACGTATCTGAACGCGCTGTCCGGCAAGGGCGTCCACCTGATCACGGTCAACGACTACCTGGCCGAGCGCGACTCCGAGATGATGGGCCGGGTCCACAAGTTCCTGGGCCTGACCGTCGGTTGCATCCTGGCCGACATGACGCCGGCCCAGCGCCGCGAGCAGTACAACTGCGATATCACCTACGGCACGAACAACGAGTTCGGCTTCGACTATCTGCGTGACAACATGGCCTGGTCGCAGGACGAACTCGTCCAGCGGGGCCACAACTTCGCGGTCGTCGACGAGGTCGACTCGATCCTCGTCGACGAGGCCCGTACGCCGCTGATCATCTCCGGCCCGGCGGACTCCGCCACCAAGTGGTACGGCGACTTCGCCAAGTTGGTGCGCCGTCTGAAGCGGGGCGAGGCCGCCAACCCGCAGCGCGGCGTCGAGGAGACCGGCGACTACGACGTCGACGAGAAGAAGCGCACCGTCGGCATCCATGAGTCCGGTGTCAGCAAGGTCGAGGACTGGCTGGGCATCGACAATCTGTACGAGTCGGTGAACACCCCGCTCGTCGGTTACCTGAACAACGCGATCAAGGCCAAGGAGCTCTTCAAGAACGACAAGGACTACGTCGTCATCGACGGCGAAGTCATGATCGTCGACGAGCACACCGGCCGTATCCTCGCCGGCCGCCGCTACAACGAGGGCATGCACCAGGCCATCGAGGCGAAGGAAGGGGTGGAGATCAAGGACGAGAACCAGACCCTCGCCACGATCACCCTCCAGAACTTCTTCCGCCTCTACGACAAGCTCTCCGGCATGACCGGTACGGCCATGACCGAGGCCGCCGAGTTCCACCAGATCTACAAGCTCGGTGTCGTCCCGATCCCGACGAACCGCCCGATGGTCCGTATGGACCAGGCGGACCTGATCTACCGCACCGAGACCGCGAAGTTCGACGCGGTCGTCGAGGACATCGTCGAGAAGCACGGGAAGGGCCAGCCGATCCTGGTCGGCACCACCTCGGTCGAGAAGTCCGAGTACCTCTCCCAGCAGCTCAACAAGCGCGGTGTCGCCCATGAGGTGCTCAACGCCAAGCAGCACGACCGTGAGGCGCCGATCATCGCGCAGGCCGGCCGCAAGGGCGCGGTGACGGTCGCCACGAACATGGCCGGCCGTGGTACGGACATCAAGCTCGGCGGCAACCCCGACGACCTCGCCGAGGCGGAGCTGCGCCAGCGCGGTATGGACCCGGTCGAGCACGTCGAGGAGTGGGCGGCCGCGCTGCCCGCCGCCCTGGAGCGTGCCGAGGCCGCGGTCAAGGCGGAGTTCGAGGAGGTCAAGGACCTCGGCGGGCTCTACGTCCTGGGCACCGAGCGGCATGAGTCGCGGCGGATCGACAACCAGCTGCGCGGTCGCTCCGGCCGTCAGGGTGACCCCGGCGAGTCGCGCTTCTACCTGTCCCTCGGTGACGACCTGATGCGGCTGTTCAAGGCGCAGATGGTCGAGCGGGTCATGGCGATGGCCAATGTGCCCGACGATGTGCCGATCGAGAACAAGATGGTGACGCGGGCGATCGCCTCCGCCCAGTCGCAGGTCGAGCAGCAGAACTTCGAGACGCGGAAGAACGTCCTGAAGTACGACGAGGTGCTCAACCGCCAGCGTGAGGTCATCTACGGCGAGCGCCGCCGCGTCCTGAAGGGCGAGGATCTGCAGGATCAGATCAAGCACTTCATGGACGACACGATCGACGCCTACATCCACGCGGAGACCGTCGAGGGCTTCGCCGAGGAGTGGGACCTGGACCGGCTGTGGGGCGCGTTCAAGCAGCTCTACCCGGTCAAGGTGACCATCGACGAGCTGGAGGAGGAGGCCGGCGACCGCGCGGGCATCACCGCCGAGTTCATCGCCGAGGCCGTCAAGGACGACATCCACGAGCAGTACGCCGCCCGTGAGGAGCACCTCAGCTCGGATGTGATGCGTGAGCTGGAGCGCCGGGTCGTGCTGTCCGTCCTGGACCGCAAGTGGCGTGAGCACCTCTACGAGATGGACTACCTCCAGGAGGGCATCGGCCTGCGGGCGATGGCCCAGAAGGACCCGCTGGTCGAGTACCAGCGCGAGGGCTTCGACATGTTCACCGCGATGATGGAGGGCATCAAGGAGGAGTCCGTCGGCTACCTGTTCAACCTGGAGGTCCAGGTCGAGCAGCAGGTCGAGGAGGTCCCGGTCCAGGAAGCGGTCGAGCCGACCTCGCTGGACAAGGGCGTGCAGGAGGCCGTGCCCGCCGCCGCGGCACGTCCGGAGATCCACGCCAAGGGCCTGGAGGCCCCGCAGCGTCCGGACCGGCTGCACTTCACCGCCCCCAAGGTGGACGGCGACGGCAGCGTCATCGAGGGCGACTTCATCAGCGACGACGAGGCCGGCCCGGCCCGTTCCGAGGCGGACGGTCTGACCCGCGCCGAGCGGCGCAAGGCCCAGAAGAGCGCCGGGCGCCGCCGCAAGAAGTGACGCAGCGCTGACGCGGCTCGGGCACGGGATGCCGGAGCCGCGGCGCGGAGGGCGCCCCGGCCGGAGGACGGCCGGGGCGCCCTTCTGTGTGCCGGTCATGAGGCCGTGCACCGAGGGGCCGGGGTCGGTCCGATGTCGAGGGCGGCGCAGCGCCACCGGGAGTCGGCGCCCAGCTCCAGGCGGAAGGCCAGGGCCCGCAGCCGTTCACCCGCCGCGACCCTGGCGAACGCCTCGATGACACCGCGGCGCGGCGTGCACAGCCCGCAGTCGCGCACGGTGGGGGCCGGGCCGCGCCGGCCGGGACCCGTGGCGGGCCGCAGCGGTGCCTGCGGGGCGAGCTCCGCCAGCCGGTCGTAGGCGGCGGGCAGCGCATGCCCCAGCAGGGCGTGGACGGGCCGCTGCCCGCTGAGCGCGAGCACCAGCTGCTGGGCGAACCAGTGATGCGGCCGGCTCTCGTGCGCCCGTTGCCGTGCGCCGGCGGTGGGCAAGGGGGCACCGGCCGGGCTGACGGGGGTGCCGGTGCGGGCCCGGCGGCTCTCGGCGGCGGCCACCGCGGCGGGGCGGTTGAGGCGTGGAGGGGCGGTCCGGGTGGGGCCACGGCCGCCGGATCCGGGGCCCCGGCCGGCGGAGTCGCTGCGGCCTCCCGCGCTGCTGCGGCCGCCCGAGCCGCTCCGGCCGGACGATCCGGGGCCGCTGCCGGCCGGGCCGAGGGGGCGGCGGTCGGCGGGGGCCCGTCGCGGCCGGGGAACCGCCGGGAGCCTGGCCGGGGTGGCGGCGGAAGGGGTGCGCGGGGCGTCGTCGGCCGCAGTGTTGCCGGGTGCGGTGGGTCGTGTGGTGTCCGTCGCGGCGGCGCCTGCGGGTCGTGCGGTGTGCCCCGTCGCGGCGCTCGGTGACGTGCTGTGGTGGGTGCTGCGGCCGCTGCCGGTCGTGTGGTCGGTGCCGGTCATGCTCGTGATCGCCCCCGTGGTGCCGGGCCCGTGAATTACTGGGCGGTAGCTTTTGTGGTGGAGATCTTCTATCGGCGCGGCCGCGGCGGCAGCAAGGCGCGAAGAGGCCGGAATCGGGGGCGTGAAAAATTCACCCGTCCGTGGCGCGGGCCCGGGATGAAGCCTCGGGAGCGGGGCGCGGGAGGGCCCCGGGACGGGCGGCGCGGGGGACGCGGGGGCGGCACGATGGGGGACGCACGCCCGTATGCTGGCGGGACAATCTTCGGAGTCGAGTGAATCGAGCGGAAGCGGCTGCCATGCGCGTCTATGTCCCCCTGACCCTTTCCGGTCTCGCAGAGGCGCACAAGAACGGTGAGCTGGGCCCCGGCCCCCTCGACGCGTACGCCGTCACACCGGCGCTGCGCGAGTGGTATGTCTCGGACGACATCGAGGAGCTGGAGTACGCGGCGCTCAGCCGCGCCGCCCAGGCGTCGCTGCGCCTGCTCGCCGGGCACCCCGAGGTCGCGCGGCGGCGGGTGGTGGTGGCCGTGGACGTGCCCGACGGTGCCGCGGTGGCCGACCCGGACCGCGGGCTCGACCAGTCGGCGCTGGGCGAGGTGCGGGTCGCCGGGCCGGTGCCGTTGTCGAAGGCCGCGGCCGTGCATCTGGACGCCGCGGACGCCGAGGCGGACATCACCGCGGCCGCGGCGGCGCTCGGCGCCGCGGACCAGGGCGATGACGACGCCCAGTTCACGGTGGACGGTGCGGAGGACCACGACCTGATGTGGTTCGGGGTGCAGGAGATCCCGCAGCTGATCGGCTGAACCGGCGGGACGCCCGCCGGCCCGGACGCGATGTCAGTGGGTGCGGGTACGTTTTCTTCATGGGGAAGCGCACCGGCACCGATCTGGGGGATCGCATGGGGAAGCACGCCACGCACATCGTTTGGGACTGGAACGGCACCCTGTTCCATGACATCGACGCCGTCATCGGGGCGACGAACTCCGCCTTCGCCGAGATCGGGCTGGAGCCGATCACCCTGGAGACGTACCGGGAGCTGTACTGCGTGCCCGTGCCGCGGTTCTACGAGCGGCTCATGGGTCGGCTGCCGACGGAGGCGGAGTGGCTGGTGATGGACGAGGCGTTCCACCGCCACTACAGCACGCACCGGCTGGGCTGTGAGCTCGCCGAAGGGGTGCATGCGCTGCTGGAGGGGTGGCAGTCGGCCGGGCGGAGTCAGTCGATCCTGAGCATGTACGGGCATGACGAGCTGATACCGATCGTGCGCGACTTCGGGATCGAGTCGCGGTTCGTGCGGGTGGACGGCAGGACCGGGCCGTCCGGGGGGACCAAGAGCGCGCATATGGTGCGGCATCTGGCGGCGATGGAGAGCGTTGAGCCGGGACGTACTGTCGTGATCGGTGACGCCGTGGACGATGCGGTGGCGGCACAGGACGCGGGTGCGTACGCGGTGCTCTATACCGGTGGTTCGCACAGCCGCGGGAGCCTGGAGACCGCCGGCGTGCCGGTGGTGGACACGCTCGCCGAGGCGGTCGGGCTGGCGGGAGAGATCGTCCTCTAGGGCGGAGACGCCCGCACCGCCCGGCGACGCACCGCCCGCCCCGCGCCGTTCCGCGTCTTCTCGGCGCCGGAGTCCCACACACCGCTGCTCCGGTGGTCCGCCGGACCTCCGGGCGCCGTGGCGGCCCGTACACCGCACCCCGGCGTTTCATTGTCCAGAAGGTCTAAGTTCGGGCCGAGGATTTGTTCCCCCACGGCCCATGACGGCACCCATGTGGGGAGAGATAGCCTTGCACCGTGATCAGCGCGATAACCCGCGGGGGCACCGATGCCCCTGCCGTGCGCCCGGGACACCACCGTGACCGGGCGGTCGCTGGTCTTTGCGGCCACGGTCCCCTGTCGGCATTGTCAAAGATTGTCGATAACGGCACGGCCTTCTCTCATCGCGGCATAGCGTCGACAGCGACAGGACACCCCACGTCGCGGCGTTGTGCGGCTTCCCACACGTTCTTCCACAACGTCACGCAACGGCGCGCGACAGGAGCCAGAGGACATGCAGACCAAGCTGGACGAAGCCAAGACCGAGCTGCTCGCCAGGGCCGCCCGGGTCGTTGAAAGCAGCCCGGCCGGGGGGAAGCACCCGGTACGCGGCCTCGACCCGGACGCCCTTTCGGGATACCTCCAGCGCTACTACCTGCACACCGCCCCTGAGGACCTCGCCGACCGTGACCCGGTCGACGTCGTCGGCGCCGCGCTCTCCCACTACCGGCTCGCGGAGATGCGCCCCCAGGGCACCGCGAACGTCCGGGTGCACACCCCGACCGTCGAGGAGAACGGCTGGACCTGCAGCCACTCCGTCGTCGAGGTCGTCACCGACGACATGCCGTTCCTCGTCGACTCGGTCACCAATGAGCTCTCCCGGCAGGGGCGCGGCATCCATGTCGTGATCCACCCGCAGGTGATCGTCCGCCGTGATGTGGCCGGCAAGCTCATCGAGGTCTTCGACTCCAACTGCGACGCGCACGGCAGGACCGGCAAGGGCAAGGCCACGAAGCTGCCGCACGACGCGGTCACCGAGTCCTGGATCCATGTCGAGATGGACCGCGAGACGGACCGCGAGGACCTCCAGCAGATCACCGCGGATCTCCTGCGGGTGCTGTCCGATGTCCGCGAGGCCGTCGAGGACTGGGAGAAGATGCGGGCCGCCGCCGGCCGTATCGCCGACGAGCTGCCCGCCGAGCCGGTCGCCGACGACCTGGGCGACCAGGAGATCGAGGAGGCCCAGGAGCTGCTGCGGTGGCTGTCCGCGGACCACTTCACCTTCCTCGGCTACCGCGAGTACGAGCTGACCACCGCGCCCGCTGAGAGCGGCGCCGACGAGGACGTGCTGACCGCCGTGCCCGGCACCGGCCTGGGCATACTGCGCGCCGACCCGACGCACCGCGAGACCGCCGACGGCCACCCCGTCTCGCCGTCCTTCAACCGGCTGCCCGCCGACGCCCGCGCCAAGGCCCGTGAGCACAAGCTGCTCATCCTGACCAAGGCCAACAGCCGCGCCACCGTCCACCGCCCCTCCTACCTCGACTACGTCGGCGTCAAGAAGTTCGACGCCAAGGGCAATGTCGTCGGGGAGCGGCGCTTTCTGGGCCTGTTCTCCTCGGCCGCGTACACCGAGTCCGTGCGCCGGGTGCCGGTCATCCGCCGCAAGGTCGCCGAGGTCCTGGAGGGCGCGGGCTTCAGCGCCGACAGCCATGACGGCCGCGACCTGCTGCAGATCCTGGAGACCTACCCGCGCGACGAGCTGTTCCAGACGCCGGTCGACGAGCTGCGGTCCATCGCCACCAGCGTCCTCTACCTGCAAGAGCGCCGCCGGCTGCGGCTCTACCTCCGCCAGGACGAGTACGGCCGCTACTACTCCGCGCTGGTCTACCTCCCGCGCGACCGCTACACCACCGGTGTGCGGCTGCGCCTGATCGACATCCTCAAGGAGGAACTGGGCGGCACCAGCGTCGACTTCACCGCCTGGAACACCGAGTCGATCCTCTCCCGGCTGCACTTCGTCATCCGCGTCGAGCCGGGCGCCAGCCTGCCGGAGCTCACCGACGCCGACGCCGACCGCCTGGAGAGCCGGCTGGTGGAAGCCGCCCGCTCCTGGGCCGACGGCTTCTCCGAGGCGCTGAACGCCGAGGTCGGCGAGGAGCGCGCCGCCGAACTGGCGCGCCGCTACAGCCACGCCTTCCCCGAGGGCTACAAGGCCGACAACAGCCCGCGCAGCGCCGTCGCCGACGTCCAGCATCTGGAGAAGCTCACCGGCGAGCCGGGCAGCGACTTCTCGGTCAGCCTCTACGAACCGGTCGACGCGGGCCCCGGCGAGCGCCGCTTCAAGATCTACCGCAGGGGCGAGCCGGTCTCGCTGTCCCGGGTGCTGCCCGGCCTGAACCGGCTGGGCGTCGAGGTCGTCGACGAGCGCCCGCACGAGCTGCGCTGCGCCGACTCCACCATCGCCTGGGTCTACGACTTCGGGCTGCGGATGCCGGAGCACGTCAAGGGCGACGACGCCCGCGAGCGCTTCCAGGACGCCTTCACCGCCGTGTGGACCGGCGCCGCCGAGAGCGACAACTTCAACACCCTGGTGCTGTGCGCCGGCCTCAACTGGCGCCAGGCGATGGTGCTGCGGGCCTACGCCAAGTACCTGCGGCAGGCCGGTGCGACCTTCAGCCAGACGTACATGGAGGAGACGCTCGCCAACAACGTCCACACCACCCGGCTGCTGGTCTCGCTGTTCGAGGCGCGGATGTCCCCGGACCGCCAGCGGGCCGGCACCGAGCTGACCGACGGGCTGCTGGAGGAGCTGGACGGGGCGCTGGACCAGGTCGCCTCCCTGGACGAGGACCGGATCCTGCGGTCCTTCCTCACGGTCATCAAGGCGACGCTGCGCACCAACCACTACCAGAAGAACAGCCAGGGCAGGCCGCACAGCTACCTGTCCATGAAGCTGGACCCGCAGGCCATCCCCGACCTGCCGGCGCCCCGCCCGGCGTACGAGATCTGGGTGTACTCCCCGCAGGTCGAGGGCGTCCATCTGCGGTTCGGCAAGGTCGCACGCGGTGGTCTGCGCTGGTCGGACCGCCGGGAGGACTTCCGTACGGAGATCCTCGGCCTGGTCAAGGCGCAGATGGTCAAGAACACCGTCATCGTGCCGGTCGGCGCGAAGGGCGGCTTCGTCGGCAAGCAGCTCCCGGACCCGTCGCAGGACCGGGACGCCTGGCTGGCCGAGGGCATCGCCTGCTACAAGACCTTCATTTCCGGTCTGCTGGATATCACCGACAACCTGGTCGGCGGCGAGGTCGAGCACCCCAAGGACGTCGTACGGCACGACGAGGACGACACCTACCTCGTCGTCGCCGCCGACAAGGGCACCGCGACCTTCTCCGACATCGCCAACGAGGTGGCCCAGTCCTACGGCTTCTGGCTGGGTGACGCCTTCGCCTCCGGCGGCAGCGCCGGCTACGACCACAAGGGCATGGGCATCACCGCCCGCGGCGCCTGGGAGTCGGTCAAGCGGCACTTCCGCGAGCTGGGCGTCGACACCCAGTCCGAGGACTTCACGGTCGTCGGCGTCGGCGACATGTCCGGTGACGTCTTCGGCAACGGCATGCTGCTCAGCGAGCACATCCGGCTGGTCGCCGCCTTCGACCACCGGCACATCTTCCTCGACCCGAACCCGGACGCGGCGACCTCGTACGCCGAGCGCCGCCGGCTCTTCGAGCTGCCCCGTTCGTCCTGGGCGGACTACAACACCGAGCTGCTCTCGCAGGGCGGCGGCATCCACCCGCGCTCGGCCAAGTCCATCCAGATCAACGCGCAGGTGCGGGCCGCCCTCGGCATCGAGGCCGGGGTCAAGAAGATGACGCCCGCCGATCTGATGCGGGCCATCCTCAAGGCACCGGTCGACCTGCTGTGGAACGGCGGCATCGGGACGTATGTGAAGTCCACGGCGGAGTCCAACGCCGATGTGGGCGACAAGTCCAACGACGCCATCCGGGTCAACGGCGAGGACCTGCGGGTCAAGGTCGTCGGCGAGGGCGGCAACCTGGGCCTGACCCAGCTGGGCCGGATCGAGTTCGCCACCGCCGGCGGGAAGATCAACAACGACGCGATCGACAACAGCGCCGGTGTGGACACCTCCGACCACGAGGTGAACATCAAGATCCTGCTCAACGCCGTGGTCGCGGACGGCGATATGACGGTCAAGCAGCGCAACAAGCTGCTGGCCGAGATGACCGACGAGGTCGGCGCGCTGGTGCTGCGCAACAACTACGCGCAGAACACCGCGCTGGCGCTGGCCCTCGCCCAGTCCTCCAGCATGCTCAACGCCCAGCAGCGCTTCATGCGCCGGCTGGTGCGCGACGGTGACCTCGACCGGGCGCTGGAGTTCCTGCCCACCGACCGGCAGATCCGTGAGCGGCTGAACGCCGGCCGCGGGCTGACCCAGCCCGAGACCGCGGTACTGCTGGCGTACACCAAGATCACGGTCGCCGAGGCGCTGATCCAGACCGGGCTGCCGGACGACCCGTACCTCCAGCGGCTGCTGCACGCCTACTTCCCCTCGGCGCTGCACGAGCGGTTCCCCGAGCAGGTCGACGGGCATGCGCTGCGCCGCGAGATCGTCACGACGGTGCTGGTCAACGACACCGTCAACACCGGCGGTACGAGCTTCCTGCACCGTATGCGGGAGGAGACCGGCGCCTCCCTCGAAGAGGTCGTCCGGGCGCACACCGCGGCCCGCGCGATCTTCCGGCTGGGCCAGGTCTGGGACGACGTCGAGGCGCTCGACAATGTCGTCGCGGCCGATGTCCAGACCCGGATCCGGCTGCACTCGCGCCGCCTCGTCGAGCGCGGCACCCGCTGGCTGCTCAACAACCGCCCGCAGCCGCTGGAGCTGTCCGAGACCATCGACTTCTTCGCGGACCGGGTCTCCCAGGTCTGGGCGGAGCTGCCGAAGCTGCTCCAGGGCGGCGACCTCGAATGGTTCCAGGCGATCCTGGAGGAGCTGACCGACGCGGGCGTGCCCGAGGAACTGGCCGTCCAGGTGTCCGGCTTCTCCTCGGTCTTCCCGGCGCTGGACATCGTCGCCGTCGCGGACCGGCTGGACAAGGAACCGCTGGATGTCGCCGAGGTCTACTACGACCTGGCCGACCGGCTGAGGATCAACCAGCTCCTGGACCGCATCCTGGAGCTGCCGCGCAACGACCGCTGGCAGTCGATGGCGCGCGCCTCGATCCGCGAGGACCTCTTCGCCGCCCATGCGGCGCTGACCTCGGACGTGCTGTCGGTGGGCAACGGCTCCTCGACGCCGGAGCAGCGGTTCAAGGCCTGGGAGCAGGCCAACGCGGCGATCCTCGGCCGCGCCCGCGCGACGCTGGAGGAGATCCACGGGTCGGAGGGCTTCGACCTGGCGAACCTGTCCGTGGCCATGCGGACGATGCGGACGCTGCTGCGCACGCATAAGTGACGGACGGACCCGGGCCCGTGTGGGGCCCGGGTTCCGGCACGGCAAAGGGGCGCACCCCTCGCGGATGCGCCCCTCCGTCGTGTCCGGCGACGGATCAGCGGTGCTGCGCCTCGTACGCCTTGACGACCTCGTCCGTCGGGCCATCCATGATCAGCTCACCGCGCTCCAGCCACAGCACGCGGTTGCACGTATCGCGGATGGACTTGTTGTTGTGGCTGACCAGGAAGACCGTGCCGGCCTCCTTGCGCAGCTCGCGTATGCGGGCCTCGGAGCGCTTCTGGAAGCTGCGGTCGCCGGTGGCCAGCGCCTCGTCGATCATCAGGACGTCGTGGTCCTTGGCGGCGGCGATGGAGAACCGCAGGCGGGCGGCCATGCCGGAGGAGTAGGTGCGCATCGGCAGCGAGATGAAGTCGCCCTTCTCGTTGATGCCGGAGAAGTCGACGATGCCGTCGTAGCGCTCGCGGACCTGCTCGCGGGACATGCCCATCGCCAGGCCGCCGAGGATGACGTTCTTCTCGCCGGTCAGGTCGTTCATCATCGCCGCGTTGACGCCCAGCAGGGAGGGCTGGCCGTGGGTGTAGACCTTGCCGCGCTCCGCGGGCAGCAGCCCGGCGACCGCCTTGAGCAGCGTCGACTTGCCCGAGCCGTTGGACCCGATCAGTCCGATCGACTCGCCCCGGTAGGCGGTGAAGGAGACGCCCTTGACCGCGTGCACCTCGCGCACTCCCGCGGTGGGCTTGCGGCGCACGATGCGGTTGAGCGCCGCGGTGGCGCTGCCCTTGCCCGTGCCGGTGCCGTAGACGCGGTAGACGATGTGCAGATCGTCCGCGATCACCGTGGGGATGCGGGCCTCGGGGGTCTTGGCCGGGCGGGTGGCGCTGCGCTCGGCCACATCCGTACCGTTCGACTGCTCAGCCACGTCCGTACCGCTCCTCTGCCTTCCAGAAGTACACAAAGCCCACGACACCCGCCAGCAGGGCCCAGCCGGCCGCGAACGCCCAGACGTGCGGTGGCAGCTGGTTCGCCTTGAAGCTGTCGATCAGAGCGAAGCGCATCAGGTCGATGTAGACCGCGGCGGGGTTGCCGTTCAGCAGCACCACCACGAACTGCGGGAGGTGCTTGCCCTGGATGATCAGGCTGATGCTGAACATCACGCCGGAGGCGTACATCCAGGTCCGCATGATGAAGGGCATCAGCTGCGCCAGGTCCGGGGTCTTCGCCCCCAGGCGCGCCATGACCATCGCCAGGCCGGTGTTGAAGACGAACTGCAGCGTCAGCGCCGGGACGACCAGCAGCCACGACCACGTCGGGACCTGCCCGAAGCAGAGCAGGATGACCACGAGCACGCCCATGGAGTACAGCAGCTGCTGGAGCTGTGCCAGGCAGAACGAGATCGGCAGGCAGGCGCGCGGGAAGTGCAACGCCCGCACCAGGCCGAGGTTGCCGGAGATCGCCCGGGTGCCGGCCATCACCGAGTTCTGCAGGAAGGTGAAGACGAAGACGCCGGTCACCAGGAACGGGACGAAGTCGTGGACGCCTCTCTTGGTGCCGATCAGCACACCGAAGATCAAGTAGTAGACGGCCGCGTTGAGCAGGGGGGTCAGGACCTGCCAGAGCTGGCCGAGCTTGGCGGTGGTGTACATCGCGGTGAGCTTGGCGCTGGCGAACGAGGTGATGAAGTGCCGCCGGTGCCACAGCTGCCGGGTGTACTCCGGCAGCGAAGGGCGGGCGCCGCTCACCGTGAGGCCGTGGCGTTCGGCCAGCGCGCGCAGCTCGGGATCGGGAGAGGCGCCGACGGCGGGCGCCCGGTTGGGCGTCGGGGCCGGGGGCGCGAGGGTCTGGGGCATGGAGGAGGCCGCTTTCGCTTGCGTACGGGGGCGGGGGAACGAGAACGGAGCCATACGACGGAACGGGGCCGTATCGTCGCGACGTCGACACTAAAGGGTGCTCACGTCGAAACGCAACCGTAGCGTCGTGACGCTATGCTCAAGGCATGGCACACGACGGCAGCGGGAGCGAACCCGCAGCGGCGCGCCGGGCCCCGGCGGGCGCCGCCGTACTGCGCGAGGACAAGACCGAGGCGATCCGTGCCGCGGTCTTCGAGGAGCTGGCCGCGGCGGGCTTCGCCCGGATGTCGATCGAGGGCATCGCGCGGCGGGCGGGCGTCGGCAAGACCGCCGTCTACCGGCGGTGGCGCTCCAAACTGCACCTCGTCCTGGACGTGGTCTCCGCGGTGGCCGTGGCGGGGATGCCGACACCGGACACCGGGTCGCTGTCCGGCGACGTACGGATGCTGCTGGAGGTCGCGGCGCGGGCGCTGCGGCACCCGATGGCCTCGCAGATCATCCCGGACCTGCTGGCGGAGGCGGCCCGCAGTCCCGAGCTGGCGCAGGCCCTGAAGGCGGCGCTGCACGACAGTCAGGAGGGCGTCGCGGCTGCGGTGGTGGCACGGGCCGTCGAACGTGGCGAGCTGCCGCAGGATGTCGACGCCCGCCTCGCCCTGGACCTGCTGACCGGCCCGCTGTACTGGCGGCTGCTGGTCACCCGCGACGAGCTGCCCAAGGGGTACCTGGACGCGCTGTCGGGGTCGGTGGTGGCGGCGCTGGGGGCGGAGTGAGGGGCGTTACCCGGGGCGGGGCGGTCACCTGGGGAGCGGTCACCTAGGGAGGGGGCGAACGGATCCCGTAAGGGGTGCGCGGGCCCCCTCGGGGCCACAACGGGAGGGGTGGGGCGGGGTATTCCCGGGGGAGGGGAAGCGGCGACACCGTGTCCGGCCAGGGGCGGCGCGGGTGTGTTCCCGGGGGAGGGTCGGGCAACCTCCAGGGGGCGGAGCGCCTCTTGTGGGGTGGCGGGCGGCGGCACCACCGGCGGTCCGGCCACGAACGGCGCACCTGCACCTCGCGTTATATGTCTGGAGAGTCCCCTCTGCCCGGCCGGGGTGCCGGGTCAGCCGGGGACCTGGATTGCCGAAAGAACGGAGGCACGGTGCCCGTACCGAGCGACCCCGCGGCCACTGCCCCCGCCGGATCTCACGCCCCGGCGCCGACCGTTTCCGTGATCGTGCCGGTGCACAACACCCGGCGCTACCTCGACCGCAGCCTCGGCTCGGTCTTCGCCCAGACCCTGGACCGGCGCCATATCGAGGTGATCGCGGTCGATGACGGCTCGACCGACGGCAGCGCCGAATGGCTGGCCGCACAGGCCCGCCGCCACCCCCACCTGACGGTGCTGCGCCAGGAGGCCTCCGGCGGCGCGGGCAAACCGCGTAACGCCGGGCTGGCCCGCGCCAGGGGCGACTACGTCTTCTTCCTCGACTCCGACGACCGCCTCGACCCCGAGGCCCTGTTCTGGCTCACCCGTACGGCCCAGAAGTGCCGCTCCGACATCGTCTACGGGCGGATCGCCGGCGCCGACGGCCGCGCCGCCCCCATCGACCTGCGCACCACCAGCGAACAGGTCTCGGTCTTCGACTCCCCCGTCTACTGGTCCCTGGCCGCCTACAAACTCTTCCGCCGGTCCTTCCTCGAAGACCACCGGCTGCGCTTCGTCGAGGGCCGGCTGCTCGCCGAGGACCTGCCGTTCGGTATCACCGCCCTGCTGCGCGCCGACGTCGTCTCCGTCTTCGCCGAACGCACCTGCTACTACCTGCACGGACGCGAGGACCAGAGCAACGCCAGCCGCCAGGACACCGACTGGTGCGAATATCTCGGCTACATCGGCACCGTCCTGGACGGCGTCGCGGCTGCCGTCCCGCCCGGCGCGAACCGCGACAAACTGATGGTCCGGCACTTCCACGGCGAGATACTCATGCCCTTCGGGGCCCCCTTCCTCGCCCGCGACCCCGCGGGCCGCAGCGCGATGGCGGCCGCCGCCCGCCCGCTCGTGGAGCGCTACCTCACCGACCGGGTGCTGGCCGCCCTGCCGCCCGGCCTCCGGCTGCGCGCCCACTGCCTGCGCGCCGGACTCGACGACGAACTGACCGCCGTGGTCCGCGCCGACACCGAGGCCGGCCCGCAGCCGCCGCACCTGGACGACGACGGCCGGGTCTACGCCGGCTACCCGTACTTCCGCGACCCCGGGCGCGCCCTCCCCGACGCCTGCTACGACCTCACCGACCGCGTGGTGCTGCGCCAGCGGCTGATCCGGCAGCACTGGGTGGGCGGCGTACTGCATCTGCGGGGCACCGCGGCCCTGCCCTGGCTCGGCGGCGACACCGTCGAGATCCTGCTGCGCCGCGCCGGCACCACCCACCGGGTCCCCGCCCGGTACGCGGACGGCGCCTGGCGGGCCGCCGTCGACCCGGCGACCGCGGCGGACGGCGGGCCGCTGGCCGACGGTGTCTGGGGCTTCAAGATCGCGGTCACCGCGTACGGCCCGGACGGCGCCGCGGGGCCCGCCCTGCGCCGCGAGGCCTGGCTGGTCCCGGACGACGACGCGGCGGACGGGGACGACACCGGCTTCGCGCCCCGGATCGTCGGCCGGGGCCCGGCCGGCCCGGCCGTCGCCGCGCTCTTCCGCTCCCGGCCGCACGGCCACCTCCACCTCGACCTCAACCGGGACGCGGCCCGCCGGCCACTCGGCGCGGATCTGCGCGGCACGGCGGACCGGACGCGGGCCGGACGGGCCAGCCTCCCCGCTCGGCTCCCCCTCCCTACCCGGCTCCCCCTCCCGGCCCGGCTCACCCTCACCGCCCAACTCACCCTCCCCGGCTGCCCCGTGGACGCCGAGCTGCGGCTGCTCCTCCAGGACGGGACCCGCACCGTGGCGCTGCGCACCACGGTCGAGCGGGCCGCCCGCGACCGGTACACCGTGCGCTCCCTGCTGCGCGGCGGCCCCTCGGGCACCTGGCGGGTCGCGCTGCGGGTGACCGGGGGCCCGTTCCGCCGTGAGCTGCCGGTCCGTACGGCCGACGGACAGCAGCTCACCCTCACCGTGCCGGGCGGCTCCCCGGCGGGCCTCCTGCGTCGGGCGCGCCGCTGACACTCCCGTACGCCCCGGCTCGCCCCGTCACCCCCGGCAGCCCGCCCCGTGAGCCCCTTTCGGCAATAGCCGAATGCCGTTGCCCGGCCCGCCCCCGCTGCAACAGGCTGGCCCACGATCAGGCACCGGCAGCGGTGCACCCGCGAGACGACTCGCGGGCCGTATGAACAGGGGGAACACCTATGTCCGTACTGAAGCGAGCCGGAATAACGGCCGCGGCCGTCGCGGCGCTGCTCGTCCCGGCCGGTGTGGTCGTCGGCACCGCCGGACCCGCGGCCGCCGCGAAGGCCGCCACCACTCAGGGATGCCCGTACGGGGCGGTCTGCATCTACCCGCAGAACGCCGGCTGGAACGGCGGCCACCCGTCGCACTTCTACTACAGCTACGGGGCCCACAACCTCAGCAACATGGTCGGGGTGCACCGCATCTACAACAACCAGTCCGGGGGCGCGACCATGCGGACCTGCACGGGCTACAACGGCACCGGCTGCGAGGGCTACCTGCCGGCCAACAACTACATCGACAAGAACATGACGCCGATCAACTCGATCACCCTCCAGCCGTAGCCGTACGGCACCGGTGAGGGCGCCGGGGCCGGGTCTCCTGCCGGGAGGCCCGGCCCCCGCACACCGTGCGGCGGACGGCAACCGGGCGCACGCTGGTAGCAGCGGCTCCGGAGGTGATCGTCATGTTGCAGACCGCTGTCGGATGGCATGTCGAGATGGAATTCGAGGAGGACACCCACCGCACGCGCGCCGCCGCCCTGGTACGGCTCCCCGACGGGACCGAGGTGCGCGCCCACGGATACGCCAGCCGTCACCCCGTCGACTCCAACCAGCCGAGGGTCGGCGAAGAGGTCGCGGGAGCCAGAGCGCTCAACGAACTGGCGATGAAACTGCTGACCAAGGCACACGACGAGATCGACGAGGCGTCCGGCCGGACCTCGTACCCGCTGACCTGACCTGACCAGGCCGGCGCCGGGTACGCGCCCTGCGGGTCAGACCTGCGGGTCAGACCTGCGGGTCAGACCTGCGGGTGGTGGTACCGCCAGCCCTCCCAGGCCGAGGTGATCATGTCGCGGACGTCGTGACGGGCCTTCCAGCCCAGCTCCCCGGCGATCCGGTCGGCGGCCGCGACCACCCGGGCCGGGTCGCCCGCCCGGCGCGGGGTGACCTCGGCGGTGACGCCTTCGTGCCCGGTGATCCGGGCGATCAGCTCGACCAGCTCACGCACCGACACCCCCTCACCGCGCCCGATGTTCAGCGTCAGATCGCGCACCGGGCCCGGCTCGGCGAGCTTGCGGGCGGCCGCGACATGGGCCTCGGCGAGGTCGGCGACATGGATGTAGTCGCGGATGCAGGTGCCGTCCGGGGTGTCGTAGTCATCGCCGAAGATGCGCGGCGCGGCGCCCGCGGTGAGCCGTTCGAAGACCATCGGGACGATGTTGAAGACTCCGGTGTCGGCCAGCTCGGGGGTGGCCGCACCGGCGACGTTGAAGTAGCGCAGACAGGCGGTGCTGATGCCGTGCGCCCGGCCGGCCGCACGCGCCATCCACTCCCCGACGAGCTTGGTCTCGCCGTACGGGTTGATCGGCGTGCAGGGGGTGTCCTCGGTGACCAGGTCGACATCCGGCATGCCGTAGACGGCGGCCGAGGACGAGAACACCAGCCGGCCGACGCCGCCCGCGGCCATCGCCTCCAGCAGCGTCTGCAGACCGTGCACATTCTCGCGGTAGTAGTGCAGCGGCATCTCGACGGACTCACCGACCTGCTTCTTCGCGGCCAGGTGGATGACATCGGTGATGCCGTGCTCGGCGAACGTGGCGTCGAGCAGCGCACGGTTCAGGGTGGAGCCGACGACCAGCGGCACACCCTCGGGGATCCGGGCGGCCACGCCCGTCGTCAGGTCGTCGAGCACGACGACCGACTCGCCCGCCTGGCGCAGGGCCCGTACGACATGGGCGCCGATGTAGCCGGCACCACCCGTGATCAAGTAAGACATAGCGCCATCCTAGGCTCGGGAACGGAAAGGGCGGGGGAGTGGTCCGTGCCGTCAGCCGCGCAGCCGCCGCGCGGCGATCCGCCACACGCTGCGCAGCCCCGACGCGACCCGGAGTGACAGCGCGCCGCCGGTCGTCGCATACGGCTGCACCAGCAGCAGGACATGGCGGCGGCTGAGCAGCACCCGGCGGCGCAGCCCCGGCCCGACGGCCCGCAGCGCGGCCCGGAAACCGGCCCCGTCCTTGCAGCTGACCCGCGCCATCAGATCCCACGGCTCGGGGTCGGCGCGGTGCGCGCCGTCCCGCTCCACCAGCGCCCCGAGATCCAGCACGATCTCGGCGGTCCAGCAGGACTCCGACCCGCCGCTCGCCGGGGCCGGGGTGAGCGCGGCGGTGTGCACCGGGCCGCGCCGGTCGTCCCGGCGGCGCCGCAGCTCGATATCGATGCTCACCGGCCCGGCCGCGGCCAGCCGCCCGTACAGATCGTGTACCCGCAGCCGCAGCACACCGGGGCTGCCGGCCGCCGGTTCCGCGTCTATGGTCACCGGCAGACGGTGCATCGGCTTGGTGCCGAGCGCGTCCAGCTCCACCTCCGGCAGGTCCCCGGACCACACCGCGCGGCCGCCGGCCTCCGCGTACGGCGGCAGCAGCCGGCCGGGCCGGGCCGCCAGCTGCGTCAGCCGCCCCAGATCCCGCGGCGCCGGCGAGGCCAGCACCACCCGGGCCAGCCAGCGCGCCGGGGCACGGGCCGCCCGCAGCTCGGCCTCCTCGAAACCGGCCAGATACTCCCGGGTCAGCCGCCACCACTCGGCGCGGTAGTCGGCGCCACGGGTGTGCAGCTCACGGACGTACATCCGCAGATCGTGATCGAGGAACTTGGTGCGCGCGGCCTGCGCCAGCGCCTGCTGCCCGGCCTCCTGGAAGATCCGCACACTGGCCCGGTGCGCCGCGATCCGCGCCTGCCAGTTGGCGACGTCCTTGCGGTCCAGCGAGATCGACTGCCGGGCGGCCGAGCGGCGCACATGCCAGACGTAGACCCGGTCGGGGATGGTGGCGATCCGCGGGGCGGCGGCCAGCACCCGCGCGGTGAACACGAAGTCCTCGTAGGTGAAACGGCCTTCGGGGAAGGTGATCGCGTGCTTGTCGAGAAATGCCCGCTCGTAGAGCTTGTTGACGCACAGCGTGTCCCGGACCAGCTGGGGGCTGGCGTCCGGCGCCGCATGGACCGCCGGCTCGCGGTACAGGCCGGGCAGCCAGGGGACATCGCGGTGCGCGGGCAGCTCACGGCGGACACAGGCACCCGCCGCGACCGGCGCGTCATGCTCCAGCGCGGCGGCCAGCAGCGCGCGGGCCGCGCCCGGCGGCAGCACATCGTCGCTGTCGAGGAACATCACGAACCGCCCGGTGGCGGCGCGCAGCCCGTCGTTGCGGGGGGTGCCGCAGCCGCCGCTGTTCTCGTCGCGGTGCAGGACCCGCAGCCGTGGTTCGGTACGGGCGAGGTCGTCCAGGGCGGCGCCGGTGCCGTCGGTGGAGGCGTCATTCACCGCGATCACTTCGGTGACCGTCTCGCCGGGGGCGCCCTGCGCGAGTGCGGAGCGCACCGCATCACCGACGTGGGCGACATCGTTGAAGGCGATGACAACGATGCTGACCTGCGCGGATGGCGTGATGGTGGGCCCCGGCAGCGGCTCAAGGGCTTCTTTCACAGTCACTGAAATCTACATTTCGTGTCGACAGCATCTCTTGGCGCGAGTGAGAATTCCGAACCCATTTCCGATGATTCAGAGGGTGAAATCCGTCGCGCGGTTGCACCCGCCACTCCGCTTTCCGCCCTTTTTGCTGTTTTCTGCCGGGCGGAAAGCGGGCGCGGGGTGTGCCGGGCCCGTAAGGGCGCCTGCACATGCTGTAACGACGCGACCGCCGCAGGATGCCGATCCGGTCACCCTCATCTTGCGGCGGACCGGCTCCGGTCACCGCTCCAGCAGATCCGCGACCCGGCCCGCCGCCCCGCCGTCGTCCCGATGGCAGAACGCCTCCCGGAAGTCCGCGTACGCCTCCGCGCCCGCCGCGGCGATCGCCGTCAAGTCGCCCAGCGCGTCGATCAGTTCACCGGTCGAGCCGAGCAGCGGCCCCGGCACCCGGGCCTCGAAGTCGAGGGTGAAACCCCGCAGGGTGTCGCGGTAGTGCGGCAGATCCGGGGTCAGAAAGAGCATCGGACGGCCGGTGTTGGCGAAGTCGACGGCCAGCGACGAGTAGTCGGTGACCAGCACATCCGCCGCCAGCAGCAGCTCGGTGGCGTCCGGGTGCGCCGACACGTCCAGCGCGAACGGGGCGTGGTGGGCCGGCAGCCGGTCGGCCACCAGCGGATGGCCGCGGACCAGCAGCACATGGTCCCCGGCCAGCTCCTGCCGCGCCAGCTCCAGATCCAGCGGCAGATGCAGCCGGTGGTGCCCCGCGTCGTAGGCCAGATCGTCCCGCGGCGTCGGCGCGTACAGCACCACCTTCCGGCCCGGCTCGATACCCAGCCGCTCCCGCACCGCGGCCGCGGCCAGCTCCCGGTCCGGCGCGAACAGGGCGTCGGTACGCGGCAGTCCGGTCTCCAGCAGCCGCCCCGAGTAGCCCAGCGCGGACCGCAGCACCGGAGTGCTGTGCGCATTGGGCGACAGCAGCACACTCCACTGCCGGCTCACCCGCGGCCGCGGCGCCAGATGCGCCAGGCCCGCGCACAGCGTGCCGGCCAGATCGGCGCCGATCCGCTTGAGCGGGGTGCCGTGCCAGGTCTGGATGATCCGCTGCCCGCCCCGGCGGGTGAACCACCGCGGCAGATGCGTATTGGTGACCACCCAGCGGCTGTGCGCCAGCGCACCGTGCCACTCGGCGCTGCCCACCAGCACCGCACGGGCCGTCTCCGGCACCGCGGTCTGCGCATCGCGCACCGCCCACAGATGCTCCACCTCCGCGCCCCGGCGCACCAGCTCCTCGTGCACCGCCCGCGGTGAATCCCCGTACGCGCGCCCGCCGAAGCTGCTGTAGAGGACGGTGTCGCGCAGCGGGCGGGAGCGGTGCAGCGCGTAGTGCTGCTCGCGCAGCATCCGGCGGCGGTAGGGGCCGCGGTCGGTGGCCGGCAGTGCCGTGCCCGCCACCACCAGCGCCTCGTCGTGCCGATGCCGGTCCAGGGCGAGCGGCTTGCCGCGGACCGTACGGGACGCCGGCAGCCCGTCGAACACGGACGGCGCACAGCGCACCGGGGCGTCCAACGGGGAGCCGGGCACGCCCCGTTCCCGCAGATGCAGCGTCCAGCGGCCCTCCCGCAGCGGCACCGTCCCGGCCAGCGAGGGCAGCGCGCCCAGCGGCAGCGTGCCGTGGAACCGGCCCTCGTCATGCGTGGTGGGGAAGGCCAGCTCGGTGGCGTGCGCCGCGTGTTTCAGGACCAGTTCGGTGGCGTGCGGCGCGGCCGGCGGCAGCCCGCCCGACAGCAGCAGGGTGCCGTCCGCGCGCCACAGCAGCCGGTCCAGATACGGCTGCGGAACACGGTCGTGCAGAACGAGATGCCCGGCCGGGGTGGCGGCCACCACCAGCTCACGGCCGTGCGGCAGCGGATACGGGACGGGCGCGAGCCCGGGGGCGCAGGCGATCGGGTCGGTGCCGCCGCCGGGCAGCACCAGCTCCGGCGCCCAGCTCTCGGTGTGCGCGGGCGGGATGGCCCGCGGCGCGCCGTCCCGGGTGGGGCGGGCGGCGGCGAGGGCGTCGAGCCGGATACGGAAGGTGTGCGGCGACGGCCCCGTGGGCGCCGGTTCCCCGGCCCCCTCCTCCTGGGGCGGCCCCGTCTCCCCGGGCAGACCCGTCTCCACCGGAAACGACACCACCGTGCCGGTCCCCTGATGGGTCAGCCGCAGCGCGGCGGGCGGCGGGCCGGGCGCGCTGACGGTCAGATCCAGATCACCGGCGGGCGCGGCTCGATGCCCGGCCAGCCGACGGGTGCGGCGGTGCACCGACAGCCGCAGCCGCCCGCCCGCGTACCAGGGCGTGATCCGCAGCCCGCCGTCCGTGCCATCCGCGCCGTTCGCGCCGTCCCCGGCCACGTCGTGGGTGCGCGGCGCGGCCCCCGACCCGGTGTCCGCGGCGTGCAGCGCCCCGGCCCGCACCACACCCGCCGACGCCAGCAGCACCCCCACACTCCAGTCGGCCTCCTCCCAGCGGCCGCCCCTGCGCAGCCGGGCCGGATCGAGCCGCAGCTCGAAGCCCGACCAGTCGTAACAGTGCAGCTCCTGGCCCGACTCGGCGGTCGCCTCCGGCATCGGGACCGGGCGCAGCGGCAGCAGGATGCGGCGCCGCCCGCACGACAGCACGGCCGTCCGGAGGTAACGGTGCCGGGCCGCGGCGTCCAGATTGCGGAGATAGGCGTAGCCGCGCAGCACCAGTACACCGTTCCGCCACACCGCCTCCCTGACCCGGGCGACGACCGGGAAGTCGGCCCGGTCCAGCCGGGTCACCCCCGGTGGCAGCTCCAGCGGCGGGGTCAGCGGCAGCACCGCCCGCTTGCGCAGCGGCGGCCCGGCCACCGAGAACCCGGCCGGATTGCGGGCCTCATGGGTGAGCAGGGCCAGCAGATCGGCCAGCCGCCCGGCACGGATCAGATACCAGCGCATCCGCAGCTCCACGGGGAGCGTCGGGAACAGCCGCGGATCCACCCCCGACAGGAAGTCACGGGCACAGTCCAGAAACGCGGTCCGGCACTCCGGCGCGGCCCCCGGCAGCGCCTCGACCAGATCCAGCAGCCCGTCGGTGAGCTGCGCACGGTCGTAATCGCGCCGGTGGCCGCGCAGCCCGTCCCGGGGCGGGTCGGCGAGGAAACGCCGGATACCGGCCACCGCCGCGAACCGGTCCCGCACGCCCCGGGCATCCAGCCGCCGGTGCCGCCCCGGCCCCTCCGGCAGCCGCCGGTAACAGACGTGCTCGTGCAGCACATCGACCGCGTCGGCGAGGAAGAACGCGGGCAGCGTCACCGCCGCGTCATGACACCACTCGCCCTCGGGAAAGGCGAACGCGTGCCGGTCCCAGAACGTCCGGCGGAAGACCTTGTTCCGGGCGACATGGTCGGACAGCAGGGAGAGATCCTCGCCAATACGGGTGCGCAGCACCGTCTCCCGGTCCGCCGGGTGGTGCGCGGACTGACTGCGGCCCGCCGCGCCCAGCCGGTAGACGTTGCCGGTCGCCAGATCCGACCCCGACCTGTCCAGCAGACCGACCAGGTCCTCGTACGCGCGTGGCAGCAGCACATCCTCCGCGGCGTCGAGGAAGGCGAGGTAGTCGGTGTGCGGATAGGCGTGCCGGGCACCGGTGTTGCGGACCGCGCCACAGCCGGGCGGCGGGCCGTCCCCCGGGTGGTGCACGATCCGGAACCGCGGGTCACGGGCGGCGAACCGCCGGGCGAGCGCGGCGGGTCCGGCCTCCTCGGCCGCGGCGTCCCCGCGCCCCGCCGCGGGTGGGCCGTCCACCAGCACCACATCCAGATCGGTCAGCGTCTGGGCCGCGACCGACTCCAGGCACTCCTCCACATTCCGCTCGGACCCCCCGATGCGATGGACCGGGACGACGACGGTGAGCCGTGGCTTCATACGCGGACCAAGCCTTTCCGGACTGGCGATGCACAAGACCGGTCCGTTCAACTCGCCCACGGCGGCACGGTCACCGGATCTGCGCTGAAAGGGTGAGACACCTCATCGACACCACGTGTTCACACGATTACTCTCAGTACGCGAAAGTCGGCGCGCCGTAGCGCCGGGCCGCGCCCGATGCCGTAGACCCGTTGCACAGCTTTACGGCGCCCCGTGCGCCCTGTTCCCCAGGGAAGGTGACCGCGTCCCGATGCCCGGCCGAACCGACAGCTCCGCCGCCACCGACAGCCCCGACGCCGGGCCGCCCGGCAGCGACATCCGGACCGCTCGGCCCGCGCCCGCCGCGGGCACCGCCCCGTCCGCCTCCACCGCCCGGCTGCCCGCCGAGCGCGCGGGCCGCGGACCGGCGCGGCTGCTGCCCGCCCGGTCCCCGTTCCGCAGCCAGCTGCGGCGGATCGGCAGCGGGCGGGTACTGGAGATCGGCTGCGGTACCGGCGACACCCTCGCCGACTGCGCGCCCGGCAGCGTCGGCGTGGACCACGACCCGCAGTCCGTGGCGCGCTGCCGGGAGCGCGGGCTGACCGCCTGCACCGCCGACACCTTCCTCGCGAGCCCGCACGCCCGGCCAGGCGCCTTCGACGCGCTGCTGACCGCGCACGTCCTGGAGCATCTGGACGACGAGCAGGTCGAGGGCCTGCTGCGGGCCTATGTGCCCTACGTACGGCCCGGCGGCGGGGTGCTCCTGATCACCGCCCAGGAAGCCGGACACCGGTCCGGCCCCGCCCCGGTGCGCTTCACCGACTTCCCGCTGCTGCGCGCCTTCGCCGAATCCGCCGGGCTCGCGGTACGGCGGACGTACTCCCACCCGCTGCCCCGCCCGGCCGGGATGCTGCTGCGCGGCAATGTGTTCGTGCTGGTGGGGCAGGTGCCGCGGTAGTCCTGCGCGGGCGCGGGGCCGGGGTGGACGTGAGTCACCCCGGCCCCGCGCGATGCCGTGCGGGGCGGCGGCGTGATCAGCGCGTACGGGCGCGCTTGCGGGCGTTCATGACCGCCCGGGTGAGGACCGGCGGCAGCACATCCAGGGCGACCCGGCGCAGCGCACCGCGGGACGGGAACGGCGGGCGCGGGCCCGGACGCGCCGCGGAAGCACCCGGCGCCTGGGCGGCCGCCCGCTGTGCGCCGCGAGCACCCGTCGACCGGTACCGGGACACCGGATGAGCGGGCTCCTCGGCACCCTTGGCGCTCAGCCGCACCAGCGGGGCCCCGTTGACGTACTGCACCTCGTGCCAGATGTCGCCACGGGCCCCGATCCACTCCAGCAGCGCCTCCTGAAGCGGCTCGGGATCGCCCCAGGTCCCGTAGAACTTGGTGCCGGTGATGCAGATGGGGCGCAGCCCCTCGTTCGCGACGGCCTGCCAGGTGGCGGCGGCCACCCCCGGACAGTGCTCCGCCCGGTAGTCGTCCATCACCACCACGCCGCTACCGGTGAGCAGCTCGCGCACCGCCAGGATGTCGCCGTGCACATGCTCGTACAGATGCGAGGCGTCGATATGGGCGAAGCGCACCGAACCCTCGTCGACATGGTCACTGACGATCGAGCTCAGACCCTGCACGATGGTGGGCAACTCCTCATGGAACGCGAGGTAGTTCGCCTCGAAGGCGCGCCGCGTCAAGGTCGCGTAGGACTTCCTCATCTCCCGCGAATTGGACACGTCCTCGGCGGGGGAGTCGAAGAGATCGCAGACCGTGAAGCGCTCCCCGGCCCGCCGCCGCGCCCCGAGAAAGATGGCGCTCTTGCCCATGTACGCACCCAGTTCGAGCAGATCGCCCGGCTCCGAACGGTCCCGTTGACGGGCCAGGAACCAGTCGAACAGCAGCTGGTCCGCGGTGAAGAACCAGCCCTTGACCTCGGACAGCCGGGTGGGGCGCGGGAGTTGTTCGGCACTCTGGTCTGCGATGGGGGCAGTCATGTGCGGTCCGTCTCCAGACGGTCGGGAACGTAGGGCGTAGGACGACGCGTGTGTGGGGGGAGGCGCGGTGGGGTGTGGTGCGTATGTGCCGGCGCTGTCTGCCGTGGATATACGGGGATATACGTGGATGTACGGGGAACCGCTGTGCGTCGCTGCTGCTGTTGTGGTGCATCTGTGGTGCATCTGTGGTGCATCTCTGCAGTTGTGGGCGCACCCGGCGCCAAGACCGCTGCGCAGGGGCGCGGACCGGCCCGGCCCGGGGCCGGGCGCCACGCCCCGGACCACGGGACGTGCGGGCGCCGCTCGGGCGGTCCCCGTGAGGGAGCCCGGTCGCACCGTGCGCGGCACGGCAGTGACGGCATCGTAGGGGGACGAAAATGAACGGAAGGTGGCGTGCGGCCCCGCAGCACCCGGCCCCCGTGCGCAGATCACTTCACCGCACCGGTCACATCACCGCGCGTGTCACCCGGCCACGCAGGTGACGTCACCACACGTGTCACCCGGCCACGCAGGTCACCTCACCACACGTGTCACCCGGCCACGCAGGTCACGGCCCGCACCGGATCACTTCACCGCCCCGGCCATCACCCCGGAGACGAACTGGCGCTGGAAGGCGAAGAAGACGATCAACGGGACCACCATCGACAGAAAGGCGCCGGGCGCCAGCACATCGATGTTGTTGCCGAACTGGCGCACCTCCTGCTGCAGCGCGACGGTGACCGGCGGATGGCCGCTGTCCGCGAAGATCAACGCGATCAGCATGTCGTTCCACACCCACAGGAACTGGAAGATCGCCAGCGAGGCGATCGCCGGACCACCCAGCGGCAGCACCACCCGGGTGAACAGCCGCAGCTCACCCGCCCCGTCCAGCCGGGCCGCCTCCAGCAGCTCACGCGGGATCTCGGCGAAGAAATTCCGCAGCAGAAAGACCGCGAACGGCAGCCCGAAGGCCGTATGGAAAAGAATCACCCCGGCCGTCGTCTCGAAGAGCCCCACCGCGCCGAACAGCTTCGCCACCGGGATCAGCGCCACCTGCACGGGCACCACCAGCAGCCCGACGACCCCCAGGAACCAGCCGTCGCGGCCGGGAAACTCCATCCAGGCGAACGCATGGCCCGCCAGCGCACCGATGACGACCACCAGCACCGTCGCCGGCACCGTGATCGCCGCCGTCGTCAGCAGCGAACCCATCACCTTGCCGTTCGACAGCAGTTGACTGTAGTTGTCCCAGGTGATCTGGGCCGGCTCACTGAAGACCCGCCACCACCCCGACTCGGCGATCCGCTGCGGGCTGCGCAGCGACGACAGCAGCAGCCCCACCGACGGCATCAGCCAGAACAGCGCGACCAGGACCAGAAAGACCCGCATCGCCCCGCCACCGGTCCGCGCCACGATCCGCGCGGCGAGCGGCCGCCGCCCCCGTACGGCACCGGCGGCGCCACGGCGCCCGGCCGGAACGGCACCCTCCACCGTCGTCATCGGCGACGCTCCCTCCGCAGACGCCGGAGATTGACGTACATCACCGGCAGTACGAGCAGCAGCAGAAACACGGCGATCGCGCTGCCCAGCCCCTCGTCGACATCCGTGCCGAACGACGACTGGAAGAGCTGGAGCGCCAGGACATTCGCGGACCGGATGCTGGAGCCCGGCGCGATGATGTAGACCAGATCGAAGATCTTCAGCACATTGATCATCAGCGTGACCAGCACCACGACCAGCACCGGCGCCAGCAGCGGCACCGTGATCCGGCGGAAGACCTGCCACTCGCCCGCGCCGTCCACCCGCGCGGCCTCCAGCAGCTCCCGCGGCACGCCCGCCAGCCCCGCCGCGATCAGCACCATCGCGAAACCGGCCCACATCCACACGTACGAGCCGATGATGGCCGGGGTCACCAGCGCCGGGCCGAGCCAGTCGACACCGCGATAAGCCTCCGCGAAGTTGGCCGCGGGCAGCCGCAGCCGGGCACCGTCGGCCCGGTCGGCGGGCAGCGCGAAGCCGCCGTCGGCCGCCGTAGTGGCCGAGGCGACGACCTTGCCGCCCCGGACCGCCTCGATCCGCAGCCCCGCCAGCGCCTTCTCCTTGCCGTCGATCACATTCGGACGGCCGCCGCCGCCCCGGGTGAAGTCCAGCCACACCGTGCCGGTGACCCTGCCTGGCTGCGGCCGGGCGGCGGTCGCCGCACGCGCCCCGCGCAGATCGCCCGGCTGGACGGCGACCAGCGGCAGCCGCACCGCCGACCCCGCCCGGACGGCCGACCCGGTGGTGAAGGCGCCGCCCCCGGACGGCTTCAGATCGGCACCCGGCCGCGGCTTGGCGCCGGGGAACGGTGCCGGGTCGGCGAAGGTGTCATGGACACCGACCCACACCGCGTTCGCCACCCCGCGCTCCGGAGCCTGGTCGTAGACCAGCCGGAAGATGATCCCCGCCGCCAGCATCGAGATCGCCATCGGCATGAACACGATCAGCTTGAACGCCGTACCCCAGCGGATCCGCTCGGTCAGCACCGCGAACACCAGCCCCAACACCGTCGACACCGTCGGCGCCACCACCACCCAGACGACGTTGTTCCGCAGCGCCGTCCGGATCCCGTCATCCGAGAACATCGCCCCGTAGTTGTCCAGCCCCACAAAGCCGTCCCCGGAAGCGTCGAACAGACTGCGGACGACGGAGAAGACGATGGGGTAGACCACCAGGGCACCGAGCAGCAGCAGCGCCGGGAGGAGGAACGCGGCGGCCAGTGCGAGGCGAGGGGGGCCTGGGGGGCCCGGGTGGCCCGGGGGGTGCTTTCTGCCGATGCTGCTGGTCTTGCTCTTGCTCTTGCTCTTGCTCTCGCTCTTGGTCTTGGTCTTGGTCTTGCCGGGGTCCGTGCCGCCACCGGCCGTGTGCTTCCTACAGCGCGCGCCGCCGGCTCCGGTCCTCCTGGGGCGCCGCTCGCCGGCCCCGCCGATCTGTACGTCGCTCATGTGACGGTCCCCCGGTCTCGGCCGGTCGAGGCGGTCGGCGTCAGCGCTCATAGCCGGCGCCCGAAGCACCAGCGCCCGAAGCCAGTAGTCGAATCATCGAAAATCATCGAAACCGGCCGTCAGTGCTTGAACGACGCCGTGGCGTCCTTCTCCAACCGCGCCTGCGTGCCCGCGATGTCCTTGGGGTTCTTCAGGAAGTCCTGCAGATCCTTCCACTCGCCCTGGCCCGGTTTGCCGCCGAAGGAAGCCGGCGCCTGATCGGACATGTCGAAGCGGAAGTCGTCGCCCGCCGCGACCAGCGCTTTGGCGATCTCACGCAGCACCTCATCCCCGTACGCCGCCTGATCCAGCCCCTTGTTGGGCGAGATGAACCCGCCGGCCTGCGCCCAGATCTTGGCGGCATCCGTCGACGCCAGGAACGCCAGCAGCGCCTGCGAGGCCGTGCTGTCCTTGAGGGCCACCGCCACATCGCCGCCGGTCACCACCGGGGACCGGTCGCCCACCGCCGGGAACGGGAAGACCTTGGCATCCGTACCCACCTTGGCCTTGGTCTGGGCGATGTTGGCGGCGGCGAAGTCGGCTGAGGACACCATCGCGGCCTTCGGGGTGTCCCCACCGCTGAAGGTCTGCGTCACCGAGGTCGGGAAATCCGTCTGCAGCGCACCGGAGTTGCCGCCCGCCAGCAGATCCTTACGGCCGAAGAGCTGACCCAGCGTCGTCAGCGCCTGCTTGACCGTCGGATCGGTCCACTTGATCTTGTGCTGCGCCAGCTGGTCGTACTTCTCCGGCCCCGCCTGCGAGAGATAGACATTCTCGAACCAGTCGGTCAGCGTCCAGCCGTCCGACCCGCCCACCGAGACCGGCTCCACCCCCGACTCGGAGAGCGTCTGCGCCGCCTTCAGGAACTCCTGCCAGGTCTTCGGCTCCTTGACACCGGCATTGTCGAACGCCTGGGCGTTGTACCAGACCAGTGACTTGTTGCTGGCCTTGAAGTAGACCCCGTACGGGGTGCCCCGGTCGGCGCCGAGATCCCGCCAGCCCTTCGAATAATTCCTGGCCAGCTGGGCCTTGGCCCCCGCCCCGAGCGGCTTGATCCACCCTTTCCGGGCGAACTCGTGCAGCACACCCACCTGTTGGAGCATCGCCACATCCGGCGCCCCACCCCCGGCGATCTTGGATCCGACGAAGCCGGCCATGTCATCACCACTGGGCACGAAGTTCACCGTCGCCCCGGTGCGCTTCTCGAACTCCTCCAGCACCTTCCCGAAGTTATCCCGCTCGGCCCCCGTCCACACGGCCGTGACCTGCAACTTCTCCCCCTTGAGCGAGGGAAGCCGCATGGTGGGCGCAGTACCACCCGCCTTCCCGCCCCCGCCCCCCTCACCCTCCGCACCACCACTACCGCCACTGCCACAGCCGCCCAGTACCAGCGCGAGCACCGCGCCCGCCGCCACCGCGCTCATGGCCCGTCCAGCCGTACGGTCCAGTCCTCTGCGCATCCCCGTCGCCCCCTATCGCTGAGCCTGCCCTGCCCTGCCGGGTGCAAAGAAAGCCACGCCACGCCGTGCCGCGACCTTCCAGAGTCCTACGCCCTGCCCCAGGGCTCCGCAATACCGCCTTCCGCGCCAACCGGCCTTTCGTGACAGGGCTGTTATGGGTGGGCTCCGTGGTTCTCATCACTGGCCCCCACGGCCCCATTGGTGGCTTCCGCACGGCCCCATGGGTGGCTCCCGCCGCTGTGATGGGCGGCGGCCGCGGGACCTACGGGGTTTACGGGACCTGCGAGACCAGAGCAACCAGCAGGTCCGGCGCGGCCGGCGGGACGCACTGCGGGGGCGGCCCCCGCGCCCTACAGCAGCGGTGGGGCAGCCGCCGCACCCGAGGACTGCGCGGCCCGCTGCAACGCGCTGGCGAGCAGGGCCAGGTCCGTCGGGCCGTTGCCCAGTTCGCGGAGTGGGCGACGGGCCGGCGGGTCGCCCATCCGCTGCCACTCCAGCGGGACGACCGTCGGCCGGAGGGTGGACGTTCGGGGTATCCGGCCCGTGACCCGGCCCGCCTGGAAGGGGGTCGAGGAGCCGTCTGCCGCGCGGTACAGCCGGCCGCGGCCCGTGGGTACCGGCTCGGACGGGTCGTCGGCGGCGCCCAACTGGACGCGTAGACCGGCCTGTTCGCTGGTCGCGGTCTCCGCCGTACGGTCCGGATGGCCGGTCGCGGCTATCAGGTGCACGCCGAGCGCCGCCCCGTCGCGGGCCACTGACTCCAGGGCGCGCACCACGGACCCGGCGGCCGGGCGGCCCGTGCTGCCCAGGGCCGGGGACACCAGGGCGTCGAAGTCGTCAACGAGCACGAACAGGCGCGGCATCGGCGCCGTCGGCTCGGGTATGGCGCCCTCGGCGGGGGTTCCGTTGTGGGGGCGGAGGCGGAGGGTGCCGGTGGTTGACGGGTCTGCCGGGGGGCCGCTTTCCTCCTCCTTGTTTCGGCAACGATTACGGAGAGTAGTTAGTTCCTGCTCTCCGTGACGGTCTGTGCGCTGGCTGGACTCGGCTGAGCGGCGTGGGGCGACGATGCGCGGGGCCGGTAGATGTTTGCTGCGCCACTCGGGGAAGGGGGTGCCGGCGAGTATCTCTGCGCGGCGCTTCAGTTCCGAGGAGAGTGCCTGGGCGAATTCCCGCATCCGGACCGGGTCCGAGGCGGCGAGATAGGTCGTGACATGCGGCAGGTCCGTGCACACCCGGAGCCCCTCGCCGCGCTCGCTGCCGCCGCCGTCCACCAGCACCAGCGAGAGCAGGTCCGGCCGGTCGGCGGCGGCCAGTGAGGCGGCCAGTGAACGCAGCAGTTCGGTCTTGCCGGTGGCTGCCGCGCCCTCCAGGAGGAGGTGTGAGCCGTCGGCGGCAAGGTCGGCGCACAGGGGGCCGTGTGGTCCGGCGCCGAGCACCGCGGTGGCGCCGGGCTGGTCGCTGTCCAGGGCGGCGGCCCAACGGGCCATCAGGGACGCCGGGGTGGCGCGGGCCAGCCCCAACTCGTCCAGTAGCCGCGCCGAGTCGGGCAGCGGCACGGCCACCCGCGCCGCCGCGCCTCCTCCGGCCGTGGCCGCCGCATCGGTTTCCCGCAGTGGCGCCAGCGCCCGTGCGAACCGTTCGGCCCAGGCGCCGGAGACCGCGTCCACCGTCCCGACCGTGCCGTTGGGCCCTGAGCCCGGCTGGACGACGCGCAGCGCCGTGGCGACATCGCCGCTGAGCACCGCGACCGCCCCGCACTCCCCGAAAGCGGGCGACGCCGTACGGGCCGCCTCGTACGTCGCGGCCAGCGGGAAGGCGGGGGAGGCGGCCGGGGTCTCGGCCAGGCACAGCAGATGGATACCGGCCGCCGCACCGGCCGACGCGAGCCGGGCGGTGGTCTCGCGCAGCGCGGAGGTGCCGGGGTCGCCGTCGACGACCACGAGGGTGTACGGGCCCTGGTGGCGGGCCGCGGCGGCGGCGATCTCCGTCCGCTCGGCGTCGGCCCAGCCGGGGCCCAGCGGGCTGTCGTCGAGCCGCCGCACCAGTTCGGACGTACGCGCCAGGGCCTGCTCCGTGTCGTACGCGAGCAGCAGCCGGCAGTCCTGGCCACGGTCCGGACGGACCTGCGGCAGCCAGCCGAGCCAGGACCAGTCCGCCACCCGCTCCTCGGCGGGGCGCGCCCGGTCCGTGCTGATCAGCACGATGTCGAGGGTGCCGGGGGAGTGCAGGGCGGCGAGCTGGGCGAGGGCGCAGCGGGCCAGCCCGGTCAGCCGCGCCCGCGGTCCGGCGAGGCCGAGGGAGCCCGCCCGGCGCAGTTCGACGGTGACCGGCAGCGCGGCCCGGCCGCCGCTGCGGGCGGCCGTCCCCAGGCGGACGGTCAGGGCGTCGGGGTGGTCCGGGCCGCGCTCCCAGAGCCGCGGCCCGGGGCCCAGCGCGGTGAGCAGGACCGCGGCGGCGTCCGGCCACCGTTCCTCCGCGGCGGGCCCGGCGAGCGCCTCCGCGTCGCGGGCGCCGTCGGAGGCGTCCGCGCGGGCGGCTGCCGTGGGGTCGCCACCGGTCGGTGCGTACGCCGTCGGGAGAGCCTCTTCGGGCCGCTCCACGGCGGGCCGACCACCTGCCAGCCGCCGCGCCCAGGCTCCGATGCCGCCGCGCCGCCCGCCCTTACGGGGCGCCTCGTCGGCCGGTGCCAGTGACTGCTGTCCGCCGTGCGTCCGCTGCTGTGCGGTGTCCGGGAAACCGCCGGCCGGCTCCCGGACGCCGGGACCCCAGCCCCCGGAGTTCCCGGTGGACGTGGTGCCGCCGTCGGTGGTGCGGTCGTAGACGTGGCCGGTGGCGGCGCCAGGGGAGGGGGCGGCGGGGGTGCGCCGGGAGCCGTGGCCGGGGGACGGTGTTCCGGACGGCGGTGCGTCGTAGCCGGTCGGGGTGCCGCGCAGGGGGGTGTCCCGTCGGCCCGGCGCGCTCCCCGGTGCCTGTGCGGGCGGGGAGGCCGATACGGGAGCGCCTGCATCGCCGGCCACCTCGGTGTACGCCCCTCCGGCATACGCCCCGGCCCGGCCATGCGCACCGGCCTCGCCGTACGACCCGGCCCCGCTGGGCACCCCGGCCCCGCCGTACGCTCCAGCCTCGCCGTACGACCCGGCGTCCCCGTATGCCCCAGCCCCGCCATACGACCCTCCGGCGGCGACGGTGGCCCCGTACGGACCTCCCGCTGCCCCGTCCGCCCCGTACTTCTCCGCCCGCTCCGCCGCGGGCGTGCCCGCCGTACCCGCAGAGCCCCGGGCGCCCGCAGCACCCGTGGTGCCTGCCGCACCCGCCGCCCCCGCCCTGATCCGCAAATGCCCCTCCCCATCCGGCGCAGTAGCCAGGGCGGCGTCCGGGGCAGCGGGCGCGGACTGCAGGCGCAGCGCGGATTCCCCGATGCGCAGCAGGGCGCCGGGGCGCAGGGGTGTGGGGCGTTCGTCGAGGTCGGTGCCGTCGACGGTGGTGCCGTTGGTGGAGCGCAGGTCGGCGACGGAGACCGAGCCGTCCGGTTCGACCGTTACGGCGCAGTGCAGACGGGAGACGTCGGGGTCGTCCAGGGGGACGTCGGCGTCGGCGGAGCGGCCGATGCGGATCTGGCCGCCGTGCAGCAGGTGTACGCCGCCGGCGTCGGGGCCGGAGATGACGCGGAGGCGTGCGGAGCCGTGGGGCAGGCCGTGTGCGGGGGCGGGGCCCGGGGTCTGGAGGGTGAGCACCGCGCCGTCGATGAGCGGGGGTTCGCCGAGCGCCGCGCGCTGGGGGTCGAGGCGTTCGGACCCGGCGTACAGCACGACGGGGCCGCTGCCGCCGCCCGTGCTGCCGACGTCCGCACCCGAGCCGGCCACGGAGGCGGCGAGGGAGCCGGCCACCGCCGCCAGGGCGGTCCCGGCCGGGGCCGTGACCAGCACATCGCAGGCCCGTGTGGGGTGGCCGCTGCGCGGCCCGAGGACGGTCAGCCGGATCTGCATCGCCGTCAACGGTCCCTTCTGCCGGGATCCGGCAGGGGGCCCGCTCGTTCCCCCCACCACACCCGAGCACGTCGGCACGTACAAGTCCCAAGTGCACGTCGCGACAAGGGCCGCCCGCCCCCACCGCTTCGTGCTGGATGCATCCTCGCACCTGCCACTGACAACGCGCCCGCCGACCGCCGTTCAGTGATCTTGATTGGTCTCCTAAGGGCGAAAAAGTGCCTGCTTGCGCGCCGTGACAGGCCGGATTTCGACTGCCGTGGTCAGCTCGGACGGTCTCCGGCCGGGCCACGCGCGGGCACCGTCCGCACCGTTCGGGGGCACCGTCCGCACCGTCCGGGGGCGGCGGCCGGCCCTCCCGGACCGGCAGGCAACCATCCGCCCCGGACCCACGTCTTTCCCACAAGCCCACACAGGCCGCCGGACCGAAAAGATTGTGCGACGGCACTACAGTGGGGCGGACGGGCCGCGCGGAGATGATCAGCTGACCCAGCGGGCCGGGCAAGAGATCACCACGACCAGGGAGCGCATGACGTGCGGCCGGTAGGCAGCAAGTACCTGCTTGAGGAGCCGCTGGGACGCGGCGCCACGGGCACCGTCTGGCGTGCCCGCCAGCGGGAGACGGCGGGCGCCGAGGCCGCCGTGGCAGGAGAGCCCGGTGAGACCGTCGCGATCAAGGTCCTCAAGGAGGAGCTGGCGCACGACGCGGACGTGGTGATGCGCTTCCTGCGGGAGCGCTCCGTCCTGCTGCGGCTCACCCACCCGAACATCGTCCGCACCCGCGACCTGGTCGTCGAGGGCGATCTGCTCGCCCTGGTCATGGACCTGGTCGACGGCCCCGACCTGCACCGCTATCTGCGCGACAGCGGCCCCTTCAGCCCGGTGGCGGCCGCGCTGCTCACGGCCCAGATCGCCGACGCGCTGGCCGCCAGCCACGCCGACGGTGTGGTCCACCGCGACCTCAAGCCCGCAAACGTCCTGCTCGCCGGTTCGGACGGCAGCAGCGAGATGCACCCGATGCTGACCGACTTCGGCATCGCCCGTCTCGCCGACTCCCCGGGCCTGACCCGCACCCATGAGTTCGTCGGCACCCCCGCCTATGTGGCGCCGGAGTCCGCCGAGGGCCGCCCGCAGACCTCCGCCGTGGACATCTACGGCGCCGGCATCCTGCTGTACGAGCTGGTCACCGGCCGTCCCCCGTTCGCCGGTTCGACCGCCCTGGAGGTGCTGCACCGGCACCTCAGCGAGGAGCCGCAGCGCCCCAGTACGCTGCCCGAGCCGCTGTGGACGGTCATAGAGCGCTGTCTGCGCAAGCGGCCCGAGGAGCGGCCCAGCGCGGAGAACCTCGCGCGGGCGCTGCGCACCGTCGCGGCCGGTATCGGGGCGCACGCCCGCCCCGCCGAGGCGGAGGCCGCGCTCGGCGTCGCCGCGCTGCTCGCCCCGGACCCCGCGCCCGCCACGGTCCCCGGTACGGGCCCCGACGGCGGCCAGGCCAACGGGGACGCCGACCCCACCCAGGTGCTTCCGTCGGGCGCCGGTTCGTACGACCCGGCGGCGGCGACCAGCGTGCTGCCGTCCACGGGCGGCCCGGCCGGACCGGGCGGACCGGGCGGCCCCGGTGGCCAGGGCGGCGGGGCCGGCCAGGGTGATCCGACGCGGGCCATGCCGCCGGTGCCGCCGATGCCCATGGGCGCACCGGCCGGCGGACCGCAGGAGCCCGACGGGCCGCATCCGTGGGAGTCGCAGCTGCGGGCCGCCCGTGACCGCAACGAGCAGACCCAGGTGCAGTACCTGGACCCCAGTGAGGACCCGCTGCGCCGCCGTCCGCAGCGGCAGGCCGCCCCCCAGCAGCCGCCGCAGCGCCCGCAGCAGTCCCAGTACGGCCAGCAGCCCGCTCCGCCGCCGTACGCCCAGCAGCCGCCGCAGGCCCGCCAGCAGCCGCAGCAGGCCCCGCAGCGGCGGCGCCAGGAGCCGCCGCCGCAGCGCTATGAGCCGCAGCGGCCGCCCGCGCCGGAGCCCCGGCCCCGGCGCGAGCCCCGACAGCGCAGCGCCAACCCGATGAAGATCCCGGGTCTGGGCTGTCTGAAGGGCTGTCTGTTCACGCTGATACTTCTGTTCGTGGCGGCCTGGCTGATCTGGGAGCTGACCCCGCTCCAGGAGTGGATCGGCACGACCCGGGGGTTCTTCTCGCAGGTCGGGCACGTCGTCAACGAGGTGCAGCGGTTCATCGGGAAACTCGGCCTCTGACCGTCTCTGACCGTCCGCCGCCCGCGCGCTCCCTGGAGCACGCGGGCGGTTCCGCGTCCGGACCGAACCGGTTCGCGGACGCGTCTAAGCCTCACTCAGTGGATTTGTCGACTTCCGGCGGACAATTTCGCTCACAGAAGTGAAGGTTGCCACCGTCCGGGGCATTGAACCCCCTGGCACCCGCGTAGCTTTGACGCCAACCTCAGCCCCCGCAGGACGCTCGGGGGCCCGACACGTCGGAGCAGTCTTGGCACGGAAGATCGGCAGCCGGTACACCGCCCACCAGATCCTGGGGCGCGGCAGTGCCGGCACGGTATGGCTGGGCGAAGGTCCTGAAGGGGCCGTGGCCATCAAGCTGTTGCGTGAGGAACTCGCCTCCGATCAGGAGCTCGTCGGCCGCTTCGTCCAGGAGCGGGCGGCCCTGCTGGGCCTGGACCATCCCCATGTCGTCGGCGTCCGCGATCTCGTCGTCGACGGCAACGACCTGGCGCTGGTCATGGAGCTCGTACGGGGCACGGATCTGCGCACCCGTCTGGAGCGTGAACGCCGGCTGGCCCCGGAGGCCGCCGTCGCGATCGCCGCCGACGTGGCCGACGGACTGGCCGCCGCGCACGCCGCCCGGATCGTGCACCGCGACGTCAAGCCCGAGAACGTGCTGCTGGACATGCAGGGCCCGCTCGGCCCCGGTGGCGCGCACCCCGCGCTGCTCACCGACTTCGGCATCGCCCGCCTCGTCGACTCCCCGCGCCGCACCCGGGCGACGAAGGTCATCGGCACCCCGGACTACCTGGCCCCGGAGATCATCGAGGGGCTGCCGCCGCGCGCCTCCGTGGACGTCTATGCGCTGGCGACCGTCCTGTACGAGCTGCTCGCCGGGTTCACGCCCTTCGGGGGCGGGCACCCCGGGGCGGTGCTGCGCCGCCATGTGACCGAGAGCGTGGCGCCGCTGCCCGGCATCCCCGACGAACTGTGGCAGCTGCTGCTCCAGTGCCTGGCCAAGGCCCCGGCCTCCCGGCTGCGCGCCCCGGAACTCGCCGCCCGGCTGCGGGAGCTGCTGCCCGCTCTGGCGGGCATGCCGCCGCTGGACATCGACGAGCCGGACGACGACGAGCCGGAGGACGAGCAGGACGGCGCCGCGGAGTCCCGCGAGGAGGCGCACCACCCGTCGCCGGCACCGGCCGAGGCCACCCCGCCGCGCGGCGCGGTCCCGTTGGTGCAGGGCGCGGTCCCGGACTCCAGCCGGGAGACGCACACCAGCATGCGCGTCCCGGGCCCGGAGGAGCTGGCGGGCGGCGCACACGGCACGGCCCGGACCCCGCGCGCCGCCGGTGAGCGCCGGGCGGGCTCGGCGCGGCACCGTGCGTCGCAGGAGGCGGTGCGCCGCCGCCGGATCAAGCTGGGCGCGGCCGCCGCCGCGGCGCTCGTGGCGGCGGGCCTGGGCGGCTGGCTGGCCTCCGGCGACGAGGAGCCGGACGGCGCCACACCCGGCGTCCACCAGTCGGAACCCGACACCCCGTGACGCTCTCCGGGTGCGCGGCGGCCCCGGCGGCGGCCGGGCCGGTGACCGGCGTACGGGCCGTCGCGCGGCCGGAGAGCGCGGATCCCGGCGGGTCCGGCCCGCCGGGGCCGGGTCACGCTGACGGTGGCAGCCGTTAGGCTGGGTGCGTGGCAGTCGTCGATGTATCCGAAGAGCTGAAGTCCCTCTCCTCGACCATGGGGTCGATCGAGGCCGTCCTGGACCTCGACAAGATGAGGGCCGATGTCGCCGTGCTTGAGGAGCAGGCCGCGGCGCCGTCCCTGTGGGACGACCCGGAGAACGCACAGAAGATCACCAGTCGGCTGTCCTACCTCCAGGGTCAGCTGCGCAAGGCCGAGGACCTGCGCGGCCGGGTCGACGACGTCGAGGTGCTCTTCGAGCTCGCCGAGGCCGAGGGCGACGAGGACGCCAGGGCGGAGGCCGAGGCCGAGCTGACCGCCGTCCGCAAGGCGGTCGACGAGCTGGAGGTCCGCACGCTGCTCTCCGGCGAGTACGACTCCCGTGAGGCGGTCGTCAACATCCGCGCCGAGGCCGGTGGCGTGGATGCCGCCGACTTCGCCGAGAAGCTCCAGCGGATGTATCTGCGCTGGGCCGAGCGGCACGGCTACAAGACCGAGCTCTACGAGACCTCGTACGCGGAAGAGGCCGGCATCAAGTCGACCACCTTCGCCGTCCAGGTGCCGTACGCCTACGGCACGCTCTCCGTGGAGCAGGGCACGCACCGCCTGGTGCGCATCTCGCCGTTCGACAACCAGGGCCGCCGCCAGACGTCGTTCGCCGGTGTCGAGGTGCTGCCCGTCGTCGAGCAGACCGACCACATCGAGATCGACGAGTCCGAGCTGCGGGTCGACGTCTACCGTTCGTCCGGCCCCGGCGGCCAGGGCGTCAACACCACCGACTCCGCGGTCCGGCTGACGCACATCCCCACCGGCATCGTCGTCTCCTGCCAGAACGAGCGCTCGCAGATCCAGAACAAGGCGACCGCGATGAACGTCCTCCAGGCCAAGCTCCTTGAGCGCCGCCGCCAGGAGGAGCAGGCCAAGATGGACGCGCTCAAGGGCGACGGCGGCAATTCCTGGGGCAACCAGATGCGTTCGTACGTCCTGCACCCGTACCAGATGGTCAAGGATCTGCGGACCGAGTTCGAGGTCGGCAACCCCAGCGCCGTTCTTGACGGCGATATCGACGGCTTCCTGGAGGCCGGTATCCGCTGGCGTAAGCAGCAGGAGAAGTAGCGGCCTCGCCCGTCTGAAGGTCAAGCAACTGTCTCCCCTGGGGAGGCAGTTGTTTTTGCTGTGGGGGTTTGGTCACAGTCGTATGTCCATGTACCGCCCAACGCTTGGTAATTCGGGCATCCGGCCTTTAATCGACCTTGACGATAGTCACCGAACTGGGAAGGCTGAGCGCGGCATGCGTATGTCCGGGGCGCGTGCGGAAACGGGGAATTGAGCGGCCTGTCCGCTGTGCGGAGCTGCGGCTTGCGTACCCCGGCATCGGTCGTCGCCCCGTACAGCGGTGCTCCAATGACGAGTTCAGCTACTGGGGGTAGCAGTACATGACGAAGAAGACGCGGCTGCGCGTAGCGCGCATTGCGGCCGGCGCGGTGATCGCGGCCGGTGCGTCGCTCACCGCGGCCGGCGCGGCTTCCGCGGCCAGCCCGGGTGAGACCCCGGGCCAGGACGGCGGGATCATCGGCGGCATCATCGGCGGGATCATCGGCGGCGGCGACTCGGGCGGCGAGACCACCGGTGCCACCGACGGCGGCGAGACCGCGGGCCAGGTCGGCGGCGACGACAGCTCCGGCGGCGAGATCGGCGGCGAGGACAGCTCCGGCGGCGAGATCGGCGGTGGCACGACTGACGGCGGCACGACTGACGGCGGCACCACTGACGGTGGCACCACTGACGGTGGCACGACCGACGGCGGTACGACCGATGGCGGCACCACTGACGGTGGCACGACCGACGGCGGTACGACCGATGGCGGCACCACTGACGGTGGCACCACCGACGGCGGCACCACCGATGGCGGCACCACTGACGGTGGCACCACCGACGGCGGTACGACCGACGGCGGCACCGGCAACTCCGGCGGCACCGGCACCACCGGTGACCAGAACTCCGGCGGCACCGGTAACTCCGGCGGCACCAGCGACGGCGGTGACCAGAACTCCGGCGGCACCGGTAACTCCGGCGGCACCAGCGACGGCGGCTCCATCGGTGACACCGACGGCACCGGCCCGGACAACGAGGGCTCCAAGCCGGTCGAGCAGCCGGGCCAGGGCAAGGAGCAGATCGCTGACACCCCCGGCCAGGCCAAGCAGCAGGCCAAGGGCGGCGAGCTGGCGGAGACCGGTTCTTCCGGCACCACCGTCCTGCTCATCGGTGCGGCCACGATGATCGCGGGCGGTGTGGGCTTCCGTATGCTGCCCCGCCTGATCAACAAGAACGGCGGCGGTGCCGCGGCGGCCTGAGGCCGAGCGGTGAAGCGGTGAGGGGCCCGGGACGCGCACGCGTCCCGGGCCCCTCGGCGTCCAGGCTCCGGCAGCCGCCGAGGCAGCCTTTCCGGGGTTTCACACGGTCTGGTGGAGGAGTATTCCCACCGCGATCAGCGCGATCATCAGCGCCACCAGCACGGCGGGGCTGAGCTGGGCGAACATACCGCCCGCTTGCTGCTGAAGCCGTTCTCTGCTGGCCCGGCACACGGGACAGCGGCCCTCGTTGACAGGGGCCGCGCAGTTGGCGCACACCAGTCGGTCGTACGTCATGCGACCTCCTTCTCCACTGCACCAACGCACCGGAAGGCACATTGGTTCCCTCCTCCACTGTGCCAGCTCGTCGCCGGAACGGCGCGCCCCGCGAGATTGTGCGCCTTTTGTCCCGTAGGTGCCGTGAATAAACGCACCAACCGCCGACGGCGACTGCGCCGTCCTGCGAGGTTCGCGTATGGTCACGCACACCGACGGGAGCCGCAACTCGGCAACCGTGCCCCTATCCAGGTCGACCGTGGTGCATCAGTGATCCGATTCGACAACGTCTCCAAGACCTACCCGAAGCAGAACCGCCCCGCACTCAGGGATGTCTCCCTTGAGATCGAGCGCGGCGAGTTCGTCTTCCTGGTGGGCTCCTCGGGCTCCGGCAAGTCCACCTTCCTGCGGCTGCTGCTGCGGGAGGAGCGGGCCAGCCATGGCCACGTGCACGTTCTGGGCAAGGACCTCGGCAAGCTCTCCAACTGGAAGGTTCCGCAGATGCGGCGCCAGGTGGGCACGGTCTTCCAGGACTTCCGGCTGCTCCCCAACAAGACCGTGGGGGAGAACGTCGCCTTCGCCCTGGAGGTCATCGGCAAGCCCCGGGGCCAGATCCGCAAGACGGTTCCCGAGGTCCTCGAACTCGTCGGCCTCGGCGGCAAAGAGGACCGTATGCCGGGTGAACTCTCCGGTGGTGAGCAGCAGCGTGTCGCCATCGCGCGGGCGTTCGTCAACCGCCCGATGCTGCTCATCGCTGACGAGCCCACCGGCAACCTCGACCCGCAGACCTCGGTCGGCATCATGAAGCTGCTGGACCGGATCAACCGGACCGGTACGACGGTGGTCATGGCCACCCACGACCAGCAGATCGTCGACCAGATGCGCAAGCGGGTCATGGAACTTGAGAAGGGCCGGCTCGTACGCGACCAGTCGCGCGGCGTGTACGGCTACCAGCACTAAGCGTGTACGGCCCCCAGTACTGAAAGGACGCCATGCGCGCCCAGTTCGTCCTGTCGGAGATCGGCGTCGGTCTCCGCCGAAACCTCACGATGACCTTCGCCGTCATCGTCTCCGTAGCCCTTTCGCTCGGTCTGTTCGGCGCCTCGCTGCTGATGCGCGACCAGGTCAGCACCATGAAGGGCTACTGGTACGACAAGGTCAACGTCTCCATCTTCTTCTGCAGCAAGAACGACGCCGAGACCGGTGCCAACTGCGCCAAGGGCGCGGCCACCCAGCAGCAGAAAAATGACATCAAGGCCGAGCTCGACCGGCTGCCGATCGTGCAGAAGACGACCTACGAGTCCAGCGATCAGGCGTATAAGCACTACAAGGAGCAGTTCGGGGACACCCCCGTCGCCGGGCTGGTGACGCCCGACCAGCTTCCGGAGTCCTACCGCGTCAAGCTCAAGGACCCCACGAAGTTCACGGTGATCAAGTCGGCGTTCTCCGAGCGGCCCGGCGTCATGGAGGTGCAGGACCAACGGGACACCGTTGAGCCGCTGTTCAACCTCCTGAACGGCATGAATATCGCCGCGCTGGTCGTGATGGGGCTGATGCTGGTCGTTGCGCTGATGCTGATCGTCAACACCGTGCGGGTGTCGGCGTTCAGCAGGCGGCGGGAGACCGGGATCATGCGGCTGGTGGGAGCGTCCAGCTACTACATCCAGATGCCGTTCATCCTGGAGGCGGCCATCGCGGGCCTGCTCGGCGCCGCCTTCGCCTGTGTGCTGATCGTGGGCGGCAAGTACGTCCTCATCAACAACTGGCTGGCGAAGAAGATCCAGGTGATCAACTTCATCGGCTGGGACTCGGTGGTGGCGGTCCTTCCGCTGGTCCTCCTGATCGGGCTGCTGATGCCCGCGCTCGCCGCGTTCTTCGCGCTGCGCAAGTACCTCAAGGTGTGAGCTTTGCCAAGGGGCGCCGTACGGTCAACTCGCCGTACGGCGCCCTTTTGTCCCCTAGACTCACCGGCATGCCGGGCCCGTGTTCGTACGACCGGCCCCGCCGCATTCGCCGCGGGGCGGCCCTGACGTTGTTCCTCGCGGGCGTGCTCGCCACCGGCACGGTGACCGGCACCTGGAGCGATGCGGCGGAGGGCGCCGCCGGGCGCACCGCCCCGGACCGTACGTCCTCCGGAGCGCACACCCGGGAGTCCGCCCTCGCGGACCGCGCCGCCGTCGAGCGGGCCGCTTCCGAAGCCGTCGAGGACGGCAAGTCCGGTGCCCAGGCCGCCGCCGAGGTCGTCAGCCGCAGCGGAGACCGCTGGTCGGCGATCTACACACCGGGCGAGTACGAGGACTTCCAGGAGCAGTTGGGCGGCGGATACGTCGGCGTCGGGCTCTGGGTGCGGCCGGCGGCCGGTGGCCGGATCACGGTGTCCCGGGTCCAGCCCGGCAGCCCCGCCGCACGGGCCGGTATCGCGTTGGGCGACCGGCTGCGCGCCGTCGACGGCCACCGCACCCGGGGCGTCCCGGTCACCGAGGTCGTCGCCCGGCTGCGCGGCGCCGCCACCGACGGCTCCCGTGGTGCCGCCGCGGCCGGCAGCCCGGTGACCCTGGACCTCCAGCGCGGCGACCGCCGCTGGAGCGAGACCCTGCACCGCACCCGGCTCAGATCCCGCAATGTCGTGGTCGACCGGCCGTCCGGTGCGCACGGCCCGACCCGCGTCAAGATCGGCGCGTTCACCAAGGGCACCGGCGACGAGGTCCGCCGCGCGGTGCGCCGGGCCTCGGCGCATGACGGCATGCTGTTGGACCTGCGGGGCAACACCGGCGGCCTGGTCACCGAGGCCGTCGCCACCGCCTCCGCCTTCCTGGACGGCGGCCTGGTCGCGACCTACGACGTCCGCGGCAGCCAGCGCGCCCTGTATGCGCAGCGCGGCGGGAATACGCACCTTCCGCTGGTCGTCCTCGTCGACGGGGGCACGATGAGCGCCGCCGAGCTGCTGGCCGGTGCCCTCCAGGACCGTGGCCGGGCCGTCCTCGTCGGTTCGCCCACCTTCGGCAAGGGGGCGGTGCAGATGCCCAGCGAGCTCCCGGACGGGTCGGTCGCGGAGCTGACCGTCGGCCACTACCGCACCCCGTCCGGCCGGACCGTCGACGACTCCGGCCTCACTCCCGACCTGGCCGCGGGTGACGGAGCCGAAAAACGGGCCCGCACGGTATTGAGTGGCCTCGGGGGCGGGTCTTAGTGCGAAAATGGCCGCACTATGGCTAAGGACAAGAGCAAGGACAAGAACCCCGGGCGCAAGCTCGTGGCGCAGCACAAGAAGGCGCGGCACGACTACCACATTCTGGACACCTATGAGTGTGGCCTGGTGCTGACCGGCACCGAGGTGAAGTCGCTGCGGCAGGGCCGGGCGTCGCTGGTGGACGGTTTCGTCCAGATCGACGACAACGAGGCCTGGCTGCACAACGTACATATTCCGGAATACGCCCAGGGCACCTGGACGAATCACAGTGCGCGGCGCAAGCGGAAGCTGCTGATGCACCGCGTCGAGATCGACAAGCTGGAGTCCAAGAGCCAGGAGACGGGCTACACGATCGTGCCGCTGGCGCTCTATTTCAAGGACGGCCGGGCCAAGGTCGAGATCGCGCTGGCCAAGGGCAAGAAGGAGTACGACAAGCGGCAGACGCTCCGCGAGCAGCAGGACCGCCGCGAGACGGACCGGGCGATCTCCGCCGCCCGGCGCCGCCAGCGGGCCTGATCTGCCCTGACGGGCCCGGCCCGGTCAGGTCCGCCGGGAATACGCTGGCAACGGCGGGCGTTGTTCCCGTAGGATGGCTGTGCACCCCACGAGGGGCGCAGGCACCACCTTGATAAATCAACATGGGGATGATCGGTTTCGACAGCGGATGTCGAAGCAGGGGAAGCGAGTCGAGGAAGCGGCAATGATCTCGTTAACCATATGTCGCAACCAATATTCGCCAATTCCAAGCGCGAATCCTTCGCCCTCGCTGCCTAAGTAGCGACTTGCGAAGTGTCAGCCCGGGGCTGTTCCCGACCCGGATCCTGGCATCAGCTAGGGAACTAAACTTCTAGACCCGGTCACGGGGTTTAGAAGGAAATCAAACAGTGACTGGGCCCGTCGGAGACTTGTTCGCGTGATCTCCGGGGCCGAGAAAATCGCAGCGAACTGCACTCGGAGAAGCCCTGATTCCGCACCGTTGGACGCGGGTTCGATTCCCGCCATCTCCACCAAACGGAGAGCCGGGGGACCAGTCCCCCGGACCCCGTCATCCCATGTGAGGCCCAGGCCCCGTACGTCCGAGAGGATGTGCGGGGCCTGAGTCGTTTCACAGGGCGGGGACTCGGCGGCCCGGCCGCGCGCGGTGCGTGAGCAGGGTGACGGTCAGCGCGAGGGCGGCCGCGGCGGCGGGCACCGCGTAGGCCGTGCCCGCACCGGCCAGGTGGTCGACCGCCCAGCCGCCGCCCGCCGAACCGGCCGCGATACCGCTGAGCAGGGCGGTCACGGCGAGTGTCATGCCCTCGTTGAGCTGTCCGGGCGGTGTCCGTGACTGGATCAGGTCCATGCCGGTGACCATGGTCGGGGCGGTGGCCATACCGGCCAGGAGGAGGGCGGCGGCCAGCACCGCCGGGCTGTCCGTCGTGGCGGCGAGCGGCGGGAGCAGCATCAGGGCCGCCATCGCCGCGGTGCAGCGGAGGAAGCGGCGGCCGGGGCGGTCCCGGCCCGGCCGCAGTGCGCCGTAGAGCAGACCGGCCGCGCCGGACCCGGCCGCCTGGAGGGCGAGCAGGACGCCACCGGCGGAGCGGATGCCGTGGGCGTCCGCGTAGGCGAGGGTGACCACCTCCAGGGAGCCGAAGATCGCGCCGGTGCAGAGGAAGGTGCCCAGGAGGGGCGGGAGGCCGGGGAGGCGCAGAGGGGAGCGGGTGGGGGAGTGGCTGGCGGTGTGGGTGGTGACCGGGGGTTCGGTGCGGCGCTGGGAGGCGAAGAGCAGTACGCCGGTCAGGAGGAGGGCAGCGCCTGCCGCGGTGCCCGCCTCCGGGAAGAGGGTGGTGCACAGCAGGGTGGCGAGCAGTGGTCCGAGCAGGAAGCACAGCTCGTCGGCGGCCTGTTCGAAGGAGTTGGCGGTGTGGCGGGCGGCCGGATCGCCGCGGAAGAGGTGGGCCCAGCGGGCGCGGGACATGCCGCCCGTATTGGGGGTGGTCGCGGTGGCGGCGTAGGAGGCGAAGAGGGTCCAGTCCGGGGCGCCGTAGTGGACGCAGAGGAGGAGGGAGAGCGAGCCGAGGGTGGCGAGCGCGGTGGCGGGGACGGCGATACGGGACTGCCCGTGGCGGTCGATCAGCCGGGCGGTCCAGGGCCCGGCCAGCGCCGTCGCCGCCAGCCCGGTCGCGGTGACCGCCCCGGCCAGAGCGTACGAGCCGCGCGATCCGGCGATCATCAGGACCGCGCTGATGCTGAGCATCCCCATAGGCAGCCGGGCCAGCAGGTTGGCGGCCGTGAAGGCGCGGGTGCCCGGGACGGCGAAGATCCGCCGGTAGGGCGCGAGCGGGCGGAAGCGTGCGAGCGGGTGGAAGCGTGCGCGGCGGCGCGGGGCCGGGCGTACGGGAGGGGCCGTCACTGGCCGGGCGGCGAGGAAGAGGATCATGTCTTCTACGGTCGTCGCCGCTGCCGGGGCCCGTCCAACACCTGGTCAGCGCCCATTTACGCGGCTGTGTTGTCAATCCGGTGCGGGCGCGAGCGGCGCCACCGGTGCTGCCAGGATGGCCCGATGCCGTACGACACCGATCCGCGACTGCTGCGCGCGTTCTGCGCCGTCGCCGAGGAGCTGCACTTCACCCGGGCCGCCGCCCGGCTGTACGTCGCCCAGCAGGCGCTGAGCCGCGATATCCGGCGGCTGGAGCGGGAGTTGGGCGCCGCGCTGTTCGTACGGAGTACCCGCCGGGTCACGCTGACGGCCGACGGGGAGCGGCTGCTGCCGTACGCGCGGCGGGTGCTGGCCGCGCAGGACGAGCTGGCCGCCGCGTTCCGGGCCGCGCCGGAGCGGCCGCTGCTGGTCGATGTGAGCGTCCCGATCGGGACCGCCCACGGGGTGCTGGAGGCGGCCAGGGAGCGGGTGCCGGACAGCTGTGAGCTGGTCGCCCGCTTCCACAGCGGGCTGACGGGCGCGGCGGCCGAGATGGCGGCCGGGCGGCTCGATGTCTCCTTCGGCCGGATCGCGGCGCTGCCGCCCGCCGTACGGGACGGTCTCGACCATCAGCCGGTGCGGCTGGAGCCGATGGCGGTCCTGCTGCGTGACGATCATCCGCTGGCCGCCCGCCCCACCGTCCCGTTGGCGGACCTGGCGGGCGAGACGCTCTATACGGCGGCCGGCAATCCGCAGACCGTGGAGTGGACCGACCTGGCCGAGCGGCTGTTCGCCGGGCGTGGGATCGTGGCGGCCGAGCCGTTCCCGGAGATCGAGGGCTCGCAGGAGTTCGTGCGGGTGGTGCGCAAGCGGGGGTGGTCGGTGCTGGCGAGCGTGGAGTTCATGGCGGTGCCGGGGATGGTGCTGCGGCCGCTGGTGGACCCCGTACCGCTCTCGCCGGTGTCTTTGGTGTGGCGGCGCGGACTGCGGCATCCGGGACTGGACGCGCTGCGGGCGGCCGCGCGGGAACTGGCCGAGCGGCACGCCTGGTTGGCGCTGCCCGGGAATGCATGGTGGCTCCCGGAGGCGGACACACGAGTGATGGGCGTGGACGGGTGAGAGGCCCGGCGCCGCGTGGCTCATCGCAGAAAGTGATCACTCGGAGGCAACCAGGAAGCCGTGAAATGTTTCCTTACCGGCAGGGAATCGTCTGTGCAACGAACTGGGGGAGCGGCCGTGCGACGGCGTTCACTTCTCGCGGCGGGTGCCGCCGCGCTGACCTTGACCGTGACGGCCGGCCTGGCCCTGACCGGCTGTGGCTCGCCGCGGATGGCGGCGCTGCACGCCAACTGCACGACCAAGGGCCTGCGGTGGAAGGTCACGGTCCTCAAGAAGCAGCCGCGCGCCAAGCACCGCGAGGCCCGGCTGTCCGTCGTCAACAAGGGCGCGGACCCGTGTGTGTTCCGCGGCTTCCCGGCCTTCGAGGTCCATCTGGGCAAGGGGCCGCAGTCCGACGCCCGGGGGCACGGCCGGGCCCTGCCGATAGACCTGCCGCGCGGCGGCCGGGTCACGGCCGGTCTGCGCTACCGGGACTGCCCCGAGGGCTGGCAAATGAACGAGCCCGTGGCCGTCACGAATGACACCGCCGTGGTGTCCGCACCGCACGACTACCCGGGCCGCCAGGCGGTCGTGGCCCGGGACGAGAAGGGCAAGCGGCTCCGGATGAACATCTGCACGGACACCATCTGGATGGGCCCGCCGCGCGAAGCCGCCGAGTAGCCCTGACTAGCGGGCCGTTGCCCCGTCGGAGGCGCGTACGGCGAACGAGGTGAACGCCGCCCAGGCCCCCGGCGCGAAGTCGAGGTGCGGGCCCTCGGGGTCCTTGGAGTCGCGGACGTGGATGGTGGCGGGGTGGGCGGCTACCTCTACGCAGTTGCCGCCTTCATCGCTGCTGTGGCTCGACTTGTGCCAGTCGTAGGCGACTTCCAGACAGTTGCCGCCTTCGTCGCCGCTGTAGGTGGACTTGCGCCAGTCGTAGGCCACTTCTAGGCAGGCGCCGCCCTCGTCGCCGCTGTGGCTCGACTTAAACCATGTCAGGTGGGTCATCGCTCTCCTAGCAGCTGGTCCAGCAGGCCCATGCTTTCCTCTGCGTCCAGGGCCTGCATTCGCAGCATTCCATACTTCTGAGCGAGGATGCTGACCTCGTCCGGGTCCGAAATCAGCACGCTGCTGCGTTGTGCCTCGGTGTAGGCCAGGTGTTCGTGATCGAGGGTTTCCAGCACTACGAACGGTCCGGCGAGTCCGGCGTGATGTTCGCGGCTCAGCGGCAGGATCTGCAGTGAGACCCCGTCGAGTTCTGCACAGGTGCGCAGGTGGGAAATCTGCTCCCGCATGACCTCCCGGCCCCCGAGTTTGCTCACCACGACGGCCTCGGAAAAGACGAAGCTGGCGATGACGGGATCGGACTTGTGCAGGAGTTGCTGGCGTTCCAGCCGTGCCGTAACCCGCCGCTCCACGGTCTCCTCGTCGACATGCGGAATCTTGCTGCGGAACGTGGCGCGCGCGTAGCGCTCGGTCTGGAGCAGGCCCGGGAGTACTCCCTGCTCGTAACAAGAGAGCGAAATGGCCTGCTTCTCATACTCGATGAACTCCTCGGCCCAGATCGAATACTTCTCCTTCGGTGGCAGCTTCGTCACCCCCATCGCCAACGCCCCGCCCGTGCTCAGGAGTTGATCGAACTCCATTGCCAGGTGTGGCATCAGGGCGCGCCTGCCCTGCTCGACGGAGGCGATGGTCTCTTCGGAGGCGGTGGTCTGTTCGCTGAGGCTGTGCTGGGTGTATCCGGCTTTGAGGCGGTACATCGCGAGTTGTGCGCCGATGACTTCCATTGCTGCGGAGTGCCGCTTCTTGGGCTTCTTTGGCTGCTGCATGGCCTTCCACTCCCCCTGACCGGGCATCAGTGACCGTGTGTGGACCCGTACTCACCAGGAGTACGGGTTGCTGGCGCGGGAGCATAGTTACGCAGCGCGACCGTCGGCGGGTGAATGCGCAGATCGCCCCCGCACGGGCGGCCGCGTCGCCTCACCCGCCCTCGCCGCACCGGGTGAGCGCAAGGTTTCGTACGCGTCACCGGGCGGCACGGCTTGGTAACCCGCCCTCCCTAGCGTCGGTGTGCAGGATCCGACCCCTGGGAGGCGCGATGACGGCCGCGGCAGCAGAGACCCGTAGTGAGAGCCCTGAGCGGAGGGGCGGACGGTGGATCGAGCGCTGGGATCCGGAGGACGAGGGGTTCTGGCGGGAGACGGGGGAGCGGATCGCGCGGCGGAATCTGGTGTTCTCCGTGCTCTCCGAGCACATCGGGTTCTCGGTCTGGAGCCTGTGGTCGGTGATGGTGCTGTTCATGGGGCCGGAGTACGGGATCGCGCCGGCCGAGAAGTTCTTCCTGGTGGCGGTGCCGACGCTGGTGGGCGGGGTGCTGCGGGTGCCGTACACCTTCGCGGTGGCGCGGTTCGGCGGGCGGAACTGGACGGTGATCAGTGCGGCGATGCTGCTGGTGCCGACGGTGGGGGCGGCGGTGGTGCTGGAGCCGGGGACCTCGTATACGACGTTCCTGCTGGTCGCGGCGCTGGCGGGGGTCGGGGGCGGGAACTTCGCCTCGTCGATGACCAACATCAACTCCTTCTATCCGCTGCGGAAGAAGGGCTGGGCGCTGGGGATGAACGCCGGGGGCGGGAACATCGGGGTGCCGGTGATTCAGCTGCTGGGGCTGCTGGTGATCGGGACCGCGGGGGCCGCGCATCCGCGGATCGTGCTGGCCGTTTATGTGCCGCTGATCGTGGTCGCGGCAGTGTGTGCGGCGCTGTTCATGGACAACCTGGCGCCGGTGACGCATGACACCGGGGCGGCGCGTGATGCCGCCCGGGAGCCGCACACCTGGGTGATGTCGCTGCTGTACCTCGGCACCTTCGGGTCGTTCATCGGCTACAGCTTCGCGTTCGGTCTGGTGCTGCAGAACCAGTTCGCGCGAACGCCGCTCCAGGCGGCGTCGCTGACCTTCATCGGGCCGCTGCTGGGGTCGCTGATCCGGCCGGTCGGCGGGCGGCTGGCGGACCGTTTCGGGGGCGCCCGGATCACCCTGGGCAACTTCGCGGCGATGGGGCTGGCCACCGGGGTGGTCATCTACGCGTCGGCGGTGCGGTCGCTGCCGGTGTTCCTGGTGGGGTTCATCGCGCTGTTCGTGCTGTCGGGGCTCGGCAACGGCTCCACGTACAAGATGATTCCGGGGATTTTCCAGGCCCAGGCGGTGCGGCGCGGGCTGGCGGGGGAGGAGGCCGCGGCCTACGGGCGGCGGCTGTCCGGGGCGGCGATGGGGCTGATCGGGGCGGTGGGCGCGCTCGGCGGGCTGGTCATCAACCTCGCGTTCCGGCAGTCGTTCCTGGTGGCGGGGTCGGGGACGCCGGCGTTCGTGTCGTTCCTCGGCTGCTATGTGGTGTGCGGGGCGGTGACCTGGGCCGTATACCTGCGGCCTGCGGGCCGGGCGCGGCGTACGGCGCGGGCGGTGGAGGCGGCTCCGGCGGAGGAGGGGCGGCGGCCGGTGTACGCGGAGGTGTGAGGCGCCGCCCGCCCGTCTGCGGGTGCACCGCGTCGGCCCGTCATACGGGACGGGCGTGCGGAGCGTCGTAACTCCGGGGAAATATGGGAGGACCGGGGCTGTCACGTGCCGTTGGCACGCTGGCTCCCTGGCACTCCGTGCCGCCCGAGCCGCGGCGGAACGGAAGCACGAGGCAGCACACCACTCTGGGCGGAGCGGGACGACCATGTACGAGCAGCAGCAGGAGCACGGCGGTGAGCGGGAGCCGACGGCACCGGAATTGGGGGCGGGGGCCGGTGCGGGTCCGGCCGTCCGTCCGCTGGACGGGTTCACCGTCGGGGTGACCGCGGCCCGGCGGGCGGAGGAGCTGGGCGCGCTGCTGGAACGCCGGGGCGCGCAGGTGCTGCATGCGCCCGCGCTGCGGATCGTGCCGCTGCCCGATGACACCGAGCTGCTCGCGGTGACCCGGGATCTGATCGAGCACGTACCGGACATCGTCATCGCCACTACGGCGATCGGCTTCCGCGGCTGGATCGAGGCCGCGGAGGGCTGGGGTCTGGGCGAGTCGCTGCTGGACCGGCTGACCGGGGTGGAGCTGCTGGCGCGCGGGCCCAAGGTGCGGGGCGCCATCCGGGCCGCCGGGCTGACCGAGAAGTGGTCACCGGCCTCCGAGTCGATGGCCGAGGTGCTGGACCGGCTGCTGGCCGAGGGCGTCGCCGGGCGGCGGGTGGCCCTCCAGCTGCACGGGGAGCCGCTGCCGGGGTTCGTGGAGGCGCTGCGGGCGGGCGGTGCGGAGGTCGTCGGCGTCCCCGTCTACCGCTGGATGCCGCCGGAGGACATCGGGCCGGTCGACCGGCTGCTGGACGCGGTGACCGGGCGCGGGCTGGACGCGGTGACCTTCACCAGCGCGCCGGCCGCCGCGTCGCTGCTGCGCCGGGCCGGGGAGCGCGGCATCCGGGAGGAGGTGCTGGCGGCGCTGCGGGGGGAGGTGCTGCCGGTGTGCGTGGGGCCGGTGACGGCGGTGCCGCTGCAAGCGGAGGATGTGCCCACGCTGCAGCCGGAGCGCTTCCGGCTCGGGCCGCTGGTGCAGCTGCTGTGCCGGGAACTCCCGGGCCGGGTGCGGCCGTTGCCGGTGGCCGGGCGGCGGCTGGAGATCCGTGGGCACGCGGTGGTGCTGGACGGGGAGCTGCGGCCGGTGCCGCCGGCCGGGATGGCGCTGCTGCGCGCGCTGGCGCGCCGTCCCGGCTGGGTGGTCTCCCGTGCGGACCTGCTGCGGGCGCTGCCCGGCGCGGGCCGCGACGAGCATGCGGTGGAGACCGCGATGGCCCGGCTGCGCGTGGCGCTGGGCGCGCCCAAGCTGATCCAGACGGTGGTCAAGCGGGGGTACCGGCTGTCGTTGGATCCGCGGGCGGAGACGGACAAGTACGGCGGGGAGTAGGGGCGGGCCCGGCGGCCGGACCGGGGGCTGGCCCGGCGGCCGGACCGGAGGCTGGCCCGGCGGCCGGACCGGAGGCCGGGGCTCCGCCGTTCCGGAGCCGCTCCGCCCCTACGCCGGGTTGTTCACCCGGATCTTCGACTGACCGTGCGGCCGCTTCTCCCAGTCGTCCATGAAGCGCGCCTCCAGGCCGTGCTTGCGGGCCAGCTGGAGCAGGGTCTCGGTCCGGTAGTAGAAGTCCTCGCGCAGCACCTGGTGTTCGGCGCCCTCGGTGCGGTCGAAGGTGAAGTCGAAGAAGCCGCCGGGGGCCAGGATCCGGCCGACATGGGCGAGGCACTCGTCGATGACGTCGAGCGGTGAGTGCGAGAAGACGCTGTGTGCGTGGACGACGTCGAAGTGGGCGGACGGCAGGAACTCCAGCTTCAGGTCCTGCGTGATCGTCAAGTGCGGCAGTTTGTCCTGGAGTTCGTAGGTCGTCAGGGTCTGCTTGGCGGAGATCAGGATGTCCGGCGAGATGTCGATGCCGTAGTAGTTGCCGGTGTCCAGGTAGGCGATGAAGCGCCAGCCGGCGCGCAGATTGCCGCAGCCGATGTCCAGCATCCGGTGGCCGGGCGCCAGGCCGTGCTCGGCCAGGTAGTTGAACTGCATCTCGCCCAGCGCCAGCCAGCGTTCATGGCTGCGGCTGCCGACCGCGGCCTCCGGGTTGCGGGCGGCGTCGGAGGCCATCACCGCCCGGTAGTACGCCACGTGGCCGGGGTGCTTGAGGCGCAGCCAGGCGTCGCGGGTGCTGCGCTTGACGTACGGGGTGATCCGGCCCGGGTGGCGGAGCGCGTAGCCGACCTTGTGCGTGAGGCCGGAGCGGTTGATGAGCAGGGACTTGCGCGACATGGAGACCTTCGTCCTGGAGGGGCGTTCGTCCCGGAGGGGGCGTTCGTCCTGGTGGGGCTGGGGTGCGGTGCCGAGGTGCGGGGGCGGGGCCGGTGGAACCGGACCCGCCCCTCAGCATGCGGCGGACCGGCGAGGGGGGCCTGCGGAGCGCCGCGCAGCGGACTATACAGGAGATGTATACGTCGAGTGTCTACGCGTGGTGTCTACGGGGCCGGGGGCCTGGAGTGGCCGCCTCCGGAGGGTTCCGGCGGGCCCGTGGGCGGGGCACTCTGGGAGCACACACGTTTGGGCCTAAGGAAGTGACAGGCACATGGCGACGCCTTGCGGGCTGCGGTTCGACTGCGGGCGGATCTGCCTGGACCTGGCGGCCACCACGGACGGCGCCGCCGCCGAACGCCTCACCGGCCCGGACCAGTTGCGGGCCTGGCTGACCGGCACGGGCCTGGTCCCGTACGGCACCCCGCTGGACGGTGTCGACGGCCGCTGGCTCGGCGGCTTCCGCGCGCTGCGGGAACTGCTGCTCCGGGTGGTGCACGACGAGCTGCGGGGCCGGGCGGCCGAGGCCGATCTGGCGCTGCTCAACTCCGCGGCCGCCGCCGGGCAGCCGCCCGCCCCCCGCGCCGTACGCGCCGCCGACGGCACCCTGGCCCGCGCCCTGCCCGGCCCGCCCGAGTGCGCCGGACTGCTGGCAGCCGTGGCCAGGGACGCGATCGGGCTGCTCACGGACGCGTCGGCCCGTGCGCAGCTGCGGCAGTGCGAGGGCGAGAGCTGCACCCTGGTCTACCTGGACACCTCGCGGGGCCGCCGCCGTCGTTGGTGCTCCAGCGAAGTGTGCGGCAACCGGGAGCGGGTGGCGCGGCACCGGAGGCGGACGATGGGGCTCCGGGAGCGGTCCGGGGGCACCGCGGCGGGGCCCGCCCCGGCCGCTGGTCCCGCCCCCGCCGCGGCTCCCGTCACCGCCGCGGAAAAGTTTTCCGCCGGCCGCTGAACACCCCGCCCGGCCCGTCCGTACTCCTCACCGCAAGTCCGATTCATGGCAGGGTCCCCGTCGATCTTGGGCGATCTGGGCTATCGACCCGGGAGTTGGAGTGCGTAAGGATGCCGTCGTGGCAGACAGGACGACACCTGAAGAGGAGCTCATGCGAGCCCTCTATGACGATCACGCGGGCCCGCTTCTCGCCTTCGTCCTGCGGCTGGTGGCGGGCGACCGGCATCGTGCCGAGGACGTGGTGCAGGAGACGCTGGTGCGCGCCTGGCGCAACGCCGACCAGCTCCAGCGGGCGACCGGCTCGATCCGGCCCTGGCTGGTGACGGTCGCCCGGCGGATCGTGATCGACGGGCACCGCAGCCGGAAGGCCCGTCCCCAAGAGGTCGACGCGACCCCGCTGGAGACCATGCCCGCCGCCGATGTGATCGACCGCGCACTGCGCCTGATGACGATCTCCGAGGCGCTGAGCGACCTGAGCCAGGCCCACCGAGAGGCCCTCGTGGAGACGTACTTCAAGGAGCGTACGGTCAACGAGGCAGCGGAGGTGCTGCGCGTGCCGGCCGGAACCGTGCGGTCCCGGGTGTTCTACGCGCTGCGCTCCCTGAAGCTCTCGCTTGAGGAACGAGGAGTGACGGAGTGATCCCGCCCACGCAGCCGGACCGGCACAGCGACGTCGGCGCCTATGTGCTGGGCGTCCTGGACGCCGCCGACGCGGACCGGTTCGAGGCGCATCTTGTCGGCTGTGAACGGTGCGCGGCCGAGCTGGAGGAGCTGATGGCGCTGACGCCGGTGCTCGCCGAGTTCCAGCAGTCCGCCCCCACCCCCGAGACGATCACGGCCGTCCCCGGGCGCCGGGTGCTGGACGGGCTGCTCGGCGAGGTCGGTGCCACCCGCCGCAGGCGCGGCCGCCGTCGGCTGTTCCTGGTCGCCGCGGCCGTCGTACTGATCGTCGGCGGGCCGCTCGCCACCTTCGCCCTCAAGGGCGACGGGGACGGCGGCAAGGCGCCGGCGCCGCCGCTGGCGAACGCCGTCCGGGCCCAGTACGCCGCGGGCGAGAAGGTCACCTCCGTCGACCCCGACACCAAGGTCTCGGCGGGCGTCTCGATGGCCGCCCGGCCCTGGGGCACCCAGGTCGTCCTGGAACTCGCCAACGTCAAGGGGCCGCTGAGCTGCGACCTGGTCGCCGTCGGCAAGGACGGCAAGCGGCAGACCCTCACCACCTGGGCGGTCCCCAAGGGCGGCTACGGCATCCCGGACAGCCCCGCGAAGTGGAACCGCGAGCCCCTCTACGCGATGGGCGGAGCGGCCCTCAACCGCGGCGACATCGACCACTTCGAGGTCAACACACTGGACGGCAAGCGGCTGGCCACGGTCAAGGCGTGAGAATTCGGGGCCCGGACCGGCCACACCCGCCCGTCCGGGCACACCCGACGTAGCAGCCCGAGTCAACATTCGTTCAAAGACGCCCGCCTTTGTCCCTTTCACCAGGTGCGCACGGTGCCTGCTTCGCGTACGGTTGACGGCTGCCCTACGCACAGGAGAAGGGGGCCTGGGTGGCCGCGCACAACGCCACGCACGCGCCGGATCACGCTTCGGATTCCGTTCGCGACCGTGAGATCGAGGCCGAACAGACGCA